>NZ_PJJQ01000035.1:0-470073 GCF_002929575.1 Cryobacterium sp. N21 | reverse complement strand
AGGCGGGCGGGCGGGCGTGCGTGCGTCGCGGCGGCAGCCGGTCACTTGCCCCTCAGCTCAAACCTTGAACTCGTCACCCCGCAAGCAACCCGCCGCCGCTTGTCCCGGTCGGGTTCGGTTCGACCCGACGATGCGTGCATCCGCGGAGCGGCTGGAGCTGGGGCTGGGTCAGCCGATGCGGATCATCTTCTTGTTGACGAACTCGTCAGCGCCGAAACGGCCCAGTTCGCGCCCCGAGCCGCTCCTCTTGACGCCACCGAAGGGCAGCTCGGCACCGTCGGCACCGACCAAATTGATGAACACCATGCCAGCCTCAATGCCGTCGGCCACGCGCAGTGCCTGCTCCGGGTCGGTGGTGAAGACGTAGGACCCCAGGCCGAACGGGGTGTTGTTGGCCAGTGCGACTGCGGCGGCCTCGTCGGGAACGCTGAAGATCTGTGCGACCGGGCCGAAGAACTCTTCGTGGAAGGCATCGGAGCCGGGCGATACGTCGGTGAGCACGGTTCCGGCGTAGAAGTTGCCCTCAGAGGTTCCGCCCGTGACGAGGGTGGCACCCTGAGCCACAGCGCGCGCAACCTGCTCGGTGAGAGTTTCGGTGGCCTTTTTCGAGGAAAGTGGCCCGAGTCCGGTGCCGTCCTTGGTCGGGTCGCCCAGCTCGACGGCATTGATTGCCGCCGTGAACTTATCCAAGAAAGGCTGGTACAGCTCCTCGATGACGATAAAGCGCTTGGCCGCGTTGCAGGCCTGGCCGTTGTTGTCGAGGCGAGCAGCCACGGCGGCGCCGACGGTCTCATCGAGGTCGTCGGTGGATAGCAGGATGAACGGGTCTGAGCCGCCGAGCTCGAGCACGACCTTCTTCAAGTTGCGTCCGGCGATCTCCGCAATCGCCGCTCCGGCGCGCTCCGAGCCGGTGAGCGAGACACCCTGCACGCGCTTGTCGGCGATGACCGTGGATATCTGATCATGGGAAGCGTAGAGGTTCGTGTAGGCCCCCACCGGAAAACCGGCGTCGAGCATGATCTGCGCGATCGCGGCGGCCGATTCGGGGCACTGCTCGGCGTGCTTGAGCAGGATGGTGTTGCCGATGATTAGGTTTGGTCCGGCAAAACGGGCAACCTGGTAGTACGGGAAGTTCCACGGCATGATGCCGAGAAGCACGCCAAGCGAGCTGCGGCGGATGAGCGCGGAGCCCTCGCCGGCGAGCAGGCTTATGGTCTCGTCCTTCAGAAGCTCCACCGCGTTGTCGGCGTAGTAGGCGTAGATGTCGGCGCTGAAGTCGACCTCACCGAGGGCCTGCTCCACGGGCTTACCCATTTCGCGCACGATGATGTCGGCAAGCTCCTGGCGGCGTTCGACGTGCAGTTCGGCCACGCGGCGCACGAGGGCCGCGCGCTCTTCGACGCTGATGGAGCGCGACCAGGTGTGGGCGTCGTCTGCCGTGGTGATGGCGGCGGTGAGGTCGGCATCCGAGATTGTGTCGTAGGTCTTGACTGTCTCCCCGGTGGCCGGGTTGATGACTGCGTAGCTGGTCATAGGCTTTATCCTTCACTGGTCGGGCACCTCAAAAACCGGCGCCGATACAAACTCTGGTTTGTCAAAGATATAGCAACGGATGATTAAAAACGAGGCAGCCGGTCCGGACCAACGAGAACTCGAAACGGCAGGCCGGAGCAGGCCACAGAGCCACCGGAATGCGAGGCGAGCTGACCGACCTGTACGGTCGGGTCCGTGGAGATCACCACTCGGTCAACAGCGTTGACGAGGGCGAGTGGCCGGTCGGCCGCGAGAAACAGCGGAAGCACAATGCTCTCGAGACGGCGCACGGAGATGTCCGCTCCGACCACGCCGAGCATCGGGGTGCCTTCGCCGATGCGCACCGGCATGGTCAGGGTGAAAATGTACTCGCAGGTGCAGAGGCGGTCGACGTAGGGCCCGGTGACGTGGGTCTGGTTGGTGGACTGCGGCACCTGGTACCACTCCAGCGTGCGAAAATCGCGCACGTAGTCGGTGTATGCGCGGGTGGCGAGGTCGAGACGGGTGGCCGCGCTGCTGCTGCCGAGCAGCGGGTTGCCGGCCTGCGGGCCCAGCCACCAGGCAAAGTGGATGTCCCGGCCGTGCACGTAGCCGGGCGCGGCAATGAATCCGGCGCCGACGAAGAGCGGGCTGGCACCGGTGAGGGCCGGAATCACGAGCCCCTCCACGTGGGCATCGAGGTCTGTCGGCCGCACCGAGGTTTCGCCGCCAGCGAGTTCGTTTCGCCACCCATCTAGCTCGGCGAAGGCGTCCGCGAACGAGGCAGTCACCGCGGCGGCGCAATCGGAGATCGTCACTTCCGGCAGCTGAGAAATCTCAGGCATCCCAGGCTCCGCCTCGTTCGACTCTGGCTTTCGCGTTCAACAGCCATTCGGCCAGGCTCCGCACCTGCTCGGTCGCGAACTGCCGGGCGGCGGCTGCGTCGTTGGCGCGCACGGCGCCGGCAATGGCCTGGTTGCTCGCAAGCAGCGACCGGCGGGCGCGGGCATCCGTCATGCCTAGAAGCAGCAGAGGGCCGAACTCGGCCTGCAGCCGGATCAGCTCCCGCACCAGTCGGGCGGACTGGCTGAGCACGGCCAACTCCAGGTAGAACCCGCCGGCGTTGGTGCGAGCCCCGGCGACCGTTGCGAAGTCAGCGCCGCGCAGCCACAGATCGAGGCGGTCGGAGTCGGGTTCTGAGGCGCGCAGCGAAGCCCGTTGGGCGCACCCCTCGACAATCGTCGCGAAATGGACGGCCATGTCAGAGAGGTCGACCTGCGCCAGACCGTGGAGCCGGGCCTGCACGAGCGTGCTGTGCGGGGCATCCGCTTTCATCACGAAACTGCCGCCGCCGCGACCGCGCCGAGTCTCGACCAGGCCGGCATCGCGCAGCACCGCAAGGCCCTCACGCACCGTGATCAGGGCCACGCCGAAGCGGCGCGCCAGATCCGATTCGCTCGGCAGGCGTTCATCGGGGGCAAGAACGCCGAGAATGATGGCGTCGGTGAGGCGAATGGTTACCTGCTCGGTGCGGCCGGCGTCGACGAGCTGAGCGAAAATTGCTTCGCGTGCGCCTGGCCGGTTGTGTGCCTCCATGCGCCTAATCTACAAGCCCCGGCTCCCCAGCGACTCATTTTCGGCCGCGTAGATTAGCTCGCGGGTGTACGGATGCTTAGGGGAACCCAACAGGTCGGCGACCGACGCGTATTCGACGATCGCACCGGTGCGAACCACAGCAACACGATTGCAGATCAGTGCCGCGACGCGTACCGAGCGCGTCACGAAGATCATGGTCAGTTTGCGTTCGCGCTGCAATCTGCTCAGCAGCTCAAGAATGTCGGAACTGTCCGACGCGTTCAGGGTGTCGGTCGGGTCGTCGGCCACGAGCAGATTCGGGCTGCCGGCCAACGCATTGGCGATATGCACGCGCTGCGCCAAGGTCGCCGACACGTCGCGCGGGTACGCGGTGAAGGTGTGTTCCGGATTCTCCACGCCGGCCTGGCCCAGCAGATCCAGTGACCGTTCGTAGGCGGCCGGTTTCGACAGGCCGCCGCCGGAACGCAGCGGTGTGGCCAGCTGGGTTCCCACGGTCAGGTTCGGGTCGAGGCCGTCGAGTGGGCTCCGCGGCAGGTAGGCCACCTGGGCGTCGTGCAGCCGGGAGAACGATCGTGGCGGCAGCCCGACCAGTTCGACACCGTTGAACAGTATCGACCCGGATCGGATGGTCGCCGGCGCCGGAAGTACGCCAGCGATGCACTGGGCGACCTCGAGAGCACCGGAAGACGCATCGCCGACCAGCCCGACGACCTCGCCGCAGGTGATGGAGAGCGAGATGCCCTGCACCACACGCGGTGCGTCGGAGTGCGCCGCCGCCGCGACCTGAAGCCCGCGCACATCGAGCAGTGCCGCGGAGCGAAACCAGTGTGACGGCATGGGCGCGGTCGTTTCAGCCGGCGACGGAGTAACGACCTGATCGTGCAGCTCGTTCATGGGCGGTGCCGCCGAGGGAAGTCCCGCCCGCACGGCACGATTGAGACGACGTATCACACTGCGAGCGTCACACATCGTCGGCTCGCATTTCAGTAGGTCGAGACGAGCGGCGACGCGTGGGACAAGCCCAACCGATAATCTCTGGTGCGTGGTACCGCAAAAAGCCACTTGCTCCAGCATTTTCACGTCATAACAATGTTAGCTAAAAGTATTGCCTACAACGTTCCGGTTTGTTTGTTTCAGAGCGGATGCGCATCCATCCCTCCCCCGCGCCCGCCCCTCAGCGCTAGCGCGGCGAGTGGGCTTCGAGAAACTCGTACACCTCGGTCTGGTCGACGCCGGGAAAGGTTCCGGTGGGCAGGGCGGCGAGCAGGCTCGTCGGGGTTCGTGCGGCAGGCCAGGACTGCCCGGCCCAGCGCCCGGCGAGGTTGTCGGGAGCCCGGCGGCAGCAGGACTCATCGGGGCACTTGGAGACGGCGCGGTTTGCCGTCTCGCGGCCGCGGAACCACTTCACGTGTGCGAACGGCACCCCAACGCTCACCGAGTACTCGCCTTCCTTGGCCTTTTCAATGCGGGAGGTGCACCAGAAGCTGCCGGCCGGCATGTCCGTGTACTGGTACCAGGCGCTGAAGCGGTCTTCGACGTCGAACACGGTGCGGGCAGTCCAGCTGCGGCAGACCGTGGTGCCCTCGACCGCACCGAGGGCGTCGCTCGGAAAGCGAACATTGTCATTTTCGTAGGCTTTGATAATCGTGCCGGACTCGTGCACCTTCATGAAGTGCACCGGAATGTCCAGGCGGGCGGTAGCGAGGTTGGTGAATCGGTGCGCGGCCGTCTCGTAGGAGACCGCGAAGGCGTCCCGCAGATCTTCCATCGAGATGCGCCGCAGGGTCTTCGCCTCGGTCAGCATGCGCACTGCATCTCGCTCCGGCAGCAGGATCGCCGCGGTGAGATAGTTGGTTTCCACCCGCTGGCGCAGAAATTCGGCATAATTTTTCGGCTCTTCGTGCGCGCACAGATGGCTCGCGAAGGCCTGCACGATCGGCGAGCGGGAATCCCGCGAGGCCGAACGCTCGGTCGGCAGATAGATACGTCCGTTGCGCTTGTCGGTGACCGACCGGGTGGAGTGCGGCAGGTCATTCACATAGTGCAGCGAAAACCCTAGGTGGGTGGCCATGTCGGCGACGAGCTGCTGAGACACCGGGCCACCGGAGTGCCCGACCGCGGTGAGCAACTCGAGGGCCTGTGCTTCGAGTTCGGGAAAGTAGTTGTCCTGCTGGCGCATGATCTGGCGCAGCGCGGAGTTGGCCCGACGGGCTTCCTCCGGAGTCGCTGCTCGCTCCCGGTTGAGCCGGTCGATTTCATTGTGCAGGCTGAGGATGGTCTGCAGGGTGTCGTCGCTCTGGCCTTTGCTCACCCGGATGCGGGGGAGTCCGAGGGCCTGGAACACCGGCCCGCGCTGGGCACGTTCCACCGAGATTTCCAGGGCGGCACGCTCCGAGGGGGCATCCGTTCGCATCAGCTCTTCGACGGTAGTGCCGAGCGCCAGGGCGATCGTGCGCAGCATGGAGAGGCGTGGCTCGCGTTTGCCGTTCTCCATCATCGACACCTGGGAGGGCGCGCGGTCGATCGCGGCGGCGAGGGCATCGAGCGTCATGCGGCGGTTGGTGCGCAGTTCCCGGATACGGCGGCCGAGGGTGAGCGCGTCAAGCTCCGGCTCATCGAGGCTGAGCGAGGACAGTGCGGCGAGGGCTTCTGCGGGGACCATGGCCTTAGTGTCGCAGATCACAAAAGTTTCCACAATTAGAAAAACAGGGTTTCTTCTGTGCATGGATTGTGGTTTGGCCGTGCCTAGACCCGGCAGAGTGGAGGCACAGGCAAGCACCAACTTTCGAATTGCGACCGCTCACCCCTCGCGCTCACCGATTCGACCGAAGCAGAACCGCTCCACCATCCTCCGCCTGAGATCGGGCGAACCGCGCAGCTGCGGCTCGCCCCCTGTCGGTATCACCTACTTTCGCAAGGAGCCAGACCATGAACACCCCCAACCCGACCCTCGATCAGACGGTCAACTCCGAGACGGTGAAAACGACCACCGGCAGCTTCGCCACCATTCGCCCGCACCTCGAGGTCACCGGCCCGCTCGGCGATCGGTATGACGAGATCCTCACCCCAGAGGCCCTCGAATTTCTCGCCGAACTGCACGAGCGTTTCGCCGGCACCCGGCACGACCTGCTGGCGGCCCGGCTGCAGACCCGAGTGGATGCCGCCAACGGTCGCGACCCCAAGTTTCTAAGCGTTACCGAGAGCATCCGTTTCGATCCCACCTGGAGCGTTGCGGGAGCCGGACCCGGCCTCGAAGACCGCCGTGTGGAGATCACGGGCCCGACCGACCGCAAGATGGCCATCAACGCGCTCAACTCCAGCGCCAAGGTCTGGCTTGCCGACCAGGAAGACGCTACGAGCCCGACCTGGACCAACGTGATCGAGGGCCAGCTGACCCTGTTCGACCAGGTGCGCGGCCAGCTCAGCTTCACGAGCCCCGAGGGCAAGAAGTACGAGATCACGAACGAGTCGACGCCGACCATCGTGATGCGTCCGCGCGGCTGGCACCTCGTTGAAAAGCACATCACCTTCATCGACCGTGCCAACCGCCGCATGAAGTCCTCTGGCAGCCTCATCGACTTCGGCTTGTACTTCTTTCACAACGCGAAGAAGCTCATTGAGAACGGTACCGGCCCGTATTTCTACCTGGCCAAGCTCGAAAGCCACAAGGAAGCGCGCTTGTGGAACGACATCTTCACCTACGCCGAAGAGCGCCTGGGTATCGACTACGGCACCATTCGCGCCACGGTACTGATCGAGACCATCCAGGCCGGCTTCGAGATGGAAGAAATCCTCTACGAACTGCGCGACCACTGCGCCGGCCTCAACGCCGGACGCTGGGACTACATCTTCAGCATCATCAAGACGTTCCGTGCCCGCGGCAGCCGCTTCGTCTTTCCCGACCGCAAGCAGATCACCATGACGGTGCCGTTCATGCGCGCATACACCGAACTGCTCGTCGCCACCTGCCACCGTCGTGGCGCCTTCGCCATCGGCGGCATGAACGCCTTCATTCCGAACCGTCGCGACCCGGCCGTCACCGAGCAGGCTCTCTCCCAGGTCGCGGCGGACAAGAAGCGTGAAGCCACCGACGGGTTCGACGGTTCCTGGGTTGCGCACCCCGACCTGATCCCGACCGCTCAGGCCGAATTCGACAAGGTGCTCGGGGACCGCCCGAACCAGCTCGAGCGCACCCGCCCCGAGGTGAACGTGACGGCCGCCCAGCTTCTCGACGTTGCTTCGGTCGGCGGCCAGATCACCGAGGCCGGCGTGCGCGGCAACGTGCTCATAGCGCTCCGCTACATCGAGTCCTGGCTGCGCGGCGTGGGAGCAGCGGCGATCGACAACCTGATGGAAGACGCCGCGACCGCGGAAATCTCCCGCTCGCAGCTCTGGCAGTGGATTCACGAGAACTCGGTCACCGCCGAGGGCCGCCGGATCGACTCCGACTGGGTTGAAGAGGTGCTGGACGAGGTCGTGGACAGCCTCGAGCGCACCCCCACCGACCGCTTCGATGACGCCCTCACAGTGCTGCGCACTTCGGCACTCGAGCCGGAGTTCCCGACCTTCCTCACGGTTGGTGCCTACGCTCGATTCTTCTAGCTAGTTTTCGCAGCTAGCGCTGCGAGTTCGCGAAAGCGGGCAAATGGTTGTCTGGCCCCGGCATCATCACAGGGGCAGCAACTGTTTGCCCGTTTTTTCGTTATTCGTGTTCTGCCGCCGTTCCATCCCCCAGATTGGGGGGACAGCAGTGCCCAATGAAGGGCATACGGGAGTTAATGTCATCTCTACTGTTTTGAATATAGATAATGAAAGAATTTCAGTATCTCACTTCGGAACGGACAATTTGAGATGAGACTGACGTGAAACTTTAAACTGCAAGAAAATGATCATCGGGGCTGGAGGCGTTGCCGTTGCATTGACGATGTCCCTCGCTGCCTTGGGACCGACCGGCGCGTGCTTCAGCGACACGGCACAGGGCGCAGTGAGCGGAACGATCGGCTCGATCAAGATCGCTGGCGCTGGCCCTGACGGAACCGGCACCGATTCTCTCAACCGGGCCTTCTCGAACCTGCTGCCGGGAACGACCCAGACCGTCTCGTCCCGCTACGTCAACACGGGTCTGAACGCTCAGGACGTCTGGGTTGTGTTCAACAATAAGGACGCCCTGCACGCTTTGAACGACCTCGGCACCTACGGCGAGTTCCATGTGGCTGCCAACGGCACGGCTCTTTTCGACTCCGCGAATCTCAGCGATGATCGGGACGACACTGCGCACCTGAGCTGCGGGACCCTCGCGCCGACCGGATGCTGGCCCGTTCCGAAGATGATCAAGCTGGCATCGAACCTGGCACCGACAGCTGTCGGGTCGGTCTCGTTCAGCTTCGGTTATGCGGCAAAGATGTCCGGCCAGTCGGAGCTTGGCGGCGGAGTCTGGAACTCCTACCCGGTGAAGACTGTTCAGGCCCCGAACCCGGCCATCGTTGGTAACGGTCTCCCCTACCAAATTGTGGCCACACAGGTCGGCCAGACGCCGGGCCTGTAGAGCCCGATGAAATGGCTCGGACGTCGCTGCTGGTGAGCGACGTCCGAGCCATTCCCCAATTTTTTCCGAGCCGAGAGGCGCACCGTGAAGAGATTCAAAGGCATCGTCGTTCTGCTACTCATTCTGGCGTCCGTGCTCACCCCGATCGCCATCATGGCGACGGGTGTCCTGCCCTACGGGGCTTACGTCGTGCGTACGGGGCCGATGTTCCCCGCTATCCCGCCGGCGAGCGTCGTGATCGTTGAGACTGACCAATACGAGGTCGGGCAAGTCATCACTTTTCGGCGTGCCGGCGATCGCACCACCCACCGCCTCATGGCCTTCAATGACGATGCAACGCTAACGACCAAGGGTGACGCGAACGACACGAGCGATCCGTTCACGGTGCCACGCGCGGATGTTATTGGCGGCGTGACCGCCTTCGTGCCCAACCTTGGCTATCTCGTTGTGTACTTGCAAAACCCGCTCGCCATAGGCTCCCTCATCATGTGCGTACTGAGCATCTGGTACGCCGGGTCGTCCGAAGCCGGGCCCGGTGCGAGGTCGACGAAAGAGTCAGCGGGAAAGACCCGAATCTCCGTTCGCGCTGCCTAGCCTGCCGGTTGCGCCTTGACCCGTTCGTAGGCGGCCAGGGCGGCGCGACGCGTCTCGCCGAGGTCGACGAGCGGCGCCGGATAGGCATCCGTGCCGTATTCGGGAACGTTTTGCCGAATGTATTGCTGGTGCGGGTCGAACTTGGCTGCCTGCAGGTCGGGATTGAAAATACGAAAATACGGTGCCGCATCCGCTCCGGAACCGGCCACCCATTGCCAGCCGAACGGGTTGCTCGCCGCGTCGGCGTCCACCAGGGTGTCCCAAAACCAGCGCTCGCCCTCACGCCAATCGACCAACATATTCTTGATCAGGAATGATGCCGTCACCATGCGTACCCGATTGTGCATGCTTCCGGTGCGCCACAGTTCACGCATGCCGGCGTCGACCAGGGCAAAGCCAGTGCGACCCTGCTGCCAGGCCGCCAGGGCATCCCGATCGAGTGGCGGCCACGGAAAAGCGTCGAAGGCGGGGCGCAGGTTCGCGGTCGCGATATCTGGCGCATGATAAAGCACGTGGTACGCGAACTCCCGCCAGCCGACCTCGGTCAGAAAACGGGTCGCGCTGGCCGACTCGCTACCGCTGAGCCCGCGCCGGGCATTGTTTGTCGCCGCCCACACCTGGTGGGGGCTGATCTCGCCCCAGCGCAGGTGCGGAGACAGGCGCGATGTCGCGTTCTGGGCCGGTTCGTCGCGTTCGGTGGCGTAGAGGGCGAGTGACTCGGCCAGAAAGGTGGTGAGCAGGGCGTGAGCGGATGCTTCGCCCGGCGTCCACGCGGCGCGCAGCCCACCCGCCCAATCGGGGCTCGACGGTTCGAGTCCCCAGTCGTCGAGGTCGTCGGAGACGAGGGCTGCCGTGGTGGGGTCGCCCGCCCAGCCGGGAATAGCGGAGGGTGCGGGATAGGGCACGCGGGGCGGCGCACCCGCGGTGCAGGCCCGCCAGAACGGGGTGAAGACGGAGTAGGAGCCGCCCTGCCCGGTCTGAATCGTCCAGGGTTCGAACAGAAGCGAACCGGCGAAACTATGGGCGTCGATTCCGCGCTCACGCAGGTCGCTCTTGATCGCGGTGTCGATCGTGCGTTCGGCGAGGCCGTAGCGGCGGTTCCAGAACACGGCGGAGGCATCCGTCTCGTGCACCAGACGGGCGATGATCGGGCCGGCCGCACCGCGGCGCAGAATCAACCGGCCGCCGAGGGCGGCGATGGAGCCGGCGAGGGATCGCAGACTCTGGTGCAGCCACCAACGGGCCGCGCCGCCGAGCGGGCGGACTCCGTCGGATTGCTCGTCGAGCAGGTAGAGGGCCACAATCGGCTGCCCCTGCTTGATCGCCGCGTGCAGGGCTGGATGGTCGGCAACCCGCAGATCGTCGCGAAACCACACTATGACGGGCCCGACGTGGTCGGCTATCTGATCTGAAGTCATGCGGTCTCCTCGTGAAACTCCAGTCTGGACCATGCGACGGGCCAGACCAATTCGGAGGTAGAACGGTCAGTCCCGTCTGATCGACAATGAACTCGTCTCCCCGCCCGTCTGTCGCTTTTTCGTTGCTTTCCTCCTGATTGATCACGAAATACTCTGATTTGTCTGTTGATTTCAACTAATTCAGTACCGAATGGACTTTTATCCTAAACCCCATTCTGGGGGTTACCGACGGACAGACAAATCTGTCTGTCCCACATAGTGTGGTTACCACTCGCCCCTGAGTCGATCTTCCGAAAGGTCTCCACTATGAACAAGCTTCTCGTTAGCGCTATCGCCGGTGCCGCCGGACTGACCCTGCTGCTCGGCGGCGCGGGAACGTTCGCGCTCTGGAATTCGAGTACATCGATTGCCGGCGGAACGATCACCGCCGGCGCCCTGACAGTGGTCGACAATGCCGCCGCCGGTGTTTGGAAGAGCGGTGCCACCGAAATCATCCTGAGCACGTACAAGATCGTGCCCGGTGACGTCCTCACCTACACGAAGAAGGTTGACATCACGGCGACCGGCGACAACATGGTCGCGACTCTGGCCGTTGCTTCAGCGAGCATCACCGCCACGAGCGCAACCAGCACACCTGATGGGAAGCTCGCGGGCTACATCACGAAGAGCGCCCAGGTGTCGATCAGTGGCGTAGGCATCAGCGGTGCCGGCCCGACCTACACGATCACACCGACCGGGACCGGTGTTATCTCTCGCGCTGCCGTGGTCACCGTCATCCTGACGTTCCCCAAGAGCAGCAGTGCAGGAGCCGAGAACGACGCCATGCTTGGCTCGGTCAACCTCGGCGCCCTCGCCGTAACCCTGACGCAGACCACCTAGTCTTCACCACCTCCTGCACTGTCCCTGGCGTGCCCATCACCCGACGATGGGCACCCCGGGCGGTGCGATTCTCCCTCCAGCTCCTCCGTTCGACCAGAAAGCGCGGTGATCACATGAAAACAACCCGTGGCCGCCACACCGCTTCGCCTGCCGAGCGTCGTCGCCACCGTGCCGTGCCGACCCTGCGGCTACGCGCGCGGGCCTTGGTCTTGGCCGCAGCATCCACTCTTCTGGCAGTCGTGCTGGCCACGACCGCTGCCAGCGGCACCTACGCCCTCCTGAACTCGAGTGCCGCCACCTCCTCGGCCACGATAGCGTCGGGAACGGCCACGATGACGGTCTCGGCCCTCGCCCTTCCCGCCGTGCCCCTGTACCCGGGACTGGTTATTGCCGCCCCGGTCACCGTCACGAACACCGGTGACGTGCCACTGGCCGTGACCCGCTCCTCGCTCCTCGCGCCGGCTGTTACTTCGACCCTGTCCGATTCGCTCACCATCGGTCTCGCCGTCGTCGACAGCTCGGCTGCGTGCACGAGCGCGGTCATCCCCAGCACCAGCGGAACATTTGCCAGTGCGCCGTCGACGGCGGTGGGCCTGACGCTCGCTAAGGCCCAGTCCCGAACAGTCTGCGTGCTGATCGCGCTGCCCGCGGGCGCCCCGAGTGTGAGCCAGTCGTCGTCTGCTGCCAACTTTTCCGTCGTTCTCACCGGAGTGCAGGCCTAAACCATGACCCGTTCACGCCGCCAGGCTGTCGCTCGACCTCGCCGGCAGCGCCACCCCGCCGCCCTGCTCGGCACCGTGCTCTTTCTCGTGCTCGCGGCCTCCGGCGCCGCCCATGCCGCCTGGACCACCGCGGCATCCCCAGCCACCGGATCCGTGACTTCGGGCAAGGTCAGCATCACACAATCCGGCTACGACAAGCTGAAATTCGATTACACGACGGGCAGCTTCACCACGACCAAGCCCATCACGCTCACCAGCGGATCCGTGCCGTCAACGTACACATTGACGTTCAGCGCCGTGTCGTCGCCCGCGGCGATCGCCGGAGCTGTCACCGTCACGACGTGGCCGGTCGCCGCCGCCGCCAATTGCACCGCGAGCACGACCCTGCCCGGAAACCAGACCGTCTTTACCTGGGCGAGCGCAACGCCGATGACCGGGTCTTTGGCCGCGAATGGGTTCGTCGTGCTCTGCGTACGCACTGCGATGTCGTCCACGTCGATGTCGACCTACGCCGGAGGCCAGGTCGCGGTTCGACTCGATCCGAGCGCCGCCGTCGGTACCAACTGGAACGCCCAGGCCGAGTCGGTAACCGTGATACAGACTATTCCCGATGTCTCCCGGCCGACCTCACCGACTAATCTGACCGCCACATCGACAACGGATGCCGCCGCCACACTCACCTGGACGGCCGCCAGCGACAACGTCGGTGTCGCCATCTACCGCCTCTATCGCGACGGGGAGCGGGTCGGGCCGGACATCACCGGCAGAACCTATACCGATACCGGACTCAATGTTGGCACGACCTACGTCTACACGGTCGACGCTGTCGACGCGGCCGGCAACTCCTCGACCATGTCATCGGCCGTCACTGCGACCACCAGCCAGTCACCGTCGTCGACCAGCTGGTACCGAGTCAAGAGTGGGGGCCTGTGCGTCACGGGTTCCACCAACGCGAACGGACCCGTGACAGTGCAGGTATGCAACGAGTCGCTGACCACTCAGCTCTGGCAATATGACTTGGTCAACCAGAGCGACTACCTCATCAACTCGCAGGCAGCGGCCGGGCTGGCTTGGCAGCGCACCACCACGGCAGCTGTGGTGATGGCGACACGCAACACGCGTGACTCCAGCCAGCAGTGGGGCGGCACACTGTCGGGAAACGGTTTGTACCAGTTCGTCATGCAAGTGAACAAGAACAAAACGGAATGCATCACGGTGCCGAGTTACACAGCCGGAACCGCGCTGCAGACGCAAGGCTGCAGCGCCGGCAGCGCCCAGCAGTTCACATTGACGGCGGCGAACTGATGGGGCACGGTTCGAAGGGGGCCAGGCCGACTGGACTGCTGCACGCCCTGGGCCTGGCCGTCAGTGGTGCGTTGCTCCTGCTCGTGCTCATGCTGTTCGCTCTGCTGGTCATCGTGCCCAAGATCGCCGGCGCGACCCCCCTGACGGTGCTGACCAGCTCGATGGAGCCACACCTGCCGCCCGGCACCCTGATCGTGGTCGGCCCGGTCAACACCGACGACCTCGTAATCGGGGATATCGCGACCTATCAGATTCACTCGGGCGAGCCGGCAGTGATCACCCACCGCATCACCGCGATCAGCTCCTCCACGGACGGTACCCGGAGTTTTCAGTTTCAGGGAGACAACAACAGTCTTTCCGATCCCGACCTCGTGCTCTCCGCCCAGATTCAGGGGCGACTGTGGTATTCCGTTCCGCTGATCGGCTATGCCAATAACTTCGTCAACGGGGCGAGCCGAGCGCTGATCATTCCGGCAGTGGCCGTGGCCCTGCTCGGATACTCGGCTGTGATGCTCGTCGCTGGAGTCCGTGCCGGCCGCCGTCGTCCTCGCGGCGCCCATAGCCACTCGGTGGTCTGATCGATGCAGCCGCGTTATACCCAGCCCCCTATTTGCGACTTCAGCGCACGTGCCCTTCGTCGCGGGCGCCTGCTCGGTGCCGTGGCCTCGGCGCTGTTGCTGGCGCTCCCGATACTTGCCGGTGCGGCCGGGCCGGCATCGGCTGCGGCACCCAAATCTCTGTCCAGTGCTGCCCAGGCCAGCAACGCTCGGCTCGGCGACGTGCAGGTCAGCTTGGACGGTGTGCACTTCGCGAGCAGTCTGCCGGCCGATTTGTTCGACGCTTATGGGACGCTGATTCCGAAAGGGTCGATGCGGGCGTCCCTGTGGATCCACAACCCGAGCGACCAGCCCGCGGTCGTGCGGGTGAGTCTGCGTAGTGCGGAGGGGGCATCCGCTGGGCTGAATCAGTACCTCACCCTGGGCGTCACGACCCCTGCCGACCCCACCGCGCCCACCGTGACGTTCGCGGGCGACGCGGATTGTGCGGTGCTTGCGCCGGTTCAGCCGCTCGCCGCCGGCGCGACGCTGAGAGCCGAGGTCAGGATCGACATGACGAACGTGACCGGGCTGACCGGGCAGAACGAGACGGCGAATCTGGGCCTCGTGGTGTCCCTGCGCGACGCGGTCGCTGGGCCGTTTTCGTCATCGGCCTGCGCCGACACGGGTGTGTTCGTCGCAGTTCTGGGGGCTTCGTCAGCGGCGGCGCGGCCGGCCGCCCTATCCCGCACCGGGGTTGACCTGCCCGTTCCCGCCATCGTCGGGGGCGTTCTTCTGCTGGGCCTCGGCGTGCTGTTGACGTTCCGCCGTCGCCGCGAACGGAACGAGAACTAGAACCCACCGGCACTGCCGGCGGGCAGCGGATGCCGATGCCCGCTACGAGACGCGCAGCACGATCTTGCCGCGAGTGTGACCCTCTTCGATCGCTCGGTGTGCCGCAGCACCGTCGGCGAGTTCGAACACGGCGTCGACGTGCACGCGCACGGTACCCGCGTCGAGGAGCTTCGAAATCTCGTCGAGGGCTCGGGCGTCGGGGGACACCTTGAAACCGGTCGCGCGGCGGCCGGCGGCAGCGGCATCCGCTGCCATGGAGGGCCAGCTGCCGGTCGGCGCGTTCACGAGCAGGCCGCCTGGGCGCAGCGCGGCGAGGGAACGGGTGCCGGTGTCATCGTGCACATTGCCGATGAGGTCGATGACCGAGTCGAGGTCGTGGGCCTCGTCTTCGAAGCGCGTGGTCGTGTAGTCGATGACCTCGTCGGCACCAAGCTCGCGCAGAAAGTCGAGGTTGCGGGTGGATCCGGTGGCGATGACGTGGGCGCCCAGAACGCGGGCGAACTGTACCGCGAAGTGACCGACGCCGCCGCTGGCGGCGTGCACGAGCATCCGCTGCCCGGGGGCCGCCCCGGCGAGCTTGACCATTCCCCACGCGGTGAGGGCGGCGACCGGCACTGCGGCAGCCTCGGCATGGCTGAGCCTGGCCGGCTTGTGCGCGACGCTCATGCTCGACACCGAGACGTACTCGGCGAAGCTGCCGCCGGTGCGCGGCACGCGGCCCATGCCGTAGACAGCATCCCCGGGCTGCAGCGGAGAGGCCTCGAACGCCGCGCGCACAACCATGCCGCTGAAATCGTTGCCGAGGATGGCCGGGTAGCTTTCGATCGCGGCGGCGACGCCCTTGCCGGAGCGCGTCTTGGCGTCGATCGGGTTCAGCCCGGCGGCGACGACCTTCACGAGAACCTCGTCGGAAATCTGGCGTGGTAGTGGCCTCTCGGCCAGGTGCAAGACGTCGGGGTCGCCGGTCTGGTCGATGACGAGGGCGCGCATGGTCAGCGGAAGTTCGAAGTCAGGAGCCATGTCCTCATTCTGATGCATCCCGCCTCGGTGCATTGCGGACGGGGCCCGGGCCCGAGCCGTGGGCCCAGTTTATAAACTGGGCCCGTGGACGGGGCCTGGGCCCCGTCCACGAAGCGAGAGCAGGCTAGCGGCGGGCCTGCTGGTCGAGATTGTCGATCAGGGCATTGGCCAGGCCCACCAGAATCGCGATCTGGTCTTCGTCACGTTCGATCCAGCGACATTCGGGCACTGCGGCGACCGGCACGAAATCGAGGTGCTCTTCCCAGACCAGCAGCGTGCGATCCGCGCCGAGCACGTACTGCTGCCACCACACCTGCCGCAGATAGCTGCGCGGAACGCTGCGCCACGGCTTGCTCGTGGTCTTGATCTCGGCCAGGTGTAAATCTGCACCGATCACGCCGACCCCGTCAGGCGTGGCCAGATGCCGCGGATGCCCGAGCGACCGAAACAGGTTCGTACTCGGTTCGATGCCGTAGTTCTCCAGCACCCACGCGGCAATGACCGGTTCCCGGGCCCGTCCATGGTCGGTGTAGCTGTTGCCGGAGAAGCTCGTGCCGTGCATTTTGTCGTGCGCCGCGTTCAGGATCGACTTGGGGGTCGACAGTTTGGCGACATCCGTTGCGGTGATGCCCTGGTTGCGGGCCCGCAGCCACGCGACGCGGTCGTTCGAGTCGGCGACGATGCGCAGCGTGTGCGGTGCGGGCGGCGGTACCAGAGCGGATGCCGCGGGGTGCGCCGAAGGCTGGTCCAGATCGAAGAGGGACAGCGTGGAATTCGGCACTCCTCTATTGTGTGCCCGCGCGCCCGGTCGGCGCGCCACCGCCACGGGGAGCCGCGGGATTGGAGGCCGCCACTCGCCTGCCGGGCCGAGGTCGCGCATCCGCTCGCTGTGAGAATCGTTATCGCGAAGAGACCTGGCTTCGCTAGCCTGAAGGAACGTCAACCAATCGGGGGAACGCATGAAGCAGTACCCAGCTCGATTCGCGCTCGCCGGGGCCGCCACGCTGGCCCTGCTGCTCAGCGGATGCGCCGGCCTACCCGGCTACCCGGCCGCCACCGACACGCCGATGGCACAGTTGGTCGCCGGTGTCGACTGCCAGGCGCCCAACCTCAACAACTGGATCCCCGTTCAGGACGGCGTCCCAGCCCAAACGGATCTGACTGCAACCCACCCGGACGCCCCGGCGCCTGGCATGGTCCCCGACGGCTTCGAACCCGTCGTCGCCTCCCTCTGTACCTTCTCCGGCAGCATCGACGACGACGAGGGCCGCTGGTCGGCCGTGACGATCGAGACCCGCAAGGGCGACTTCAGCGCCCTGCTCGCTGCGCTCGCCCAACCCAACGACCAACCCGGGCTCAACCAGGCCTGCACCGCCGACATGGAGATCGTGCCCGAACTCTGGCTCGAAAACGCCGCAGGCGAAGCCATGCGGGCAGCCTGGCCGCGCACCTCCTGCGGCAAAACCAAGCCGGCCACGAGCAAAGCGCTCGAGAAACTCGAGCTGACCGACACGGTGAAACTGCCGCTCGTGCTGCAGATCGCCCGACCCGCTCTCGACGCCGGCTGCGCCATGAGCACCGGAACCCCCGAACAGTCGCTGCTGTTCGGCACGACCGGCCTGCAGACCTACACCACCCAGATCGGGCAGGACCCTGAACCGATTCCGGTGCCGCCCGCCGAAATCCCCTCCTACGCCGGCGTCGACGGCGCGAGCGTCTGTATCTACACGGTTGACCCGGTTACCGAACCCGACCTCAGCGAACTCGAATCCATCGAGGGTTTCGACGACGGCATGCTCGGCTCGATGCTGACCCTCAGGTCGGGCACCTTCACCAGCGCGACCACCCTTGAAGCGGATGCCGCAGCGCTGCTGCCCTCCGCAGCATCCGCTCTGCAAGCGCCCGCGTGCGCGATTGAGCCCACCCGGTTCGCGGTGCTCTGGCCCGAGCGGGCTGGCACCGAGCTCGACACCCCGATCCAGGTCGAACTGAACGGCTGCCAGCGACTCTTCGTTCCGGCCAGCAACCCGCTCGTGCCCGCGCCGGCCCTACTGGCGGCCCTGATCGGCTAAGGCCGGCCACAGGCATTCGAGGGCGCACTCATAGGGCGTTCATAGACAACTGCCGGATACTCATCAGAATGAGCACACGTGAGAGCACCCGCACCGGCCATGGCCCGCGCCTGACCAAGGCCGACGGCAGCGCCATTAGGGTTCTGGTCGTCGACGACGAACCCACCCTCACCGATCTGCTCTCCATGGCCCTGCGCTACGAGGGCTGGGAGGTGCGCACCGCCGGTGAAGGCCGCCAGGCGCTCACCATCGCCCGCGAATTTCGGCCGGACGCCATCGTGCTCGACATCATGCTGCCCGACATCGACGGCCTGCAGGTGTTGCAGCGGGTGCGCGCCGACGGCTACGAGACACCCGTGCTCTTTCTCACCGCCAAGGACTCGCTGGACGACCGCATCGCCGGGCTCACCGCGGGCGGCGACGACTACGTCACCAAGCCGTTCAGCCTCGAGGAGGTCGTCGCGCGCCTCCGCGGCCTTATCCGCCGCTCCACCCTCGCCGTGGCCGACTCGATCGACCCGCGCATCACAGTGGGAGACCTCACCCTCGACGAAGACAGCTACGAGGTCTTCCGCGACGGAACGGCCATCGAACTGACCGCCACCGAGTTCGAGCTGCTGCGCTTTCTCATGCGCAACCCGCGCCGCGTGCTCAGCAAAGCGCAGATCCTCGACCGGGTCTGGAGCTACGACTTCGGCGGCAAGTCGAGCGTTGTCGAGATCTACATCTCCTACCTGCGCAAGAAGATCGACGCTGGCCGGGAGCCTATGATTCACACGGTGCGCGGCGCCGGCTACATGCTGAAAACTGCCTGATGGCGCATCTCAAGAAGCGCGAACGGATGCCGCGCCGCCGCGGCCGACCCCGCTCGCCCTGGACCCTGCAGCGGCGCCTCGTGCTCACCGTGGTCGGGCTTCTCGCCCTCGTCAGCATCACGATCGGCGTGGTGAGCGTGGTCATCCTACGCGCCTCGCTGCTCGATCGCCTGGACGTGCAACTCGCATCCGCCGCCGACCGCTCCGGCGCCGTGCTCGGCGGCGGCGGAGACAACGACGGGGACCGCCTCGGCGATACCCCCGGCAGCACCTATTTCGGCACCCCCACCGCCAACAGCATTCTCAGCGGCCCTGCCCAACCACCCGGGCTGCTCGCCCTGGTCTATGACGGATCGAGCATCACCACCGGCTACACCGACGACCAGAGCGGCGCCATCGAAGAACTCTCCGCGCAGCAGGTGCAGCAGCTCGCCGACCACGTCAACCAGTCGGCCGCCGTCACGGTAAACCTCGGTGGCGAACTCGGCGAATACCGAGTGCAAGCCGAAACGTCTGGCAGCGGCACCCTGTATCTGGTCGGATTGCCGCTGTCGAGCGTCGAGGCCACGGCGGCTCAGCTGGCCCTGATCATCACGTTCGTCTCACTCGCCGGGCTCATTGTGGTGGCCATTATCGCGGCCTGGGTAGTTCGCCTCGCCCTGCGCCCGCTGCAACGCGTGACCGCGACCGCCACCCGGGTTGCGCAACTTCCCCTCGACCAGGGCGAAGTCTCCCTCGACGATCGGGTTCCGACCGGGGATGCCGACCCGCGCACCGAGGTAGGCCGGGTCGGTGCGGCGCTTAACCGCATGCTCGACCACGTCGACCTCGCCCTCGAAGCGCGACAGCAAAGCGAACGCAAGGTGCGCCAGTTCGTCGCCGACGCGAGCCACGAACTGCGCACGCCGCTCGCGTCCATCCGGGGCTACTCCGAACTCACCCGGCGCAGCGGCCAGCAGCTGCCGCCCGACGCCATCCACGCGCTTGGCCGCATTGAAAGCGAGTCCGTGCGCATGACCGGGCTGGTGGAAGACCTGCTGCTGCTCGCCCGTCTCGACGAGGGCCGCGAACTCGAAATGGAACCGGTCGACCTCACCATGCTGCTCGTCGACGCCGTGAGCGACGCCCACGCGGCTGGCCGTGATCATATTTGGGACCTCGACCTGCCCGAGGAACCGATCGAGGCGATCGGCGACGAACCGCGTCTGCGCCAGGTCATCACCAACCTGCTCGCCAACGCGCGACTGCACACGGATGCCGGCACCACGGTGGTCGTCGCCCTCGCCGCCGTCGGCGACCGGGCCGTCATCACCGTCACCGACAACGGTCCGGGCGTCCCGGAAGACCTCACCAGCACCCTGTTCGAACGGTTCGCCCGCGGCGACAGCTCACGCTTTCGCGGAACCGGCAGCACCGGCCTGGGGCTGGCGATCGTGGCCGCGGTCGTCGCCGCGCACCACGGCGCTGTGTCGGTCGAGAGCGTCCCCGGCCGCACCCAGTTTCGGGTCGAACTGCCCCTCGCCACGGACTAGACGTATCGGCCAGGGCGGCGCCGGATCGACCTCGCGCCCCCTCATCCATCGAGCCGTGATTTCTGTTCGCCGAGCTGTGAGTCTCGACTCGTACCAGGGTGAAAATGGGGGTGAAACTCACGGCACGACGATGAGCCGGGGACGAAACTCGCGGCTCGGCGCGGGGTCAGAAGCGGTAGACCTAGTCGGGCTCGTTCAGCCGTTCCAGCAGGGTGGCGAACTGGTCGAGTTCGGCGGGAGTCCACCGGCTGAGTCGCCGATGCACCAGGGCCGTGCGGTTGCGGCGCACCTCGGCCAGTTTCTCCGTGGCGAGAGGCGTCAGGGCCAGAAATCGTGCCCTCCCATCGAGCGGGTCAACCCGGGTCTCCACGAGCCCAAGCGAGCAGAGCAGCTTGGCCTGGCGGCTGATCATGCTGCGGTCCACCGCGAGCACATCCGCGACAACGCTGGCATGGGATTCGCCCCGCCGCGCGAGTACGCGCAAGAGCGCGAGTCCGAACGGTTCGAGGGTCGGATCGATCACGGCCGCGGTCGACCGTGTGCTGGCTCGAATATTGGCGGCCAGCATGGCCATCTGCGCCTCGACGCGGGCGAGCTCGAGGGTGTCGCCATCCACGCTGGGTCGTTCGACCAGCTCATTCATCACGAGGTCCGCGGGTTGCGGGTGTTTGGGCCAGCCCGGCCGGCGGCAGGCCAGCGGATGCCGCACTCACCTCCACGAGAATCTCCTGCACGTCGTCCCCCTCCCGGTGAAAGGCCAAGTCTGCCGCAACGATAGCCGGCACAGCTGCCGGCACCAGGGCCGTATCGCGGGCCCGGTCGATTCCGGTCTCCGTGCCGAGCGGATGATTCGGCAGCAGCGACACCGTGAGCAGGGTCACAAGGGCCAGCGGCGCGCTGATCAGAAAGATCGTGCCGACACCGGAACCGTAGGCGGCTTCGACGATGATGCGCAGCACGTCGGGCAGTTGGTTGACCTGCGGAATGACGCCGTCACCGAGCAGGCGGCCGGCATCCGCTTGATTGGTCGGGCTGAGCCCGCCCACGCCGGTGGTGATTTGGGCCGCGACAACACTGCCCAGGATGGACCCCATCACCGAGACCCCGACCGCGCCGCCGAGGCTGCGGAAGAAGGTCACCGAGCTCGTGGCGACGCCGAGGTGCCGCACCTCAACGGTGTTCTGCACGACCAGAACGAGGTTCTGCATGACCATGCCCACGCCGGCGCCGAGGATGAACATGTAGACGCCGACGAAGACGAGGCTCGTGTGCACATCGAGGGTACCGAGCAGTGTGGTGCCGACGAGCATGAGCACGGAGCCGGAGACCATGATGGACTTCCACGTGCCGCGCCGGCTGATTACTGTTCCGAACAGGGTCGACGAGATGAGCAGGCCGCCCATCATCGGGATGGTCAGCAGGCCCGACTGGGTGGGCGTGGCGCCGCGGGCGAGCTGCATGTACTGGCTGAGAAAGACCGAGGTGCCAAACAGGGAGACACCCACCGCGAGGCTCGCAATCGCCCCGAGGCCGAAGGTGCGGTTGCGAAACAGGCTGAGCGGAATTATCGGTTCGGCGGCGCGAAATTCCACGATGATCGCCAGAGCCAGCAAAACGACGGCACCTATCACCATGGCCCACGAGGTCAGTGACAGCCACTCGAACTGGGTGCCAGCCAGGGTTACCCAGATCAGCAGCAGCGAGACGCCGCACGTGATCAGCGCGGCCCCGAGGTAGTCGATGCGCACGACCCGCTTCACCCGTGCCGGCAGGTGCAGGGTGCGCTGCAGCAGCACGATGGCCACGATTGCCACCGGAAGCGCGATGAAGAAATTCCAGCGCCAGCCGAAGGCATCCGTCACGACACCGCCGAGCAGCGGGCCGCCGATCGTGCCGAGGGCCATGACCGCGCCGAACAGGCCGGCGTAGCGGCCGCGCTCACGCGGGCTGATGATGTCGGCCATGATGATCTGGCTGAGGGCGACCAGGCCGCCGGCGCCGAGGCCCTGCAGCACCCGGAAGGCGATGAGCGTTCCCGCGTCCTGCGAGAACCCGGCGAGCGCGCTGCCGATCACGAACACGGCCAGGGCGAGCTGAATGAGCAGTTTGCGATTGAACAGGTCGGCGAATTTGCCCCAGATCGGCGTACTCACCGTGGTCGCCAGCAGTGTGGCCGTGACCACCCAGGTGTAGGCCGATTGCGAGCCCTTGAGGTCGCTGAGAATGAGTGGCAGCGACGTGCTCACCACGGTGTTGGCCAGGATCGACACGAACATGCCCAGCAGTAGTCCCGACAGCGCTTCGAGTACCTGGCGGTGGCTCATTGAACCCTCGGTGACCGGTTCGGAAACGGTGCGGCTGGCGCGGCCCATGCGACTCCCTAAGTGATTGACAGCTATCAACGATAGGTGGGTAGTTGACGGATGTCAACCATCTCGATCAGCGGATGTCGCTCCGCCGTCGATTTGCACGCGCCCGAATCGTGCCGTACAGTAAATCTCAGCCACAGACCGCCGGTTGCTGCGCTATGTCGAAAGACAGAAGTGCAGACGAAGGTTCATTCACGTGAACGGCCCGCGCAGGTGTTCGAAGTTTTGTTACAGTCTTTTGGATTGTTCCCCAAGCTCCGGCGCCCTGCGCTGGAGCTTTTTTCATGTCTGCGCCCCGGGCTACCCGGCACATGATTATTAATGAGGAGCACCATGGCGAACAAGGAAGCAACGGTCGCCGAGCTTACGGAGAAATTCGAAAGCTCGACCGCCGTTCTGCTCACCGAGTACCGCGGTCTCACTGTTGCGCAGCTCAAGAGCCTGCGTAAGTCCATCAGTGAGGACGCCACGTACGCCGTGGTAAAGAACACGCTCACCAAGATTGCGGCCAACAAGGCCGGCATCACCTCGTTCGACGAGGAACTTGTCGGTCCGTCCGCTATCGCCTTCGTGCACGGAGACCCCGTCGCCGTCGCGAAGACCCTGCGTGCCTTTACCAAGGCAAACCCTCTCCTGGTGGTAAAGGGCGGTTACTTTGACGGTAACCCGCTCACCGCAGCGGAGGTTGGCAAGCTTGCCGACCTCGAGTCCCGCGAGGTGCTGCTGGCCAAGCTGGCCGGCGCCTTCAAGGCATCGCTGTTCGGAGCCGCTTATCTCTTCCAGGCACCGCTGTCGAAGGCTGTTCGCACCATCGACGCGCTGCGTGAGAAGCAGGAGTCCGCGAACTAGGCACCTGCCTGATTCACGGTTCACGATTTTTTAGAAA
This sequence comes from Cryobacterium sp. N21, assembly GCF_002929575.1. Taxonomy (NCBI): domain Bacteria; kingdom Bacillati; phylum Actinomycetota; class Actinomycetes; order Micrococcales; family Microbacteriaceae; genus Cryobacterium; species Cryobacterium sp. N21. The sequence continues at coordinate 446,417 of NZ_PJJQ01000035.1, read as the reverse complement.
CTATAGGAGTACATCATGGCAAAGCTTTCCACTGAAGACCTGCTTGAGCAGTTCAAGGGCCTGACCCTCATCGAGCTCTCCGAGTTCGTCAAGGCGTTCGAGGAGACCTTCGAGGTCACCGCAGCCGCTCCCGTCGCCGCTGCCGGAGCCGCTGGCCCCGCCGCTGCTGCTGAAGAGGTCGAAGAGCAGACCGCGTTCGACGTCATCCTTGACGCCGTTGGCGACAAGAAGATCCAGGTCATCAAGGTCGTGCGCGAGCTCACCAGCCTGGGCCTCGGCGAGGCCAAGGCCGTTGTCGATGGCGCGCCGAAGGCCGTCCTCGAGGGCGTTGCCAAGGACGCTGCCGAGAAGGCCAAGGCTTCCCTCGAAGAGGCCGGCGCAACCGTTACCCTCAAGTAGTCTCTCCCCGCAAGGGGATCTGATTGAGGCGTAGCCGATGCGGTTTTCAAACTCATCCTGCGCAAGGGGCGTCGTTTCCGTAAGGAGACGGCGCCCCTATTGTCGTGCCCGCACGTGTACAACCCCAGTACTGGGGCCTTCGCAAAGCTGAAGCTTTGTCGTGAATTTGGTGTGAACGAAGAGCGACTCTAGGTTTGAAAGAGGAAGTGCTGACCCAGACCACTTAACCGGCCGATTTTTCGGGAGCGCGACCCCTGACTCGACGAAGAGGCTCTCTTGCGCTCCACCACACACCACAGACTGTTCACGCCGCTGGCCGGCGCCGGAATCCTGGCTCTGACCCTCGCCGGGTGCTCGTCAGGCACAACGGATGCCGCCGGTTCCGGCGAATTCACCGGCGACACCCTTGAGGTCTCCGCTGCCTGGTCCGGCGCCGAGCAGGCCAACTTCGAGGCCGTCCTGGCCGCCTTCGAGGAGCAGTCCGGTGCCACGGTGAACTACACCAGCTTCGGCGACAATGCCGCGACCACGCTCGGCACCCAGATCGAGGGTGGCAGCCCGCCCAACGTCGCGATGCTCGCGCAGCCCGCCCTGATGGACCAGCTCGCCGCCGATGGCAACCTGCAGCCGCTGTCCGAGGCGGCCAGTGCCGCCGTCGCCGAGAACTACTCCCAGAGCTGGGTCGACCTCGGCACGAGCGACGGCACCCAGTACGGCGTCTGGTTCAAGGCCTCGAACAAATCGACCATGTGGTACAACGCCGATCTCTATGACTCCGCCGGAGCGGCCGCTCCCGCAGACTGGGACGACTTTCTGGTGCAACTGCAGCTCGTGGCCGACTCCGGCTATGCCGGAATCTCCATCGGAGCGGATGTCGGCTGGCCGTTGACCGACTGGTTCGAGAACGTCTACCTGCAGACCGCCGGCGGCGAGATGTACGACCAGCTCACCTACCACGAAATTCCCTGGACCGACCCCTCCGTCACAGTGGCGCTGGACGCCCTCGCGACCCTGTGGGGCAACGACGCACTCGTGCAGTCCGGAGCCGCGCAGCGCACCTTCCCGGAGTCGGTCACCGAGGTCTTCGGTGCCGCCCCGCAGGCCGCCACCATCTACGAGGGTGACTTCGTGGCCGGCAACATCACCGATGACGGCAACTCGGTCGTCGGCGAGAACGCCCTGTTCTTCGACTTCCCCTCCGTGAACGGCTCGGCACCCGCCGTCGTCGGCGGCGGCGACGTGGCCGTCTCCTTCACCGATGACGCCGCCACCGACGCTCTCATGCAGTTCCTCGCCTCGCCCGAAGCGGCCGAGGTTTGGGTGCCAGAGGGCGGCCTCACATCGCCGAACAACAACGTCGACACCGCGCTCTATCCCGACGAGACCAGCCGTCAGATCGCCGAAGCCCTCACCGGTGCTGAAACGTTCCGCTTCGACATGTCCGACCTCACCCCGAGTGCATTCGGCGGCACTCCCGGCCAGGGCTTCTGGCAGATCATGATCCAATTCCTGCAGGACCCGAGCGACGTCGCCGGTACCCAGCAGGCCCTCGAGGACGCCGCCGCCGCGGCCTACGTCGACTAACCCCAATAAGTCGAATCACCACCGTCACCGTGACCAGCACCATGAGTTCCAAGGCCGTACCCGCACGCCGTAACGCACCATCCGGGAGTCGCCGTCCCCGGATGGGTGCGAGCCGCCGACGCATGTTCCTGATCGCCCTCGGTTTTCTCGCGCCGGCGCTCGTGCTGCTGGCCGGGCTGGTGCTCTACCCCATTCTGTACACGGTGGTGCGCTCGTTCTTCAGCGCCGACGGCGGGGCGTTCGTGGGCTGGGACAACTACGTCACCATGTTCACGAACGACTCAACCTTCACGGCGATTCGCAACAACGTCATCTGGGTACTCGTGGCCCCGGTCGCCTGCACCGTGCTCGGCCTGTTGTTCGCGGTACTGCTCGAAAAAATCAAGTGGTCAACGGCGTTCAAGCTCATCATCTTCATGCCCATGGCCATCTCGATGCTCGCCGCGGGCGTCATCTTTCGCGGCATGTTCCAGGAGAGCCCGAACCTCGGGGTTGTGAACGCGGCCGTTGTGGCTGTGAACAGCGCGTTCGGCGGCGGTGACGCGGCCTATCCGGGAGCGAATCCGCGCACCGACGTCGGGCTGATCAACGACGGCGGTGTCATCGCGAGCGAAGCCGCCGTTGGGGCCGGCACCGAGGTGAACTTGCCCCTCGTCGGCGTGCGCGCCGACAACGTTCCGGCCAGTGCCGCGCAGGCCGAGAGCGCCGACACCGCGTCTGCCGACCAGATCACCGGCACGGTCTGGCTCGACGTGGTCATCGGCGGCGGTGGTACGAACGGGCAGATAGACGACGGCAAAACGGGGCTCCCCGGCATCCGTGTCGACGCGGTCGACGCCTCCGGCACGATCGCCGCCACGACCGAAACGGATGCCGCCGGCCGCTACGTTCTCGCCGGCCTCGGCACCGAGACCTACCGCATAGCCCTGCCGGCGTCGAACTTCGACGAGGGCTACCAGGGGGTGTCGTGGCTGAGCTCGGGCCTGATCACCGCCGTGATCATCCTCTCCTATATCTGGATCTGGGCCGGCTTCGCCATGGTCATGATCGCCTCCGGTCTGAGCGCGATCGACCGCTCCCTGCAGGAAGCCGCCCGGATGGACGGCGCCAACGAGTGGAAGGTGTTCTCCCGCATCACGGCGCCCCTGTTGTCTCCGGTGCTGATCGTCGTGTTCGTCACCCTCATCATCAACGTGCTGAAGATCTTCGACCTGGTCTACGTGATTCCGCCCGGCGCCTCGAAGCCCGCGGCGAACGTGATCGCGGTGGAGATGTGGACCGTGTCGTTTGGCGGCGGCAGCAATCAGGGCCTCGGCAGCGCTCTGGCCATTCTGCTGCTGATCCTCGTGCTGCCCTCGATGATCATCAACGTGCGCAAGTTCCGTCAGGAGAGAAAATCGTGAGCGGCGCCGCAACGCACGTGCGCGGCAAGAAAACCCTCGCCCGCACCATCCTCGGCTTTGTCGACAAGGGCGTGGTCAACGCTGTTCTCGTGATCGTCGCGATTTTCTGGCTGGTGCCGACCCTCGGCCTGTTCCTGTCGAGCCTGCGCACGGTCGGCGACAGCGCGTCGAGCGGCTGGTGGACAATATTCACCACCCCGGCGCAGCTGACCATTGAGAACTACGCGAACCTGCTCGCCAACCCGACCATCACCGGGTCGTTCTGGAACACCATTTTGATCGCCGTTCCCACGACGATCTTCGTGGTCATCTTCGGTGCCCTGGCCGGCTACGCTTTCGCCTGGCTCACGTTTCCGGGCCGGGACTGGCTGCTCATCGTGGTGATCGTGCTGCTCGCCGTGCCCCTGCAGGTCGCGCTGATTCCGTTGGCCCGCATGTTCGGAACCCTGGGAATTTTCGGTTCTATCTTTGGCGTGATCCTGTTCCACGTGGCCTTCGGGCTGCCGTTCGCCATTTTTCTGTTGCGCAACTTCTTCACCCAGATTCCGGCCGAACTGCTCGAAGCCGCTCGCATCGACGGTGCGAGTGACTGGCGAATCTTCGTGCAGGTCATTCTGCCGCTCGGCGGCCCGGCTATCGCCTCGCTGGCCATCTTCCAGTTTCTGTGGACCTGGAACGACATGCTCGTAGCCCTCATTTTCACTGACTCCGGATCGCAACCTCTGACCGTGGCGATTCAGAGTCAATTGCGCCAGTTCGGATCGAACATCGACGTGCTGTCGGCCGGAGCCTTTCTATCGATGATCGTGCCGCTCATTGTGTTCTTCGCGTTCCAGCGCTTCTTCGTGCAGGCCCTTCTGGCCGGCTCGCAAAAGTAATACTCCACCGCCGGGTGGATGCCGCCGCCCGGCCTAGGACCCGTGCGTCACCCTGGCCCGCGGCGCGCTCGTGCTGGATCGAATCACCAGGTTGGTCGCCAGAACGATGGAGTCGCTCGTACCGTCGGTGTCAGTCTGGTCGGGGGCTGTGCTCTCTCGGCGGGTATGGAGTTTCGTGCCGTCCTTGGTGGCGAGTTCGGCGAGGAGGGTGCGCACGGCGAGTCCACCCTGGGCGCGCGGATGCTGCGCGAGGGTGGTCAGGCGGAACATCTCGGCATACGGGTGGCCGTCGATCCCGATGACGCTGAGCTCGGTGGGCACCCGGATGCCCAACTCGCGCGCCGCCAGAATGAGCCCGAACGCAATCTCGTCACTCGCCGCGAAGATCGCGGTGGGGCGACGGCGCGGATCGCCGAGAATGGCCAGGCCGCGCTCGTAGCCGCCCGGCATGGTGAACTCGGCCGAGTAGAAGCATCCGCTCACCGATAGCCCGGCGGCCATCATCGCCGCCTGGAATCCGCGCAGGCGATTGCTGTGCACGTGAAAGTCCATCTCATCGACCTGGCTGCCGCCCACGTGCACGATGTCACGGTGGCCCAGGCTGAGCAGGTGTTCGGTGGCCAGACGGGCAGCCGCAACGTCGTCGATCTCGATCGTGGTGGTGCCGCGGATCGGCCCGCCGATGCCGACCAGCGGCCGGCCGAGCCGGTGCAGGTGCTCAACCTCGCGCTCGCTGAGGGCGACGCCGACCGAGATGATGCCATCGAAGCGCTTGCGGGCCAGAAAGAAGTCGAATACTCGGTCGCGCTCGAGGGACTCGGGCGGCAGGTTGTACAACGTCATGTCGTAGCCCTGGTCGAGCAGAGCCTGCTCCACGCTTTCGAGCACCTCGCCGAAGAACCACCGGCTGATGAAGGGGATGATCACGCCGACGCTTTGAGTGCGGCCGGTTACCAGGCTGGCCGCGTTGGGTGAAGCGACGTAACCAATCTCCTGCGCGGCCGCAACGACCTTGGCGCGGGTCTCGGTCGACACGTAACCCCGGCCGCTGAGCGCTCGGCTGGCCGTGGCTTTGGCCACGCCGGCGAGGCGCGCGACATCGCCGATTGCACTCATGGGGCCTCCATCCTTGGGGACTATGCGTTCAGACTAGCCTGCTCTGGAGCAACATGGAACCGGTTCCATGAAGCCTCTTGATTTTGTGGTCAATTCGTCATTAGAATCTCGTACCCGGTGACGGAGGCTTCGATATCTTTGCCATTCCGTTACATTTGCGGGCTTGCTATCCCCAAACGGGTGACGTACTTTATGGTCTGGAACCGGTTCCCGATCTGTGGCTACGGGAACGTTACGGGCAGCTGATCCACCGAGTTCACCACCGTTTAGCACCACACGACCCGGCACCACTCAATGAGGAGAAACAAGATGCGGCCTTCCCTGCACCGTCGATTTACAGCACCGATCGCCATAGCGGCGATTGCTGGTATAGCCCTGGCCGGTTGTTCCGGCGGTCCCGGTACCACGACCGCCGATTCGGGCGCCAAGGGCGACGGCGTCGTCACCGTCTACGGCACGATCGCCGACACCGAAGCCCAGCTCCTGGAAAAGTCCTGGGCCGGGTGGGAGAAAGACAATAACATCGACATTCAATACGAATCGTCGAAGGAATTTGAATCCCAGATCTCCATTCGCGCGCAGGGTGGTAACGCTCCCGACATCGCAATCTTCCCGCAGCCCGGGCTTATGAAGGACCTCGCCTCGCGCAAATTCCTCAAGGCGGCACCCGACGCGGTTGCGGCCAACGTTGACAAGAACTGGTCCGCTGACTGGAAGGCCTACGGCACGTCGGACGGCACCCTCTATGGGGCTCCGCTCATGGCGAGCGTCAAGGGCTTCATCTGGTATTCACCGGCGAAATTCAAGGAGTGGGGCGTTGAAGTTCCCACCACCTGGGACGAACTGCTCGCTCTCACCAAGACCATCCAGGAAAAGACCGGTACGACTCCCTGGTGCGCCGGCTTCGGCTCCGGTGACGCCACCGGCTGGCCCGGCACCGACTGGGTCGAAGACCTCGTGCTGCGCCAGGCCGGCGCCGAGACCTACGACAAATGGGTCGCCAACAAGATCCCCTTCACCGACCCGGCCATCAAAAAGGCCTTTGACTCCGTCGGTGAAATTCTGCTCAACCCCAAGTACGTCAACGCCGCCTTTGGCGACGTCAAGTCGATCAACAGCACCCCGTTCGGAGATGTGGCCACCCCCATCTCCAACGGCACCTGTGCACTGACCCACCAGGCCTCTTTCTTCGATGGATTCATCAAGGATGCCGGCGGAACAGTCGGACCGGACGCCGACGTCTGGGCCTTCATCACTCCCTCGGTCAAGGCCGGTGGCCAGGCAGTCACCGGTGGCGGCGAGATTGTCGGCGCTTTCTCGGATGACGCTGACACTCAGAAGGTGCTGGAATACCTCTCGAGCGCTGACTGGGCTAACAGCCGGGTCGGTCTCGGCGGCGTGATCAGCGCGAACAAGGGCCTCGACGCTTCCAAGGCAACGAGCCCCATTCTGCAAGAAGCCATCACTATCCTGCAGGACCCGAAAACCACCTTCCGCTTCGACGGTTCCGACCTGATGCCGGGCGCTGTGGGATCGGGAACCTTCTGGAAGGGCATAGTCAGTTGGATCAACGGCACACCGACCGACGAGGTGCTCACGAGCATCGAAGCGGGCTGGCCGTCTAAATAACTGAGGCAGCCATCACTCAGGCATGAAAACGGTGTGCCGTCCGCTTCGAATACCGGGCGGCACATCGTGCGTGGCAGGTGTGCGTTATCGATACGTTTTCATCGGTTGCCAGCGAATACCAGGGTTTACTGTCGTACTCGAAAGGTTTCAGATGTCCGCTTTCTTCTCCTGGCTGGCGCAGTTACCCGCACTGGCGCAAGTCCCCATCGTCATCCTGGCTTTCGGCGTCGTGGTCGGCGCCATCCTCTTCTTCGTCGAGATTGCCCCACGCTCCGGCCGCCTGTACACGATCATCCGCCTCGCCGTCTGCGTGCTCGCACCATTGCTGATCCTGCTCATTGCCAACTCGTATACCTGGGCGATCATCGGCGCCGGTGTGCTCGGCCTCGGCTTCTTCTACATCGACTACCGCGCGCGCAAGGGTGCTGGCTACCTGTTTCAGCTGGTCGGTTTTCTCGCCCCGGCCGTTATCCTGCTCGGCATCGGCCTGGTCATTCCGACCATTCAGACCACGGTGCAGGCCTTCATGAGCGCTCGCGGTGACCGGTTTGTTGGCCTCGACAACTTCGCCTGGATCTTCACCCAGCCCGAGAACGTGCGCATCGTGCTCAACACCATTGTCTGGGTGTTGATCGTTCCGACCATCTCGACCATCGCCGGCCTCGCGTACGCGGTGTTCATCGACAAGAGCCGCGGTGAGAAGTACTTCAAGATTCTGGTCTTCATGCCGATGGCCATCTCCCTGGTGGGAGCATCCATTATTTGGCGTTTCGTCTACACGGCCCGCCCGGCCGACCAGGAGCAGATCGGCCTGCTGAACCAGCTCGTGGTCATGTTCGGCGGGCAGCCGGTCGACTTTCTCTCGGTATCCCCGTTCAATACCCTGTTTCTCATCGTGATTCTGATCTGGGTGCAGACCGGGTTCGCCATGGTGGTGCTGTCTGCCGCCATCAAAGGCGTGCCGACCGAGCAGATGGAGGCGGCCGAACTCGACGGCACCAACGCCTGGGAGCAGTTCGTGAACGTGACCGTCCCCGGCATCCGCAGCGCCCTCGTGGTCGTTCTGACGACTATCTCCATCGTGTCGCTCAAGGTCTTCGACATTGTGCGCACCACCACCGCCGGGTCCAACGAGACCAGCGTCGTCGCCAACGAAATGTACACCCAGTTCAAGAATTTCGAGCAGGGCCGCTCAGCCGCCTTCGCCCTGGTGCTGTTCCTGCTGGTACTGCCGATCGTCGTCTACAACGCCCGCCAGATCAAGAAGCAGAGGGAAATCCGATGAGCTCCGTCATGCCCGTAAGACTTCCCGTAGACGCCCAGACCACACGGCGACTCCGACGCGGCGTTCGCCGGATGGAGTCGCCCATCGCCCGCAACACCAAGAAACGGCTGACCAGCCGCGGAGCGACCATTGGGGCGCTCATCATCGCGGTGCTGTGGTCGATCCCCACCCTGGGCCTGCTGGTGTCGTCCTTCCGGCCGGCGCAGCAGGTGCGCACCACCGGTTGGTGGACCATTTTCACCAACACCGGGGTCACCTTCGACAACTACACGACGGCTCTGGCCGCGGGCAACAGCCAGCTGAACCTGGCCGGGGCATTCATTAACTCGATCGCGATCACCCTGCCGGCCACGCTCATCCCGTTGATGATTGCCAGCCTCGCCGCCTACGCCTTCGCCTGGATTGACTTTCGGGGCAAGAATGCCATGTTCATTGGTGTTTTTGCGTTGCAGATCGTGCCGATTCAGATGGCCCTCGTGCCGCTGCTGCAATTCTTCTCCGGCGGCACTGTTTTTGGCTTCCCGGTCGTCGCGGCACTCAACCCCGGCAGCGGCTATTCGCAGGTATGGATCGCGCACACCATGTTCGCTCTTCCCCTGGCCATCTACCTGCTGCACAACTTCGTCTCGGAGATACCGAGCGAGGTCATTGAAGCGGCCAGGGTTGACGGCGCCGGCCACGGGCAGATCTTCTTTCGCATCGTGTTGCCGCTGACCATGCCCGCCATCGCGTCGATCGCCATCTTCCAGTTTCTCTGGGTCTGGAACGACCTCCTGGTGGCGCTGATCTTCGCCGACGGCGCGGTCGCTCCCATGACCAAGCTGCTCGCCGAACTCTCCGGTGCCCGCGGGCAGGACTGGCATCTGCTCACGGCCGGCGCGTTCCTCTCGATTCTGGTGCCGCTGATCGTGTTCTTCTCGCTGCAACGCTTCTTCGTGCGCGGCCTGCTTGCCGGTTCTACCAAGGGTTAGCAGGCGGATTTTCGAGAGAACGGATGCTCGTGGCCGGCCCGACCACGGGCATCCGTTCTGCCGGGTCAGCGGCGACGTTTAGAGTGAATGCATGAGTGGAATGCACGGCGCCCCTGGCCACGGCCCGCGGCAGCAGGCGGGCGTCGAACGCCCGCGCAAACGGGTCAGCGGAGCGGATGCTGCGGCGCAGCGCGCAGAGAACGCGCTCGCCCCGCGCATCCCGCACCTGCTCGCTCGAATCGGCGCACTGTTCGCCCCGCACCGCAGCACGCTCATCGTCACCGTCGTGCTGGTTCTGGTCAGTGCCGCGCTGTCGGTCGTGCCGCCGCTGCTCACGCAGCGCGCCTTCGACGACGGGCTGTTTCCGCCCGCCGGCCCCCCCAACCTATCGGTGCTCGGGGTTCTCGTGGCCCTCATGCTCGGTGTTTTTCTGGTCAATGCGCTGCTTGGCGTCTGGCAGACCTGGCTCACCGCGAGCGTCGGCAACAAGGTCATGGGCGCCCTGCGCGTGCGGCTGTTCACGCACCTGCAGGCGATGGAGCTGAGCTTCTTCACGAAGACCAAGACCGGCGTGATTCAGTCTCGGCTGCAGAACGATGTCGGCGGTGTCGCGACGGTACTGACCAACACAATTTCCAGCATCCTGGGTAACACAGTCACGGTTATCGCGGCCTTCGTGGCGATGCTGCTGCTCAACTGGCAGCTGACCATCGTGGCCGTCGTGCTCATGCCGATTCTGGTATTCGCCCAGCGCCGCGTCGGCCAGGTGCGCGCGCGCATCGCCGGCAAGACGCAGGAATCGCTGTCGGACATGACCGCCATCACGCAGGAGACCCTGAGCGTGTCGGGCATTTTGCTGTCGAAAAGTTTCACCCGGCAGCAGAACGAGATCGATCGGTATGCCGTAGAGAACCGCAACCAGGTGCGGCTGCAGGTGAGCCAGCAGATGAGCGGCCAGTGGTTCTTCGCCACGGTGAGCGTGTTCCTGTCGGCTATTCCGGCGATCGTGTACCTTGTGGCCGGTGCCCTCATGTTCAACGGCACCACGGACGTCACGCCGGGCACGATCGTGGCGTTCACCACCGTGCAGGCTCGGCTCATTTTTCCGCTACTCGGCCTGATGCGCGTTGCGCTCGACCTGCAGACCTCGTCGGCGCTGTTCGCGCGCATCTTTGAATACCTCGACCTGAAGCCGGCGATCAGCGACAAGCCGGATGCAGCACTGGTGCCGTCTGTCGGTTCTGAGCGCGGGCGGGTCGAGTTCGACCGGGTGCGCTTCAACTATCCGGATGCCGGTCGTGACGCCCGCCCGACCCTCGACGACGTGTCCCTCACGATCGAGCCGGGGCAGTTCGCCGCCTTCGTCGGACCGTCCGGCGCCGGCAAGACCACGGTGTCCTACCTAATTCCGCGCTTCTATGAGGTGTCGGCCGGCCGAGTGCTGTTCTCCGGCCTCGACGTGCGTGACCTGCAGCAGCAATCGCTCGTCTCGCACATTGGCATCGTGAGCCAGGAGACCTACCTGTTCCACGCGACGATCGCCGAGAACCTGCGCTACGCCAAGCCGGAGGCGACGGATGCCGAGCTGGTCGCGGCCGCGCGCGCCGCGAACATCCACGACACGATCGACTCGTTCCCCGAGAAGTACGACACCATGGTGGGGGAGCGCGGCTACCGACTCTCCGGCGGTGAGAAACAGCGCATCGCTATTGCCCGGGTGCTGCTGAAGGACCCGCCCGTGCTCATCCTCGACGAGGCCACGAGCGCGCTCGACTCCATCTCCGAGAGCGTGGTGCAGGCCGCCCTCGACACGGCCAGCCACGGCCGCACGACCATCGCGATCGCCCACCGCCTGTCGACCATCGTCGATGCCGACGTGATCTTCGTCGTCGATGCCGGCCGAATCGTGGAGCGCGGCACCCACGCCGAACTCCTCGCCCAAGGCGCGGTCTACGCCTCCCTCTACGCCCGCCAAATCACGTCGAGCCCCGTCCTCTAACCGGACGGGGCCCAGGCCCCGTCCGCGGGCCCAGTTTATAAACTGGGCCCGTGGCCATAGGGTGGGCCCGGCGCGAAAATGCCCAGCGGACAGGCTACGAGCGGGCGGCGAGCATGCTGGTCATGAGGTCGATCTCGGACTTCTGGCTCAGCACGACGGCGGTCGCGAAGGCCCGCACGGTCGCGTTGGTGCTTCGGTCGAGCACCGCGTCGGCCATCTCGATGGCACCACGGTGGTGAGCGATCATGATGACCAGAAACTGTCGTTCCGCTTCCACACCGGATGCCGCGGTGAGCGCCGCAATCTGCGCCGGCGTCGCCAGCCCCGGCATCGGTTCTCCCGCCACGTGCGCGGCGTCGGATCCAGCAGTATGGGATCCGTCGTGCGACTCCCCAGCCAGGGTCGGCCGTGTCATCCAGGTCATCGAGGGTTCGGGGGAGAACTGCGGCAGGCCCCAGACAGCGAGCCACCCGGCCATCTGCCCGCTCTGCTTGGCCTGCGTCGTGGCGATGTCGTAGGCGAGCAGCCGCACCGGTGCATCCTCGGTGCGATCGCGAATGATCAGGGCGAGTTCGACGCCCTGGTCGTGATGCACCTGCATGTCCCGGGCGAAGCCCGCCTCGGCGCTCGTCGTGTCCGGCGTGGCGTCCGCGATTGTGCTGAGCCGCCCCGCCGAGAAGGCTGCGGCGCCCACGACGAGCGCTGTGACGACCACCGTGACGACCATGAAAAGTGTGCGACGCCGGCGTGAGGGATGAACATCCGCTGCGCTGGCGGACGGCGGATTGTCAGCGGTCACGGGGTCGTGCGTTCTAGGAGACCTTGCCGGGGGCGTCGATCGCGCCCGAGCACGGAGCGCCGTCTTCGGGCACGTTGACGCTCTTCCAGAATTCGCTGAAGAAGTCGGCAATACGGGCATCGCCGGCGCTGTCCACCTGAAGCTGCGCGTTCCAGCCGCTGAGCACGATCGGTGCCGGAATTCCTTCGAAGGGAGAGAGCACGACGTAGGTCGAGGGCAGTTCGGCCTTCAGCGTGGCGAGCTCGGCATCGGAGATCGACGGGTCGTAGGTGACCCAAATGGCGCCGTGCTCGAGCGAGTGCACGGCGTTCTCGTTGGGAACGACCTGATCGTAGACTCCGCAGTTGAGCCAGGCCGAGGCGTGCTCGCCGCCGGCGGGGGGTGTCTGCTCGTAGGTGACGGCAGTTTCCACGTGACCGGCCGTGTTGGTGAAGGTTTCAACGCCCTCGATCGTCGACGCATCGCCGGCGCCGCCGCCCGCATAGTTGGCCGCTTTCGGGGTGAGCACGAAGGCCGTGACGATGAGTGCGATGATCGCGACCACGGCCACCGCGCCGCCGACGATGCCAATCAGACGGTTACGCTTGCCGCGCTTTTGCTGGCGGTGATACTCCTCCAGCTTTTTCGTGCGCTTTGCGGCGCGTTCCTGCTTGAGCGACGCTTGGTTTACGGGGGAACCGGGCTGGGGGGTCACGAGGGCCTCTCTGTTGGAGCTACTTCCATTCGAACGTAACAGTCGCCCCTGTGGCTTCCCCCGATGCCGCTCTCACAGTTCTTTGTCAGGCTGGTCGGCGGCTCTCGGCGCCCGATAGACTGGGAGGGTGCCCGTTCATTCGCCGTGTTGCTGCTGTCGCTAGCCGACCCTCCACGAACCCGTTCGGCCGCCGTTCGGTGTGCATCCCCGAGGCCGCGCCTGTTTGAACGCGCGCGGCTCGACCCTGCTGCTTGACCAAAGGAATTCCCCATGAAAATCGCAGACACCGTCCTTGACCTCATCGGTGACACCCCGTTGGTTAAACTCCACAAGGTCACCGCCGGACTGACCGCGACGGTGCTCGTGAAACTCGAATACCTGAACCCGGGCGGCTCGGCCAAAGACCGCATCGCCGTGCGCATCATCGACGCCGCCGAGCGCGAGGGCCTTCTGAAACCCGGCGGCACGATCGTCGAACCCACGTCGGGCAACACCGGAGTGGGCCTGGCCCTGGTGGCTCAGCAGCGCGGCTACAAGTGCGTGTTCGTGCTGCCCGACAAGGTCGGCGAGGACAAACGCAACGTGCTCACGGCGTACGGCGCCGAGATCGTGGTGACGCCGACATCCGTTGCCCCCGAAGACCCCGAGTCGTACTACAGCGTCTCCGACCGGCTGGCCCGGGATATTCCGGGCGCGTTCAAGCCCAATCAGTACTTCAACCCGAACGGCCCGCTCAGTCACTACGAGACGACCGGCCCTGAGATCTGGCGTGACACCGACGGCACGGTCACCCACTTCGTTGCCGGCGTCGGCACCGGCGGCACCATCACCGGAACCGGTCGCTACCTGCGCGAGGTGTCGAATGACGCCGTACGCATCATCGGCGCCGACCCTGAGGGCTCGGTTTACTCCGGCGGCACCGGCCGCCCCTACCTGGTCGAGGGTGTCGGTGAAGACTTCTGGCCGGGCGCCTACGACCCCACGGTCGTGCATGAGGTGATCGCCGTCTCCGACGCCGACTCCTTCGCCATGACCCGCAGGCTCGCCCTCGAAGAGGGAATCCTCGTCGGCGGTTCAAGCGGCATGGCCGTCGTGGCCGCCCTACGCGCCGCCGAGAAGCTCGGCCAAGGCGACACGATCGTGGTGCTGCTGCCCGACGGCGGTCGCGGCTACCTCGGCAAAATCTTCAACGACGGGTGGATGCGCAGCTACGGTTTCAGCAACGCCCCCGCCGGTCACACCGTCGCCAATTTGCTCGAATCGAAGACCGGGAGCCTGCCGGACCTGGTCTATGTGCACCCGAGCGACACCGTGCACGACGCGATCGAAACCATGACCAGTCAGGGTGTGTCGCAGCTGCTCGTGCTGAGCGCCAAGCCGCCCGTCGTGATGGGCGAGGTACTCGGAGCGGTCGACGAACGCGCCCTGATGGGCCTGGTCTTCTCCGGCGACGCGAAACTCACCGATCGGGTTGGCTCCATCGTCGGCGACGCGCTGCCGCTGATCGGCGTCAACGAGCCGGTCGCCGCCGCGCGCGCCGCCTTCGCCGAGCACGATGCGCTGCTCGTCACCGACGGCGGCAAGCCGCTCGGCGTCATCACCCGGCACGACCTGCTCAGCTACCTGAGCGTCTAATTTCTACAGAGGGAGTAATCATGAACTTCGACACGATCGCCATCCACGCCGGTCAGGAATTCGACCCGACCACCGGCGCCGTCATTCCGCCGATCTACCAGACCTCCACCTACGTGCAGGACGGCATCGGCAACCTGCGCGGCGGCTACGAGTACAGCCGCGGCGGCAACCCCACGCGCACCGTGCTCGAATCGCTCCTCGCAGCGCTGGAAGGCGGCAAGCACGGACTATCCTTTGCCAGCGGACTCGCCGCCGAAGACACCATCCTGCGCGCCATCCTGGCACCTGGCGACCACGTCGTGCTCGGCAATGATGTCTACGGCGGAACCCACCGCCTCATCAGCAAGGTGCACGGTGCCTGGGGGGTGCTCAACACCACCGTCGAGATGAGCGACCTCGCGGCGGTCGAGGCGGCCATCCGCCCCGAAACAAAGATCCTCTGGGTGGAGACGCCGAGCAACCCGCTCATGAAGATCAGCGACATTGCGGCGCTCGCCGAGATCGCGCACCGACACGGCGTGGTCGCGATCGTCGACAACACCTTTGCGTCACCGGCGCTGCAGCATCCGCTTGAATTCGGCGCTGACGTGGTGGTGCACTCGACCACGAAATATCTCGGCGGTCACTCCGACGTGCTCGGCGGCGCCCTCATCATCAACGACGACGAGCTCTACGCGAAAGCCCAGTTTCTGCAGTTCGCGGCCGGTCCCGTCTCAGCACCGCTCGACTCCTGGCTCACCGTGCGCGGCATCAAGACGCTCTCGGTGCGCATGGAACGGCACTGCAAGAACGCCCAGACCATCGCCGAATACCTCGACGGCCACCCCGCGATCGCTGCCGTCTATTACCCGGGACTGCCCGGCCACCCCGGCCACGACCTCGCCAAGAAGCAGATGTCCGGCTTCGGCGGTATGATCTCCGTCGCGTTCGTCGGTGGCGCGGCCGCCGCGCGCCTGTTCGCCGAGTCGATGCACCTGTTCCAGCTGGCCGAATCGCTCGGCGGCGTCGAGTCGCTCGTGAACTATCCCTCGGAAATGACGCACGCCTCGGTGCGCGGCACCGAGCTGGAGGTGCCCGACAACATCGTGCGCCTGTCCGTCGGCATCGAGGACGTCGCCGACCTCATAGCCGACCTCGAGGCCGCCCTGCCGCGCGCCTGACCCCGCCTGCTCTTGGGACGGGGCCCGGGCCCGTCCCGAAAACGGGGGTCAGGGTTGGCGGGAGAAGGCGGAGGCTCGACGCACCTGGTCGGGGGTGGGGCGGATGCCGGTGTACAGGTAAAACTGCTCCTCGGCCTGCAACGCCACCACCTCGGCGCCGGTGATGACCGGTTTGCCGAGCTTTCGCGCCCCCACGATGAGTGGCGTTTCAGCGGGGGAGGCCACCACGTCGAAGACCACGCTCGCCGCGTCGATCGCCGCGGCTGGGAAGGACGTGTGGTCGGCGTCGGCGCCGCCGGCCATACCGACCGGCGTCACATTGACGATCAGGTCGGCGGTGAGCGCGCCCACCTCGGATGCCCACTCATAGCTGTACAGCGCGGCTAGGGCGCGGCCGGTGACCTCGTTGCGCGCCACGATGGTTCCCCGGTCGAAGCCGGCATCGTGCAATGCCGCTGCGACGGCCTTCGCCATGCCGCCGCTTCCGCGCAGAATGACGGAGTATTCGCGCGGCACCTCGTGCTCGGCCAGCAGCCGCTGCACGGCGGAATAGTCGGTGTTGTATGCGGTCAGGTGGCCGCCATCGTTCACGATGGTGTTGACCGAGTTGATGGCTGACGCCGAGGCATCCATGTCGTCGACGAGGGCGATGACATCTTCCTTGTAGGGCATCGACACCGCACAGCCCCGAATGCCGAGCCCCCGCACACCAGCGATAGCATCGGCCAGGTTGGTTGGAGCGAAGGCCTTGTAGATGAAGTTCAGGCCCAGCTCCTCATAGAGGTAGTTGTGAAACCGGGTGCCCAGGTTGCTCGGCCGGGCCGACAGCGAGATGCACAGGGTCGTGTCCTTGTTCAGAATTGGCATGACTCCAGTGTGACCTGTTTGCGGACCGCGCCGGATCGGTGTCCTTGCCCGGTCGCAACAATCCAACGGCCTGGCAGCCAGGCTTCAGGGGCTACTTAAAGGGCGGGCGTCAGCAGAAGCCGGCCCCGTGAGAAAACTCCCCGCTGGGCGCAACCACGTCAGGAAAGTGTGTGTTGCGGTTGCAACACGGCGAGGCCGGCCTCACGAAAAGGCGCGAGCGCAGCGCTGTCCGCCGCGGTATCCGTGATCAGGGTGTCAAAGGAACGAAGTGGCCCGACCTGGCCGAGGTGTACCTGGCCGAGCTTGGAGGCGTCGGCCACGATGATGGAGCGGGTCGTCGCCGCGAGCATGAGCTTCTTGGTGCCCGCCTCGGGCAGGTTGATGTTCGTGACGCCGTGCTCGGCATCTACACCGTTGCAGCCGATGAAGGCTAGGTCGGCGTGTACCTGGCTGAGCACGGAGGAGGCGAGTGGTTCCACGAGCGAGTGCTGACGCGGGCGCAAGGAACCGCCGGTCACGATCACGGTGAAGCGGGGGATGGCTGGCTCCAGCTCGAGTGCGATGCTCAGCCCGTTCGTGATAATCACTACGTCGGTCAATTCTTGGCGGGCCACGAGGGCACGGGCGATCGCGAGGGTGGTCGAGCCAACGTCGAGGATGACGCTCTGCCCGGTTGAGACGAGGCCGGCCGCGAGCGAGCCAATTTGTTGTTTGGGTATGACGGACGAAGCGAGCGCCTGTTCGAAGGAGGACTCGATCATTGGCTGCCCGGAAGAGCCTCGGGCGAGCACTGCCCCGCCGTGTACGCGTTGGACCGCTCCTGCAGTTTCGAGCGCATCGAGATCCGCTCTGGCCGTGACACCGGACACGCCAAAGGTCTCCCGCAATTCGCGAACCTGCACGAAACCGCGTTCGTCGATGAGCCTGTGGATCTGCTCGCGCCTGACGGGCCCCGGTAGCCCGTCGCGGTCGGGTGACGTCGACGGTGCGGTCGTCGGGCTCTGCAAGGGGTCGAGGGAAGCCATGCCTCCATCTTTACTTACTTCGTCATTTCTTTCAATTCGAAAGTCTCTGGTTTCGGAAAGTAAAATCAGATACTGTAGAAACTGCTATGAGACACGCAGACTTCATCGCCGACGCCGGCATCGCTCGACAGCAGCACACCCTGGCCGACGGTCGAGACCTCTTCTACTTCGACGATCCTGACACCACGCTGTCGCCGGATCGGGCCGCCGATGTGCGCGAACTTGATCAGCGCCCCGCCACTGCCAACATGCGGCAGGACCCACTGAGCGCGGAATGGGTGTCGATCGCTGCCGCCCGGCAAAACCGGGTGTTCCTGCCGCCGGCGCACCTTGATCCGCTGGCACCGTCAACCCCGGACAATCCGTCCGAGGTGCCGAGCAACTATGACGTGGCAGTCTTCGAGAACAAGACCCCGTCTTTCGGCCCGCTACTAACGGATGCCGACGCCCCGGCCGGTCTCGCGGATCTCGCCACGATCGGTCTGGGGCGCACCCGCACGTCCGTTGGACGTTGTGAGGTCGTCTGCTTCAGCCCGGAAAACGAGGGATCGTTCGCGAGCCTCTCGGCCACTCGTGCTCGCACGGTGATTGAGGCGTGGGCTGAGCGCACGTATGCACTGTCGAGCCTGCCCGGCATCGAGCAGGTCTTTCCGTTCGAGAATCGCGGCGAGGCGATCGGCGTGACGCTACGGCATCCGCACGGCCAGATCTATGCATATCCCTACGTGACCCCGCGCACGCGGCAGCTGATCGAGTCGCTCGACGTCTATGGGCCGACGTTGTTTGCGGATATCCTGACTCTTGAGCAGGCCGGTGACCGTGTCGTTCTGCAGGGGGCGTATTGGACTGCTTTTGTTCCCTTCGCGGCTCGTTGGCCGATCGAAGTGCATATGCTCCCGAACCGGCACGTGCCTGACTTCGCCGCCACCACCCTCGCAGAGCGCGACGAACTGGCGGTGCTCTACCGGCGCCTCCTGCGTGGAATCGACGCCATCTACTCGACGCCGACCCCGTACATCGGGGCCTGGCACCAGGCACCCGTGCACGTCCGACGCTCGGAGATTCGATTGATGCTGCAGGTGACGAGCCCGCGTCGAGCCGAGGACAAGCTCAAGTACCTCGCCGGGTCGGAAGCCGCGATGGGGGCCTGGATCGGCGACGTCACCCCCGAACAGGCCGCGACCACGATTCGCGAGGCGATCGAGCGGGCCGACGCAGCGGATGCCGCGGCATCCGCTGCCGCTACTCCGCCCGCCCGCACAGCGACCCCGGAGAAGCCCCACCATGACTAACCTGTGCAGCAGTGCGAGAGCAGGATTTGCAGCCCGGTTCGGGCGTGCGCCTGATGGACTCTGGTCGGCCCCCGGTCGGGTCAACCTGATCGGCGAGCACACCGACTACAACGAGGGATTCGTGCTGCCTCTTGCGATCGACCGGCGCACGATTGTTGCTCTCGCTCCGCGCGACGACCGGCTGATGCGAGTCGCAAGTTCCTTCGCTGAACGGACCGTCGAGCTTGGACTGGACGACCTCATCCCGGAGAATCTGGCCGACTGGTCGGCGTACCCGCTCGGCATCGCCTGGGCGCTCGGGCAATTCGGCGCCGATCTCGGCGCGGTGACCGGCTTCGACGCGTACATCGTCTCCGACGTACCGGTCGGTGCCGGCCTGTCATCGTCCGCCGCGATCGAGTGTGCCGTGGCGGTTGCCCTGAATGACCTCTGGCAGCTCGGTCTCGAGCTGCGCACCCTCGCACTGGCCGGGCAGCTCGCCGAAAACCAGGTAGTTGGCGCACCCACGGGCATCATGGACCAGTCTGCGTCGCTGCTCGGCCGCGTCGACGCCGTCGTGTTTTTGGACTGTCGGAGTCTGCACGCCGAGGTCATTCCGTTGGGTTGTGACCCGGCCGGTCTCGACCTGCTGATCATCGACAGCCAGGTGAGCCACGCCCACTCAACCGGCGGCTATGCCTCACGCCGAGCATCCTGCGAGCTGGGCGCGCGACTGATGGGCGTGCCGGCCCTTCGTGATTTGGGGGTCAGTGACCTCGCCAGGGCGGCCGAGTTGCTCGATGACGAGACCTTTCGCCGGGTGCGTCACATCGTGACCGAGAATCAGCGCGTTCTGGAAACAGTGCAGACGCTCCGTGAGCAGGGGCCGACCGCGATCGGTGCGTTGCTGGATGCCTCGCACTTGTCGATGCGGGACGACTTTGAAATCTCGGTTCCCGAACTCGACCTCGCCGTGGAGACCGCGCGCGCGGCCGGTGCGATCGGCGCCCGAATGACCGGCGGCGGGTTTGGCGGGGCCGCGATCGCGCTCATTCCCAGCGGACTGCGCCCCGTCATCGAAGCCGCGGTCGGCGCCGCGTTCACCGCGCGGGGCTACGTCGCCCCGGTCATGTTCGTGGTTCGGGCAGCGGATGGAGCGCACAAAGTGGAGTAGCTGGCGGATCGAGCCACCTTCTGGATAGAGACGTCGGCCGCCAGCTGGCCAGCATGTGACTGTCACATCTGTCGTGCGCCGGGGCATAATAGGGTGGGTCGCAATTGTGACCGTGCACATTCCAACGGGGGTGATGGTGTCCGAGAACCCGCCCACGGGACGCGCCCCGAGCATTCGCGACGTGGCACGCCTAGCCGGGGTCTCGCACCAGACTGTGTCACGCGTACTCAACGCCCACCCCAGCATCCGGGAATCGACCAAACTGCGCGTTCAGCAGGTCATCGACGACCTGCAATACCGACCGAACAGCGCCGCACGGGCTCTGGTCAAGGGGCAGTCCCGCACGATCGGCGTGCTGTCGGCAATGAGCGCGGAATACGGTCCGGCGAGCAGTATTGCGGCGATCCAGGATGCTGCCAGGGAAGCTGGATATTTCGTGAACACAGCCAATATCTCTCGAGGGGAACCCTCGTCGATCCAGGCTGCCGTTGACCACCTGATGGACCAGTCGGTGGAGGGCATCGTCGTCATCGCACCCCAGGTACGGGTCATTGAAGCCATCGAAAAGCTGTCCATCGCCGTGCCGTATGTGACGCTGCAGTCCACCGGTGTTGCAGACAAGCACGCCCTCTCTGTTGACCAGATAGCTGGCGCCCGCCTCGCCACTCGACATCTCATCAACCTCGGACACCGCAACATCTATCACCTCGCTGGACCGCAGGACTGGATCGAGGCGGAGGCGCGCATGCGCGGATTCCTCGAGGAAATGGGGGCGAATGACGTCCCAACCACCGCGCCAATCCTGGGCGACTGGACCGCCGGCTTCGGATACCATGCCGGGCGCGAGCTGCTCCGGGTGCGCGATTTCACTGCCATTTTCTCGTCCAACGACCAGATGGCGCTCGGGCTCATGCACGCCATCCGCGACGCCGGGCTCGATATTCCGCGCGACGTCAGCATCGTCGGATTCGACGACATTCCTGAGGCCGCACACTTCTGGCCGCCACTGACCACCGTGCGCCAGGACTTCGCCGAGCTCGGACGTCGCTGCATCGCCCTGCTCCTGGCCAACATCACCGGTGGCGCGAACGAAGCTTCGTCGAGCCCGCTCATCCCCGAGCTCGTGGTGCGGTCGTCTACGGCCCCGCCCGCGTGGTAGCGGCCAGTCGGACTTCCCTGCGCTAACCAGCCTCGTTTCGGCGTCGTTATCCAAACGAGATAAAAGGGCATTGACAGGCGAATCGAGTCTGGGCCAAAGTGAACTCATCAATGTGACCGTTCACATTTTGATGATGACCTGTGGCAATCCATCGCGACGGGACGTCGCCTTGCGTTCGCACCAGAATCGACAAAGGAGTCAATTTCGTGACCACCGCGCCCCGCCCATCTGCCGGAGAATCGGTCAACCCTGCAGCAAGCGCTGCGGCGGTGGCTGACGCCGAGTCTTACGTCATCGGCGTCGACTTCGGAACTCTCTCCGGCCGGGCCGTGGTCGTACGCGTCTCCGATGGCGTCGAGATTGGCTCCGCCGTCCTGGATTATCCCCACGCGGTCATGGACACGACCCTCGCCGCGACTGGTGAGGCGCTTCCTCCCGAGTGGGCACTTCAAGTACCCGCGGACTACGTGGCCGTGTTGCAGAGTGCCGTTCCGGCCGCCGTCGCAAGCGCTGGCATTGACCCATCTCGCGTCATCGGAATCGGGACCGACTTCACTGCATGCACGATGGTTCCCGTACTCGCCGACGGTACGCCGCTCAACGAGCTCGCCGAATACGCGGGCCGCCCGCACGCGTATGTGAAGCTCTGGCGCCACCACGCGGCACAGGGCCAGGCCGACCGCATCAATGACCTCGCGACCTCGCGCGGTGAGAGCTGGCTGCCGCGTTACGGCGGGCTGATCTCGAGCGAATGGGAATTCGCCAAGGGACTCCAGCTTCTCGAGGAAGACCCCGAGCTCTACAACCGTATGGACCACTGGGTCGAGGCCGCCGACTGGATCGTCTGGCAGCTGACCGGGCGTTACCTGCGCAATGCCTGCACTGCTGGCTACAAAGGCATCCTGCAGGACGGCGAGTACCCGAGCGAGGCCTTCCTCGGCACGCTCAATCCGGCCTTTTCCCGCTTTGCCCTCGACAAAGTGGCGCACGAGATCGGTCAGCTCGGCGCATCCGCTGGCTCGCTGTCGGCCGAGGCCGCAGCCTGGACGGGGCTCCCCGAAGGCATTCACGTGGCAGTCGGCAACGTGGACGCCCACGTGACAGCCCCGGCCGCGCAGGCTGTGAATCCCGGCCAAATGGTGGCCATCATGGGTACCAGCACCTGTCAAGTGATGAACTCCGACCGTCTCGCCGAGGTGCCGGGGATGTGCGGCGTCGTCGACGGCGGCATCATCTCCGGGCTTTACGGCTACGAGGCCGGCCAATCCGGCGTTGGCGACATTTTCGCATGGTACGTCAATAACCAGGTACCGGCGGCATACGTGGAAGAGGCCCGCGCGCTCGGCCGCAGCGTGCATGAGTACCTCACCGAGCTCATCAAAGACCAACCCGTTGGCGGGCACGGGCTCGTGGCGCTCGACTGGCACAGCGGCAACCGCTCAGTACTCGTCGACCACGAACTCTCCGGGCTAGTCATCGGCATGACCCTCACTACCCGGCCCGAAGAGATCTATCGTGCACTGCTGGAAGCAACGGCCTTTGGCACCCGCGCCATCGTGGAAACATTCAACGACAGCCACGTGCCGGTGACCGAGTTCATCGTGGCCGGCGGCCTGTTGAAAAACGCGTTCCTAATGCAGATTTACAGCGATATCCTTCGCATGCCCATCAGCACTATCGCGAGCGATCAGGGCCCCGCGCTTGGCGCGGCTATTCACGCCGCCGTTGCTGCCGGCGCTTACCCCGACGTGCGCGCGGCCGGCGAGAAGATGGGCAAGCTCAACAAAAACGTCTATGTGCCCAACGAGGCGTCTTCGGCGGCGTATGACGAGCTATTCGCGGAATACACGCGGCTGCACGATTATTTTGGTCGCGGCGAAAACGACGTTATGCACCGCCTCAAGGCCCTCAAACGTCGGGCTGCGGTCACCGCACGGGAAGCGCTGGTGTCGGTATGAGTACCTACGGACCCCAGATCGAAGTAGCGATCGCCCGCGTTCGCGCCGAGATCACCCGCCTGCACGCCGAGCTGTTCCGCAATGGACTCGTGGTCTGGACCGGTGGCAACGTTTCCGGCCGTGTGCCGGGCGCGGAGCTCTTCGTGATCAAGCCCAGCGGAGTCGACTATGCCGACCTGGCTCCCGAGAACATGATTCTCTGCGACCTCCAGGGAAATGTCATACCGGGCACGCCCGGCGCCGACCGTTCGCCGTCGAGTGACACCGCGGCGCACGCGTACGTCTATCGGAACATGCCTGACGTTGGGGGCGTCGTGCACACGCATTCCACTTACGCCACGGCCTGGGCCGCCCGTAACGAAGCCATCCCGTGTGTGATCACGGCCATGGCCGATGAATTCGGTGGCCCGATTCCGGTGGGACCGTTCGCGATTATCGGTGATGATTCGATCGGCCGCGGCATCGTGGAGACCCTCGCCGGCCACCGTTCGCGGGCCGTGTTGATGGCTAACCACGGGCCGTTCACGATTGGTAAGGACGCCCGGGACGCAGTGAAGGCCGCCGTGATGGTGGAAGACGTGGCCCGCACGGTGCAGCTCGCCCGAGCGGGCGGCGACCTCGTTCCCATTTCGCAGGATTCCATCGATTCCCTATTTGCCCGATACCAGAACGTCTACGGACAAGCACCGCAGGGAGCACTGAAGTAATGGCATCTCTCACCACGACCCTCGACCAATACGAGGTTTGGTTCCTCACCGGAAGCCAGAACCTGTACGGCGAAGAGACCCTACGCCAGGTGGCCGAGCAATCCCAGCAAATCGCTCGGGCGCTCCACTCATCGACCGCCGTCCCGGTCAATGTGGTCTGGAAGCCGGTGCTAAAAGACTCCGAGTCCATCCGCCGTGCCGCCCTTGATGCCAATGCCGACGACCGCGTTATCGGCCTGATCGCCTGGATGCATACGTTTTCCCCGGCCAAGATGTGGATCGCCGGCCTCGACGCGCTCACCAAGCCCCTGCTGCACCTGCACACGCAGGCGAATGTCGAGTTGCCCTGGGCCGAGATCGATTTTGATTTCATGAACCTCAACCAGGCCGCGCACGGCGACCGTGAGTTCGGCTACATCCAGACTCGTCTCGGCGTGACCCGCAAGACCGTGGTCGGCCACGTGTCCAACCCGGCCGTGTCCGGCAGCATCGGCTCTTGGACCCGCGCCGCGGCTGGCTGGGCAGCCAGCCGCAGCATGAAGCTCGCCCGCTTCGGAGACAACATGCGCTACGTGGCCGTGACCGAGGGCGACAAAACCGAGGCCGAACTGCGCTTCGGCGTGCAGGTCAACACCTGGCCTGTGAACGAGTTGGCCGAGGCCGTGCACTCCGCAACGGATGCCGCCATCGACGTCTTGGTCGCCGAATATGACGACCTGTACGACGTGGTTCCCGAACTGCGCAAGGGCGGCGAACGGCACGAGTCGCTGCGCTACGGCGCCGCGATCGAGCTGGGGCTGAAGAGCTTCCTCGAGGCTGGCGACTTCGCCGCGTTCACCACGAGTTTCGAAGACTTAGGCGCCCTGCGCCAACTGCCCGGCCTTGCCGTTCAGCGCCTGATGGCCCAGGGCTACGGCTTCGGCGCAGAGGGCGACTGGAAGACATCCGTTTTGGTGCGTGTTGCCAATGTGATGGGTTCCGGCCTTCCGGGCGGCGCGAGCCTGATGGAGGACTACACCTACGACCTCACCCCCGGCGCCGAGTTGATTCTCGGTGCTCACATGCTCGAGGTGAGCCCCTCGCTCACCAGCGAACGGCCGACGCTCGAGATCCATCCGCTCGGTATCGGCGGCCGCGAAGACCCCGTGCGCCTGGTCTTCAACACCGACCCCGGCCCCGCCGTGGTTGTGGCGATGAGCGACATGCGCGATCGGTTCCGCCTGGTGGCGAATGTGGTCGAGGTTGTCGAGCCGACAGCCGCGCTGCCGAACCTGCCGGTGGGACGCGCCGTCTGGCGCCCCGAACCCGACTTCGCAACCTCGGCCGCTGCCTGGCTCACCGCCGGCGCCGCCCACCACACCGTGATGTCGACCGCCGTCGGCATCGAGGTTTTCCACGATTTCGCCGAGATAGCTCGAACCGAGCTTCTTGTGATCGATAAGACCACCACCCAGCGGGATTTCACGCGTGAGGTGCGTTGGAACCAAGCCTACTACCGACTGGCGCAAGGCCTGTAGCGGGACCAGCACTACCAGCAATATCTCAATCACCGCCTTGACATCATCGTCGAAAATATAGAAATTCGAAGGGAAACACAGTGAAGACACGAAAGGTCCTTATCGGCATTGCTGCCATTGGACTCGCACTCACGCTCGCGGCCTGCTCGGGAACCCGTGGTGGTTCGACCACCACGACTGACGCTGCGGGAGCCAACAAGGGTGCGCTCATCGGGGTGGCCATGCCAACCAAGACCTCCGAGCGGTGGATCAAAGACGGCGACGCCGTCAAAGCCGACCTGGAGGCGCTCGGTTACAAGGTCGACCTTGAGTACGCGGATGACAAGATCCCCACGCAGGTGCAGCAGATCAGCAACATGCTCACTAAGGGCGCGAAGATCCTCATTATCGCCTCAATCGATGGAACAGCGCTGAGCGACCAGCTTGACCAGGCCGGCAAGTCGGGCGTCAAGGTCATCGCATACGACCGCCTGATTAACGGCAACAAAAACGTCGACTACTACACCACGTTCGACAACTTCAAGGTTGGTGTCGACCAGGCATCCAGCCTGCTCACCGGCCTGGGTATCCTCGATGCTTCCGGTAAGGACACCAGCGAGGCCGGCCCGTTCAATGTTGAGCTGTTCGCCGGAAGCCCCGACGACAACAACGCGACGTTCTTCTTCAACGGCGCGATGGAGACCCTGCAGCCTTACATCGACAAGGGCGTTCTCAACGTCAAGAGTGGCCAGACTGGTTTCACGCAGGTCGCCACGTTGCGTTGGGACCCCTCGACAGCACAGAAACGGATGCAGAACCTCATCGCCAGCACATACTCGGACGGCAGCAAGGTTGACGGTGTGCTGTCCCCGTATGACGGCCTCTCCATCGGCATCATCTCGGCGCTGACAAGCTCGGGTTACTCCGCGGACGCCCTGCCGGTCATCACCGGCCAGGACGCTGAAGCTGCGTCGGTCAAGTCGATCATCTCGGGCCAGCAGTATTCAACGATCTACAAGGACACTCGCCAACTGGGCAAGGAAGCCGTGAAGATGGCCGATGACATCCTGAACGGCAAGATCCCGGAGGTCAACGACACGAAGAGTTATAACAACAAGGTCAAGGACGTCCCGACCTTCCTGTTCCAGCCCACCGTGGTCACCATCGACAACTACAAGGAGGTTCTCGTCGATAGCGGGTACTACACCGAAGCCGACCTGAAGTAAGTCCCCCTCCTCAACAGGTCGTGGCGGTGGGGAACCGCCGCCACGACTACCCCTCAGGCATGAAAGAAGGAGCAACGGTGACAACCAACATTCTCGAGATGCGCGGCATCACGAAGACCTTCCCAGGTGTCAAGGCACTCCAGGATGTCTCCCTCGCGGTCGAACGCGGCCAGATTCATGCTATTTGTGGTGAGAACGGTGCGGGAAAGTCCACCTTGATGAAGGTGCTGAGTGGCGTTTACGCGCACGGCAGTTACGACGGCGAGATCGTTTTCGAGAACGAGACCGTCGAGTTCAAGACCATCAACGAGTCCGAGGCCACGGGCATCGTTATCATCCACCAGGAGCTCGCGCTGAGTCCCTACCTGTCGATCGCCGAGAACATCTACCTCGGCAACGAGCAGCAGACGAATGGCTGGATCGACTGGAATAAGACCAACCGCGAGGCGGCCAAACTCCTCGCCAGAGTGGGGCTGAAAGACAACCCCATCACGAAAGTAACCGACATCGGCGTCGGCAAGCAGCAACTCGTGGAGATCGCGAAGGCGCTCTCCAAGGAGGTGAAGCTGCTCATCCTGGATGAGCCGACCGCCGCTCTCAATGACGAGGACTCAGCGCACCTGCTTGATCTGATCAAGCACCTGAAAGGCCAAGGGATCACCTCGATCATGATCAGCCACAAGCTGAATGAGATTAAGGCAATCGCCGACAAGGTCACGATCATCCGAGATGGCAAGACCATTGAGACCCTCGACATGCACAAGGATGAGATTTCGGAGGAGCGCATCATCAAGGGGATGGTTGGCCGAGACCTGGGGAGTCGGTATCCGGACCACACGCCGCACATCGGCGAAGAGATCCTGCGCGTAGAGGACTGGACTGTCTACCATCCACTGCACCATGATCGTATGGTCGTCAAGGACGCCAATATCCAGGTGAAAGCGGGCGAGATTGTAGGCATCGCTGGCCTCATGGGGGCCGGGCGCACCGAGCTGGCGATGAGCGTCTTCGGCCACAGTTACGGGGCCAAAATCTCGGGGCGAGTGTTCAAGAATGGGGTGCTGATCAAGACCAACACGGTCTCGGCGGCCATCGGCCACGGCCTTGCCTATGCCACTGAGGACCGCAAACACTTCGGTCTCAACCTGATCGAAAACATCCAGCGCAATATCTCGCTGGCCGCGCTGCAGAAGCTGGCACGGAGCGGCTGGGTCGATGCGAACCGCGAGTCCACCGTCGCGGAAGGCTTTCTCAAAAGTATGAACATCAAGGCACCGAGCGTGGAAGCAATTACCGGCAAGCTCTCTGGCGGGAATCAGCAAAAGGTCGTGCTCTCGAAGTGGATGTTCTCAGACCCCGACGTGCTCATCCTGGACGAGCCCACCCGTGGTATCGACGTGGGTGCTAAGTACGAAATCTATGGAATCATCAATCGGCTCGCCGATGAGGGGAAGGGGGTCATCGTCATTTCTTCCGAGCTGCCGGAGCTACTCGGTATCTGCGATCGTATTTACACTCTGGCGGAGGGGCGTATCACCGCGGATGTGCCACGCAGCCAGGCCACAGCCGAATATCTCATGCAACGAATGACCCAGGAAAGGGACAAGGAAAGCTGATGACTGTCTTCAGATCCTCACTCGACTATCTCGCCGGACAGCTCCGCCAGATCGGCCTGTTCATCGCTCTGATTGCCATCATCATTTTCTTCCAAGTGGCGACTTCAGGAATTACGCTGAAGCCGATCAACGTGTCGAACCTGATCGTGCAGAACAGCTACATCCTTATCCTCGCGGTCGGTATGGTCATGGTGATCATCGCGGGCCATATCGATTTGTCGGTGGGCTCGGTTGTGGCCTTCGTTGGCGCGATGTCGGGGGTCATGATCACCCAATGGCATATTCCGTGGTGGGGGGCCATCATTCTCTGCCTGATCCTGGGTGCGCTCGTGGGAATGTGGCAGGGGTTCTGGATCGCCTACTTTGGCATACCGGCCTTCATCGTCACCTTGGCCGGCATGCTCACATTCCGTGGTCTCACTCAGATTGCTCTGCAAAACCAGCAAATCTCGCCGTTCCCCGACGAGTTCCGTGCGCTTGGCAGTGGGTTCCTGCCGGACCTCGGGGGCGGAACGAGTCTGCTGGAACCGCTGACAGTGGGGCTGGGATTACTCGCAACCGTCCTGCTGGTGGCTCAGGGCGTGAGATCTCGCATGGCGCGCAGGAAGTACGACGTGGAAGATGAACCGCTAGCGTGGTTCCTGGTCAAGCTCGTGTTCACCGCTGGACTGATCCTATTGATAACGTTCCTGCTCGCCAGCTACCGTGGCACTCCGATCGTGCTCGTCGTGCTCGGCATTCTCACCGTGGGATATTCCGCAGTGATGTCTCGAAGCGTCTTCGGGCGACATGTGTACGCGCTTGGCGGGAACAGGCTCGCGGCGGCCCTCTCGGGTGTAAAGACCAAGCGGGTCACGTTCTTGCTCTTCGTTAACATGGGCGTTATCGCGGCCCTCGCCGGCCTGGTCTTCACCGCACAGCTGAACCTCGCCAATCCCAAGGCCGGTGATGGCTTCGAACTTGATGCAATTGCGGCCGTATTCATCGGTGGCGCGGCGGTTACGGGCGGTATCGGCACGGTGACCGGTGCCATCATCGGTGGCCTGATCATTGGGATCCTGAACAACGGTATGTCGATTCTCGGTGTGGGAACAGAGTTCCAACAGCTCATCAAGGGGCTCGTGCTGTTGGGCGCCGTGGCTTTCGACGTCTACAACAAGCGTCGTTCCGGCAGTCACTGACCGAATTCGACTCACGATAGAGTCCCGACTGTCTTCGGACGTCGGGGCTTTCGTGTGCCTGGGGCCAGCCGATACGACACGCCGCCCGAGATTCCACAGGCAAAATAATGTTCCGGGCGGTACCTGTGGATAACCCGGTGCAGTTCCGCGGAATGTCGGCGGTTTTGCGCCGGGGGACTGTGGGCAACGTGTGGAATGTCGGTGGATAACTACACAAATGTAATTACTGCATGTAGTGGCTATTGAGCGTAGCGATCACTAGATGTAGTATTGAAACTCTAGTCAGGCACTACAGCCCGACAGTACGCTTGCTCACTTTGAACGACGATTTCTGACGAATACTCGCCGGAAATCGAAGAGTTTCATCGAACATACTTGCGAAGTATATCGAACAGTTTTAGACTTGACCTGCCAAGAAGAAAGGCCATAATCATGGCAATCACCGTTTACACGAAGCCCTCCTGCGTGCAGTGCACGGCCACCTACCGTGCCCTCGACAACAAGGGCATCGAGTATGAGGTGCTCGACCTCTCGGTCGACGAAAACGCCCTCGAAGCTGTCAAGGCATTGGGCTACCTGCAGGCGCCCGTCGTGATCACCGACGAAGAGCACTGGTCGGGCTTTCGTCCAGACAAGATCAACGCACTCGCTGCTCGCCTCGCGTAGCCACCACCAGCACACCCCCGCCTCAACGCGCCGCCCGATCAGAATCGCCAGACTAGATGACTGACATCGTGTACTTCTCGAGCACCTCGGGCAACACTGCCCGGTTTGTCGAGAAACTTGGTCGAACGGCAGCGCGAATCCCGCTTCATGCGCGTGAGGAGCCGCTCGTCGCCCAAGAGCCGTTCGTGCTCTGCGTGCCCACCTATGGTGGTGGCAGTGTGGGCGGGGCGGTGCCCAAGCAGGTCATCAAGTTTTTGAACAACGAGACCAATCGGTCGTTGATTCGCGGCGTCATCGGCGCCGGCAACATGAATTTCGGTACGGCATACTGCCTGGCTGGCGACATCATCGCCGCCAAGTGCAAGGTGCCCCACCTCTATCGCTTCGAAGTATTTGGAACACCGGATGATGTGCGCATCGTTCACGACGGATTGGAAGAATTTTGGAAACAACAGCCGTGAAGATCACGCCCATCGATGCACCGTCGGGCATGGACTACCACTCGCTCAACGCGATGCTCAACCTGTACGGCCCGAACGGGGAGATCCAGTTCGACAAGGACCGCGAGGCTGCCCGCGAGTTCTTCCTGCAGCACGTCAACCAGAACACCGTGTTCTTTCACTCGCTGCGCGAGCGCCTCGACTACCTGGTCGAGAAGGAATACTACGAACAGGCCGTACTCGACCAGTACTCGTTCGAGTTCATCACGAGCCTGAACGACCTCGCGTACTCGAAGAAGTTCCGTTTTCAGAGCTTCCTCGGTGCCTTCAAGTACTACACCTCGTACACGCTGAAGACCTTCGACGGCAAGCGTTACCTCGAGCGTTTCGAAGACCGCGTCGTCATGACCGCGCTGGGTCTCGCCTCCGGTGATGAGAAGCTCGCCGTCGCCCTGGTCGAAGAGATCATCGCCGGACGCTTCCAGCCCGCGACCCCCACGTTTTTGAACTCTGGCAAGGCTCAGCGCGGCGAGCTCGTCTCGTGCTTCCTGCTGCGCATCGAAGACAACATGGAGTCGATCTCCCGTGGCATCAACTCCTCGTTGCAGCTCTCCAAGCGTGGCGGCGGCGTGGCGCTGCTGCTGAGCAACATTCGTGAGGCCGGCGCGCCGATCAAGCAGATCGAGAACCAGTCCAGCGGCATCATTCCCGTGATGAAGCTGCTCGAAGACTCCTTCAGCTACGCCAACCAGCTCGGTGCCCGCCAGGGCGCGGGAGCGGTCTACCTGCAGGCGCACCACCCAGACATCATGCGTTTTCTCGACACCAAGCGTGAGAACGCCGACGAGAAGATTCGCATCAAGACCCTCTCGCTCGGCGTCGTCATTCCCGACATCACCTTCGAGCTCGCCAAGAACGACGAGTGGATGTACCTCTTCTCGCCGTACGACGTGGAAAAGGTCTATGGCGTGCCCTTCGCCGACATCTCCGTGACCGAGAAATATCACGAGATGGTCGACAACCCCCGCATCAAGAAGTCCAAGATGAAGGCGCGCGAGTTCTTCCAGACCCTCGCGGAGATCCAGTTCGAGTCCGGCTACCCGTACATCATGTTCGAGGACACCGTCAACAAGGCGAACCCGATCGAGGGTCGTATCAACATGTCGAACCTCTGCTCCGAGATTCTGCAGGTGAACACCCCGACCACGTACAACGAGGACCTCTCGTACAACGAGATCGGCAAGGACATCTCCTGCAACCTCGGCTCGATGAACATCGCCCTGGCGATGGACTCCGGCAACCTCGGTCGCACCGTGAACGCGGCCATCCGTGGCCTGAACGCGGTGTCCGAGCAGAGCCACATCAGCTCGGTTCGCTCCATCGAAGACGGTAACGACCGTTCGCACGCCATCGGCCTTGGCCAGATGAACCTGCACGGCTACCTGGCCCGCGAGCGCATCTACTATGGCAGCGAAGAGAGCATCGACTTCACCAACATCTACTTCTACACGGTGTTGTTCCACGCGTTGACGGCCTCCAACGCCATCGCCATCGAGCGCGGTGGCACCTTCGAGGGCTTCGAGAACTCCACCTACGCCTCCGGTGCGTTCTTCGACAAGTACACCGACCAGGTCTGGGAGCCGACCACCGCCCGCGGCGCCGAGCTGTTCAGCCAGGCCGGGGTGTCGATTCCCACGCAGGCGGATTGGGCCGAGCTCAAGGCATCCGTTGTGAAGCACGGTATCTACAACCAGAACCTGCAGGCCGTGCCGCCCACCGGGTCGATCTCGTACATCAACAACTCCACCGCGTCGATCCACCCGATCGCAGCGAAGATCGAGATCCGCAAGGAAGGCAAGCTGGGCCGCGTGTACTACCCGGCGCCGTTCATGACGAACGACAACCTGGACTACTACCAGGACGCCTACGAGATCGGCTACGAGAAGGTCATCGACGTGTACGCGGCGGCGACGCAGCACGTGGACCAGGGCCTCTCGCTGACGCTGTTCTTCAAGGACACCGCCACCACCCGCGACATCAACCGCGCCCAGATCTACGCGTGGAAAAAGGGCATCAAGACCATCTACTACATCCGTCTGCGTCAGATGGCCCTTGAGGGCACTGAGGTTGAGGGTTGCGTCTCGTGCGCGCTGTAACTTTTCTGAACACCGGAATGTCTATGAAGGACGAATCATGAGTAGCCCCAAGGTCAAGTTGGTGTCGCATGTTGATGCGATCAACTGGAACAAGATCGAAGATGAGAAAGATGTCGAGGTGTGGAACCGCCTCACCAACAACTTCTGGCTGCCCGAGAAGATCCCGCTGAGCAACGACATCCAGTCGTGGAACCAGCTCACCCCGGTGGAGCAGCAGCTCACCCTGCGCGTGTTCACCGGGCTGACCCTGCTCGACACGATCCAGGGCACCGTCGGCGCCGTCTCGCTCATCCCTGATGCGATCACGCCGCACGAGGAAGCCGTGTACACGAACATCGCGTTCATGGAATCCGTGCATGCCAAAAGCTACTCGTCGATCTTCTCGACCCTGAGCAACACCAAGGACATCGACGAGGCGTTCCGCTGGTCGACCGAGAACGAGAACCTGCAGCGCAAGGCCTCGATCGTGATGGACTACTACCAGGGCGACGACCCGCTGAAGCGCAAGGTGGCCTCGGTTCTGCTCGAGTCCTTCCT
Organism: Cryobacterium sp. N21; assembly: GCF_002929575.1. Lineage (NCBI taxonomy): Bacteria > Bacillati > Actinomycetota > Actinomycetes > Micrococcales > Microbacteriaceae > Cryobacterium > Cryobacterium sp. N21. The sequence continues at coordinate 413,386 of NZ_PJJQ01000035.1, read as the reverse complement.
GTTCTACTCGGGCTTTTACCTGCCCATGTATTTCTCCAGCCGGGCCCGCCTCACCAACACGGCCGACCTCATCCGCTTGATCATTCGTGACGAAGCGGTGCACGGATACTACATCGGCTACAAGTTCCAGAAGGGCCTTGAGAAGGCCACTCAGGAACGTCGCGACGAGATCAAGGACTACGCCTTCAACCTCGTGTTCGAGCTGTACGAGAACGAGGTGCAGTACACGCAGGACCTGTACGACGAGGTCGGCTTGACCGAAGACGTGAAGATGTTTCTGCACTATAACGCCAACAAGGCGCTGATGAACCTCGGCTACGAGGCGATCTTCCCGAAGGACGTCTGCGACGTGAACCCGGCGATTCTCTCGGCGCTCTCACCCAACGGCGACGAGAACCACGACTTCTTCTCGGGTTCGGGTTCGTCGTATGTCATCGGCAAGGCTGTTGTGACCGAGGACGACGACTGGGACTTCTAGAGGAGCGTCTGGTGCGGGAAGGGCGGAGGCTTGGGCCACCGCTCTTATTGCTCGCCATGTGAATTACCGGTCGCGGCGGATGCCGCATGGGACTAACGTGATGGTGTGCCCGCTGCTGTGGTCAACGCCCAGAGCGCTCACGCCGCAGGCGTGCAGCGCCTTCTGCAGCGATATCGGGCCGTCCCGGCAACGGCCCCGATTCGACTGGCCAAGCGCACCTCGAATCTGTTCCGAACCCGATCGAAGACCGGGGCGACAGGCCTCGACACGTCCGGCCTGACCGGCGTCATCTCAGTGGATGCTGCGGCGCAAACGGCGGACGTGGCCGGCATGTGCACCTACGACGACCTCGTCGCCGAGACGCTGCGCTACGGGCTGGTGCCGTTGGTCGTGCCACAGCTCAAGACCATCACCCTTGGCGGCGCGGTCACCGGCCTCGGAATCGAGTCGACGTCGTTCCGCAACGGCCTGCCCCACGAGTCGGTGCTCGAACTGGACGTCCTGACCGGCGCCGGAGAAGTGCTGACCGTATCATCGAGCGAGAACACCGCGCTGTACCGCGCCTTCCCCAACTCCTACGGAACTCTGGGCTACGCGGTGCGCCTGCGCATCGAACTCGAACCCGTCAAACCCTTCGTCGCTCTCGCGCACGTGCGGTTCCACTCGCCCGTCGATTTGGTCGCCGCTATAGACGGCATCATGGCCACCGGCAGCCTCGACGGCGTCGCGGTTGACTATCTCGACGGCGTGGTGTTCAGCGCCGACGAAAGCTACCTCTGCGTGGGTAGACAGACTGGCGCGCCCGGCCCGGTCAGCGACTACACCGGCCAACAGATCTACTATCGCTCCATGCGGCACGAGCGCGGCGTGACAACCGACCGCCTCACGATCTACGACTACCTGTGGCGCTGGGACACGGACTGGTTCTGGTGCTCTGAGGCGTTTGGCGCGCAGCATCCGCTTATTCGTCGGTTCTGGCCCGCGCGCTACCGCCGCAGCAGCTTCTACGCCACGCTGATGCGGATCGAACAGCGGTTCCACCTTGGCGATCGCCTTGAGAAACTGCACGGCAAGCCGCCCCGTGAGCGGGTGGTGCAAGACGTCGAGCTGCCCCTGGAGCGGTGCACGGAATTTCTGGATTGGTTCCTCGAGACCGTACCGATCGCTCCGATTTGGCTGTGCCCGCTGCGCTTGAGAGCCGACGATCGCTGGCCGCTCTACCCGATTCGACCGCGACAGAGTTACGTGAACGTCGGGTTCTGGTCGACGGTGCCGGTTGGGCAGGTCGAGGGCGAGACGAACCGGCTGATCGAACGCAAGATCGGCGACCTTCACGGGCACAAATCGCTCTACTCCGACTCCTACTACTCACGGGAGGAGTTCGACGAACTCTACGGCGGGGACGTCTATCGGGCCGCGAAGAAGCGGTACGACCCCGATTCCCGCCTCCTCGACCTCTATGCGAAGGCGGTGCAACGACAGTGACCACGTTCAAGGATCAGGCGATACAGACGACGGATGCCCCGGCGGGCAAGTTCACCCTCGCGCAGGTTCTGGAGATTCTGGCCGGCGGTCGCCTCCCGGTGAGCTTCACCGCTTACGACGGGAGCACGGCGGGACCACCGGATGCGCCGTTCGGGCTGGACCTTCTGGCCCCGCGCGGCACGACCTACCTCGCTACCGGCCGCGGTGACCTCGGACTGGCCCGCGCCTATATCGCCGGCGACCTCGACATCCACGGTGTGCACCCCGGTGACCCCTATGAGCTGCTCAAGGCGCTCGCCAACAGCCTCGAGTTCACCCGGCCACGCGCGCGGATGATGGTGGACATCATCCGCTCTATCGGTGTGAGGCAGTTGCGCCCGATCAGTCCGCCGCCGGAAGAAGCGCAGGCTCGATGGCGCCGCGTCGCCAGCGGGCTGCGGCACAGCAAGACACGTGACGCCGAAGCGATCCACCACCACTACGACGTGTCGAACCGGTTTTACGAGTGGGTGCTCGGGCCATCGATGACGTACACCTGCGCCTGCTACCCAGACAGCGACGCCCCCCTCGACCAGGCGCAGGAGAACAAGTACCGGCTCGTGTTCGAGAAGTTGCGGTTGAACCCCGGCGACCGGTTGCTCGATGTCGGCTGCGGCTGGGGCAGTATGGTGCGCTACGCCGCCCGCCGCGGCATCCGCTCCACCGGTGTGACGTTGTCGAGAGAGCAGGCTGAGTGGGCGCAGCGGGCCATCGCCGACGAGGGCCTGAGCGATCTGGCGGAGGTTCGATTCGGTGACTACCGCGACATCACCGAAACCGGCTTTGACGCCGTGTCATCCATTGGGCTGCTCGAGCACATCGGCGTGCGCAACTATTCGTCGTACTTTCGTTTTCTGCAGGACAGACTGCGCCCCGGAGGCTTGTTGCTCAACCACTGCATCACCCGGCCAGAGAACCGCACCGAGCCGGCGACCCGAGGCTTCATCGATCGCTATGTCTTTCCCGACGGAGAGCTCACCGGCTTGGGCCGGATCATCAGCGAGGCGCAGGATGTGGGTCTGGAGGTGCTGCACGAGGAGAACCTGCGCCAGCACTACGCGCTGACGCTGCGCGATTGGTGCGCCAACCTGGTCGAGCATTGGGACGAGGCGGTCGAGGAGGTCGGGCTGCCCACGGCAAAGGTGTGGGGGCTGTACATGGCGGGCTCGAGGCTCGGGTTCGAGAGCAATGGGATCCAACTGCACCAGGTGCTGATGACCAGGCCCGACGAACGTGGCGGTGTCGGCGAACTGCCGTTGCGGTCGTGGTGGACGCCGTAACCGTAGCCCGGCTCGGTGAGAAAACGGTTCAACGCGCGGCGGCCGGAACCCCTCAGGTTCCGCCGCGCAGGGCCGTGATCGGCTCGATGTTGGAGGCGCGCACCGCCGGGTAAGCGCCGGCGGCGAGGCCGACGACGGTTCCGAGCAGGGCCGCGCCGATGGCGACTACGGGATCGAGGATGGGCGTCCAACCCTGCAGCAGCGACACGACGACCACCGCGAACACCCCGAGAGCCGAGCCGATCAGGCCGCCGAGCAGCCCGATCACCGCCGACTCCACGATGAACTGCCGGGCGATGTCGCGTTTGGTAGCACCGAGGGCCCGGCGCAGACCGATCTCACCGACCCGTTCCATCACCGAGAGCAGGGTGACGTTGGCGATGCCGAGACCGCCAGCGAGCAGGGCGAGAATGCCGAGCGTGAGAAAGACAACGTTGATGTCGGCCTGAATGTTGTCTTGCAGTGACGAGGCGGTGGCTGGTGCCTGCACCGTGAAGTTCTCGGGAGCATTAGGGTCGAGCGCGATCGGTGCCTGCCGCGCTACGAGTGTGCCGGCGCCGACAGCGATCTGCACGTGCAGTTCGGCCGGAGCGGTCAGGGCGAAGTCGGCGCGGGCGGTGCCCATCGGCAGAATCACAGCGTCGAGCAGGTTGGCGCGGCGTTCGACGCCGTCGATGATGCCGATGACGGTGTACGGAACGTCGCCGATGAAGATCGACGGCTGCGAGTCGACCCGGTTTATGCCGAGCGTCTCGGCCGCCCGCGCGCCGAGCACGACCACCCGATCGGCACGCTCGTCATGGCCGGCATCGAAGTAGCGCCCGGTGACGATGTTGCCGCGCACTGCCGCGAGCAGGCCCGGCGAGGTGGCGATGACGGCGGGACTCAGAGTCTGCGCGGCCGAGGGATCGTTCACCGGAACAGATGTGATGAGCTGGCCGGCCACGTCGATATCGGCCACGAGACCCGCGCGTTCCACCCCCGCCAGGCGATCGAGCCGCTCCGGGGCATCCCACGGCAGCCGACTGGTGGCCTGCTCGGCGCCGCTCGAGTTGCGGGTCGTGGCCGGTTCGATCATGACCTGGGTCGCCGAAACGGCGTCGAACTGGCTGGAAATCTGCCCGGCGCCGGTCTGCGCGAACCCGATCGTGACGACGAGCGAGGCGATGCCGAGCACGGTTCCGAGGGTTGTCATGATGAGTCGGCTGGGACGTGCCCCGACGCCGTAGCTCGCCTCCACCAGCAGGTCCTGAACCGAGAACCGGTCGGCACGGCGAATGACCGGAACGATGCTGGCGGCGCCAGGTGCCAGTTCAGTGGATGCCGTCAGATCGTCCCCCGAGACAGTCTCGGGGACGGCGGCGGCGCGGGAACGGCGGCGCAGCATCCGCTTGAAGGAAAACGTCACGACAACTCGCTCAGGCGACCGTCGGTGATGCGCACGCGCCGCTCGGCCCGATCGCTCACCGCCTGGTCGTGGGTGATGACGATGAGGGTGAGGCCGTCGGCGTGCAGTTCCTCGAAGAGATCCATGACCTCGCCGCCGGTGGTCTCGTCGAGGTTTCCGGTGGGTTCGTCGGCGAGCAATAGCTCGGGCGAGGCGACGACGGCGCGGGCCACCGCCACGCGCTGGCGTTCACCGCCGGAGAGGGGGCCGGGCAGAAAGTCGAGGCGGTGGTTGAGCTTCACCCGGTCAAGGGCGGCGCGGGCGCGGTCCTCGCGTTCGGCGCGCGGCACGCCGCTGTACAGGGTGGCGAGCAGCACGTTGTCGAGCACGGTGCGGTGCGGCAGCAGGTGAAAGGCCTGAAAGACGAAGCCGATGGTGCCGCCGCGCACGATGGCGCGCTGCTTCTCGTCGAGCAGGCTCGTGTCCCGGCCGTCGAGGTGGTATTCGCCCACGCTCGGCCGGTCGAGCAGGCCGAGCAGGTTGAGCATGGTCGACTTACCCGAGCCGCTGGGGCCGACGATCGACAGGTAGTCGCCGCGCTCCACCCGCAGGTTGACCGATTTGAGCGCCTGCACCTCGGGCGGACCGGGGAACGACCGCGTGACGTTGACCAGTTCGACGACCGGGGCTGTCAGCACCGGCCCATCACCGGCCCACCACGACGAGGTCGCCGGCCGTGAGTGAGCCATCGACGGCGGTGATCTCGACGAACCCTTCGGCGGCGAGCCCGGTCGTCACCTCGACCAGCACGGTCTCGGCGTTGTCGCCGGGGTCGAACTCGACCCGGGATTCACCGCCAGGCCCGGCGGTCAGCGCGGCGAGCGGAACGGCGAGCACTTCGCCCTCGGTCGAGCTGACCGGGATGCGCACGCGCACGTTGCTGCCCTGCACGGCCTGGATCTGTTCGTCGGTGAGCGCGTCGGGCGCGAACAGCACGGTGAACCGGCCGCTAGCCGTCTCGCCGCTGGCCGGTTCGGCCGGCAGGATCGAGCTGATCGTGGCGGGCTGGTCGCCGTCGGGCATGGCGAGCATGGCCGGGGCGCCGACTTCGAGCAGTGCGGCGTCGCTCGCCGTGGCCGAGCCGGAGATGACCAAGGTCGCGCCGGAGACGCGCATGACCGGTCCGGTGATGCTCGATCCGCGTTTCACGCTAATCTCGTCGACGCGGCGGGGCAGGCCGGGCAGGTAGAGCACTTCGCCGGCCGGCAGGTAGGCGAGCGCGCCGTCACGGGCGTCGCTCAGGGTTTCGCCGGCGCGGGTCAACTCGGCCTTGGCCGCGGTGACGGCGGCCTTCTCGGCGCTCGCGTCGCGGGGAGCGAGGGCCTGGGCCTGCCGTGCGAGGGCGAGGGTGACGGCGTCCTCGGCATCCGCTATCTGGGTCGGAGTGCCCGCGGCCTGCAGGTCGGCGAGGGCGCGCTGAGCGCTGCGCACCAGGTTGCCCTGTTCGACCACGTCAACGTTCGCGCTCGTGCCCTGCACGATGGTCAGCGCGCCGTTGGCACTGTCAACGGATGCCTGCGCGCTCGTCACCCCGGCTTCGGCACTGCTCACCGCGCTCGCGACGTCGGCGCCGCCGGTAGGTGCCGGATAGCCGACCTTGGCGTAGAGGGCAGTGACCGCGCTCGCCGTCTTCGCGTCGAACATGTCGGAGTCGAGCGCGCCGGCATCGATTCCGGCCGCGTTCAAACCCTGCTTGAACTGCAGAACGTCGGGGCCGGAAACGCCGACCCGCAGGGTGCGATAGACCGGCAGGTCGCCCGGCAAGACGATCACTGGGCGCCCGGTGACCTCGAGCGCGATCGACGCGGTATCGAATATGGCGGCGACCTCCGGAACCTGCCCGGTGACGATCGGCGCGCCGGCGAGTTCGCCGGTTTCAATGCTGACCTCCACCGAATCGGCATAGGTCGCGTCGCCGCGCATGGTGACGTCGTTGGCCAGTGTGCGGTTTTCGATGGGCACGGTGATGAGACCGCCGGCGGGAGCATCGGCATCCGCTGCCGCCTGCCCGGGTGAGACGATCAACTGGCCGAGCCCGAGGCCGGCCACGAGCGCGATGATGGCCACCGTGGCCATGACCCAGATCACCCGGTTACCGGCGAACAGGCGTCGCCAGCCCTGGCTGCGCGACCGGGCCGGCGAGGTGCCGGGGTCGATCGCGTCGATCACCTCGGTCGCGTCTTGCTCTGTAGCTGCTCGTCGCCAGAACAGGCGCGACACCTACTTGCCTTGCTCGTAGTCCGCGATGAGCGCGTCGAGCTCGGACTTGTGATCGGTGATGAACTGCTCTTCCAACTCGAACTGTACCTTGGTCGTCGCTTCGGTGTAGCCAAGGTCTTCCGCGCAGGTGAAGTCGGCCATGGCCAGTGCGAGTTCCTTCTCTCGCAGATCAGCGAGGATCGTCTCGTCGGGGGCAGCGCCCGTCTGGTCTTCGTAGAGCGCGTTTTGCTCATTCATGATCGACTCCTGGGCGTCCGCCTTCTTCGCGAAGGTCGCATACCCGGCATCGGCCATGCAGGCCGCCCATTCGGCGTCGAGCTTCACGATCGCGGGGGACGCCTGCAGGTCTTCATACATGAGGCTCATCGCGTCGTAGACCGCCGCGTGTTCTTCCTGCGATGGCTGGTCGCCGTTGACTTCCTGACTGGCGGAGCCGTAGCAGCCCGCCATCTCGTAGCTGTCGACGTAGGAGCCGTCGGCGAGCTCCTCTTCGGTGGGCTGCGGACCGTAGAGTGCTTCGCTGTACGCGGTTTGCTCGCTCTCGGACAGCGACGCCAGGTAGTCCTGGTTCGGGTCGACGAATTCCGCGCTCTGCGCCTCCTGCTCGGCGATCTGCTCCGGGGACTGGCTCATGCCGTAGCCGTTTTCGGCTACCCATTTCTCGGTTCCGTATTCGTCGGTGTCGGTCATCATGCCGCTGTACTGCGAGGCGTCGACGGGAGAGTAGTCGAAGCCCTCGTCGGACATGCAGGCAGCTACGAGTTCTTCCTGCTCGTTCTGCCCCGCGATCGCCGAGTCTTCGTCGAAGCCTTCGTAGATTCCCGACATGTACTTCTGCAGAGGGCCTTCGGCCGGGTCGAGCTTCTCGGCGGCCTTCTCGGCGCTGCAGCCCGCGAGCGTCAACGACAGCAGAGCGGCGGCGGCGATGGTCGTGAGTAGTGAGCGATGGCGCATGAAGTTCCCCTTTGAGCATGGTCTGGGCTGCGCCGGGTATCGATCGCCGCCCCCGATCTCCCCATAAGCTAGCGCATCGCGACGGCGAATAGGGGTGAACGCCAAGTTGCAGCGCTACAGTAACCATACCGTTCGGTCTGTTTCGGATGCAAGGCGGCCCTGGCTAACGCCTCGAAGCGGCAGATTGCGGGGGACGTCTGAGGCTTCCCGCATAACTCCTGCAATTTCTGGACCTTGACGATTAGACCCGCGTAATGACGGGAGAACTGAAAACCAACGAGACAGATTGCAGGAGTTATGACGTGGAGGGATGAGCGAGGCGCCGACGAACGTCACATAGGCGCCGTCGGCGTCGGGCGGATAGGGTTCAACCAGGAGTCATCTCCCGTTTTCACGTGATTGGAGAATGCACCATGGCCCAAAACCCCAAACAGAGCAACAAGGTTGCCCGCGCAGCCAGCTCAGGGGGCAGAAATGCCCGATTTAGCGCTGCAGCGGACACTGCCGCTGCGCGGGCGCGCGCCCTGACGGCCCGGACCCTCGAGGCCCGGGCACGTGCGGCTCGGACTACTGACAACAAAAAGCCCGACCAGTAGGCTCGCGAGCTCAGTCAGCGCTCGGCGCGCAGGTAGGCCAGCTGCGCTGTGACGGAGGCCTCGGCTGCGAACCGCACCGCGGCATCCGTTTGGACGTAAACGAGATCGGTGACCTGTGCCACCGTCGCTGTGGAACCGAGTTCGCCAAGCGCGGCCCGCACCTGATCGAGACGCTCGTGGCGGTGCGCCAGGTAGACCGTGCAGATGGCCGCTAGGTCGGGCAATACGGGGCCGTGCGCGGGCAGAACGGTGGCAGACCCGAGCGCGCGCAGGGTCTCGAGCGAGGCCAGGTAGTCGGCGAGGCTGTCGTCGATGATGGACGTACCGCGGCCGAGAATGGTGTCGCCGGTGAGTATAGAGCCGGCTTCGCCGTCGCCCGGCAGGTATAGGCAGACCGAGTCGTCGGTGTGGCCGGGGGTGGCGAGAACGCGGATGCTGGTGCTGGCGACCGCGAGCAGCTCCCCGTCGCTGAGTGGGTCACCATTCACGCAGAAGGCCGCATCGAACGCCCGCACCGGGGCTCCGGTGAGCTCGGCGAAACGAACGCTCGCCGCGGTGTGGTCGGCGTGCCGGTGCGTGATCAGCACGAGTTCCACCCGGCCGGCCGCGGCGAGGACCGCGAGGTGGCCCTCGTCGAGCGGCCCCGGGTCGACTACGACGATGCCGCTCGAGTCGGGTGCTCCGATGAGATAACTGTTGGTGCCGTCGAGCGTCATCGGCCCGGCGTTCGGCGCGAGCAGACTGCGGGTGAGCGGGCTCGTGCGCAGGATGGCGGGCATAGAAAGCAGCCTACTGCCGCGATCGGCGGCGTCCCCGACTGGAGGCGCCGCCGGTTAACCCGGATTACGGGTGCACGATGATCTTGACCGCGGTCTCGTTGTGGTTGATCAGCGTGTCGAAGCCCTGTGTGATCAGGTCATCGAGGGCTATGCGCCCGGTGATGAAGGGAGCCAGCTTGACCCGGCCGTCCTGCACGAGCTTGATCGTGGCCGGGTGATCGCGCACGTACGCGATCGTTCCGCGCAGGTCGATCTCCTTGAGCACGAGCTTCTGCATGTCGATGCTGGCCGGCTTGCCCCAGATCGACACGTTCACGATGACGCCGGCGGGCCGAACCGCGTCGAACAACTGGCCCAGCACAACGTTCACGCTGGTGCACTCGAAGCAGACGTCAGCTCCGTTGCCGCCGGTGAGTTCGCGCACCCGGGCGACGACGTCTTCCTTGCTGGGATCGAGCACGTGGTCGGCCACCCCGGTGACCCGCGCCTTCTCCTTGCGAGCCTCGCTGAGCTCGGACATGATCACGGTCAGGCCCTCGGCCTTGAGCACTGCGGCGACGAGCAGGCCGATCGGGCCGGCCCCGCCGATGAGGGCGACATCGCCGGCCTTGGCTCCACTGCGCACGAAAGCGTGGTGGGCAACGGACAGCGGTTCGATGAGCGCGGCTTCGTCGAGCGGGATATCGCCGATCGCGTGCACCCAGCGGCGGTCGACGACGACCTTCTCGCTGAGTCCGCCGCCTCCGCCGGCCAGGCCGATGAAGCCCATCTTCGTGCAGAGGTGGTAGTTGCCAGCCAGGCAGGGAGCACACTCGTTGCAGACGAAATAGGGTTCGACCACGACGTTGTCGCCGACGGCGAGGTCGGTCACACCCTCGCCGAGCGCGGTGACGGTGCCGGAGAACTCGTGCCCGAGCGTGACCGGTTCTTCTTCGTGCGAGAGCGGGTGGGGGTGTCCCTCGGCCGGAATGAAGATCGGCCCTTCGAGGTACTCGTGCAGGTCGGTTCCGCAGATTCCGCACCAGGCGACGTCGATGGCGACGGCTCCCGGTCGAAGTTCGGGTGCGGGAATGTCCTCGATGCGAATGTCTGCCGGGCCGTGAAAACGAGCTGCCTTCATGATGCTTCACTACTCCTTGCACCGAAACAGCGACGGTACCCTCGTGGCACCGGCGATACGCTTCGGCTCACTTTCAGCCTACTGGCCGGGTCGTTCCGATACCGGGCGTTAGGGTGGATCACACTGCACGACCTGACACCAAAGGACCGGCGATGACGCACGATACCGAACCAGTGCCCCTGGGGGTCGCGGCGACCGTCGTTCTGTTGCGTGACAGCTCCGCCGGGCCGGAAGTGCTGCTGCTCGAACGCCCCCGTCACCGCGGGTCTTTCGCTGGGGCGTGGGTGTTTCCGGGCGGCGGCGTCGACCCGGGCGATCGACGGCAAGCGGATGCCGCAGCGCCGGCCGGCAGCGCCAGCCGCGCCGTGCAGGCTCCCGACCGCCGCTCGGCGGCTTGGGCCGAGACCGTCGAGCAACTCGCCGCCCGTCGGGCGGCCGTGCGCGAGGTGCGAGAGGAGACCGGGCTCGAGGTCGAGCCAGACTCTCTCGTGGCGACGGCGCTGTGGGTTCCGCCGTCGAGCGCCCCGAAGCGGCTGCGCACCTGGTTCTACGTCACGACGGCACCGCCCGGTTCCATCGCGCTCGCCGAAGACGAAGTCATCGACTACGCCTGGCTGCGGCCGGAAGCGGCGCTTCAGCGGCACGCATCCGCTGTGATGACCCTGGTCGCGCCGACCTGGGTGACCCTGCACGGGCTGCAGGGGTACGGGACGGTGGCCGAAATCGTGGCCAGTGCCGGGCGGCGCGGACTGGCGCACTACGAAACCCGGCTTGGTGCGAGCGAGCGCGGGCCGGCGCTGTTCTGGGCGGGGGACGTCGCGTACGCCGATGACGCGCTCGCTGAGCGGGATGGCGGGCGGCACCGTCTCGAAATCGGCCAGGTACCGTGGGTGTACAGCGTTCGGGAGTGACCTTCTCAGTACCAGTTGTTGGTCTCGGAGTGCTCCCAGGCGCCGCAGGGCGTGCCGTAGCGTGAGGCGATGTAGCCGAGGCCCCAGCTGATCTGAGTGGCCGGGTTGGTCTGCCAGTCATCGCCGGCCGAAGCCATCTTGCTTCCGGGCAGGGACTGCGGAATTCCGTACGCGCCGCTGCTGGCGTTGTAGGCGTTCACTCGCCAGCCGGACTCGCGCTGCCACAGGGAGACCAGGCAGGTCAGCTCGGCGTCGCCCCAGCCCCTGGCTGCCACCTGGGCCGCAGCAATGCGCTGGGCGCCGGGGCGGTCGACGGTACCGCCGGTCGGGGGAACGACCGGAACGACCGGAACGACCGGAACGACCGGGCTGGTCGGGACACTGGGAACGGTCGGTTGCTCGCCCGCATCCCCGGCTCCGGCGTTTTCTGCGGCCTGCCGCTGTTGCTCTTCGTAGTCGTGCTGCGCGGTCACGCCGGTGCGGTACTGCCGTTCCACCTCCGCGGACGTGTTCTTGAGGGAGGCCAGCTGGGCATAGAGAACATCGCTGGACGCCTGCTTGCGGGCAACTTCGGCATCCGCTGACTGCTGCGCCGTCTCGGTAGCCGCCAGAGCTGACAGGGTCTCGTCGTGCAGGCGATCGCGCTCCCGTGTCTTCATGTCGGCCTGAGCGGTGAGGGCTGCCGCCGCGTTGCGCTCGGTATCGGCCTGCTCGGTGATCAGGCCCGCCTGCTCCGTGAGCCGGGACATGGCGCCGAGCTGAAAGAGCAGGTCGTTGGCCTTCCCGCCATCGAAGAGGGCGCCCACGGCGAGGCTGCTGCCGCCGGAACGGTAGAGCTGGGCGCCGAGCACGCCGAGGCGCTCACCGCTCGCATCAGCCCGAGCGGATGCCGCATCCGCTCGGGCCGTCAGCACCGTTTGCTGGGTGGTCGCCTTCTCGAGCTCAGCCTGAGCCACCGCAGCGAGCGCGGTCTCGGTCACGGCCGTATCGCCGAGAGCGGCCGCGCGCGCCTGCAGGCCATCGAGCGCGGACTCGATCCGTTTCACCTCGGCGGCCGTGGCGGTCTCGCTCGACCGGGCGGCGTCAACCTCGGCCCAGGTGGGGTAATCGTCGGCTGCCGACGCCGAGGGCGCTGCTGCAACGATCGACGCGAGGACAACGGCGAGGCAGGTCACTTGCGCCAATCGCCGCAGGCTTGGACCGCGCGCGAACTGACTCACGGTGTGGGGATCAGCGTCGGAACACGGCAGCCCTGGCCGCCGACATAGTTGAGGCAGTCGTCGAACAGCACTGAGAACGGTTCGAGGGTGGAGACTCCGAACCAGGCGTTGTAGAACAGCCAGAAATTGAGGTTGCCGTAGGTCGAGCATCCGTCGCCCTCGTCGCCGGCCTTCGCGAGGGCGACCGGGTTGGGCTGGTACGGCGTGTAGTTGTAGAGATTGGCGGTGGCCTGATTTTTGATGGCGACGGTGGAGGCGCCGCACTCGGCGTTGGGGTTGAAGCCCACGTCGACGCTGCCGATCTGGAACGCCCGGTCGGGCTCCTGGGTGTACTGCCGAAACTGCCAGGCCGCGTTGTAGACCTGGTTGAAGAAGCCGAAGTACTGGGCGTCGCAGTCCGCGGTGTCCGGGCAGCCGTAGCCGGTGGCGCGCAGATAACCGGATGCGCTGGGCCGGGTCAGCAGCGACTGCTCCTTCTGCAGCAGCACCAGCAAGACCTCTGGGCTGATCGTGCAGGCCGCCGCGATCTTCGCGATGATGCGGGCGGCCGATTCGTTCTCAGCGCCGGTGTACGGCAGGCAGTGCCCGTCGCCCTTGGCTGGCTGGCTGGTCGTCGTCTCGCGGTACTCCCAGAGGCACGGCACGCCGTCGCTCGGCCGGCAGGAGCGAGCCTCGAGAAAATCCTGGATGCCGCTCTCGGGGAGGGCGTCCGGGTTGAAGAAGTTGTAGTCGCTGATGATGAGGCCGGGGTCGAAGGTGGCGGGGTCGATCGGTGTGGGGTCGGAGGCGTCCGGGGCGGTGGCCGCGGCGGCTGGNGTCGGAGGCGTCCGGGGCGGTGGCCGCGGCGGCTGGGGCGACTGTGGAAGCGGGAGCGGCGGCTGTGGCTGGCGGGGCCGGGCTGGCGATGAGCGTCGCCGCGAGCCCGACGAGGGCCACTCCGGTCGCCAGAATGCGCAGGGAACGGCGGGGCAGCGCTAAGGAGCTCATATCAAAACCCTAACCGGGCTCGGCAAGCTTGTGGCACCTGCGGGAGCCGGGCATCCGCTCGTCGTGGCACTCCTCAGAGAACCGGGCACTCACTCCTACGGGTGCCGCCATCTCCAACGAGTGCCGCGAGCTCGCCCGGCGGCTCCGACCGACGCGACCCGGGCCATGCGCGGCCGGTCGGGGTACGGTGGCGACACCAAGCGTGAACCGAGGAGGCCCCATGACCATCAATCATCTTCTCGCCGTCGTTCCGGTGGCCGATTTTGAGGCCGCACACCGCTGGTACGAACGACTCCTCGGCCGCCGGGCCGACAATGCTCCCATGGCCGGTCTGCTCGTGGAATGGCGGATGACCGACAACGGATGGCTGCAGCTCACTCACGATGAGACCCGCGCCGGCACCGGTCTGCTCAATTTCGCCGTCGATGACCTGCCGGCGCACCTCGCCGAACTGCACGGTCGCGGGCTGGAACCGGGCGAGATCGTGCAGGCGAACAAGGGCGTGCAGCTCTCCACCATCGTCGACCCGGAGGGCAACACGATCACCTTCATCGGGCACTTTCGCGAGGTCTATTAGCCCTGTTTCTGCCTACGCGGGAGCTGCGCCGCTGCGCGCGAGGCGCAACTGGGGCGCACTGGCGCAAGTCCAGCGCGGCGCGACGCGCGGGAGTACCGGCCAGGCCACAACTCCCGCGCACCGGCGCAAGTCCAGCGCAGCGAGCCGGAGAACCCGGCGACCGCTCACGCGGACGGCGCGGGGATGACCACCATGGGCGACTGGATGTTGAGCACGATCGAGTGGCTCACCGACCCGAGCAGCAGTTTCGAGATGCCCTTCTGCCCGTGATCACCGACGACGAGCAGCGCAGCCCCACGGGCCGCATCGAGCAGCGCCGATTGCGGGGCTCCCCGCACCAGTGAGGCCCGAATAACGAGCGACGGAAAGCGGCGAGCCACGGCCAGCAGCGATTCGTCGAGGATGCGCCGATGGGAGGTCTCGAGCGTCTGGAGGAACCAGGCGTCGGGTTCGGTCGTGTCGCGCCAGACCAGCGGTTCCTGCCAGGCGTGGATCGCGTACAGTTCTTGACCGGTGCGGTCGGCCTCCTCGGCGGCGAAGTCCACGGCGGCATTCGACGCGGCCGAACCGTCGACGCCGACAACGATGCCCGAGTGAGGTTTGTTGTCACCCTCCGGGATGATCGCGATCGGTCCGTTGGCCGAACCGGCCAGCCTGGCCCCCATCGACCATTCGTAGCGCAGGGTCGACCCGCGGCGGCGGTGCGTTCCGACCACGACAAGGGTATCGGCTCCGCTCAGGGCACGCAGTTCGGTGATCGGGTCGCCGGAGCGCAGATCGGCATGCACGGTGAGATCCGGGAATTTTGCGCTCACCCGGTCGGCGTCGTCCTTGAGCACCTCCCGGGCGCGCACCGTGGCGGATTCCTCGGTGAAGTAATCAGCCGATGACACGGTGCGATCGAGGATGCGCACCAGGTTGAGTTCGCCGTCGTTGTTGCGGGCGAGCGACCAATCGAGGGCTGCCCTGGCGGGTTCCGACCCGTCCCAGGCGACGACCGTCTGGCTCCGTGTGAGCGTGTGTGTCATGAGAAAATCCCTTCTTCGGGGGCGGGCCACGAGCGGGAATGTCGTGTGAGCGTCACCAACGAGTGTTCTTCACGTTAGCCATCGGCGGCACCCCCGAGTAGGGCCTTAAGTCACATCCCGAGTGATTCAGGCGGTGGTGATTGCGCCCGTAAACGGATGCTGGGGGCCCGGCGCCGACCGCTCCCGCAACATGGTGCCCCACGCCTCGGCGCGCCGCACCTCGCCCGGCACCAGCGCAATGCTCTTGTTCACCAGAAAACTCGTCGCGTCGGCGATGACGTCGGCGCCGGCGGCGAGCAGGTTCTTGCTGATGCTCTTGGCGGCGTGCCCGGTCAGCAGGATCGGGCCCTCCTGCCGGGTGTCGAACGCCGCAGCGCGGCAGGCCAGCCCGTTCAGGGACGCGAGCCATTCGCGCACGCCGGAGCCGGCGGCATCCGCTTCGAGGTGCAGGGTGTGCTGGGGCGTGATGGCGGCGTCGATCGCGCCCTGACGGGTGCTCGGTCGGCTCATGCCGTGCACGTGGGTGGGGCCGCCGACCACGAGCAGGTCGACCTGCGACAGGTCAACGCCCGCGGCCTGATTCGTGGGCACGAGGATCACCTCGGCCGGGGCCAGGCCGCGCCCGATCGCCTCGGCGACGAGACGAGTGTTGCCGTACATCGATTCGTAGACGATCAGGGCGCGCATGAAACCTCCAGGCAGTGGGCGCGGAACTAGCGGGAAATGACGACCTTGAGGGCCTTGGTTTCGGCCGCGCGGCCGAAGGTGTCGTAGGCCTCGAGGAACTGATCGAAACTGAAGTGGTGCGTGACGAGTTTCTCGGCCGCCAGCTTCTTGCTCGCAACGAGCTTCAGCAGCATCTTCGTGGTGTTGGCGTTGACCAGGCCCATGCTGATGTTGATGTTCTGGATCCACAGGTTCTCCAGGTGCAGGTCGACGGGCTTGCCGTGCACGCCCACGTTGGCGACGTTGCCGCCGGGGCGCACGATCTCGGTGGCCATGGTGAAGGTCTGCGGTATGCCGACGGCCTCGATGGCGACGTCGACGCCGGCGCCGTCGGTGAGCGCGAGGACTTGTTCCTTCCAATCCGCCGCACCGGAGACGACCGTGTCGGTGGCGCCGAAGTCTCGGGCCCGTTCGAGGCGGTTTTCGTCGAGGTCGATGGCGATGATGCTCGCGGCCCCGTAGAGTCCGGCGGTGGCGATGGCGGCCAGCCCCACCGGGCCGGCGCCGATCACGGCGACGACATCGCCGGGCTTGACCCGGCCGTACTGCACGCCGATTTCAAAACCGGTCGGCAGAATGTCGCTGAGCATGACGCCCTGGTCGTCACTGACGCCCTCGGGCAGCTTGTGCAGGGAGTTGTCGGCGTAGGGCACGCGCACGAACTCGGCTTGGGTGCCGTCGATGAGGTGGCCGAAGACCCAGCCGATGCCGGAGGCGCCCTCATCACCGAGGCAGTGCGAGTACAGCCCATTGCTGCAGTTGCTGCAGTGGCCGCAGCTCTTGATGCAGGAGATGATGACGCGGTCGCCGACCTTGAGGTTGCTCACCGCTGAGCCGATTTCGGTGATCGTGCCGACGCCCTCGTGGCCGAGGATGCGCCCGACCGTGACGGCGGGCACATCGCCCTTGAGAATGTGCAGGTCGGTGCCGCAGATCGTGGTGGTGTCCACGCGCACGATGGCATCCGTCGAACTGTGCAGCTTCGGGTCGGGAACGTCGGTCCAGCTCTTTCGACCGGGACCGCCATAAACCAATGCCTTCATGGGTATCTCCTTGATTCTTAGAATGTGGGCGGGCAGAAGGCCCGTCAGAACTACGTTAAGACCGGCGGGCCGAGGGCGGCTAGGGCCGAAAGTCCCGCCCTGTGCGGCCACAGATTGGGCACCTAATCGGGACTTCCGGCCCTACTTGTTGGAACCCGCTGCTGACAGGATGGGTGTGAGGCGATGGGGCATCAGCTCCGCGCTCGTGGCGGGGGACTCCACTGCTGCGACCTGTGATCAAGAACGAGGTAGAGCAATGAACCGGATGATTGTGGTTGGCATCGACGATTCGGACGCCGGCGAGACCGCCCTCGCGTGGGCCATGGCCCGCGCTGAGAACGTCAAGAGCCCGGTGACGCTCATGCACACCGTGTACGAAACCTGGCTGGCCGATGGCTACGGCTACTACGACTCCATCCTCGACGCCGAGAAGAAGCTGCTCACCGAAGCCGGCGCCCGCGCCGTGGCCCTCGCCCCCGGCGTCACCACCCACACCGAACTGCGCACCGGCAGCGCACCGCGCGTGCTGAGCGAACTTTCCAAGGACGCCGACCTGGTCGTCGTCGGAACCGACCAGAAGGGCCGGGTCGAGGGCGAACTGTTCGGCAGCGTGAGCCTGCAGATCGCCGCGCTGGCAACCTGCCCGGTCGCCGTGATTCCCTCGCTGCCCGAGACCGAGAGAACCGGCGTCTACGTCGGCGTCGACGGCTCGGCCGACTCGCTGACCGCCGTGGCGTTCGCCGCCGCCGAGGCCGACCGCACCGGCCAGGAACTGTACGCCCTCTATGCGGTGCACCTGCCGAATCGTCGCGTTCTGCGCAGCATTCCGGCCGACGCCGTGACCGAGCGCATGGAAGAGGAGCGCGTTGTGCTCGCCGAGTCCGTCGCCGGCCTCACCACGCAGTACCCCGACCTCGTGGTGCACCAGGTTCTGGAGACCGACGAATCGCCGGCCCGCGCACTCGTTGCGGCCGCGCAGCACGCCCAGTTGCTCGTCGTCGGCAGTCGCGGCCGGGGCTCACTGCAGCGCCTGCTCATGGGTTCGGTCAGCCACGAAGTGCTGCTGCACATCTCCTGCCCGACAATTGTCACCAGAACCACCCATAAGTAGCTTCATGCACCCGAAATCATGCCAAGGTTAGACCACCGGATGGCATGAGGGTGGGGGACGACGATGACGGATCAGACCGCCGCCGAACTTGCCCTCACCCAGGATCGCATGCGCGGTTTGCTCGACGCCGTCGTCTCGGTGGCTGAAGACCTCAGCCTCGAAGCGGTGCTTGAACGCGTCGTTACAGCGGCCTGCCAGCTCGTGCAGGCCCGCTACGGCGCGCTCGGCGTGATCGGCGAGGGCCAGGCGCTCAGTCACTTCGTCACCGTGGGTTTCGACGAAGAGACCGTGCGCCAGATTGGCGCGCTACCCACCGGGCACGGCGTGCTCGGCCTGCTCATTCGAGAACCGAACCCTATTCGCCTGCACGACCTGCACGATCACCCCGACTCCTTCGGCTTTCCCGCCCACCATCCGCCAATGAAGTCGTTCCTCGGGGTTCCGGTGCGGGTGCGCGACACGGTCTTCGGCAACCTCTACCTCACCGAGAAAGAGGGCGGAGGGGACTTCACCGACGAAGATCAGACCCTGGCCGTGGCACTCGCCGCGGCCGCCGGCGTCACGATCGAGAACGCCCGCCTCTACGACGAGGCCCGTGCTCGCTCTCGCTGGCTCGAAGCGGTCGCCGCGATGGGCCGCGACCTGCTGCGACCGGTCGACGGTGAAGACAACGGCCTCGACCTCGTCGTTCAGCGCGTACTCGTGGCTTCCGGTGCCGAACTGGCCGTGATCGGTTTTCCCACCGACGACAGCCTGTACTGTGCGGCTGCGGCCGGCACGGATGGCACGACTGCGGCGGGACTGCTCGGCACGACCGTGCTGTTGCAACCCGGTGTGCTGGCCGAGATGCAGGCCACCGGCCGCTCCGCCACGCTCGCCACTCCGCCCCTCCAGATAGCGGATGCCACGCCCGGCTCGGCCGCAAAGTGGTCGCACCTGGGGTCCACCCTCATTGCCGCCCTGGGGCCGGCCGGCGACGGGCAGGGCGTGATTCTGCTGTCGCGCGCACCGGCATCCGCTCGATACAGCGTCACCGATGTGGAGATGAGCGCGGTCTTCGGCACGCAGGTGTCACTCGCGCTCGAACTGGCCTCCGTGCACCGTATGCGCGAAGAGCAGGCCGTGCTCGGCGACCGCGACCGCATCGCCCGCGACCTGCACGACCTGGTCATTCAGCGGCTGTTCGCCGCCGGGCTGAGCATGCAGAGCCTGCGGCGGTTTACCAACGATTCCGTAGCGCTCGACCGCATCAACGCCGTCACGAACGAGCTCGATGACACCATTCGGGAACTGCGCGACACGATCTATTCGCTGCGCGGCATGGCGCAAGACACCGGCACGCTCAGCAGTCGCATTCTGGCCGTGATCAAGGAGGGGGCGGCGAGCCTGCCGTATGCGCCGCGCATCCGTTTGTCCGGGCCGATCGATGCGCCGCTCGCCGATGACCTCGCCAGCAGCCTGCTCGCCGTGATCTCGGAAGGCCTCAGTAATGCTGCGCGGCATTCGCAGGCGAGCATGATCGACATTTCGGTCGATGCCCAAGACGACCGCATCAAGCTCGTCATCGCCGACAACGGTTGTGGTTTCAGTAAACCCACCCGGCGCAGCGGCCTGGACAACCTCAAACAAAGAGCGGCGCTGCTCGGCGGCAAATTCTCGGTGCGCAGCGCCCCCGGCGAGGGCACCCGGCTGCGCTGGTCTGCGCCGGTGCCGGAGATTACCGTTGGTGTTCGTCTCCACGTTTCGCAACGTACACGGCAGCCTGGGTTCGGCGCTGAAAATCCAGCTTCGCCAGCATCGACGACACGTAATTCTTGACCGTTTTCTCGGCCAGGAACATGGTCTGACCGATTTCACGGTTGGTCAGTCCCTCGCCGATCAGGTCGAGCACCTTGCGCTCCTGCGCGGTGAGCGACGCGAGACGGGCGTCTAGCGGGTCGGCCAGGCCGGTGATGATGCCCGCCTTGACCGCTGGGTCGAACAGCGACTCACCGGCGGCCGCGCGACGGATCTTGTCGAGCAGGTCGGTGCTGCGAATTTCCTTCAGTACGTAGCCTGCCGCACCGGCCAGCACGGCGCCACGTAACGCCTGCTCGTCGTCGTAACTCGTGAGAATGAGGCACTGCAGGGCCGGATTGACCGAGCGTACGTCGCGACACACCTCGATGCCGGTGCCGTCGGGCAGGCGGGCGTCGAGAATGGCCACGTCGGGGCGCAGCTTCGGGATCAGCACGGTGGCTTCCACCGCCAAACCGGTGTCGGCGACGACGTCGAAGCCCTCGCCCTCAAGCAGCTCACGCAGGCCCCGGCGCACCAGTTCGTGGTCGTCGAGAATGAAAACGCGGATCGGAACGGCGAATGATGCCTCGACCGTCGTCTGGGGCGCGCTGTGCGGCAGGTTCATTGTGGTCCTTCCCGAATGGGCACGCTAGCTCTATATGTATTAACAGTGTCGCGCGCGGCGCAGCCCGGCGACTAGGGCCAAAGGTCCGGTCCTTTAGGAGCGAACCAGCCGAGCGATGGCCGCGGATGCCTCCTGCAGCTTGGCCTCGGCTTCGGTGCCGCCGGCCATGGCCGCGTGCAATACGCAGTGGTTGAGGTGGTCATCGAGCAGGCCCAGAGCGACCGATTCGAGGGCGCTCGTCATGGCCGAAATTTGCGTGAGAATGTCGATGCAGTACTTGTCGTCGGTGACCATGCTCTGCAGGCCGCGGGCCTGACCCTCGATGCGACGCAGGCGCTTGAGGTAGGCGTCCTTGTTGGAGATGTAGCCGTGCGGGCCGTCGTGGCTCTCTGACTCGGTCATGACATTGTCCTTTGCGTCGTTCGTGAACCCCATGCTTAACTGTACCCCCTCGGGGTATAGTAGGGGCAAAGGTACCCCCAAGGGGTATGCTCGAATGAATACTCATTCGGGGGTAGAAAACAGTTAGGAATTTTCGATGAGCACCACGACCGCCTACAGCGTTGATGGAATGACCTGCGGCCACTGCGTCGCCAGCGTGACCGAAGAGATTACAGCTCTCGCGGGCGCCGAGAACGTTACGGTCGACCTCGTCAAGGGCGGTACCTCGCAGGTCACCGTCACGAGCGCCGCCACGCTGGACCGCGCCCTGGTTGCCGCGGCCGTCGAGGAGGCGGGCTACCAGCTGGTAGCCGCCTGATGTCTGCCGATGTGGGCCAGCAAGTTGATCTGCTCGTTGGGGGCATGACCTGCACCTCGTGTGCGGCCCGCATCGAGAAGAAACTCAACCGAATGCCCGGGGTCGAAGCCAGCGTCAACTACGCCACCGAAAAGGCGAGCGTTTTCGTGCCGGCCGGCACGAGCGTCGATGACGCCATCAAGACCATCGAGGCCACCGGCTACACGGCCGTGCTGCCAGCTCCGGTCACCGTGGACCCCGCCGCGGCCGCCGTCGACCCTGAGCTTGCGTCGCTGCGGCAGCGGCTGTTGATCTCCGCCGCGCTGACCCTGCCGGTCGCCGCCCTGTCGATGATTCCCGTGGTGCAGTTCACGAACTGGCAGTGGCTGGCCCTGACTCTCGCGGCCCCGGTCGCCATCTGGGGTGCCTGGCCGTTCCATCGCGCCGCCTGGGTGAACGCCCGGCACGGCGCCGCCACCATGGACACCCTGGTCAGCGTCGGCGTGCTCGCCGCCTTGGGCTGGTCGCTCTACGCCCTGTTCTTCGGCATGGCCGGCATGCCGGGCATGACCATGAGTTTCACCTTCTCGGCTACCCCGGGGGCCGGCACCCACGAGATCTACCTGGAGGTGGCATCCGCTGTCACCGTGTTTATTCTGGCCGGTCGGTACGCGGAAGCGCGGGCCAAGCGCAACTCCGGCGCGGCCCTCACGGCGCTGCTCGAGCTCGGTGCGAAGGAGACTACGCTGCTGCGCGATGGTGTGGAGAGTCGCATCAGCACCGCGTTGCTCGCGGTCGGCGACCAGTTCGTGGTGCGGCCGGGTGAGAAGGTCGCGACCGACGGGGTGATCGTTGATGGCGCGAGCGCTATCGATGCGAGCCTGCTCACCGGCGAATCCGTACCGATCGAGGTCGGTCCGGGCGACAGTGTTGTGGGCGCCACGCTGAACTCCGGCGGGCGACTCGTCGTGCAAGCCACGAAGGTTGGTGCCGACACTGAGCTGGCCCACATCGGCCGGCTGGTGGAGCAGGCGCAGACCGGCAAGGCCGAGGTACAGCGCCTGGCCGACCGGGTTTCCGGCGTGTTCGTGCCGATCGTGATCCTCCTCGCGCTGGCGACCCTGGCTGGCTGGCTGCTGGTCGGTGCCGGCGCCGCGATGGCGTTCACTGCGGCCGTCGCGACCCTGATCATTGCCTGCCCGTGTGCGCTCGGGCTGGCCACGCCGACCGCACTGCTGGTGGGAACCGGGCGCGGCGCGCAGCTCGGTATTCTGATCAAGGGGCCGCAGGTTCTCGAATCCACGCGCCGGGTCGACACGATCGTTCTCGACAAGACCGGCACGGTCACCACCGGGCGAATGACGCTGTCGACCGCAGATATGCACGAGTGCGGCTCTGAAGATGAGCTGCTGGGGCTGGCCGGGGCCGCGGAAAGCGGGTCGGAGCATCCGATCGCGCGGGCGATCACGGCCGGCGCTGTATCGCGCCTGGGCGCGGTGCCGGCTGCGTCGGAGTTTCTGTCGGAGCAGGGCCTGGGCGTGCAGGCGCTGGTTGACGGACGCCTGGTGCTGGTTGGACGGCCCGTCTGGCTGGTCGAACGATGGGGGCTGGTGGTGCCGATCGAGATGCAGGCCGTGATGGGAACGGCCGAGGCGCTCGGCAAGACGGCCGTCATGGTGGCGTGGGAGGGCAAGGTGCGCGGCGTGCTCACCGTCGCCGATACCCTCAAGCCCACGAGCGCTGCGGCGATCGCACGTTTTCGTGCCCTCGGGCTGACGCCGATGCTCGTGACCGGTGACAATGTCGCCGCGGCGCAGAGCGTGGCCGCTCTCGTCGGCATTACCGACGTGACCGCCGGGGTGCTGCCGGCCGACAAGGCGCGGGTGATCGCTTCTTTGCAGGCGCAGGGGCACGTGGTCGCGATGGTCGGGGACGGCGTGAACGATGCGGTCGCGCTCGCCACCGCCGACCTCGGCATTGCCATGGGGTCGGGCACCGACGTGGCCATCGAGGCGAGCGACTTGACGCTCATGCGCAGCGACCTGCTCGCCGCAGCGGATGCGATACGGCTGGCCCGCCGCACCCTCACGACGATCAAGGCCAACCTGTTCTGGGCCTTCGCCTACAACGTCGCGGCGATTCCGCTCGCAATGGCCGGGCTGCTGAACCCCCTGATCGCCGGGGCCGCGATGGCCCTGTCGTCGATCTTCGTGGTGACGAACAGCCTGCGCCTGCGCGGTTTCCGAGCCCAACCCGCTTGAGCATTTTGTGGACGGGGCCCAGGCCCCGTCCACGGGCCCAGTTTATAGACTGGGCCCGTGTTCATAACGTGGGCCCGGGGAGCGGATGCGGCCGCGCGGCCCTCACCGGCGCCTGCTCCGCCCGCAGGTTTGTGCGCGCATACCCCTGGGGTATCTTTGACCTGGAGGCACACGTGAAAATCATCATTGTAGGCGGAGTTGCGGGCGGAATGTCGGCGGCGACCAGGTTGCGCCGACTCGACGAGAGCGCCGAGATCATCGTGTTCGAGCGCGGCCATTACGTGTCGTTCGCGAACTGCGGGCTGCCGTATTTCGTGGGGGGAATCATTCGGGATCGCGGTGACCTGCTGCTGCAGACCCCCGAATCCCTCGGGGCACGCTTCGCACTCGACGTGCGTGTCGACACCGAGGTCGTGCAGATCGACCGCAAAGCCCAGACCGTCACGGTGCGCGACCTGCTGACCGATGAAACGAGCGTCGAACACTACGACCGGCTCGTGCTCGCGGCCGGCGCTTCGGCCAGGTCCAACGCATCTGAAGACAGCACCGTCCCCACGCACACCCTGCGCACGGTCGATGACGTCGATCACATCACCGCGGTGCTGGCGAGCGTCGCAGCGGCATCCGCTGTGGTGATCGGCGGCGGATTCATCGGCCTCGAAGCCGTCGAAAACCTCGTGCACCGTGGCGTGCACGTGACCCTCGTGCAGCGCGGGCCGCAGATCTTCACCCCGCTCGATCCCGAGATGGCCGCTCCCGTACTCGATCGCCTGCGTGAGCGCGGTGTCGACGTGCGCCTGAACGCCACGGTCACCGGAACGTCGGCCCTCGGCATCATGCTCAGCGACGGCAGCACCGTGCCCGCCGACCTCGTGATCGACGCGAGCGGCGTGCGCCCCGACGTTACCCTGGCCGCGCAGGCCGGCCTCCGCATCGGCGAGAGCGGCGGCATCTGGGTCGACGGCACCCAGGCCACGAGCGACCCGCACATCTTCGCGGTCGGCGACGGCGTCGAGAAAACGGATGCCGTCAGCGGCTCCGGCACGCTCGTCACCATGGCGGGCCTCGCGAACCGACACGGCCGCTCCGTGGCCGACAGCATCGCAGGCACTCCCGGGCAGGCTGCCCCGGCGCTCGGTACGTCGATCGTGGCCATCTTCGGTCTCACCGTAGCCCTGGTCGGCTGGAGCGAGAAACGCCTGGTCGAAGCGGGCCTCGCCCACCGCATCGCACACACGCACCCCGCCAACCACGCCGGCTATTTTCCCGGCGCGGAGGGGATGTCCATCAAGCTGCTCATCGACGCCGAATCCGACGCCATCCTCGGCGCCCAGATCGTGGGCGGCTCCGGGGTGGACAAGCGCATCGACGTGCTCGCGGTCGCGATGGCGGCGGGGCTGAGCGCATCCGCTTTGACGCGCCTCGAACTGGCCTATGCGCCGCAATATGCCTCCGCAAAAGACCCGATTAACCAACTCGGCTATGTCGCGTCGAACCTCGCCGAGGGCACGAGCGTGAACCTGCAGTGGCACGAGTTGGCGGCCGCGCGCGCGCACGGCGCCGTGCTCGTCGACGTGCGGTCGGCCGGCGAATTCGCGGCCGGCAGCATTCCGGACGCACTCAACGTGTCGCTCGACGACCTGCGCGCCAGGCTCGACGAGCTGCCGCGCGTGCCTCTGATCGTGCACTGCCAAGTGGGCCAGCGCGGGCATACCGCCGCGCGCATTCTCACCCAGAACGGATTCGACGTGCGCAATCTTGACGGCGGCTATCGCACCTGGCTGGCCGGAACGTCTAGCCTTGTTGTTTCCCCCATTGCTGAAAGGGTCCTCGTATGAAAGAGATCACCGTCACCGAGCTGAACGCGCTCACCGAACCCGTCGTCATCGACGTGCGCGAACCGTGGGAGTACGAAGCCGCCCACGTGCCCGGCGTCGTGCACGTTCCGATGGGCGAGGTTGTCGAGCGGATCGGTGAGATCCCAGCGGATGTCCCGGTGCACGTCATCTGCGCCCTCGGCGGTCGCAGCGCCCAGGTCGCCGAGTATCTGGCTGCCCACGGCCATGACGCCGTGAACATCGCCGGCGGCACGACGGCCTGGCAGCAGGCCGGGCTTCCCACCGAGCAGGGGGCCTGAGGTGGCGATCTCGTCGGTGACCGATGACACGGCGGCCAGGGCTGCCGAGCAGAAGAAGATCCTCAACCGGTTGCGCCGGGCGCAGGGGCAGCTGACGGCGGTGATCGCCGCCGTCGAGGGTGGCGGCAACTGCCGCGACGTCGTCACTCAGCTCGCCGCCGTGTCGAGCGCGCTCGACAAGGCCGGCTTCGTCATCGTGTCGACCGCGATGCGCGACTGCATCGCGAATCCCGACAACGAGAACTCAATGACGGTGCCCGAACTCGAGAAGCTGTTCCTGACGCTCGCGTAGCGGGGCGGGCCTCCGTTTCGCCACGTTTGAGCATGTGTCGCGCCTGAAACGGGTGGCCGCTACGCCGGTTACCGTGGCGCGCACCCGTATCGGGCGCGAGCATCCGTAGTGCCGGCCAATCGCTGCCGTGAGTCAACGGATGCCGCGACCACCGGGCCCACGTTATAGCCCCGGGCCCAGTTTATAAACTGGGCCCGGGGACGGGGCCTGGGCCCCGTCCTGGTGGGGCGGCATCCATTCGCCGGGCCCACCTGGCCCCGACCGCAGGGTGGGTCAGGCGACGGGCGTCACGCAGAGGCCGGCGAGCATTTCGATGACATGTGCCTTGATCTGGTCGCGGATGCGCCGCACCTCCTCGATCGGCTGGCCGGCCGGGTCGACGAGTTCCCAGTCGACGTAGCGTTTGCCCGGGTAGATCGGGCAGGCGTCGCCGCAGCCCATAGTGATGACGACGTCCGCTGCCTGCACGACGTCGTCGGTGAGCGGCTTGGGGAACGCCTCGTCCAGCGACAGATTAAGTTCGGCCATAACCGCCACCATGGTGGGGTTCAGCGCGGAGGAGGGCATCGATCCGGCCGAACGCACGTGCACCGAGCCGCCCGACAAAGCGTTGGTGAACACCGCGGCCATCTGTGACCGGCCAGCATTCTGCTCGCAGACGAACAATACCTCGGGAACCGAACGGCCGATCGCACCCTTGGCCTGGGCCAGCGCGGTGAGGCGCTCCCGGGCAAAGTGCGCGGTGCGGGTCGTCAGGTGTGCCTTCACGCTCGACGTGCGCAGCAGCCCGGTATAGCTCTCGAGCACGTAGCGCTCAACGGTCTCGGCGGCGAAGACTCCGTGAAACTGCTCAGCGAGATCGGCGGCGAGGCGTCGCAGCGACTCCTCGGGATAGGTCAGGCCGGGCAGCATCGTCAGGCGACCGGCAGAATCTCGGCCAGCAGCGCCTCGATGCGCGCCTTGATCTCATCGCGAATGGGGCGCACGCTCTCGATGCCCTGGCCGGCCGGGTCGGCCAGCTCCCAGTCTTCATACCGCTTGCCCGGAAAGATCGGACAGGCGTCGCCGCAGCCCATGGTGATGACGACGTCGGCCTGCTTGACCGCCTCGGTCGTGAGAATCTTCGGCACGTTGTGCGCGATATCGATGCCCTCTTCGGCCATCGCGGCGATCGCGACCGGGTTGATCTGGTCCTTCGGCTCGGAGCCGGCCGAGAACACGTCGACGCGTCCCTGCGCGAGCGCGGTCAGATAGCCGGCGGCCATCTGCGAGCGGCCGGCGTTGTGCACGCAGACGAACAGTACGGAGGGTTTCATTGGGGTCTTCCTTCTTTAGACGAGAGTGGATGCCGCGGCGGGCGTCGGCGGCGCGGCCGCCGGCATCCGCTCGGGAAAAAGTCGGGGCTTGAGCCAGAGCGCCACGTAGACGAGGGCGACCAATGCAGGAACCTCGATCAGTGGACCGACGATGCCGGCCAGGGCCTGGCCGCTGAGCGCGCCGAAGGTGCCGATCGCGACGGCGATGGCGAGCTCGAAGTTGTTGCCGGCGGCGGTGAAGGCGAGCGTCGTGGTGCGCTCGTAGCTCAGGCGCAGCAGGCGTCCGGTGACGAAGCCGACCAGGAACATGACCGCGAAGTAGACCAGCATCGGCAGTGCGATGCGGGCGACGTCGCCGGGGTGGTCGATGACCTGCTGCCCCTGCAGGGCGAACAGCATCACGATCGTGAACAGCAGCCCCCAGAGCGCGAACGGGCCGACCCGGGGCAGAAAACGCGCCTCGTACCAGTCGCGGCCGCGGCGGGCCTCGCCGACGCGGCGCGACAAATACCCGGCCAGCAGCGGAATTCCCAGGAATATCAGCACGCTCGCGGTGATCGCCCAGATCGAGAACTCGGCGCTCGTCGTGGGCAGGCCGAGCCAGGCCGGAAGCACTTGCAGGTAGAACCAGCCGAGCGCGCCGAACGCGACGACCTGGAACACCGAATTCACGGCCACAAGAAAGGCGGCGGCTTCGCGGTCGCCGCAGGCCAGGTCGTTCCAGATCAGCACCATGGCGATGCAGCGGGCGAGCCCGACGATGATCAGGCCGGTGCGGTATTCCGGCAGGTCGGGCAGAAAGATCCAGGCCAGGGCGAACATGAGCGCCGGCCCGACCAGCCAGTTCAGCAGCAGGGAGGAGACCAGCAGGCGCTTGTCAGAGGCGACGGCACGGGCATCCGTGTAGCGAACCTTGGCCAGCACCGGGTACATCATGATGAGCAGCCCGATGGCGATCGGCACGCTGACCGACCCGATCGTGAAGGCGTGCAGCAGCTCGCCGACGGCGGGAACGTACAGGGCCAGCAGCAGGCCGAGGGCCATGGCGGCGAGGATCCAGACCGGCAGCAGCCGGTCGATCGCGCCGAGTCGGGTGGGGGCTGGGGCGGTGCTGCTCACGAATCTCCAATTCTTGGACAGCGATTCGCGGTAACATTGATCGTTGTCGATGTCTACGCTAGAACACTTCATCGACCGATGTCAATCTAAGGAGAGTGTGTTCACGTGTCGTTTACCCAGACCCTGCCACTGACCGACATTTCTCGCCGTTCAACCGACGAAGCGGATGCCTGCTCCTCACCCCAGGCGCGCGCGACCCTCGCCCCCGACCACGCCGACGCCCTGGCCCGCTCGCTCAAAGCCCTCGCCGACCCGGCCCGGCTGCGCATTATCTCGATCGTCTCGGCCCACACCGACCAGGAAGCCTGCGTCTGCGACCTGACCGACCAGCTGACCCTGAGCCAGCCCACCATCTCGCACCACCTCAAGGTACTCGTTGAGGCTGGCTTCCTGGCCCGCGCCAAACGCGGCACCTGGTCGTACTACAGCCTGGTACCCGGCTCGCTGAACTCCGTCGCCGGAGTGCTCGCGGCCGTCTGACGCCCGGCGCCACTATCCCTATGGCGGCAACGCGGCCAAGCTGGTACCGGAAGCCCTTGAAAGGAGCCGGTCGTGAGCACCTACGTGATTGTTGGAGTCACACCCGGCCAGCCCGACGCGGTCGTGCTCGAGGCCGCCGCCTTCGCGGACCGGTTTCACGCCGAGCTGGTCTGCGCGACGGTCGAGCCCGGCCGCTATGTGGTCGATGAGTTCGCCGACGGCAGCATCCTGTCGCTGCCGATCGACCCCGACCTGCTCGATCTGGACGACGAGGGCTTTCCGGTTGCCCTGCGAGCCCACCTGACGACGCTGCTCGACGGCCGCAGCCTGACCTGGTCGACCAGGGCTGTCGCGGGCGACCCGGCCCGCGCCCTGGCCCACCTCGCTGACACGCTGGACGCCGCAATGATCGTGGTCGGCACCCGCGAGCGGGGTGTGCGAGCCAGCGTGCAGGAATTCTTCGGCGGCTCCGTGGCCGTGCACCTCGCGCACCGGCAGCACCGACCCGTCGTGGTCATTCCCCTGGCACCGGTGGCCTTTCGCGACGAACTGCCGTGGGAGTCCACCGATTAGGGCGTGTATTCTGGCCACGGCGATGGATCCCGCCCGAGCATCCGCTCAAACTGCCTGCGCTGATGGTTCCTACTGAGTGCAACAGGTAGGTGAACCATCGCCACGATCACGCCACGAGCCGTGCACCTGAACTGGCGCTACCTCGGCCTCGTCTTTCTCGGCGGAACCGTGGGCACCGCCCTGCGCGAGGTGCTCGGTCTGGTGCTGCCGCCCATCGATCTGGCCGGCGTCCACCTGCCGCTGACCACCCTCGGCATCAACCTGTTCGGAGCCCTGCTGCTCGGGCTGCTGCTCGAAGCGCTCGTGCGCCTCGGCCACGATGCCGGCCGCCGCCGCACCGCGCGCCTGCTGCTCGGTACCGGCTTGCTCGGCGGATTCACGACCTACAGCGCCCTCGCCA
Source organism: Cryobacterium sp. N21 (assembly GCF_002929575.1). Taxonomy (NCBI): domain Bacteria; kingdom Bacillati; phylum Actinomycetota; class Actinomycetes; order Micrococcales; family Microbacteriaceae; genus Cryobacterium; species Cryobacterium sp. N21. Next base: position 383,664 of record NZ_PJJQ01000035.1, on the reverse strand, counting down.
CCGACAGCGCTCTGCTCCTTCACGGCGGCGCCAGCGGACTGGCGATCGCCTATGCGCTCGGCACGGTTCTGCTCGGCGGCCTCGCGACCTGGCTCGGAATCGTGCTGGGCGCGGCACTGCACCGGCGCGGCGAATCCTCTCGGGGGGAAAACGGATGACCCCGCTCCTGTTCTTAGGCATCGCTGCGGCCGGCGGCGTGGGCGCGTCCGCACGCCTGTTTCTGGACGGCTTCGTGCGCACCCGTCTGGGCGGCGCGTTTCCGTATGGAACCACGATCATCAACGTGAGCGGCTCGCTTCTGCTCGGCCTCGTCACCGGCCTCGCCATGAACCTCCTGCTCACGCTGGAGTGGAGCCTGGTGCTCGGCGTCGGCCTGCTCGGCGGCTACACGACATTCAGCACGGCCAGTTTCGAGACCGTGCGGCTGGCCCAGGCGCACCGGTATCTGGCCGTACTGGTGAATGGAGTCGGTATGCTCGCGGCATCTGTTCTGGCGGCCGCGCTCGGGCTCTGGGCCGGGCTCGCTCTCGGCTAAGGGCTAAAGCCCAGCCGCGGCATCGGGCCCATGTTCCGTCCACGGGCCAAGTTTATAAACTGGGCCCGTGGACGGGGCCCGGGCCCCGTGCAGAGTGGAAGCGGGCGGGCTACTCGCCTGCCGCGGCGGTCGTCTGCGCGGTCACGAAGGCCTCGAAGGCGGCGGCATCGGTGAAGGAACCGGTGTAGCTGACACCGTTCACGAGCACGGTGGGCGTTCCCTTGACCTTCTCGATGTCCGAGTTGGGGATGGGGCCGTTGAGCGCGCGCTGGGTTGAGGCGTCGACCCAGTCGGCGTAGGTCTGATCCTTGATGCAGCTGGCGACGTCGGTGGAGGTCACCCCGGCGCCTTCAACGAGGGTGGTCAGTTCGGCATCCGTGAGGCCGGTGGAGTTCTCGGCGGGCTGGTCGGCGAACATGGCCGAGTTGAAGGCCAGAAAGTTGTTGGGGTCGTAGTCGGCCACACAGGCGGCGGCATTGGCGGCACGCGTGGCGTACTTGGTGCCCGACGACAGACGGTCAAGAATCGAGATCGGGTGGATCTCGACCGTGGCGTTGCCCGCGGTGACCCAACTGGTGATCTGCTCACTGTTGGTGGTCTCGAAGTTGCCGCAGATGGGGCAGAGGTAGTCGACGTACATCACGATGTTCGCCGTGTCGGTCAGGGCGCTCTGGTCGGTCGCAACCGGTTCGGCGTCGGCGGCGAGGGGGGTCGAGGTGGCCGCGGAGACCGTGGTTCCGTCGCTGCCGAGCAGAATTCCGTCGCTGGCCATGTTGGCCGGGCCCTGCGCCGCCGGCGCGGTGACGTTGTTCACGATGACAAGGGTCACGATGGCGACCACGGCGAGCAAGCCGATGCCGATGCCGCCGCGCAGAAAGAGGCGACGGCGCTTGTCCCGCTTGACCTGCTCGGCGCGCATCAGCCTGGCGTGTTCGCGGGCCTCCTCGCGGCGGTCTTTCTTGGGCGGACGGGCCTGGCCGGAAGTGCTCATGCGGGTGTTCACCATTCGTTCGTCGCTGTGCTGCCGAAGCAGCCGTGCCTACGACGTTAGCGCTCCCGTCTAACGGCCAGGTTCATGCTGGCTGAAAGGCGGCTGGGAGCCGGCCCTGACGGCCCGAATGGGGGGCAGTAACAAACGGATGCCCGGCGCACGCGAGCGGTCATCGGCGCGTAGTGAACGCCGCATCGAAGGCATCGGTCGGTGCGTCAAAGGCGAGCGATCGCACTAAGGCGAGCGCTTCGGGAGCGCCGACCAGGCGGTCCAGTCCGGCATCCTCCCATTCCACCGAGAGCGGGCCGTCGTAGCCGATCGTGTTGAGCATGCGAAAGCTGTCTTCCCAAGGCAGTTATGCCCCGGTATACGGTGGCTAGTTCAGAAAAGACCCGGGCCCCGATTTTGCGATGAAGAGCGGGGCGGTCGCATTCGGTTCTTTGGAATTTGCCACGTAGGTGCGGAATGGTGGAGCTAGCGAGCGCCGAGCAGGTGCTCGAGGGCCAGCTGCTGCAGGTGCACGAAGCCGAAGCCCTTGCCGCCGAAGTAGGCGTCGGCGTCGAAGTCCTCGTAGGAGGCGCGGTCCGCCAGCAGATCGTCGTAGCTTTCGCCCGGGGCGAGGGTGTTGTTCGACAGGTCAGGTACCTTCGACGCGGCGAGGGCCGTTTGCACCTCGGGGTCGGCGCGGAATGCCGCAGCCCGCTGCTTGAGCAGCAGGTAGGTGCGCATGTTGGCCGCAGCGCTGGTCCACACTCCGGCGACGTCTTCGGTGCGGCTCGGCTTGTAGTCGAAATGGCGCGGCCCGGTGTAGGTCTGGCCTCCGTTCGGGCCGCCGTTTTCGAGGAGGTCTACCAGAGCGAAGGCGTTCTGCAGGTCGCCGTGGCCGAAGACCAGGTCCTGGTCATACTTGATGCCGCGCTGACCGTTGAGGTCGATGTGGAACAGCTTGCCCTGGTACAGCGCCTGCGCGATGCCGGCGGCGAAGTTGAGCCCGGCCATCTGCTCGTGCCCGACCTCGGGGTTCACGCCGACCATGTCGGGCCGCTCGAGCGTTTCGATGAACGCCATTGCGTGGCCGACGGTCGGCAGCAGAATATCGCCACGGGGTTCGTTGGGCTTGGGCTCAATGGCAAAGCGGATGTCGTAGCCCTTGTCGGTGACATAGTCCCCGAGTAGGTTCACGGCCTCGCGGTAACGCTCGAGCGCCGAACGGATGTCCTTGGCCGCGTCATACTCGGCGCCCTCGCGGCCGCCCCACATGACGAACGTCTTCGCGCCCAGCTCGGCAGCGAGGTCGATGTTGCGCAGCACCTTGCGGAGCGCGAACCGGCGTACGGCTCGGTCGTTCGAGGTGAATCCGCCGTCCTTGAAAACCGGGGCGCTGAATAGGTTTGTGGTGACCATCGGCACGATGAGCCCGGTGTCGGAGAGCGCCTGCTTGAGGCGGTCGATCTGCTGCTGGCGGGCGGCATCCGTTGAACCGAAGTCGAACAGATCGTCGTCGTGAAAGGTGAGGCCGTAGGCGCCACGCTCGGCCAGATTGGTCACGGCATCGACGACGTCGAGCTTGGGGCGAGTAGGACCACCAAACGGGTCACTGCCGTTGTAGCCGACGGTCCAGAGCCCGAAGGAGAACTTGTCGTCACGGGTGGGGGTCAGGTCGCTCGGTGTCATGTCAGGACGTCCAATTCAGCTGCATCGATGATTTGTTGATTACTCAAACATATACCGAGAGTGGGTGCAGTCGTCAATAGCCGGACTAGCGAATCCGCCGCATCCGGGTAGCTCCAGAATTCGAGTGCCACCAAGCCCAGGTGAACCTACTGGTCCGGTAAGTTGTCCCGAACATCAAATCTCGTGAAGCGGCCGGCATGAAGCAGGCGAATGAACGCAATTGGGCTCGGAACTACCGCTACGGGGCTCCGATCGTGCATCCGACATCGATCGATGAAGTACACGAACTCGTGGCTGGGGCCTCGCACCGAGCAGCTCGGCGTGGCCGGACCCTGGTCCGAGCGACTGGCGCACTTTCGGATGGCCTTCACTCCGAGCAACGGCGAAAAGTTGCAAAGCGAACACCACGTGCCGCGCGAGCATGCCGTCGCAGCGATCGAAACGATGCGCCCGGATCGCGCTGCTGCTGCCGGCCCTCGAAGCGGCGCTGGCCCCCTTCGCGGTGCGGCCGCATTGGGGCAAACTCTCAGACGGATGCCAAGACGCTTGCGACCAGCTTCCCCCGGCTCGGCGATTTTCGAGCCCTTGTTGATCGGCTCGATCCGGCGGGCAAGTTTCGGAACGCATTTGTCGAGCGCCCACGTTGAGTACCGATAGTGGCGCATTACACGTGATCGCGCCAGCTGTGCTCGGGGGCGAAGCCGAGCATCCGCTTCGCCTTGTCGATCGATAACAGGGTCTCGTGTTCTCCGACCGCCTTGACGACTCTGACGCTCGGAAAGACCTCGGCGGCCAGGCTCGCGCTCGACCGGCTCATCACCGTGTCGGCGGCCGCGATGATGAACGTCTCGAAACCCGGCTGGGCTCGTTCGAGCGCCCGCAGCACGGCTTGGGCGCCGTCGCGACCGTCGATGTAGCCCCACAGATTCCACTTGCGCAGGGTGGCGTCGTCGTTGAATGCGGGGAAGGCCGCGTAGTCGTCCTCGTCCATCACGTTGGAGAAGCGCAGCGCCGTGATACTCAACAGCGGATCCCAGCGCACGAGCTGGATAGCCATCTGCTCCTCGAGGTGTTTCACGAGTGAATACGTGCTCTCCGGCCGGGCCGGGTACTCCTCGTCGACGGGAATGTAGGGCGGGTCGATATCGAATGGCAGACCGAGGGTCGTCTCACTCGAGGCATAGACGATCGCCTTGATTCCGGCCCGGCGGGCGGCCTGGAAGACGTTAAAGGTCGCGAGCATGTTGTTGTGGAAGGTGGCCACATCGGGCAGAAGGCCAGGAGCCGGGATTGCCCCCAGATGCACGACGGCGTCGAATCCGTCCGTGCGGTCGTCGATGCCGAACATCACGTCGATGACCTGGCCATAATCAGTAAGGTCGATCGTAGTAAATCCCGAACCGCGAGAACCCGTGCGGTCGAGGTTGGTGACGACGTGGCCCTCGTTCGTCAGGCGCGCAACAACGCTGCGCCCGAGCTTGCCACTGCCACCGGTGACGGCGATTCTCATGAATACTCCTTGATTCTAAAAGCGGATGCCGCTGGCTTACGCCTCGCGCTGCTCCGGCGAGGTGGTCTTGCGCGGGTCGAATTCGGCCAGGTCGCGCACGGCGGTGTCGATTCTCGTGAGCACGTCTGCGTCGAGGTGCACACCGGCGGCCTTCGCGTTGTCGGCGACCTGCTCGGGCCGGGACGCCCCCATGATTGCGGATGCGACGTTCTTATGGGCCAGCACCCAGGCGAGCGCGAGCTGCGCCATGGTGAGGCCGAGCTCGTCAGCGATCGGGCGCAATTTCTGCACACCGGTGAGCACCGGCTCGCTCATCCAACGCTTGATCATGTTGGCGCCGCCCTGAGCATCCGTTGCTCGGCTGCCGTTCAGTGGTGCCTGACCAGGCAGGTACTTGCCGGTGAGCACGCCCTGAGCCACGGGGGACCAGACGATCTGAGAGACGCCGAGCTCCTCGGCGGCCGGAACCACTGCGGATTCAATCACGCGCCACAGCATCGAGTACTGCGGCTGGTTGGAGATGAGCTGAATGCCGAGGTCGGTGGCGAGGGCGTGGCCGGCGCGTAGCTGCGTCGCGTTCCACTCGCTTACCCCGATATAGAGGGCCTTGCCCTGGCGCACGACGTCGGCGAAGGCCTGCATCGTCTCCTCGAGCGGGGTCTCCACGTCGTACCGGTGGGCCTGATAGAGGTCGACGTAATCCGTTTGCAGTCGGCTGAGCGAGCCGTCGATCGACTCGAGGATGTGCTTGCGGGAGAGGCCGGTGTCGTTGTGTCCCTTGGGGCCGGTCGGGCCGAAGACCTTGGTGAAGATTTCGAGGGACTGTCGGCGTTCGCCGCGTAGGGCGTCGCCCAATACCTGTTCGGCGACGGTGTTGGCGTAGACGTCTGCGGTGTCGAACGAGCTGATTCCGGCGTCGAGGGCCGCGCGCACGCAGGCCGTCGCGGTGTCGTTCTCAATCTGAGACCCGTGGGTGAGCCAGTTGCCGTAGGTTATTTCTGAAACTTTCAATCCGCTGTTGCCGAGGTATCGAAACTCCATGACGTCCCTGTCTGGCGCCGCAAGTCTGTCAGCACCCTTGATGATTTGTTGACATTGGCAACGTATCACCCGTCGAGCTCATCCGGCGCAGTAACCTGACTTCTGACCGAAAAAAGCGAGCCGGAAGCCGAGAGCAGTGGACGCCATGCAGGGCAATAACCATGACGATGTGCGCAGGCACAACCTGTCGATCATCCTGCGCCTCGTGCATCGCGGCGGCGCAGCGTCGCGCGCCCAGCTCACCCGACTGACCGGCTTGAACCGGTCGACGATCGGCGCGCTGGTCGCGGAGCTGGTCGAGCGCGGCCTGGTCGAGGAACGCACTCCCGACCCCACGAAGCTCGCCGGGCGACCGAGCCCGATCGTGGCGGCAAGCGACCGAATCGTGGCCATTGCGGTGAATCCTGAAATCGACGCGATCACCGTGGGAGCCGTCGCCCTCAGCGGCGTCGTCCACCGGCTCATCCGCTATGCCACGCCGTCGTCGCCGTCAATCGCTGAGGCCGTCACGATCACCGCGGGCATTGTGGCGAAGCTGAAGCGCGACCTCGGCGAATATTCCATAATCGGAATAGGAGTGGCGGTGCCCGGTCTCGTGCGTGCGAGTGACGGTCTGGTGCGTCACGCTCCGCATCTCGGTTGGGTCGACGAGCCGTTGTGCGACCTGCTTGCCGCTGCGACGGGCCTTCCGGTCGTCGCGGCCAACGACGCGAGCCTTGGTGTCACGGCCGAACGCTATTTCGGTTCCGGTCAAGGCCTGACCGACCTCGTCTATCTCAACGGCGGGTCGAGCGGCATCGGAGGCGGCCTCGTGATCGGGGGCGTCGCCGCTGGTGGCCAGGCCGGGTATGCGGGGGAGTTCGGCCACACTCGGGTGAGCGACGGCATCGACACCGATTCGGCTGGCATCGCGGGCACCCTCGAAGCCGAGGTCACCCGCCACGCGTTGCTCGCCGCGCTCGGCCTGCAGGCCGGCGAAACGGATGCCGACACCCTCGAACGCGCGCTGCTCGCCTCCGACTCGCTCATCGTGCGCAACCTGGTGAATCGACAGCTCGATTTCCTGGCCATCGCCCTGGCCAGCGCCGTCAACATGCTCAACCCGCAGCTCATCGTGCTCGGCGGTTTTCTCGCCGCGCTCCACGCGGTTGACCCGGAGCGTTTGAACGTTGCCGTCGCCGCCTTGACTCTTCCCGCCGCATTCGCGGAGGTCAGCATCGCGCCAGCTGTGCTTGGCTCCAACCTGCTCATGATCGGGGCGGCCGAACTCGCTTTCGAGGCACTGCTGGTGGACCCGCAGCAGGATCGAGGGAATACTACGGGTCTACCCCTGCTTGGCTTTAGAGCGGCCGACACTGCCGCACCAACTTTCTCAACCAGCCAAGGACATCCGCTTTCGTGATTACTGCCAGCATTCCCGTGGTTAGCGCCGCGCAACTCGCTTCCAAAGCCGCGCACCCCGGGGACAAACTGACCAGGCGTCAGCGAATCGTCTACATTCTCATTCTCGGCGCCCTCACGGCCCTCGGCCCGTTCACGATCGACCTCTACCTGCCGGCCTTTCCGACTTTGGAGAGCGAATTCGGGGTGCTGCCGTCGGTCATTCAGCTGACGCTGACCGGCACCATGATCGGTTTCGGATTCGGGCAGCTGGTGGTGGGGCCGTGGAGCGACAAGGTCGGGCGCCGGCTGCCGCTGATGCTCGCGACCGGTGTGCATATTCTGGCCTGTGTCGGCGCTGCGCTGTCGAACGAGATCGTCATGCTCGCTGTATTTAGGGTGCTGCAGGGCTTCGGCGCCGCGGCCGGCGCGGTCGTCGCGATGGCCATGGTGCGCGACCTGTTCGGCGGCAAGCCGCTCGTGCGCATGCTCTCCCGCCTCGCCCTGGTCAGCGGGCTCGCGCCCGTGCTGGCGCCGGTGATCGGGTCGCAGCTGCTGCTCGTGATGAACTGGCGCGGCATCTTCTGGGTGCTCGCCGCCTACGGTGTCATCGTGATTCTGGCCGTCGCCTTCTGGATCGTGGAGACCCTGCCCGAAAACGAGCGCCACGCCAAGGGCCACAACACCCTGGCCCAGCGCTACAAGGCCGTGCTGAGCGACCGCACCTTCGTGGGTGTCGCCATCATCGGGGCGATGACGTTCACCGGGCTGTTCTCCTACCTGTCGGCGTCGCCGTTTCTGTTTCAGGATGTCTACCAGTTCAGCCCGCAGGAATACGGTCTACTGTTCGCCGTCAACTCCCTCGGTGTGGTCACCGGCGTGCAGCTGAGCTCGCGCCTGATGCACCGGTTCAATATTGGACCCCAGTGGATTCTCTCGGTCTCCACGGTCGTGCTGCTGCTCACCGCCGCTGCCATTGTGCTGCTCGACCTGGCCGGCATGGGACTGTGGGGAACCCTGGTTCCGCTCTGGTTCTTCATTGCGGCCTGCGGCTTCACGCTGCCGAGCGTGCAGGTCATCGCTTTGAACGCGCACGGACATGAGGCCGGCACCGCGGCATCACTGCTCGGTGCGGCCAACTTCGGGGTGGCTGGTCTGATCTCGCCGATTGTGGGAGTGCTCGGAGTGGGAACGGCGATACCGATGGCATCCGTTATGGGCGTCACCGCGGTGGTTTCGCTCCTCTCGCTCTGGCTGATCGTGCGCCCGCGCACCGTGCCAGCGCTCGGCCGCTAGGCCGCGGCCGCTCGGCGCCCGGGCCCACCTTGTAGCCCCGGGCCCAGTCTATAAACTGGGCCCAGGGACGGGGCCTGGGCCCCGTCCGCAATGTGCGCGGCCCGAGCACAGGCAGAATACTGAGCGGATGGCCGCGGGCTCGGCCCGGTGCGTGGCCGAATACAGCGGGCAGCCCTACGATGGCGGGATGACTAACCCGGAGCGCGCCGCAGACCGAGCGGCCCGCCGCATCTCCCGCCGTTGGCCCGTCATTAGCGGGCTCTCCGCCGTGGCCCTGGCGGCCCTGCTCGGCCTCGTCGTGGTCGTGCGCGCGAACGGCGTCGCCCTCGAGGTCGACACCGAGTGGATGGACGAGATCATCGAGCACCGCTCGGCGATCTGGGAAATTCCGTCGCTGTTTATGAACGCGCTCGGCGGCGGACTGTTCGGCGTGCTCATCGTTCCGCTGGCCATCACCCTCGCGATTGTGCTCATCAATCGGCCCTGGGCCGCCGGGTACTACCTCGTGGCGACCGTGCTGAGTGCGGGCGGGGTGCAACTCCTGAAGCAATTGTTCGGACGAGCTCGACCCGAAAATATGCTGGTCACCTCGGATTTCGGCTCGTTTCCGTCCGGACACGTCTCGAATGCGGCGACCATGGCCGTCTGCCTCGCCATCATTTTTCCCCGCCTGTGGGTGGCGCTCGCCGGAGCCGCGTACACGATCGTGATGCTGCTCAGCCGCACCTACCTCGGCGCGCACTGGCTCACCGACACCATCGGTGGCCTGCTGCTCGGCGCCGGGGTCGCTGTCGTACTGTGGGCTCCGGTTGCGGCCAAGCTCGACGGTGAACGAGAACTTGCCGCCCGGCGAAGACTTGAGCGCGCACGCCAGAAGGGGACCCCAGCATGACGGATGTGCCGCTCCCCGCTCGGCGCCAGCGTCGGGCGGGATCATGACCGACGTGCGGCACGCCGCGCGCAACGGCGATGTCTCATTCTGGTGGAACCAGCTCGGTCGGCCAGTGCCGCGCGCGCCCCTGGCCGGGTCGACCCGGGCCGATGTCGTCATAGTCGGTGCCGGCTACACCGGGCTGTGGACGGCGTACTACCTCAAGAAAGCGGCACCGCAGCTGCGCATCGTCGTGCGTGCCACCGAGGGGTTCACCGCCGGCCTCAGAGGACTGCACCGAACCTGGCTCCCCATGAATTCGTCGCTGATCGCGACCGAGCCGCTCGCGGCATCCGCGTGGGCGAGTAGTGGCTGGTCGGGCCAGGAAACCCTGGGCGACATGGTCCACGCCTACATGTACGCACAGCGCACCAGCGACGACCGCATCGCCATCGGCGGGCGCGGCGTGCCGTACCGCTTCGGTTCGAAAACGGATGCCGACGGCCAGACCCCGCAGGCCACCGTCGACGCCCTCCGCGACATTCTGGTGAGCTTTTTTCCGGCGACGAAAAGCGCTCGCATCGACCACGCCTGGTCCGGCGTGCTTGGCGTACCACGAGACTGGGCGGCCACCGTCGGTCTCGACCCGCAGACCGGACTGGCCTGGGCCGGCGGCTATGTGGGTACCGGAGTCGCCACCACGAACCTGGCCGGGCGCACACTGACGGGGATCTGATTCTCGGCCGCGACAGCAACCTCGTGCACCTGCCATGGGTGAACCACCGGGTGCGCGCGTGGGAGCCGGAACCGTTGCGCTGGCTCGCCGTCACCGCACTCTACCGGGCCTATTCGCTGGCGGATCGAGCCGAGCTCGCCGGGCGACGCACGACGTCGCCGCTCGCGCGGGTAGCCGACGTCGTGTCTGGCCGGGGGCACTAAAACCGGGGCCAGCCGCACTTACCGGCGGAGGCTCTAGAGGCCCAGGCGAGCAGCGTGCCGCGTACAGCGATGCACCAGCTGCGGGCGGAGTCGCCCAAGCTCGGCCGCGGTGAGCGGGTCGGGCGGGCGCACGACGGTCACCCCGAGCGTATCGATCATGTTCTCGAAGCCCGATCGGGGCCAGAACTGACCCCGGAGGCGGAGCAGCACGTCGCCGGCGGCGTCCAGCAGGTACAGGTGCGGGAGCGTGTCGACCGTCCCGTTCTGGTACAGATCGACGAGCACGACGGTGGCAATATCAGCCGTTCCAATCGTGGTCAGTCGGCCCAACAGGTCTCGGCTCTCCAAGCGCGCACCCGTCACGGTGACGCACATGTTGCGGGCTCCGAACACGGCGACCGCTCCGAGAACGGTCAGGCCGAGCTGAACGGCGGCGACAAACATCCAAGTGTCGCGGGGAATGGCGAGCCAATACAGCACGATCAGCAGGGGCACGATGAATGACAGCGCAGCGATGATAGACCGCGCCACCAGCTTTCGCCGGGGTCGCAAAATCTGCATTCCGTCCGGCTCGTTCCCCTCGCGCACCATGTGTTTCGTCTCACCCTTCAGGTTCAGTATCCCGCACTTCGAGCGGTATTCCTCTCCTACCCCGAGGGGGTAGACGAAGCGGTCTGAAACGAGTAAATTATATGACGACGAATCGACAACGACCCGATGTGGCACGCTCGGCGTAGAGTTGGCTGCGTGCACTCACGGGCCGTCCGCGAACGCGGCAATACAACGAAGCGGCACCGGCTGCATCCGGCGCAAGTCGTCGTTTCGGGCTTCGCCCTGACCATTCTCGGTGGTACGGCGCTGCTGATGCTGCCCAACGCCAAGGTCGGACCGGGCGGGGCCTCGTTTCTCGAGGCGCTGTTCACCGCGACGAGCGCGGTCTGCGTCACCGGGCTGACCGTCGTTGATACCGCGGTGTACTGGACGCCGTTCGGTCAGATCGTCATTCTGCTGCTGATTCAGATCGGCGGGTTCGGGATCATGTCGTTCGCCTCGGTGGTGGGTCTGGCGATCGCCCGCAAGCTCTCCCTCCGATCGCGCATCACGGCGGCTGCCGAAACCAAAAGCGTCGGGCTCGAAGACGTGAAGGGGCTCGTCTTCGGCGTCGTACGCATCTCACTCGCGATTGAACTCACCGTGGCCGTAGTGCTCGCGCTGCGGTTCATGCTTGGCTATGACGAGCCCGTGGGTCGGGCCATCTGGCTGGGCGTGTTCCACTCGGTGTCGAGCTTCAATAACGCCGGCTTCGCCCTGTTCAGCGACAATCTCATGGGCTACGCAACGGATGCCTGGATCTGCCTGCCGATCTGCGCCGCCGTCATTCTCGGTGGCCTTGGCTTTCCGGTGATCGTGCAGTTGACGCGGCAGTTGCGCACGCGTCCGTTCAGCTGGTCCATTCGCACCTGGACCATGAACACCCGCATCGTCCTCGCCGGCACGATCGCACTGCTCGTTCTCGGAACGGTATATATAACCGCGGTTGAATGGTCGAATCCGAATACGCTCGGTCCGCTGGACTGGTCGGGCAAGTTGCTGGCCGGCTTCTTTCAGGCGGTGCAGACTCGTACTGCGGGATTCAACAGCGTCGACATTGGTCAGCTGGACTCCGCGAGCCTGCTCGGCATGGACATTCTGATGTTGGTCGGTGGGGGCCCGGCCGGAACCGCTGGCGGGATCAAGATCACGACCTTCGCCGTGCTGTTCTTCATTCTGTGGACCGAGGTGCGCGGCCAGGTGGCCGTGAACGTGTTCGGCAAGCGGCTCTCGCGGGCGGTGCACCGGGAGGCCATCACGATCGTCCTGCTCGCCGTCGGCGTCATCATCGCGGCCACCGCGGCACTCATGCTCATGACGGATATTTCCATGGATGCGCTGCTGTTCGAGACCATCAGCGCCTTCGCAACCGTGGGACTGTCCACCGGCATTACTGCGGGGTTGCCGTGGGAGGGGCAGATCATTTTGATTCTGCTCATGTTCATCGGTCGGCTCGGACCCATCACCTTCGCCTCGGCCATTGCTCTGCGCGAGCGGCGTTCTACCTATGAGTACCCCAAAGAAAGGCCGATCATTGGCTAAATATTCGATGTTCGGGCATCGCGACCCTTCCCGCCTGGCCGAGGCTGAGTCGGTCGTCGTCATCGGGCTGGGCCGGTTCGGCAGCGCCCTGGCCCTCGAGCTCATGAAGAGCGGCACCGAGGTGCTCGGCATCGACGGCGACGAAGAGGTCGTGCAGCTGCACAACCGCCTGCTCACCCACGTGGTGCGCGCCGATTCGACCAAGGAGGCGACCCTGCGGGAGCTCTCGGTGCCGGACTTCTCCAGCGTGGTCGTGGCGATCGGCGGCGACATCCAGGCGAATATTCTCACCGCCTCGTTGCTGCTCAAGCTGGGCATTCCCAACATCTGGGCCAAGGCGGTCAGCGACCCGCACGGGGAGATCCTCACCCAGCTCGGCGTCAACCACGTCATCTACCCGGAGAAGGACATGGGGCAGCGGGTCGCCCACCTGGTGCGCGGCGCTATGCAGGACTACATCGAGATCGGCGAGAACTTCGCGCTGGTCAAGACAGCGCCGCCGCGCGCGCTGATCGGCGTGCCCCTCGGCCAGGCCAAGGTGCGTGCGCGCTACGGCATCACCGTCACGGCGTTTCACCGGCCCGGCGCGGGCTGGAGCTACACCTCGCTCGACACCGTGATCGAAGACGGCGACATCATTCTCATCGCCGGCGAATCGGCGAGGGTCGAAGAGTACAGCCTCATGCGATGACCTCCCCCGTCGCCTTTCTAGCGGATGCCCCGCTCGGCACCAGGGTCGTCGTGCGCACCCGCATCCCTGGTGGTTACACCGACGCGCTGGGCTTTCTGCGCGGCCGCGGCGCGGCATCCGTTTCGGTAAAGACCAAGCGCGGGCTGGTCACGCTCGCCATGGCCGACGTCGTGGCGGCCAAAGAGGTGCCGCCGGCGCCCGAGCCGCGCGGGAGCCGGGGCGGCCCGCGTTAGAGAACGATGCGCAGCGGTTCCTCGAGCAGCTGGGTCAGGTCGCGCAGGAACGCGGCGGCGACGGCTCCGTCGAGTACCCGGTGGTCTACGGTCAGGGTGATCTTCACCGTGGGCACCGACACGAGCACGCCATCACGAACGGCGGGAACGTCGCTGGCAGCACCGATGGCCAGAATTCCCGCCTCCGGCGGGTTGAGCACGGCGGTGAACGAATCGATCCCGAACATGCCGAGGTTGCTGATCGTGAAGGTGCCGCCCGACATTTGAGCCAGCGACAGACCGCCGGTGCGGGCGAGGCCGGCCAGGGCGCGCGTCTCGGTGGCGATGGCGGCGAGGGACTTCTGGTCGGCGTCGGCGACGACCGGCACCAGCAGGCCGTCATCGGTCGCGACCGCCACGCCGACGTTGACGTGGTTGTGGCGCAGGATGACGCCGTCGCCCCAGGATGCGTTCACCTCGGGGTGTGCGCGGAGCGCGACCGCGCTGGCCCGCACGAACAGGTCGTTCAGGCTGACCTTGGTGCCGAGCGCGGCGAGTGATTCGTTCACCTCGGCGCGGAACGCGACCAGGCGTGCCACATCGACGACGCTGGTGAGGAAGAAGTGCGGCACGGCCTGGCTCTCGGTGAGCCGGCGGGCCGTGACGGCGCGAATGCGGCTGACCGGTACGGAGACCGAGTCGGCCGACACGGCTGCTGGGGCTGGTGCTGCGGCTGGTGCTGCGACGGGACCGACCGGTGCCGTCGAAGCGGATGCTGCGGCCTCCTGCGCGACGATGGCCGTGTCGACGTCGGTGCGGGTGATGCGGCCCTGCGGCCCGGTGCCCGCGATAGTGTGCAGGTCGATGCCGTGCTCGCGGCCGATCTTGCGGGCCAGCGGCGACGTGCGCAGCTCGCCGGTTGACACCGGGGCAGCGGGCGCTGTCGGGGCGGGCGTTGCCGACGCGGGTGCCACGACGGCGGGCGTTGCCGGAGCGGTAACGGCGGCGGCGGGCGCGGCCGGAGCCGCGGCATCCGCTACCGGCGCGGCGGGCGTCGTTGCGCCCTCGACGATGTTGCTGCCGTCACCGATACGGGCGACGGGTGCCCCGATGGGCACGAGGGCGCCGGCGACGACGAGCAGCTGCTCGAGAATGCCGTTATCGAAGGCTTCGAGGTCCATGGTGGCCTTGTCGGTTTCGATCTCGGCGAGTACGTCGCCCTTGTGGATCTCGTCGCCGACCTGCTTCATCCAGCGGCTGAGTTCGCCCTCCTCCATGGTGTCGGAGAGGCGGGGCATGATGACGTCGGGCATGGCCGGCTCCTACTTGTCGTTCGGGGTAGATGAAATGTTGAGAACCTCGCGCACGACCTTGGCAAGGTCGGCTGCGCTGGGCAGCGCGGCCTTCTCGAGGGCTTTGGCGTAGGGCAACGGCACCTCGGCGGCGGCGACGCGACGCACGGGGGCGTCGAGAAAATCGAACACGCCCTCGCCGATGGTCGCCGAGATCTCGGCGCCGATGCCGTAGCTGAGCCAGTCGTCTTCGAAGACCACGGCGTGGCCGGTTTTGCGAACGGAGGCGCAGATGGTGTCGCGGTCGAGCGGGCGCAGACTGCGCAGGTCGACGACCTCGATCGAGAGGCCCTCGGCTTCGAGTTGATGCGCCACTTCGAGGGCGGTCGTGGTGCCACGCGAGTAGCTCACGATGGTGAGGTCGGTGCCGGTCGCAACGACGGCGGCCTTGCCGATCTCGGCGACCTGTTCGCCGTCAGGCACTTCGCCCTTCGCGCTGTACAGCGACAGGTTTTCCAGAAAGATCACCGGGTCGTCGTCGCGAATGGCCGCGGTGAGCAGCGCCTTCGCGTCGGCCGGGGTCGATGGGGCGACCACCTTGAGGCCGGGAATGTGCGCGTACCAGACCTCGAGGTTTTGCGAGTGGGTCGCGGCCAGTTGCTGGCCACCGCCGCCGGGCATGCGAATCACCAGCGG
This sequence comes from Cryobacterium sp. N21, assembly GCF_002929575.1. NCBI lineage: Bacteria > Bacillati > Actinomycetota > Actinomycetes > Micrococcales > Microbacteriaceae > Cryobacterium > Cryobacterium sp. N21. The sequence continues at coordinate 368,403 of NZ_PJJQ01000035.1, read as the reverse complement.
AATGGAGACCTGACCGGCGAACATCGACCGCATCTTGGCGGCATGGTTCACGATCTGATCGATCGCGATGAGGCTGAAGTTGATGGTCATAATCTCGACCACCGGCCGCATGCCGAGCATCGCGGCGCCGAGGGCTGCTCCCACGAATCCCTCTTCGGCGATCGGGGCGTCGAGCACCCGCTCGGGTCCGAAGTCTTCGAGCAGCCCGGCGGTGATCTTGTAGGACCCCTCGAACACCCCGATCTCTTCGCCGACCAGAAAGACCTTCTCATCGCGTTCGAGCTCGGCTCGCAGCGTCTCGTTGAGGGCCTGGCGGTAGGTGATCGTGCGGGTTGTTGACTCTACGTTGGTATTCACAGTGCGTCCATAACGGGTTCTCCGGGCAAAGCGGATGGCGCATTCGCCACCGGGGTTGCGTAAACATATTTGAACAGGTCGGCCACGTCGGGTTCAGGGCTCTCGTCGGCGAAAACGACCGCCTCGGAGACGCGCAGGTCGGCGGCCTCGTCGATAGCGGCGGCATCCGCTTCAGTGAGCACGCCGGAAGCGATCAGCTCGGCGCGAAAGCTCGGCACCGGGTCGGACTGCTGGGCGATCGTCGTGTCTTCGGGCGAGCGGTAGCGGGCCGGATCGACCACGGAATGGCCGCGCAGCCGGTAGCACATGACCTCGAGCAGCACCGGCTGACGCTGCTCGCGGGCCTGCTTGAGGGCGTCTCGGGCGGCGTCGCGCACCGCGAGCACGTCGTCGCCGTCGACCCGAATGCCGGGCATACGGTACGACGCGCCGCGCTTGTACAGCTCGGGTTCAGCGGATGCCTTCTCCACCGTCGTTCCCATGCCGAGGCCGTTGTTGACGATCACGTAGACGATCGGCAGCTTCCACAGGCCGGCCAGGTTGAGCGATTCGTGGAACGCGCCGATGTTGGTGGTGCCATCGCCGAGCAGGCACATCACTGCCGCAGCGTCGGGCCCTGCCGTTTCCTGGGTTTTCAAGGCGAGAGCCGCGCCGGTGGCCGGAGGAAGCTGCCCGCCGACGATGCCGTAGCCGCCGAACAGGCGCGTTTCTTCGTCGAACAGGTGCATCGAGCCGCCGCGTCCGCCGGAGACGCCGGTGACTTTGCCGAACAGCTCGGCCATGACGCGTTCGGGGGCAAGGCCGCGGAGCAGCGCGTAGCCGTGGTCGCGGTAGCCGGTGAACAGGTAGTCACGGGCCTCGATGGCAGCCATCAGGCCGACCACGGTGGCTTCTTCGCCGAGGTTCAGGTGGCAGTAACCGCCGATCTTTGCCCGGGCGTACATCTCGCTGGAGCGCAGCTCGAAGGCCCGCACCAGCGACATCCGTTCGTAATAGTCACGCAGGGTGTCAGCGGGTTCACCACCCGTTGACTCGACTACTGCCTTCGGTCGCGTGCGGGCTTTTGCCGCCATGTGGTCCCACTTCCTGCGTGTTTCGTTTGTTAAGACTATTACTTTGTGCTGAATAGTTTCCTTTCTAAGCGGTCAGCGGAAGGATCTACGGGAGAGTTGGGGTGAATTCGAGAATTCTGCGGCTGCCCAAAATGGGGGCACATAATGGAGTCATGGCCGCCCAACCCCCGAGTTACAAAACGCTCGCCAGTCTGAGCCGCATGAACCTGCTCTACCAGCTGCAAAGCCGCGGAACGATGACGGTGAATGACCTCGCCGAAGCCGCCGGCCTGCACCCCAACACCGCCCGCGAACACCTCGACCGGCTGATCAACGACGGGTTCGTCACCTGTGCGCCCGAAGCCCGTGACAGCAAGGGTCGCCCGAAGATGCTCTACAGCGCTGCCGGCGGGGTCAGTACCGAGCTCGGGTCTATTCGCGCTCGCAAGATCGAGGCCGCGCAGGAGCGCGCCGACCAGCTGCGACGGATGCTGCCCGTTCTGCCCGTAGGCCAGAGCGCGTTGGCCGGTTGCTCCGGTCCGGCCGCCCAGCGGCAGCTCGATGCCCTCGACGACCATCTCGACCAGGCCGGCTTCGACGCGAGCGTCGCCGCAAGCGGCGAACAGCTCAACCTGCGCGACTGCCCGTACTCCGAGATGGTCAAGGACCACCCGGAGGTCTGCGGAGTGCACTATCGCCTGATCCAGGGCGTGCTCGAACAGGCCGACGGCCCGCTGCGCGCGATCGGCCTGAACCTCATCGACGCCCCACACCTCTGCGTGATCGACGTTGCTCCCCTTCCCGCTGAACGCGAGAGCGCAAAAAGTGCCCGATTGGACACCTCGAACGGGCACTTTTTGCGCTCTCGCGAACCGGGGTAAAACATTATTACCGGTGGTTTGCGGTTGTCGGCCTCGAAGGCAGCGGCTTAGCTCGTTCTGAGGGTGAGTGCCACTGCGGCATTCCCCGGCAGGCAAGGGGCAGCCGTGAAAACGCGCACAGGAACAACCAGCACCACCAGTAAGCCCGGCACCGACGGCCCGGTCGCCGACTCGCTGATCAAGCTCGGTCGCTTTCTGCGCAGCTCAGAAACCAGCGAAGACCTGCGCAGTGTGTTCAAGACCGGCGGTCGCGGCGCCGATACGTTCTACCGTGACCGCTGGACCCACGACAAAGAGGTGCGCTCGACCCACGGCGTGAACTGCACCGGCAGCTGTTCCTGGAAGGTGTACGTCAAGGACGGCATCATCACCTGGGAAACCCAGCAGACTGACTACCCGAGCGTCGGCCCGGATTCACCCGAATATGAGCCTCGCGGCTGCCCCCGCGGCGCCGCCTTCAGCTGGTACACCTACTCGCCCACCCGGGTGCGCTACCCCTACGTGCGCGGTGTGCTGCTGAACCTGTTCCGCGAGGCCAAGGCCCGTCTCGGCGACCCGGTGCTGGCCTGGGCCGAGATCACCGGCAATCCAGACACCGCCCGCCAGTACAAGAGCGCCCGCGGCCAGGGCGGTCTGGTGCGCGCCAGTTGGGACGAAGCGGCCGAGATCGTCGCCGCTGCCCACGTGCACACCATCAAGCAGTACGGGCCAGACCGGGTCGTCGGCTTCAGCCCGATTCCGGCCATGTCGATCGTGTCGCAGGGCGTTGGCAACCGATTCATCTCGCTGCTCGGCGGCACCATGCTCTCGTTCTACGACTGGTACGCCGACCTGCCGGTGGCCAGTCCGCAGGTGTTCGGCGACCAGACCGACGTGCCGGAATCGGCCGACTGGTGGAACTCCAGCTACCTCATCATGTGGGGCTCCAACGTTCCCGTCACCCGCACCCCCGACGCACACTTCATGGTCGAGGCCCGCTACCGCGGCCAGAAGGTCATCACGGTCTCGCCCGACTACGCCGACAACTCCAAGTTCGCCGACGAGTGGCTGGCCGTGCACCCCGGCACCGACGGCGCCCTCGCCCTGGCCATGGGCCACGTCATTCTGAAAGAGTTCCTGGTCGATCGCCGCACCCCGCGTTTCGCCCGGTACATGAAAAAGTTCAGCGACTCGTCCTACCTGATCGCCCTCACCCCGCGCCAGGATGCCTGGGTTCCCGGCAAATTTCTGACGGCCGACGCGCTGCCCGGAACCGACGCATCCGTTTCGAGTGCAGCCTTCAAGACAGTGATGCTCGACGAGAACGGCGAGGCGTTCGTGCCGAACGGTTCGATCGGCCACCGGTTCAGCGAGGCCGACAAAGGCAAGTGGAACCTCGACCTCGAGGGCCGCGATCCGCTGCTCTCCATAGCGGATGCCCCGGACTACGACGGTGCATCCGTCGCGATCGACCTGCCCCGCTTTGACATCACGCCGGGTGCTGACAGCGTCGGTGAGCGCCACGCCGGTGCCGCCGGCATCGTGCGCCGCGGCGTGCCGGTGCGCGTCGTCGCCGGTGTGTTAGTGACGACGGTGTTCGACCTGCTGCTCGCGCAGTACGGCGTCGGCCGCCCGGGCCTGCCGGGCGAGTGGCCCACCGGCTACGACGACGCCTCCACCCCCGGCACCCCCGCCTGGCAGGAGGAGATCACCTCCGTGCCGTGGCAGGCCGCCGCCCGCATCGGCCGCGAATTCGCGCAGAACGCTGAGGACTCCGAGGGGCGTTCGATGATTCTGATGGGCGCCGGTACCAATCACTGGTTCCACTCCGACACCATCTACCGCGCCTTTCTCGCGCTCACCACCATGACCGGCTGCCAGGGCGTGAACGGCGGCGGCTGGGCCCACTACGTCGGCCAGGAAAAGGTGCGCCCGCTCACCGGCTACGGCCAGTACGCCTTCGGCCTGGACTGGGTGCGCCCGCCGCGCCAGATGATCGGCACCGGCTTCTTCTACCTCGCCACCGACCAGTGGCGCTACGACGGGTTGAGCGCCGACACCCTCGCGAGCCCGCTCGGCACCGGGATCTTTAAGGGACGCACCACCGCGGACACCATGGTCGATTCGGCCAAACGCGGCTGGATGCCGAGCTACCCCACCTTCAACCGCAACTCGCTCGACCTCGTCGACGACGCTCACGCTGCGGGCGTTGAACCGGCCGAATACGTCGTCGATTCGCTGAGGGACGGCTCGCTCGAGTTCTCCTGCGAAGACCCCGACGCCCCCGAGAACTTTCCCCGCGTGCTCGTCGTGTGGCGGGCCAACGTGCTCGGCTCCTCCGGCAAGGGCAACGAGTACTTTCTCAAGCATCTGCTCGGGGCGCCGTCCGCTGTGCGCGCCGTGGAATCGATGCCGGCTCGCCGCCCGAAGACCATGAAATGGCACGAAAGCGCGCCGGAGGGCAAGCTCGACCTGATGGTCACGAGCGACTTCCGCATGACGTCGACGACGATCTACAGCGATGTCGTGTTGCCGCCGGCCACCTGGTACGAGAAGAACGATCTCTCGACGACGGACATGCATCCGTTTATTCACTCGTTCAACCCGGCGATCGCTCCGCCGTGGCAGGCCAAAACCGACTTCGACATCTTTCACGTGCTTGCCGCGAAGATCTCAGAGATGTCGGTGAAGCACCTCGGTAAGCGCAAGGACCTCGTCGCGGCGCCGCTGCAACACGACACCCCCGACGGCATGGCCACCCCGCACGGCACCGTGCGCAGCGACCAGCCGCTCATTCCCGGGGTCACCATGCCGAAGCTCGTCGTCGTGGAACGTGACTATCCGGCCTTCGCCGCGCAGCTCGGCGCGCTCGGGCCACTCACCAAAAAGCTCGGAATGGTCACCAAGGGCGTGAAATTCAACCCCGACGTGGAGGTCACCTACCTCGGCAAGAAGAACGGTCTCGTGCCGAGCGGGCCGGCCGCCGGCCGCCCGCGCCTGTCGACGGCGATTCACGCCTGCGAAATGGTGCTTGCTCTCTCTGGCACCACCAACGGTCGCCTCGGCACGCAGGGTTTTCGCCAGCTCGAGGAACGCACCGGCGTCAAGCTGGCCCAACTGGCCAGCGACAACGAGGGTCGACGCTTCAGCTACCCGGATGTTCAGGGCGCGCCGGTTCCGGTGCTCACCTCCCCGGAATGGTCGGGTTCAGAGCACGGTGGTCGCCGTTACAGCGCCTTCACCATCAACGTCGAACATTTGAAGCCCTGGCACACCCTCACCGGCCGCCAGCACTTCTACCTCGACCACGACTGGATGATCGAGCTTGGCGAGCAGCTGCCCATCTTTCGGCCGCCGCTCGACATGCACCGCCTGTTCGACGACTCGATCGTCGGCGCCACCAGCAAGACCCCGACCGGTCATGCCGAGGTTGCCGTGCGCTACCTGACGCCGCACTCGAAGTGGTCGATCCACTCCGAATACCAGGACAACCTGCTCATGCTCTCGCTCTCCCGCGGCGGCCCGACCATCTGGATGAGCCCGCAGGACGCCGACAAGATCGGCGTGCGCGACAACGAATGGATCGAGTCGTACAACCGCAATGGTGTCGTCGTGGCGCGGGCTATCGTGTCGCACCGCATGCCGGAGGGGACGGTGTACATGTACCACGCGAAGGATCGCACCATCAACGTGCCGGTCGCCGAAACCAGCGGTATGCGCGGCGGAACCAACAACTCGCTCACGCGCATCCTCTTGAAACCGTCTCATCTGATCGGCGGCTACGCCCAGCTGTCGTTCGCCTTCAACTACCTCGGACCCACCGGGAACCAACGCGACGAGGTCACCGTGATTCGTCGTCGCAGCCAGAAAGTGGACTACTAATGCGTGTCATGGCCCAGATGTCGATGATCATGAACCTCGACAAGTGCATCGGGTGTCACACCTGTTCGGTCACCTGCAAGCAGGTCTGGACCAACCGCACCGGCGTCGAATACGCCTGGTTCAACAACGTAGAGACGCGGCCCGGCATCGGCTACCCGCGCGAATACGAAAACCAGGAGAAGTGGAAGGGCGGCTGGGTGCTGGGTAAGCGCGGCCGCCTGCAGCTCAAGGCCGGCGGGCGGCTGAAGAAGCTCTCGCAGATCTTCAACAACCCCAACCTGCCGCAGATCGACGATTACTACGAGCCGTGGACCTACGACTACGACATGCTCACCACAGCGCCGGCCGGTACGCAGAGCCCGGTCGCGCGCCCGAAGTCGCTGCTTACCGGCCAGAACATGGACATCAAGTGGTCGGGCAACTGGGACGACAACCTCGGCGGCTCGCAGGAAACGGCCGCCCAAGACCCCATTCTCGCCACGATGAGCGAGCACGTGAAGATGGAGTTCGAAGAGACCTTCATGTTCTACCTGCCGCGCATCTGCGAGCACTGCCTCAACCCCGCGTGCGTCGCCGCCTGCCCCTCCGGTGCCATGTACAAGCGTGAAGAAGACGGCATCGTGCTCGTGGACGAAGACGGATGCCGCGGCTGGCGCATGTGCGTCAGCGCCTGCCCCTATAAGAAGGTGTACTTCAATCACAAAACGGGCAAGGCCGAGAAGTGCACGCTCTGCTACCCGTTGATCGAGCAGGGCAAGCCCACCATCTGCTCCGAAACCTGTGTCGGACGTCTGCGTTATCTGGGCCTCATGCTCTACGACGCCGATGCCGTACTCGCAGCAGCCTCGATCGAAAACGATCAGGACCTGCTCGATGCGCAGCGTGCCTGCTTTCTCGACCCGTTCGACCCCGAGGTCATCGCCGCAGCCAAGGCGGAGGGCATGGCCGACGACTGGATCGAAGCGGCTCAGAACAGCCCCATCTACAAGCTCATCTCCGAGTACGAGATCGCCCTGCCGCTGCACCCGGAATACCGCACCATGCCGATGGTCTGGTACATCCCGCCGCTCTCGCCGGTCGTCGACGTGGTCAGCAACTCCGGCAGCGACGGCGAAGACGCCCGCACCCTGTTCGCCGCGATCGACAAGCTGCGCATTCCGGTGGAATACCTCGCCGGACTGTTCTCGGCCGGCGACGTCGTTCCGGTCGAACTGTCACTGCGCAAGCTCGCCGCGATGCGGGCGTATATGCGCGACCTCAACCTCGGTAACGAGCCCGACGAGCGCATCCCGAACGCGGTCGGAATGACCGGGGAGAGCATGCAGGCCATGTATCGCCTGCTCGCGATCGCCAAGTACGAAGACCGCTACGTCATTCCGAAGGCGCACGTGGAGACCGCGCGGGAGCTCGAAGAACTCGGCTGCTCGCTCGACACCGACGGCGGCCCCGGTATGGGCGGGCCGGGCGCTGCCGGGCACAGCGGCCCCTACGGCAACACCGTCGGCATGCCGCTTGGCGCCACGGTCGACAACTACAACGAGATGACCGGGCGCGCCAGCCCGACCGCGCCGACCACTCCGGGCCGGGTCAACCTGCTCAACTGGAACGGTGGTGGGGTGCCCAAGGGCATGTTCCCGCCGGTAGCGGATGCCGGGAGTGCGGCATGAGCACCGCCACCCGTCTCCCCGCGGCACTCGCTGCGCGGGTGAACTTCGGCTTTCGGGCGCCGAAGGTGGCCCCGCGGTTCATCGCCGCCGTGCCGTTGACGGCGGATCAGGGGGTCATCGCGCATATGGCGGCCTCGATTCTGCTGGACTATCCCACTCCGGAGCGGCAGCGGCAGTTTTCACTGGTGCGTTCAGGCGTTGTTGGCCTGCCCGACCCACTGCGGGCCGCGTTCGATGCGTTCTTCACGGGGATCGCCGGCTGGAATGAGCAGCAGCTCGAAACGCACTTCACCGCGACCTTCGACCTGAAACGCAAGTGCTGCCCGTACCTCACCTACTACGCGGCGGGCGATACGCGCCGCCGCGGAATGGCACTCGTGCGATTCGTCGAGGCCTATCGGGCGGCCGGCTGGCAGGTTGACGCCGACGAACTGCCCGACTACCTGCCGATGGTGCTTGAGTTCTCGGCGCTGTCCGACTCGCCAATCGCGCAGGAGCTGCTCGCGGCGCATCGTGACGGCATCGAGGTGCTGCGCTCCGCCCTGGAGAAGGTCGACAGCCCCTACGCCCACCTGGTGGAGGCGGTGTGCCTGTCGCTGCCGCTGATCGACGACGAGACCCGGGAACGCTACCTCAACCTCGTCAACGAGGGGCCGCCGACCGAGACGGTCGGCATGACCTACCTCGGCAATCTGAAACCGTTTTCCGCGCACCCCAACGAGGATGTCAGCCGATGACCGCCTGGGATTACTTGCTCTGGGTGGCCTTTCCCTACGCCGCCTCTGGCGTGTTCGTGGTGGGGCACCTGCTGCGCTACCGTTACGACCAGTTCGGCTGGACCTCGCGGTCGAGCCAGACCTACGAGAACCGCCTGCTGCGCTGGGGATCGCCCATGTTCCACTACGGCATTCTCATGGTGATCGGCGGGCACGTCGTTGGCCTGTTCATTCCCAAGCCGTGGCTGGAATTCTTCGGCGTGACCGAGCATCTGTACCACCTCGGCGCCACCTGGCTCGGCACTTTCGCGGCCGTGCTCACCGTGGCCGGGCTGACCATCTTGATCTATCGGCGCCGCCTCACCAAACGGGTGCTGCTCGTCACCACCGTGATGGACAAGGTCATGTACGTGTTCCTGGCCAGCACCATCTTGTTCGGCACGACCGCCACCGTGCTCTATCAAATCTTTGGCGGCGGCTACGACTATCGCGGGTCGATCTCCCCGTGGATCCGCTCGCTGTACAGCTTTCAGCCCGACCCCGCGCTCATGAGCGACGTGCCGTTCTTCTTTCAGCTGCACGTACTCACCGCCACGACGCTGTTTCTGCTCTGGCCGTTCACCCGGCTGGTGCACGTGTTCTCGGCGCCGCTCGGCTACCTCGTGCGCCCCTACGTGGTCTACCGCTCGCGCGATGACCCCCGCGGCGCCGGGTCGCGGGCCCCGCGTCGCGGCTGGGAGAAGAGCGAGAGTCCGCTGGAGCGGTTACGAAAGTAACCTGTTCTGATGGTGCGTATAAAGAGAGCTTACGAAGAGGCATCCACTGACGACGGATGCCGGGTGTTGGTTGATCGACTCTGGCCGCGCGGTGTCTCCAAGGAGAGCGCCGACCTTGATGAGTGGTTGAAAGAGGTCGCACCGTCACCGGCGCTCCGCACCTGGTGGAAGCACGACCCGAAGCGCATGGACGAGTTCGCCGTGCGCTACCGCGCTGAACTAGACGGCAATACCGAGACCCAGGCGGCCGTCGTGCAGCTTCGTGCGCTCGCCGCGGCCGGCGTGACGACCTTGATCTACGGAGCCAAGGACCCGCGGGTGAACCATGCGCGGGTGCTCGCCGAATACCTGCAGGAGAAGTAGACACACGAGGTCACATTCCGCTGGAAGGAATACTGGGCCCCGTTCCAGCCTTGGGGATAAAGGCGTCTGCACGCGGCGGTGGAATCTCAAGGGGCTCCCGTCTCGCGGGACCGGGGGCGTCAGCGTGACTCACGAATGACAATAGAAAGTGTCGAACCAGTGACTTCAGTAGTTCCCGTCAGTACCCGCGGCAGCAGATTTCCCAAATGGGTGCGCTCGTTCGGCGTTCAGATCATCGCTGCTCTCATCATCGGTCTGGGCCTCGGACTCGTGGCAAAATACACCGGCAGTACCGAAGCGAATCCCAACGGTCTCGGTGCGACCCTGAAAATTATCGGGTCGAGCTACGTCTCGCTGCTGCAGGCTGCCGTCGTACCGCTCATCTTCACGGCCGTGGTCAGTTCCATTGCGAACCTGCGCGAAGTGTCGAACGCGGCGAAGCTGGCCTGGAACACGCTTCTCTGGTTTGCTATCACCGCGCTGATTGCGGTTCTGATCGGCATCGGGCTGGGCGTTCTGGTGCGACCGGGAGCAGGAACGGGCATCACCGAGAATGCCGAATACTCCGGCAAGACCGGGGACTGGTGGGCATTTTTGACCGGGCTCTTCCCGAAGAACTTCCTCGGACTCGGCGCCAATACCTCCGTCGTTGATAGCGTCGCGAGCACCACTGTCAACTTCAACGTGTTGCAGATTCTCGTCATCGCCATCGTGGTGGGCATTGCCGCGTTGAAGGTGGGTAAAGCTGCCGAACCATTCCTGAATCTCAATGCGTCAGCCCTCGCGGTCATTCAAAAGGTGCTGTGGTGGATTATTCGCATCGCGCCGCTCGGCACGATCGGCCTGATTGGTAATGCCGTCGCGGTCTACGGCTGGGACACCATGGGATCGCTCGGCAAGTTCGCAGTCACCATCTACATTGGCCTGATCCTGGTGCTGTTCGTGGTCTACCCGGTGCTGATCAAGTCTCACGGTCTGTCCGTCAAGCAGTACTACTCCGGTGTCTGGCCGGCCGTTCAGCTGGGCTTCGTGTCGCGCTCATCCATCGGTACCCTTCCGCTGACGCAGCGCGTCACGGAGCGCAGCATGGGCGTACCGCGCGGATATGCATCCTTTGCTGTTCCGCTGGGAGCGACGACCAAGATGGATGGTTGCGCGGCTATCTACCCCGCCGTCGCCGCCATCTTTGTGGCACAGTTCTTCGGAATTCAGCTGGACTTCACCCAGTACCTTCTTATCGTTTTGGTCTCCGTATTGGGTTCTGCCGCCACGGCCGGCACCACTGGCGCCGTCGTCATGCTGACGCTGACCCTGTCAACGCTGGGTCTGCCGTTGGCCGGGGTTGGCCTTCTGCTGGCCATCGATCCGCTCATCGACATGGGTCGCACCGCCGTGAACGTGGCGGGACAGGCCCTCGTGCCCACGATCGTGGCCAAGCGCCAGGGCATCCTCGACAAGACGCTGTACAACGCCCCGCGAACCTCGCAGCCCTTTATGGACGATTCGGACGTCTCCATCGAATCGACGCCGACTGAGCGGGCCGAAGCTCGGGTCTAGCTCACCCGCGCTGGGTGGGGACCGAGGGGGCGCAAATCGATCTAAAACCGGCCGTAAAAGGTCGATTTGCGCCCCCTCACGGCTGGTGCGTGGGCATCCGCTTGCCGCCGTCGTGAGCCAGGGCCGCTAGACCTGGTCGAGGGGGATCGACTCGTCGGCGAGGCGAGCAGGATCGACCGGCTCGTCCCGACGAATCAGAGCCTGAACGGTGTCATTGACGTCCCAGACGTTGACGTTCATGCCCGCGACGACGCGGCCGGCCTGCTGCCAGAACACGATGAACTCGCGGGAATCCCGGTTGCCGCGGTAGACCAGCTCGGCGCCGTCGGCCAATATGCCGAATCCGGAATATTCCATGCCGAGGTCGAACTGGTCGGTGTAGAAGTAGGGAATGGCATCGAACGAAACGCTCTGGCCGAGCATGGCTCGGGCCGCAGCCGGACCGCCGTTCAGGGCGTTCGCCCAGTGCTCACTGCGCAGTCGCGCTTTGAGGAGCGGATGCTCCGCGTTGGCCACATCGCCCGCCGCGAACACGTGGGGATCGCTGGTTTTCAGGCTCGCGCTGACCAGGATTCCATTGTCGACCGCGAGCCCGGCCTTTTGGGCGAGTTCGACGTTTGGAACCGCACCGATGCCCACCAGAACGAGGTCGGCCGGCACGGTTTCGCCGCCGGCCAGGAGCACTCCGGTCACCCGGCCATCCATTCCGACCAGGCCGTCGACGGTCACGGAGCGGCGGATGACCACTCCGTTGCGCTCGTGCAGGCTCGCGAACATATCGCCGAGCTCGTCGCCGAGAGCCGCAGCAAGCGGTACCGGGCCGCGTTCCAGGATGGTGACCTCGTTGCCGAGTGTGCGGGCGGTCGCGGCGACCTCCATGCCGATCCAGCCGGATCCCACGACGACGAGCCGCTTGCCGCCGTCAGCCAGAACGGAGTGCAGCAGGTCGGAGTGGTCGAGGGTGCGCAGGTAGTGCACCCCGCCGAGGTTTGCACCCGGCACCGTCAGGCGTCGCGGCCGGGCGCCGGTGGTCAGGAGCAGTCGGTCGTAGCTCAGTTGCGCGCCGTCGTCGGTGTCGAGCAGGTGCGCGCCGAGGTCGAGGCTCACCGCGCGGGTGCCGGAGTGCAGCTGCACCTCATGGTCGGGATACCAACTCGCACTCTGCACGAAGACTGAGTCGCGTTCGGCCGTGCCGGCCAGATAATCCTTCGACAGCGGCGGACGAATATATGGCGGGTGCTCTTCGGCTCCGATCAAGTGAATCTCCCCGTCGAAGCCTTCCTCGCGCAAGGCTCGGGCAGCGCTGGCCCCCGCAAGCGCTGCTCCCACGATGACAAAAATCTGCTGGCCCGCCATGACTGGTCCTTCCTCGGAGGTGTGCTCTTGACTGTACGAGAGTTTGCCCGCTGGGGGGCGGTGCAATCGTACCCGGGGAACTCAGTCGTGACGCGAGTTGCCGGGTGGAGGACGGTTTGCGCAGGCGGCGGGGAAGCATCCGTCTAAAAGTGGATGCCCCCGGTCACGACGGCGAGACCACGGTGTCGCAGCGCCAGCAGGCCGCGGGGAGCTCGCCGGAAACGTAGGCGCCGCACTCGGGGCAGACTTGCTCAAGCCAGCAGACCGGGTCGCCGCCGATCGGTTCGTCAGATCTGCTCATCGTTGACCTCCTCCTTTCAGTATGAACCCCGGCGGGCATGAAAAGACCCGAGGCCCCCCGCTGGAGGAGGAGGGGGCCTCGGGTGGGCGTCGAGCGTCAGCTCGGGTTGGGCGCGCCGGGGCGCGCGTAGTAGAACCAGGCCAGGCCGGTGCAGAGCACGCAGAACGCCGAGCAGCCGATAAAGAAGGCGGTCGGGCTCATGGCGGTGAGGGCCATGCCCACGATGAACGGTCCGAAGGCGGCGATCGCAGCGGTCCAGCCGATCGCGCCGCCGGCCTGGCGCTTGGGGAAGATCATCGGCATCTGCTTGAACGTTCCGGCGTTGGCCAGTCCGGAGAAGAAGAAGATGATGATCATGCCGGTGAGAAAACCGTAGAACTCGTCAACACTCGTCGGAGTGAGAAAGAACACCGTGACGATCGTGCCGACCGTCATGCCCGCGCCGCCGATGAACGTGAAGATGGCGCCGCCGAACCGGTCACAGAGCGGGCCGCAGGCCGCGCGCACGAGGGCGCCGACCACCGGGCCGATGAAGGCGAAGGCGAGCGGGTTGGGTGCATCCGGAAAGTCGCCGTAGACGTTGAGAATGATCAGGCCCATCTGCGCGGCCAGGCCGCTGAAGGCGCCGAAACTCATGAGGTAGATGGCGGTCATGATCCAGGTGTGCTTGACCTTGAAGATGTCGAGCTGCTGACGAAAGTTGGCCTTGATCGGCACGCGCTTCAGAAAGAGCAGGGCGAGAATGACCGCGAGGATCACCCAGGGAATGAGCACGAGTCCGCCGTTGTGCAGCCAGACCAGTTCGCCGTTCGAGTCGCTCTCCGGGGTGAGGGCGGCGGTGCCGAGCAGACCGAAACCGACCACCCACGGGGTGAGCAGCTGAATCAGGCCGATGCCGAAGTTGCCGAGGCCCGCCTGCAGACCGAGGGCGGTTCCGGCCAGGCGCTTCGGGAAGAAATAGCTGGTCGAAGCCATAAAACCGGAGAAGCTGCCTCCTCCGATACCGGCCGCGAACGACAGCGCGAGCAGCACCCAGTAGGGGGTGGAGACGTCGCGGGCGACGAGGGTCCAGCCGATCATCGGCAGCAACAGCAGTGCGCTGGACAGGGCGACGAGCACCCGGGTGCCGAGAATCGGCGGCAAGAACATGAAGACGAGCCGCAGCAGGCCGGCAGCGAGGCCGGGCAACGCGACGAGCCAGTACAGCTGGCTGGTGCTCAGGTCGAAGCCGATGTCATTTAGCCGCGGGGCGATCGCGCTGACCAGGTACCAGGCCGCGAAGCCGAGGGTCATGCTGAAGGTAGTGATCCACAGGGTGCGCCAGGCGAGATGGGAATCCCACGTTTCCTCCTTCTCCGGATCCCAGTTGGAGAGGTCCGGCTTCAGCGTGGACGTGACGCGTGGGGGTGAGACGGTTGACATGTTTTCCTCGGCTGGTTGTCGGGCAGGCCGCCCGGTTCGCAACCAGCTTGTTCGTTCGGGCTTCAGGGTGCATTGGGCAAACACCGTGACAAATGATTCCAACGGATGCCGATGGCTGGCGTGCGCCCCGCTGCGACCGCTCGTGGCACTCGTTCGCTCCGTTGGCACGTGTTCAAACCAGTGCCACGTTCCCCAATACGTGCCGTGACGCATCTGCTGGTGCCGCCACCCGTTGATCAAGCGTGCCGAGATCGCCGTCGTCCAATGCGACCCTGTCTGCGGTCGCCGGGGGGCGGCATCCGCTCGCCGCGGTACTGTGGAACGGTGAAAACTCAGCTCAAGCTCGGGGCCGAACTCGGGGCCGTCGTGATCACCGTGTCTGATCGCTGTTCGCGCGGCGAACGCGAAGATAAATCAGGCCCGGCCGCCGTCGATGCGCTGGGGGAGGTTGGCATTCCCTGCGGGCCACCACGCGTAGTGCCCGACGGCATTGAGAGCGTGGCCGGGGCGATCTCGGGCGCGCTCGGCCACGGCGCTCGCCTCGTCGTGACGACCGGCGGCACCGGGGTCTCGTCGCGCGACCTCACCCCCGAGGGCACTGCCACGCTGCTGCACACGATTCTGCCGGGCATCTCCGAGCGGATGCGCGCCGTCAGCGTCGCGACGATCCCTACCGCCGTGCTCTCCCGCGGCATCGCCGGCATCGCCGATTCGGTCGGCAACAACGGCGCGCTGGTCGTGAACCTGCCCGGTTCGGTGGGCGCGGTGCGCGACGGTGTGGCCATTCTCGCGCCGCTGGTGCGGCACGTCATCGATCAGCTCGACGGAGGAGACCACTGATGGGCGCTGGCACCTCGGACCTCTCGGGTAACTCAGATGCGGCAGGGCTCGGCTTCGCCCGGGTGACCGAATCACGCCTAGACGTCAGCGAGCACATTTCGGCCGTATCGGGCCGGTCGCACGGCGCAGTCGTGACCTTCATCGGCCAGGTGCGCGACCACGACCCGGATGCCACCGGCCGCGTGACGGGCCTCGATTACAGCGCTCACCCCGACGCTGAGCGCATTATCGGCGCAATCGCGGAAAGGATGCGGGCGCAGCATCCGCTCGTGGTTTTGGCGGTCAGCCACCGCATCGGACACCTCGACGTCGGCGACCTGGCCCTGGTGGCGGCGGTCGCGAGTGCGCACCGCGGCGTCGCTTTCGCGGCCTGCGAGAGCCTGGTCGAGGCCGTGAAGGCTGAGGTTCCGATCTGGAAGAAGCAGTATGAGGTCGACGGAACGCATTCCTGGGTCGGTTTGTAGCGTTTGTAGCCGGGTGGGTGTGCAGAACTGCGGAGACCTCCGCGAAATCGGCCGATTCAGCGCGCGATCAGGGGCATTCAGCGGAAATCTCCGCGGTTGTGAACGGTGCTCAGCCGCCGGCGAAGGGCGGCAGCACGTCGACCGCGTCGGTGGGCGCGAGCGGGACCGCGTCATCCGTGGCGCGCGTACCGTTCACGAGCAGGGAACACAGCCGGAGCACGCGCACGAACTCGTTGCCGTAGCGCTCGCCGAGCTCGGCGCGGAGTTCGCCGATCGTGCCAGCCTCGAGCGTGGCCGTCTCCGTCTGGGCGGCTTCGGCAGCTCCGGCGAAGAAGCGCAGGGTCGCCATCACAGTTTCTCGGGTGCCCAGTCGCGGGCGAGTTCGCTCGCGGCGGCGCAGGCGGCTTCAATGTCGGCTCCGGTTCCACCGTTCTTCGCGGCGGCGAGCCCGATCAGAAAAGTGCTGAGCGGTGCGGCCGGCCGCGCCACATTGTGGGCGACGTCGCGGGCGACGTCGAGCAGATCGCCGACGGGAACGTCGGCCGGGTCAAGCTGGAGCCGATCGGCGAGTGCCGTGAGCCAGCCGTCGAGCGCTTCGGGAGGCAGCGGTGTTGAGCTCATTGGGGGTCACTCCTCGGGTTGGGCTGAATCTCGGTGAGACGTGCGGAACTTCTCTCAACATCCTGCCACGTGTCCACGTCGATTCCGGCTCCGGATTCGTCGAGCAGTCCCTTGAGGTTGAGTCCGGCGAGCAGCTGCCGCATGCTGGCGCCGTCGACGCGGTCGCCCAGGCTTGCCACAGCAGCGCGCAGGGCGGTGCCGCGATAGATCCCGGCGAGCCACTGGGCGTGGCCGCTGCTGTCGATGAGATGCACACCGTCGCACTGCTCCCCGATGCTCTCGAAAGCGGATGCTGCCGTAACCAGCAGGCGCGCGGCATCCGCTCCCCGGGGCAGGTCGCAGGCGAGCACGAGCAGCCAATCGGCCGGTTCGTCGAAATGTTGCTCGCCCTGTGCCCCCTGTGCGGCGAGTCCGGCCGCGATGCCAGCGACCGGTCCGCCATATGGCGGGTCTTCCAGCGCCCAGATGATTGCGGAGTCCGGTGTCGGCGCGGTGGGGGCTTGCGTCGCGGCGGCCCGAGCACTGGGCGGGCCGACCACGACCGTGTGGCGGGCGAGGGGACGGGCGTCGAGCACGCGGGAGAGGAGCGTGCGTCCGGCCACCTCGACCGCCGGCTTGAATGCGCCGCCGAGGCGGGTGCCGCGGCCGCCCGCGAGTACGATCAGGTCGGGTTGTACAGTCATGAGGCTTGGCGAGCGGATGGCCGCGCCCGATACTGGTGCGCGCTACGGTAACCGGCGTCGCGGCCAACCGTTTCGGGCGCGCTCACGGTGGTGGCGGGTGCGGGGCATCCGTTTTGGGCGAAGAAATGCGTCATCAACGCAGGAGCAGACGCCGGCAGGGTCACGCGCGCAGCCAGTCGCCGCTCTTGCCGCCGCTCTTGGCGAGCAGGCGCACGTTCTCGATCGTGACCGATTTGTCGAGGCCCTTGACCATGTCAACCACGGCGAGGGCGGCGACCGAGACGGCGGTGAATGCCTCCATCTCGACACCGGTGCGGTCAGCGGTGCGCACTGTGGCTGTGATGCTCACCCGGTCATCCTCGACGACGAGGTCGACGACGGCGCCGTGCACGCCGATCACGTGGGCGAGGGGGAGCAGGTCGGCGGTCTTCTTGGCGCCCTGGATTCCGGCGATGCGGGCCACGGCGAGCACGTCGCCCTTGGGCGCGGTGCCGTCACGGAGGGCCGCGATCACGGTCGGGCCGCAGCGCACGAAGCCGGCGGCGGTGGCGCTGCGCACGGTGGGAACTTTGTTGGTCACGTCGACCATGCGGGCCTGTCCGGCCGAGTCGAGGTGGGTGAACAGCTGAGCGGGAACGGTCGCGCCGGCCGTGTCGGTGGTGTGCGTCATGATGTCAGCATGACAGTGATGCGGTCGCCGCCGCGAATGTGAGTCGTGTCTTCGGGCACGATGGCGAGTCCGTTGGCCTGCGCCAGGCCGGCGACGAGGTGCGAACCCGACCCTCCGCGGGAGGCCGGGCGTACTTCGGAGCGGATGCTGCCGGTGCTGGCACTCGTGCTCCCCTCGGCGGTGATGACGGCGGGTGCATGCTCGATCACGGTTCGGTGCGTCACGATCACGGGCATGTACTGGGCGCGTCCGGGCGGCGAGTTCCAGCCGTCGGCGACGGTGGCCGTGATCGTGCGGCGATGCAGGGCCGGGTGGTCTGGTGACGGTTGGTCCAGCGACGTGGCAGTGGTCCCGACGGTATGAGCCTCGGTGTCGGTGCGCATGGCCCCGTCGTTCGGTGCGGTCGCCGTTTCGTCTGCTCGGTCGATCGGGTCAGCCAGGCCGTGGCCGAGCAGACGCCGCAGCGCCGGCCGCACGAACACCTCGAAGGACACGTCTGCGCTCACCGGGTTGCCGGGCAGGGCGAAGATGAGCGGTCCGGGCACGTCGCCCGTGGCGGGCCAGCGTCCGAAGCCCTGTGGCTTGCCGGGTTGCATCTTGACCGGGCCGAAATCCACAGTGCCGAGCGGTTTCAGTACGGCTTTGACGACGTCGTACGCTCCGACGCTCACACCGCCGGAGAGCACGATCACGTCGACCGTGCCGGCCAGCTCGGTCAGCAGGGCGCGCAGCACGTCGTCGTCGTCGGGCACGGCGCCGATCCGCACGGGAATACCGCCGGCCTCAGCGACGGCCGCCGAGAGCAGAAAGGAGTTGGAATCGGGAATCTGGCCGCGACGGGTCGGGCTGCCGGGGGTGACGAGTTCGCTCCCGGTCGAGATGACGGCTACGCGCGGCGCTGGATGCACGAGCACAGAGCGGGTTCCGGCGCTCGCCGCTGCGGCGACCCGGGTGGGCCAGAGCACGCTGCCCGCGCGCAGCACCCGATCGCCCGCGTGGGCGTCTTCGCCGGCACGACGCACGTGAGCTGCGACATCGGGCGCCCGCACGATCGTGACCAGTTCGGTGCCCTGGTCGGTGTCTTCGATCGGTACGACGGCATCCGCTCCGTCGGGAATTGGCGCGCCCGTCATGATGCGCGCCACCTGCCCGGGAACGAGGCGTGGGTTCTCTGCGGTGCCGGCAGCGAGATCGGCGACGACCGGCAGGGTGATCGGATTCTGAGCGGATGCCCTGAGCAGGTCAGCGCGGATGACGGCGTAGCCGTCCATCGCGGAGTTGTCGAACGGAGGCGTGTCGGTCACCGTGAGCACGTCTTCGGCCAGCACCAGCCCGCGGGCGGCGTCGAGCTCGACCCGCACGGGCAGCAGCGGAGCCACGCTGCCGAGCACGACCGCGAGTTGCTCGGAAACGGTGCGCGCGGTCGCGGCGGGGGCACAGGCATCCGCTCGGTCGGGGTGTGCGTGATCGTTCTCTCGATGGCCGGACGTGACCTCGCGTGAATCGGATGCCTCGTCGGGTCCAGCGTGACGGTGTGCGGCCCCCGCGTGATCGCCAGACCTGACCTCGTGTGAATCGGAGGAGCCAGTCGCGTCGGTCGAAGCTGGAGCTTCCGAGGAGGCGGCGTGTCGTTCGTTGTCGGTCACCGCTCAGACCAGGCTGTCGGACTGGCTGGCACTGCCAGCGTCGTCGCGCGCCGAGGCGTGCCGCCCGGCCGGGGCGGGCTCTGGCGCGGCCCAGCGACTACCGAATCCGGGAGCTCGCCCGGCGGTGACGAGGTCATCCCAGGCGAGGATCCCTCCGGTGAACACCGACACATCGGCGAATCCGGCCTCACGCAGGGCGTTCGCGGCCCGCGCTGCCCGACCGCCAGCGTGGCAGTGCACAATCAGCGGCATGTCCGTCGGCAGCGCGGCGCGGCCGCTGGCCGACAGTACGCCGTCCGTCAACAGTTCGCCGAGCGGCAACAGTCGGGCCGTGGGAATCGAGCTTTCAGCGAATTCGCTCGGCTCGCGCACGTCCACGACGAGAAAGTTGTCGGTACCGGCGCCCTGGGCGACGAGGCGGTCGACGAGCTCGACGCTGGTGACCTCGGGGGTGCTGGTCATCGCCACTCGAGCGGCTTCCTCGGCTTGTTCGGCGGCTCGTTCGGCAGCGGTCGGCTCGGCGGCAATGCCGGTCCCGAGCAACGGAATCTCGCTGAACCGGCCCGACAACGCGTCGATCACGAGTACGCGGCCAATCAGCGGCGAGCCGATCCCGGTGATGAGCTTGATGGTTTCGGTCGCCATGAGCGACCCGACCTGGCCACACAGCGCGCCGAGCACACCCGCGTCGGCGCAGTTCGGCACTTCGCCCGCGGCTGGCGGCGTGGGAAACAGATCGCGCAGGTGCACACCGGTCACGCCGGAACCCTCCGGCGGAGTGGCCCAGAACACCGAGAGCTGGGCGTCGAATCGCAAAACGGATGCCCACACCAGCGGCAGCCTGAGCCGCGCGCAGGTGTCGTTCACGAGGAACCGGGTCGGAAAGTTGTCGGTGCCATCGATGACCACGTCGTAGCCGCCGATGATCTCGGCTGCGTTGGCCGCGACGAGGCGTTCGGCGTGCCGAACGACCCTGGTCTCGGGGGCGATCTCAATGATGCGCTCGGCGGCGCTGTCTACCTTCGGGCGGCCGACATCCGCTTGCCCGTGGGCAATTTGACGCTGCAGGTTGCTGGGTTCCACGTCGTCGCCGTCGACGATGCCGATGGTGCCGACGCCGGCCGCGGCCAGGTAGAGCAGGGCGGGCGAGCCGAGCCCGCCGGCGCCGAGCACGAGCACCCGGGCGTTGGCGAGGCGGCGCTGGCCGAGTTCATTGAGCTGGGGGAGGCGACGCTGCCGGGCAGTACGCGCGGATTCGGACGCGCTGAGCTGATCAACGGGCTCAACAAGGGGAGGAATAGCCATGGCTTAACGCTAGGCGCTGCGGGGCCTCGCGGCCACCCGCATCCGTTCATCGGTGTTCCACCGGCATAACTCCTGCAATTTCTCGAGGCCCGAGCCGACATGCCCCTGTTTCAGCGGTAGTCGAGAGCCCCGGCGAGCAATTTGCAGGAGTTATGACGGATGCCTCGGTGGCTAAATCAGGAAATCGTCGGCCGGATGAGCCCATGCAGCGTCAACGTGGCAGGTTCGACCGGGATTTCCTGAAGTAGCCACGGGCGCCGGGGGACACCGTTCAACAGACAGGCTGCCCAAACCGCAGATGCGGTGCTATTGTTCCATTTATGACGCAATATCGGATCAGTGAGGCCGCCGGGTTGCTTGGTGTCAGCGATGACACCGTGCGACGCTGGGTAGACGGTGGCCGTCTCGCCGCGGATGCCGACGCATCCGGTCGTCTCGCCGTCGATGGAGCCGCGCTCGCCGCCTTCGCCGTCGACCAGGCAAGCACCCCGACCGACCCGTCCACAGTGGGCCGCAGCGCCCGCAACCGGTTTGTCGGCATCGTCACCGCCATCACCACGGACACGGTCATGGCCCAGGTCGAGTTGCAGTGTGGCCCGCATCGCGTCGTCTCGCTCATGTCGAGCGAGGCCGTGCGCGAACTCGGCCTCGAGATCGGCTCGCTCAGCGTGGCCGTGATCAAGGCCACCAACGTGATCGTCGAAACTCCGGGACGGATGCTGTGACCCGCCTGTCCCTCGCCGCCCTGGCCGTGCTCGCCCTGGCCCTCACCGGCTGCGCGCCGTCAACCGCCCCGAATATCGCCGCTGCCAGCGCGACCGCAGACCAAACCCTCAGTGTCTACGCGGCCGCTTCCCTCAACCCGGCCTTCGACGAGCTCGCCACCCTGCTGGAGAAGCAGAACCCGGGCGTCGACGTGCAGGTCACCTACGACGGATCCTCCACCCTCGCTACCCAGATCGAGGCCGGCGCGCCCGCCGACGTGTTCGCGAGCGCCGACCAGAAGAACATGCAGCCGCTGGCCGACGGCGGGCTCACCGGCCCGGCCACCCTATTCGCCGGCAACACGCTTCGCATCGCGGTTGCCCCCGGCAACCCGCTGGGCATCGAGAACCTCGAAGATCTCGCCCGCTCCGGTGTGATCACCGTGCTGTGCGCGGCGCAGGTGCCGTGTGGGGCGGCATCCGCTACCCTGCTCGCCAATGCTGGGGTCATTCTCACGCCCGCGAGTGAGGAGCAGAATGTGACGGCTGTCGTCACTAAGGTCGCCAGCGGCGAAGCGGATGCCGGCCTCGTCTACGCGACGGACGTCGCCGCGAACCCCGGCCGCATCGAGGGCGTGACCCCGGCCGGAGCGGACGCGGTCGTCGGGCACTATCCGATCGCCGTCGTCAAGGAGAGTGCGCACGCTGAGACCGCCCAGGCCTTCGTCGACCTCGTGCTCTCGCCCGCCGGGCAGGCCGTGCTGGCCGCCCACGGTTTTCTCGCTCCGTGAGGGTTCTTCTGCCCTGCCGCCCAAGCATCCGCGGGACACCGGGCCCACCTTGTGGCCACGGGCCCAGTTTAGAAACTGGGCCCGTGGACGGGGCCCGGGCCCCGTCCGTTACGTACCGGACCCGGAGCGCGCACTCGCGCAGGCCGCACCGGAGGGCGAGCGCATGATCCCGCGCCTGCTTTATGTGCCCGCGAGCATCGGCCTCGCTCTGCTCGTGCTTCCGCTCGCCGGACTCCTGCTCAAGGTCGACTGGCCCAGCCTGCCCGCCCTGCTCCTCTCGCCGGAAGCCCTGCAGCCGCTGGGACTCTCGCTCGCGACGGCATCCGTTTCGACCGTGCTCTGCCTGCTGCTCGGAGTGCCGCTCGCCGTCGTCATCGCCCGTTCCAGACCGCGCCTGGCCGGCGTGCTGCGGGCACTCGTCACCGTGCCGCTCGTGCTGCCGCCCCTCGTCGGCGGCATCGCACTGCTCTCCCTTCTCGGTCGCAATGGTGTGCTCGGCAACACCCTTGAGCTCGCCGGGCTGCGCATTCCGTTCACGACGACCGCGGTCGTGATCGCGCAAACTTTTGTGGCGCTCCCTTTTCTCGTGATCGCGGTCGAGGGTGCGCTGCGCACCGCCGGCGTGCGTTACGAACGCGTCGCCGCCACCCTCGGCGCCCATCGCGGCACCGTCTTCGCACGCATCACGCTGCCGCTCGTCGGTCCCGGCCTGCTCGCCGGCACGGTATTGAGCTTTGCCCGCGCCCTCGGCGAATTCGGCGCGACCGCTCTGTTCGCTGGCAACCAGGCCGGAGTCACGCGCACCATGCCCCTTGCCATTTACACCGCGTTCAACGGTTCTGGCGTCACGACCGACCAGGCCGTGGCACTGTCGTTGCTGCTCATCGCGGTCGCCGTGATCATCCTCGTGCTGGTCGGAACCCGCCGGACGAGCGTGCTCTCATGACCCCCGCCCTCTGGAAATCCGCCGCCAACGCCCTGCTCGAGGCGAACCTGCAGCTCACTCGCGGCTCGTTCACCCTCGACGTGCAGCTCTCCCTTGCGCCCGGCGAAGTGCTGGCGCTGCTCGGACCGAACGGCTCGGGCAAATCGACCGTGCTCGATCTGCTCGCCGGCCTCGCCGCGCCCGACCACGGCACGGTCACCATCGACGGCGCCGTGCTCACCGCCCCCGGCCGCTTCGTAGCCCCAGAGCGCCGGGCCATCGGGCTGCTCGGGCAAGACCCGCTGCTGTTTCCGCACCTCAGCGCCCGATCCAACGTGGCGTTCGCGCTGTGCGTCGGCGAGGCCCAATTGAGCGCCGCCCAGGCCCGAAAAGAGGCCGACCGCTGGCTCGACCGCGTCGGCCTGAACGGCTTCGGCGGCAGCAAACCGGCTGCACTCTCTGGCGGACAGCAGCAGCGCGTCGCCCTCGCGCGGGCCCTCGCGGCCGGGCCGCGCGTGCTCCTGCTCGACGAACCCATGGCCGCCCTCGACGCGGAGACCGCGCCGTTCATGCGCCAGCTCATTCGCGAGCAGCTGGCCGAAACCGGCACGAGCGCAATCATCGTCACCCATGACATCGTCGACGCGGTCGTGCTCGCCGATCGCGTCGCTGTGCTGCACGACGGGGCCCTCATCGACGAGGGCACGACCGCAGCAGTGCTCGCTGCCCCGCGCAACCCGTTCGTCGCGGCCCTCGCCGGCGTCAACCTCGTAGTCGGCAGCGTGCAGAACGGCGCGATCGCCGCCCCCGACGGCCGTATCTTCCACGTTCGCCCAGCGGATGCCGCCGCCCTCACGCCCGCGTCTTCCGGCACTCCGGCGTCGGCGAGCGCCATCACCCTCGGCGGGGCCGACCAGAACGTTCCAGCCGCGGCCGTCTTTCGCCCGGCATCCGTCGTCGTGCAAACCGAACAGCCGCGTCACGCGAGCCCGCGCAACGTCTGGTCGGCCCGGGTGACCGGCATCGAGCCCGGCAGCGGCGGCGTGCGCCTGCGCACGAGCGGCGACCCCGAGGTCATCGCCGAACTCACCCCCGCCGCCGTTGCCGACCTCGGCCTGCAACTCGGCTCCACCGTCTGGCTCTCGGTCAAAGCCACCGAGGTCAGCGCTTTCCGCCGCTAAGCTCGAGCAGGGGGCACGTCGATTTGTAGCCGGGGGATGCTGATGCCGACTTTGCGGGTGACTGATTCGGTGCTGGACGGCCTGTCGACGACCCTGTCCGGGGCCGCGGCACAGCTGAGCTTTTCCGACTGGATATTTCGCTGGCCAGAGGGTGCCCTGCAGAGCGACTCGGTCGCGGCTGCCTTGCGCGACGCGACGTCCCAGCAGAGCGCACGAGCCGACCTGGCCGCGCTGGCGCTGACCGCGCTCGGCGACTTCCCGAGCACCGTGGCTGAAAATTTTCACGCGACCGACTCCGCCCTCGGCCGGCAGGCGAACTGACCATTTGGACCGTCGCCAATCCGGGGTTGGGTGAGCCAGACAGCATCCTGTCCGAGGCCCGTACGCGTTCCGGCAAAGCGGGTGCCCTCCGCACCCTGCAAACAGCGCTCGCCGCCGCGCAAGCCCAGGCTGCAACGACCGACTGGACCGCGGTCTCCCGCGACGCCTTCGTGGAACGCCTCGTGGGCCTGGTTCCCGAGATAGACCTGTTGATTCGCGGGCTGGACGCGCAGGCCGCCGCCCTCGAAACATATTCCGTCACGGTCGACGAACTTCAGGGCGAGCAGCGCCTGCTCGCAGCGCGGCGCACCACCGCCGACAGCGACCTCTCCGACCTGCAATTCGGTAAAACCGACTTCACCACCCCGGGCGACACCTTCATCTTCATGCCCACTGATGTTCGCCAGACTCGGCAGGAGGAGGCCTTCGAGACCACCTACGCGCAGATCGCCGCCATCGATGTGCTCTGGGACGAACTCGCGACGCGGCGCCGCACCGCCGATGCCACCTGTGTGCGCGACCTCGGGTCGGACCAAGTGCTCGGTGCGACCGCGTGGTTCGGCACGAACGCAGCAGTGCGCGGCTCGGTCGACGACCTGATCGCCCGCATGAATACGCTGTCGGAAGCCGATCTGGCCGTGCTGATCGCTACCAATTCCGACCTGGTGAAGCGGATGCTGACGGCCACCCCCGAGACCGTCCCCGAGCGGTGGCAGCAGCTGGGCGAACCCGCTCAGCTCGCCCTCATCGCCGGGGCCCCGGCCCTGCTCGGATCGTTGAACGGACTACCAGCCCTCGCCCGCGTCGCCGCCAACCGCCTCAACGCCAGCACCAGAATCACCGAAATCGACGCCGAATCCGCCAAGCTCGACGCTGAAAACGCCGGTATGGACCGCACGCGGGGCCGGTGGAAGCAGAGTTACGGCAGAAGTGACCAGATCGCCAAGGAACTCGAACAGCTGGAGGACGAGCGCAGCTACCTGCAGCGAACGGTCGACGGCAAGAATCAGCTCTACCTCTACGATCATGAGGGCGCGCGCATCATCGAAATGCGCGGAACGCCGTCAAGTGAAACGCGTCAGCGCATCTCCTACGTGCCCGGCACGATGAGCAATATGGACATGTTCTACGACGGCTCGGTCCAAACGGTGTCCCAGTGGTTCGTCGACAATCATCCGGACACTGTTGCGTTCATCTACAAGGATGATCTCTTTCCCGGAGACTCAGACGGCACTCGTGGTGGCCTGGCCAAAGGAATCCCCGATGCGAATAGCGCAGACTTCGCCGAACAAACAGGCCCGGTCCTGGCCGCCTTCGAAACGGGCCTGGCCACGGACCCCCTGTTCGCCGACGCCACCTCGACCGCCATCGGCCACAGCTGGGGGCTCGCCAACATCACCTCGGCGGAAGTATCCGGAGCCCACTACGACTCGGTGGTCTCCCTGTCGGGAGCGTGGATGCCAAAAGACTGGACAGCCGATTCAACCACTACCTACGCCGACTTCTCCTACGAAGACATTCTGCAGGTCGCACAGGGCACTGGTGGCGTCGGCGACGGCAACAATCCGCGGTCCAGCGACGCATTTGACTCCGGGCCATATTATGAGGGGCCAAAATGGTATCCGACCGTGATGGTGGACAATCACAGCCTCGTGGCTACTGACGACCCGCGCAACAATAAGGTCCTCAGAGACCTCGAGAAGTGGATGTACAAGTGAAATCGACGATCATTGCTGGCATAGGAGCTGGCGCACTCGTCCTGGGGCTGGGACTCACCGCTTGCGCACCACCTTCCGGTGCAGAGAAGGAGACCGCCATGGACTTGCAGACAGCCAAGGGCATCGCGATGGCGATCGAGGACGAGGCAGCACTCTTGGTGCCGCCGGAAAATGTAGCGGACCAGACTCAACGGAAGACTGCGCACCTGCTTGGTTGTGGGGATGGAGGTCATCAGTGGTCCGGGAGGACTGTTGTGACCTTTGCGGGTGGCGTTGACCCCCAGAGCGTTGTTGACAGCATTTCAGCGGCGTGGCAGCTCAAAAATGGTGTCACAGTGGATCAGGATGCCTTCAACACTGGTAACGATGCCGAAGTCGACATGACGGTCGCGACAGGCGGGTTCTATACAGCAGCCATTTGGAATTCGGGCACGCAGCTCTACATCACGTCGTTCTCGCCCTGTTTCGAGCTTGAGGAAGGGCAACATCCGTCGGATGAGTATTAGGCGCGTCGGATGGTGAACGCAAACAGCCGGCCGGCACGGCGGATTTCTCGAGTGAGTCGTCGACGCATCGGGGCCGCAATGCTTGCCGTGGCGTGCTCCGTCGCGCTGTCGTCGTGCGCGTCAACGAACGAGTCAGCCACCATGGATCTCCAGACGGCGAAGGGCATCGCGATGGCGATGGAGGACGAGACCGCACTCTTGGTGCCGCCGGAGGATGTAGCGGACCAGACTCATATGAAATCTTCATTCCTGCTCGGCTGTACTGATGAAACCTATCAGTGGTCGGGTAGAACGATTCTGACATTTTCTGGCGAGGTGGACACTCAAGGTATTGTCGACCGCATCGCGGCGGCTTGGAAAGTCAAGGAAGGCGTCACCGTCGAGGAGGATGACACCACGGGCGATGATGCCCAGGTTGATATGCGTGTTGCCACGGGTGGGTTCTACAATGCGGCCATCTGGAATTCGGGCACGAAAGTGTACATTACTTCGTTCTCGCCGTGTTTCGAGCTGGAGGGCGGCACGAAGCCGGGCATGAAGTACTGAGGAGTCCATGTGCCCAGCGAGACAGGTCTCTCCGATGGATGCCACAACCTCGTCGCCACTGACGATGTGAATAATCGAGAAGTTGTCAGAGACCTTCAGGAGCTGATTTACGGATGAATCCCAAGCGAAAATACGTGGCTGTCCTCGGGATGCTTACCCTTACGGCGTTGTTGGCGTCGTGCACAATGATGAATGAGGGAAGTGATGCCTTCATGGATCTGCAGACAGCTAAGGGCATCGCAATGGCGATGGAGGATGAGACTGCGGCTTTCGTTCCCGTTGAAAATGTCGGCGATCAGACCCAGACGCAGAAGGCGCATCTCTTGGGGTGCGCGAATGATCAGTTGGCTTGGCCCGGTCGAACGACCGTCACTTTGATCGGTGATGTCGATTCTGAGGCCATGATCGAAATTATTGCCGCGGCATGGGAGAAGGAGGACGGCGTGGTGGTCGAGAGGCGCAAAACCAGGCAGGGGGCACCGCGGGTGGATATGACGGGCGCTCAAGGCGACTTCTACAGCGCGTCGATCGGGGCTCCCGGCACCGAACTGAAAATTACGTCGTTCTCACCGTGTTTCGATCTGGAGGAGGGCCAGCATCCGTCGGATGAGTACTAGGACGGCAGAATGACCAGCCGGGGTACGTTAAAAGAACGACCAAGGAGACCCATGACCCCCACCGAACTTCTCATCGAAGAGTTCTCCCGCATCCAGGGCACGGTGCATCGCACCCTGAAAAATGCCACCGTCGCCACGCTCACCTTTCGAGCGGATGCCGACGCCAACACCATTGCGTGGCTCACCTGGCACCTGTCCCGCGTGCAGGACGACCACCTCGCCGACCTCGCCGGTATCGAGCAGGTGTACATCGGCCAGGGCTGGGCTGAACGATTCGACCTGCCGTTCGGGCCGACGGCGACCGGCTACGGGCATACCTCCGCCGATGTCGCCGCCGTGCGCGCCGACGCCGACCTGCTCGGCGGCTACTACGACGCCGTGCACAGCGCGAGCATCGCCTACCTGGCCACCCTGAGCGCGGCAGACCTCGACCGGGTCATCGACGAGTCCTGGACCCCCGTCGTCACGCTCGGTGTGCGCCTGGCCAGTGTGCTCTCCGACGACCTGCAGCACGCCGGACAGGCCGCCTTCGTGCGCGGCCTCGCCGACCGCGCCGGCGTCTAGCGTCCCCGCTCCGCCGAGGGGGAGCGGGCTGCGGGCATCCGTGTGGCGGAGAATGGGGGATTCGGACCCTGCGAATGGGGTTTGTGCTTTCACCCAACACGCTGCGGTAACACTGTGGCGGAGAATGGGGGATTCGGACCCTGCGAATTGGCGTTGTGCGTCACCCAACACGCTGCGGTAACACTGTGGCGGAGAATGGGGGATTCGGACCCTGCGAATTGGCGTTGTGCGTCACCCAACACGCTGCGGTAACACTGTGGCGGAGAATGGGGGATTCGGACCCTGCGAATTGGCGTTGTGCGTCACCCAACACGCTGCGGTAACACTGTGGCGGAGAATGGGGGATTCGGACCCTGCGAATTGGCGTTGTGCGTCACCCAACACGCTGCGGTAACACTGTGGCGGAGAATGGGGGATTCGGACCCTGCGAATTGGCGTTGTGCGTCACCCAACACGCTGCGGTAACACTGTGGCGGAGAATGGGGGATTCGGACCCTGCGAATTGGCGTTGTGCGTCACCCAACACGCTGCGGTAACACTGTGGCGGAGAATGGGGGATTCGAACCCCCGAGGGCTTTCACCCAACACGCTTTCCAAGCGTGCGCCATAGGCCACTAGGCGAATTCTCCTGGCCGCCGTTGCAATAAAGCAACGGCACCAGAGAATCTTACCTGTTTCCAGCGGATGCCGCCGCCACCTCCGCAGACCGCCCCCCCCGGTTGGTGCCGCCCAGCGTCGTACCCTAAACTGAACTTCGGCTCCTCGTGTGGCGCCACCTTGGCCAATTCCCCCAGGACGGAAACGTAGCAAGGGTAACCGGGCTCTGGCGGGTGCGCGAGGGGTCTTTTTCGTATCCATGACCCGCAAGGGTAACCGGGGCTGCGCCACTGTGCCGAGGTGCGCGAGGAGTCTTTTCTATGCCCATTCTGCCCGCGAGAGCGCAAAAAGTGCCCGATTGAGGGTCTCAAACGGGCACTTTTTGCGCTTTCGCGCGACGATCGCGTGGAGATCGTGGCCCCCATTTAGCCGAGTACGCGGTTGTTGGGACCTTTGGCACTTGGCCGGTCGGCGAGGCTCAATAGGATGGAAGGAGCGCGGCTGTGTCGCCGCGCGACAACGCGGAGGACCGATGATCGACGATTCCGGCACCATGACCTGGCCCTCGCGCGCGCCAAAACCCCTCAGCGCAGCGGCCTTGGCGAGCATCGACGCCTGGTGGCGGGCCGCTAATTACCTCGCTGTTGGCCAGATCTACTTGCTAGGCAACGCCCTGCTGAAAGAGGCGCTGACCCGCGACCACGTCAAACCGCGCCTGCTCGGCCACTGGGGAACCACGCCCGGCCTCAACTTTCTCTACGCGCACCTGAACCGTGCGATCGCCGAACGCAGCCAGAGCACCATCTACATCACCGGCCCCGGCCACGGCGGCCCCGGCATGGTCGCCAACGCCTACCTCGACGGCACTTACACCGAGGTCTACGCCGACATCGAGCAGAACGAGCACGGCGTGCAGAAGCTGTTTCGCCAGTTCTCCTTTCCCGGCGGCATCCCCAGCCACGCCTCGCCCGAGCTGCCCGGATCCATCCACGAGGGCGGCGAACTCGGCTACGCCCTCAGCCACGCCTACGGCGCCGCGTTTGACAACCCGAACCTGCTCGTGGCCGCGGTGGTCGGCGACGGTGAGGCCGAAACTGGCCCGCTTGCCACCAGCTGGCACTCCAACAAGTTCATCAACCCGCTGCTGGACGGCGTCGTGCTGCCCATTTTGCACCTCAACGGGTACAAGATCGCCAACCCCACGGTGCTGGCGCGCATCCCCGAAGACGAGCTGCTCGATCTGATGCGCGGCTACGGTCACACTCCGTATATAGTGAGCGGCGGCTTCGACGGCGGAGACCCGATGCTCGTGCACGCCCGCATGGCCGAGACCCTCGACCTGGTGCTCAACCAGATCGCCGAGATCAAGGCCGCCGCCGCCCAGGCTGCCGCAAACAACGAGGACTTCGCCCGCCCGCGCTGGCCCATGATCATCCTCCGCACCCCCAAGGGCTGGACCTGCCCCGCCCGTATCGACGATGTGCAGGTCGAGAACACGTGGCGCGCGCACCAGGTTCCGCTGGCAAATGCCCGCGACACCCCGGCGCACACCGCTCTGCTCGAACAGTGGATGCTGTCCTACCGTCCCGCAGACCTGTTCGACCAAGACGGTGCTCCCGTGAAACAGATCACCGACCTCGCCCCTCACGGCGACCTGCGCATGAGCGCCAACCCGATCGCCAACGGCGGACTCCTGCGCCGCGACCTGCACCTGCCCGACTTTCGCGATTTCGCCGTCGACGTTCCCGAGCCGGGTGCAACGCTGAACGAGGCTACGCGCGTGCTGGGCGGCTACCTGGCCGAGGTCATCCGTTTGAATCCGCAGAATTTTCGCATATTCGGGCCTGATGAGACCGCGTCGAACCGGCTGGCGCCGCCGGTCTACGAGGTAACCGACAAGCAGTGGAACGCGGAGCTGAAACCCGGCGACACCAACCTGGCCCGCGCTGGCCGCGTCATGGAGATGCTGAGCGAGCACCAGTGTCAGGGCTGGCTCGAGGGCTACCTGCTCACCGGGCGGCACGGGCTGTTCAACTGCTACGAAGCGTTCATCCACATCGTGGATTCCATGTTCAACCAGCACGCCAAGTGGCTCAAGGTGACCGCCGAGATCCCGTGGCGGGCGCCGATCGCGAGCCTCAACTACCTGCTGAGCTCGCACGTCTGGCGGCAGGACCACAACGGGTTCAGCCACCAGGATCCGGGTTTCATCGACCACGTCGTCAACAAGAGCGCCGACGTCGTGCGGGTCTACCTGCCCTTCGATGCGAACACGCTGCTCTCCACCTACGACCACTGCCTGCGCAGCGTCAACTATGTCAACATCGTCGTGGCGGGCAAGCAGCCGGCGCCGAACCTGCTCACGATGGAGCAGGCCGTCGCGCACTGCACCCGTGGCCTCGGCATCTTCGACTGGGCTGGCACCGAGGTTGCCGGTCTCGCCCCCGATGTCGTGCTTGCCGCCGCCGGCGATGTGCCCACGCTCGAGGTGCTCGCCGCCGCCGAGATTCTGCGCGAGAACCTGCCCGGGCTCATGGTGCGGGTCGTGAACGTCGTCGACCTGATGCGCCTGCAGTCCGAGGATGACCACCCGCACGGCCTGAGCGACAGCGCCTTCGACGCCGTCTTCACGCCGGACAAGCCCATCATCTTCGCCTATCACGGCTATCCGTGGCTCATTCATCGGCTCACCTACAAGCGCCACGGCCACGAGAACCTGCACGCCCGCGGCTACAAGGAGATCGGCACCACGACGACCCCGTTCGACATGGTCATGCTCAACGACCTCGACCGGTACCACCTCGTTATGGACGTCATCGACCGCACCCCCGGGCTCGCCGCCCGCGCTGGCCTGCTGCGGCAGCAGATGCAGGATGCCCGCCTCGCCGCCCGCCAATACACCCGCGACCACGGCGAAGACGTTCCGTCCATCACGAACTGGTCCTGGTCTTCCCAAGCGGATGCCGCCGCCGCCGAGACCGGCGCCGACAATGTCTAGCCGCGGCACCGCGTCGCGTGGCTGGTTTGACGCGTTCGCTCGCGAACCGCGAAGGCCGGATGTCTCGCCCAGCGTCTGACCCACGCCCCACACTCTCCCAACCCGAATACGCTTGAATGGACATCGTGGCTCGAAGCATCTATATCACCAGCGCCGAAGGTAATACCGGCAAATCCTCGATTGCGCTCGGCGTGGTCGACACGCTCACCCACCTGGTGGAACGGGTCGGCGTGTTCCGCCCGGTCGCTCGCACCGCAACCGAACCCGACTACGTCGTCGAGCTCCTGCTGCGTCACCTGCAGGCCAATGCTGGCCCCGGTTCCGCGGCCGGGCAGACCTACGAGCAGAGCATCGGTGTCAGCTACGACGACGTCAACACCGACCCCGACGCGGCCCTGGCCGTGATCGTCGCCCGATACAAGGCGATCGAAGCCAACTGCGACACGGTCGTCGTCATCGGCAGCGACTACACCGACGTCGGCAGTCCTACCGAGCTGGCTTTCAATGCCCGCATCGCCGCGAACCTCGGAGCCCCCGTGCTACTCGTGCTCGGCGGTCGCGTCGGCCCCGGCGAGGGCGAACGCCTCGGCCAGAGCGACGCCCGTTCGGCCGTGGACATCGGCCAGCAGACCGACGTGGCGCTGGCGGAACTGCGCGACGAACACGCATCCATTCTGGCGATCATCGTCAACCGGGCCGACGAAACCGCCTTGGCCGAGATTATCGACTCGGTGCGGGCTACGACCAACGCCCAGCCGGCGCGCTCGGGCGGAGCCTTCGGCGTGCCGATCTGGGCCATTCCCGAAGATCCCTACCTTGTCGCCCCGAGCATGCAGAGCATCATGGAGGCCACCGAGGGCCACCTGATCAAGGGTGACCCCGCCCTGCTCGCCCGCGAGGCGCTCGGCGTCGTTGTCGCGGCCATGTCCATGGTCAACGTACTGCCGCGCCTCATCGAGGGCGCCGTCGTCGTCGTTCCGGGCGACCGCGAAGACGTGCTGCTGGCCGTGCTGCTGGCCAACGCCTCCGCCACCTTCCCCTCGATTGCCGGAATCGTGCTGAACGGCGGTTTCGACCTCCCCGACGCTATCCAGCAGCTGATGGAGGGCCTCGCGCCCTCGCTGCCGATCATTCGCACCTCGCTCGGTTCCTACGACACGACCATGCGCATCACCCGCACCCGCGGACGCCTCGCCGCCGACTCGCAGCGCAAGCACGACACTGCGCTGGCGTTGTTCGAGACGCACGTCGACGCGGCGGCCCTGCTCGACCGGCTCGATGTGAGTCGGGCCGAAGTCGTCACGCCGCTCATGTTCGAGTACGCGCTGCTCGAGCGGGCGCGCCAGAACCGCCAGCACATCGTGCTGCCGGAGGGGGAGGACGACCGCGTGTTGCGCGCTGCCGCCACCTTGCTGGCCCGCGATGTGGTCGAGCTGACCATTCTCGGCGAAGAGTTCGAGGTGCGCTCGCGCGCCATCGGCCTTGGTCTCGATATCTCCAAGGCCCACGTGGTGAGCCCCTATGACGACCTGCTGCGCCTCAAATTCGCGCAGGAATATATGCAGTTGCGGGCACATAAGGGAATCACGCTGGATCAAGCCAACGAAACCGTGACCGACGTGAGCTACTTCGGCACGATGATGGTGCAGCTCGGGCTCGCCGATGGCATGGTCTCCGGCGCCACCCACACCACCGCGCACACCATTCGGCCAAGCTTCGAGATCATCAAGACGCAGGTCGGCGTCGGCGTGGTGTCGAGTGTGTTCCTCATGGCGCTCGCCGACCGCGTGCTGGTCTACGGTGACTGCGCCGTCATTCCGGTACCTACCGCCGAGCAGCTCGCCGACATCGCCATCTCCGCTGCCGCCACGGCGGTGCAGTTCGGCATCGAGCCGCGCATCGCCATGCTGTCGTACTCCACCGGGTCTTCCGGAGAGGGCGCCGACGTCGAGAAGGTGCGCACCGCCACCGCCCTCGTGCGGGAGCGCCGCCCCGATCTGCTGGTCGAGGGCCCGATTCAGTACGATGCCGCAGCGGATGCCGCTGTCGCCGCCACAAAGATGCCCGGTTCCAGCGTGGCCGGGCGCGCCACCGTGTTCATCTTCCCCGACCTCAACACCGGCAATAACACGTACAAGGCCGTGCAGCGGAGCGCCGGCGCGGTCGCGATCGGCCCCGTGTTGCAGGGTTTGCGCAAGGCGATCAACGACCTCTCTCGCGGCGCCCTGGTACAGGACATCGTGAATACCGTCGCGATCACCGCCATCCAGGCTGCCGGCCTGACGGATGCCGCGGTGCCGGCCCTTGACGCCACCCCGGCCGGAGCCACCCGATGACCGCCGTTCTGGTCGTCAACTCCGGTTCGAGCTCCTTCAAATACCAGCTCATTGAGATGGACACCGAGACCACCCTGGCGAGCGGAATGGTGGAGCGCATCGGCGAGGTCGTCGGCGATTCCGTGCACTCCATCGCCGGGGTGAAGGCCGAGGTATCGGCGGCGGAGGCTTCTGCGGAGACGCACGTTCCGGCATCCGCTGATCGAAAGTGGAAGCGCGAGCTGCCCATTCCCGACCACACGGCCGGATTCGCCGTGATGCTCGAAGCGTTCCGGGCCCACGGGCCGTCGCTTGCGCGGCACGTTCCGGTGGCCGTCGGGCACCGCGTCGTGCACGGCGGAGCCCGCTTTCACCAGCCGACCCTCGTCACGCCGCAGGTTGAGAAGGACATCGACGAGCTGTCGGGGCTGGCGCCGCTGCACAATCCGGGCGCGCTGCAGGGCATCGTCGCGGCCGTCGAGGCATTCGCTGACGTGCCGCACGTGGCCATTTTCGACACGGCATTTCACCAGACGCTGCCGCCCGAAGCCTTCACCTACGCGATCAATGCCGATCTGGCCGAGCGGTATCGCATCCGTCGCTATGGTTTTCACGGCACCAGCCATGGCTTTGTGGCGCGCGAGGCGGCGAACTTTCTGCAGCGACCGGTCGAAGACCTCAACCAGATCGTGCTGCACCTCGGTAATGGCGGGTCGGCCTGCGCGGTCGAGGGCGGCCGCTCGGTCGAGACCAGTATGGGCATGACACCGCTCGAGGGACTCGTCATGGGCACCCGCTCCGGCGACATCGACCCGGGCGTGCTGTTCCACCTGCATCGCCGGGCCGGACTCGACTTTCCCGAGATCGACAAACTACTCAACCGGGGCAGCGGACTACTCGGTCTGACCGGGCGGGGCGATATGCGCGATGTGATCGTGGCCGCGGCCGCTGGCGACGGGCCGTCGCAGCTCGCGATCGACGTCTACGTGCACCGGGTTAAGGGCTACGTCGGGGCGTATTATGCCCAGCTCGGCCGGGTCGACGTGATCTCCTTCACCGCCGGTGTCGGCGAGAACGCGCCGCTCGTGCGCGAGCGCGCCCTTGCCGGGCTGGAGGCCCTGGGCATTCGCATCGACCCCGAGCGCAATGCCGCCGCCGCGCGCGGCGCCCGCGTGATCAGCGCCGACGACTCCGCGGTCACGGTGCTCGTGATTCCGACCAACGAGGAGCTCGAGATCGCCCGCCAGACCCTGGCGACGGTGCGCTGACCCCGCCCCAGGCTTGGCCTCCCGCGCTCGCCGTGCAGAACTGCGGAGATTTTCGCGTTCAGCCCAGAATCTGGCGTGATTGGGGCGATTTCTGCCATATCTCCGCCGTTACGAACGACGCTTCCAGGCTGCTGCGTCCTCGGCGTCGTTTACCATGCGACGCACCGTCTCGAGGGTAGTGTGCCACGTGTCGAAGATGTGTGGCCTGGCCAAGCGGAGGACCCGAATCCCCTGCCGTTCAACTTCGCGATCTTTGCTGCGGTCGGGCAGAAATCGTTCCGGACCGTGCCATTCTTCACCGTCGGTCTCTATTCCGACGCACCCATTCACGAGCATGTCGACGCGGCCAGCACCTGTCACATAAAATTGTGTCGCGACCCGAAAGCCCGCGCGGATGAACCCCACCCGGCTGAACGTTTCAAATCCGGACTGCGCCCCGCGATCGAGGAGGCGCAGCAACGCGCGCAGGTGGTCAGGGGCCAGACGGAGGAGCTCTACGAGGTCGTCCTCCGTGATGAACCTCATGAAAAGCGCGGACTCCAGGCATGCCAGCGCGTCGACATCGTCGAGGCACGACAACGCTTGCAGCACGGCGTCAAACGGTGATACTTCGAACACCGGTGCCCAGCATTGGAAGGCGCGACTCCAATGGATCGATGCGCCGGGGGCCAATCGTCGCTGGTGGTGGTGCGGGCGCAAGCGGAGATGCAGTCCTGGCCGCGCGATTCCGCTCCAGATGCCGAGCTGCGACAGGCGAGTCAGACAATCGACCCGCCCGCCAACTTGCAGTGCGGTGAGAGTCGGCGCGTCGAGGTGCGCGCAGGAAAATACGCCGTGGGCAACGTGCCTGATCAGCCCGGAGTCCACTGCAGATTTCACTGATCGTCGGCTGGCCCCGATACCCGCCAGTTGCTGTGACGTGGCGACGTGCCCCAAGTGGCACAAAACAGTGACAAGGTCGTGGCTCATGACTGCATAGTGCGACGAATGACGCTGTGCTCGGCGAGGTGCGCGCAAGTTGTGGATTGCCACCAGAATTCGGTGACTGGGGAGGAGAGGCCGGCCCCGTATGCTTCAGCAGCGGTTCAGAAGTGCGGAGAAGACGCCCTCCTTGGGTCGCTTGTGGCCTAACTGGGCTGGGATCGCCGAGAATCTCCGCAGACCTGCACTGGGGCCGGTCGGCACGCGATAGATGCGGGAGATGGCGGCGACCGGCAGGCTCCAACGTGTTCTACTCTCGGGCCCGTTCAGTACTGCGGAGATTTTCCATGGCGGCGGCCAGTTTCGTTACGTTTTGGGCCAGCGCGGCCGAATCTCCGCAGTTGTAAGCGGGAACCTCAGCGGTAATGGGTCAGGCGTTCACGATCGTGCAGGTTCCGGCGCCGACCAGCAGCGGGAACGTGGCGTGCGCGCTCGAGATGAGCGAGCCCGCTCGAGTGGGCCGCAGCGACCCCGACGTCGCCCGCCCCGCCGAGCAGTCCGCCGAGCAGCGCACCCTCGAAGGTCGACGTGAACGTTCCCGATACCGGCTCAGACGTGCTCACCCCGCTGCCGAGCGAGACCTCTATGAGCCCGCCGAACCCGGTGTTCGATTTGTAGTAGCGGGCATTGGCCGCCGCGTATCCGGTGGTCGGATAGTGCCAGGTCAGCACGATCCGCGGCACGAGGCTGAGCTACACGAGCACGCTCGCCGCCGTGCAGGTGTCGATCACCGGTGCTGGCACCACGATTGCTGTCACAGCGGATGCGACGAATTCAGAATCCGTAAACGTCGCGTCGGTCCACCTCGAGTCGGCGGGAACGAGCGCGGCGGCGAGAAGCGCCGCAACCGCGAGGACGAGCTGCCGGGCGATCATTGCACTGGCCGGCCGCTCGGATGGTTTGACGAGCCCCCGGGAGCGGACGCGGCCGAGGCCTCCGTCGCGGCAGTGGAGGGATCCGGAGCTAACCCCGGGGGAGTGGGGGAGGCTCCAGCGGCGTCGGAGTCGGCGGCCCGGACGCCAACCGGAACGGCATCAGACGATCGATCACGATCGTCATCCCGGTCGGTGTCTTCCCGTTCTCTGCGGGGCCAGAACGTCCAGGTCACGAGCACCGCAGCCCCGATCGCGAGCACGGCGAGCACCCAGGGTTGCGCCACCATCAGCGCGGTCAGCCCGGCCGGTGTTAGCGTCGTGGATGTCGCCGTCGTCGGTTCAACGCGCCGCGGCATCCGCTTCACGATTGTCGCAGCGGATGCCGCGGCGGGGGCGAGTGTCGGTTGCGGCAAGTACCATTGAGATCGTGGTTACCGCCCTGTATCGCCGCTACCGGCCAGAGACCTTTGCCGAGATGATCGGCCAGTCCCAAGTGACTGATCCGCTGATGACGGCGCTTCGCACCAACCGGGTGAACCACGCCTATCTGTTCAGCGGCCCCCGCGGCTGTGGCAAGACCACATCGGCGCGCATCCTGGCCCGCTGTCTCAACTGTGCTGAGGGCCCGACGGACACCCCGTGCGGTGTCTGTCCTAGCTGTGTCGAGCTCGCCCGAGACGGCGGCGGTTCGCTCGACGTCGTCGAAATCGACGCGGCGAGTCACAACGGTGTCGACGATGCCCGCGACATTCGCGAGCGCGCCATCTTCGCGCCCGCCCGCGACCGCTACAAGATCTTCATCCTCGACGAGGCCCACATGGTCACCCCGCAGGGTTTCAACGCGCTGCTCAAGATTGTCGAAGAGCCGCCGGAACACGTGAAGTTCATCTTCGCGACCACCGAACCCGAAAAGGTGATCGGAACCATCCGCTCGCGTACCCATCACTATCCGTTCCGGCTGGTGCCTCCGGGGCCGATGCTCGAGTACGTGCAGCAGATGTGCGACACCGAGAAGATGGTCGTCGCGCCCGGCGTGCTGCCGCTCGTGGTGCGCGCCGGCGGCGGCTCGCCGCGCGACACCCTGTCGCTGCTCGACCAACTCATGGCCGGGTCTGATGGCCAGTCCATTGAATACGATCGCGCCGTGGCGCTGCTCGGCTACACGAGTGCATCGCTGCTCGACGAGGCCGTCGAGGCCATCGGTGCCCGTGATTCCGCTGCAGCCTTCGACGCGGTCGACCGGGTCATCCAGACCGGGCAAGATCCGCGCCGCTTCGTCGAAGATCTGCTCGAGCGCATGCGCGACCTCATCATCGTCGCGGCCACAAGCGTCGCGGGGGCCGCGGCCGTGCTGCGCGGCGTGCCGCAAGACGAGCTGGAACGCATGACCGTGCAGGCCGCGGCCTTCGGGCCGGCCGAACTCTCGCGCACCGCCGACATTCTCAACGCGGCGCTCACCGAGATGAGCGGGGCCACCTCGCCGCGCCTGCATCTTGAGCTCATGATCGCGCGGTCCCTGATTCCCGCGACCGACGACTCAACTCGCGGCGCCCTCGCGAGGGTCGAGCGCCTGGAGCGTCGTATCGGCGTCGACGGCGTGGCGGCTGTGCCCGCTGTGGCCGCCGTTGCTGGTGCTCCTGCTGCCCGCGAGTCCGCCCCCCATCCGGTGGTCGAGCCTGTCGAGACCGCCATCCCGGGAACGCAGGCTGCCAGCTCCGCCGCTGCCGGTGTCGCTGCCGCTGCCGGTGGCGCCGCTGCTACCCGCGAGCCCGCCGCCAATGCGTCGGTCGAGCCGGTCGAGACCGCCATTCCGGGAACGCAGGCTGCGGCGGGAACGCGAGCACCGTTGGCTGCGGACGCGCCCTCCGCGCCCAAACCGCCCATCGTCCCCAGTGCCCCGGTCTCCCTGCAACAGCTCAAGGACGCCTGGCCCGAGATTCTCGAAGCGGTCAAGAACGAGAAGACCACCGCGTGGCTTGTCGTCTACACCGCCCACGTACTCAGCCTGAACGGCGACGTACTCGCCCTGTCGTTCCCGAGTCACGCCGATGTCGAGAGCTTCAAGCAACAAAAGGTCCCCGGAATGGGAACGAGCGACTTCTTGCGCACCGCGATCGTCGCTGTGCTCGGCCTGCGGGTCAAGTTCATCGCGCGCGTCGACGCTGGGCGCGAGACTTCCTCGCCGAGCGCGGCGTCCGGTGCCGCACCCGCAGCCGCCGCGGAGCCTGCGCCAGCAGGCCCGGCACCCGAATCGCCCTCGGCAGCAGCGCATGCTGTCGGCTCGGCCGTCCCGAATCTCGAGGCAGCGGATTCGCCGGCGTCCCCGACAAGCGCGCCGTCTGCGGCTGCTGCGGCTGCTGCGACTGAGAACACTGCGACCGCGCCGTCTGCCCAGAAACCCGACGTAACTCCCCGCACTATGCCTGCCCCTCCCGATGCGCCGCGCGAGCCAGCCTCGCCGGCCGCTGAAGGCGCGTCGCCCGTCGCTGCATCCACCAGCGGATGGGCGACCGTAGCCATCCCCGGCTCACCGAACGGCCCGGCACTGCCCGCTCTCGACGACGACGCAACGGATACCCCTGCTCCCGAAACCGCTGCACCGCCAGCAGCTCTGGCCCCCGAATCGTCATCGCCCGTGTCGGCACAGTCGGTTGGGACTGCGGGTTCATCCGGGGGCGTGGCGTCAGACGAACCTTGGGCCGCGACTGCTTTCGTATCGACGTCCCACGACGAGCCGCCGTACGATGACGTACCGCCGCCGTTCGACGACGACGTTCCGCCCGAGATGGACGCCCCCGCCGACGAACGCGTGCCGAATTACGAGGCGCACGCTGAGGCATCCGCTGTGCCCGTAAGTGCTGTTCCCACGAACGCCCAGCAGAGTCGACAGCCCCAGGGCGCGCCCCAGCAGAACTCAGGCCCGCAGAACTCAGGCCCGCAGACCGCAGGTCACGAGACCGCTGTCCAGCAGAATGCCGGTCGCTCCAGCCTCGGTCAACCCATTCTCGGTGAGAGCGCACAAGCCCCCCGCCAGCACCCGAACGCGTCCGGCCAGCGCGGCTCCACGAAGGACCCGTCGCGGGCGCCGTCCTTCGCTGAGAAGCAGCGCTACGGCGAGGCCGTCGTGCGCGAGATTCTCGGTGCCACCTTCATCGAAGAACAGCCGCACTCCGCGGCGCCCCGAACCAGAAACGACCACTAAACCATGTATGAAGGCATCGTCCAAGAACTGATCGACGAGCTCGGCCAGCTTCCTGGTATCGGCCCGAAGTCGGCGCAGCGCATCGCGTTTCACATCCTGCAGACCGAGAAATTCGACGTAACCCGGCTCGCCAACGTGCTGCTCGAGGTGCGCGACAAAGTGCGGTTCTGCGACATCTGCGGCAACGTCTCCGAGCAGCCTACCTGCCTGATCTGCCGGGATCCTCGCCGGGATCCCACGTCGATCTGCGTCGTCGAAGAGGCCAAGGACGTCGTTGCGATCGAGCGCACCCGCGAGTTCAAGGGCCTCTATCACGTGCTGGGCGGGGCCATCAGCCCGATCGACGGCGTCGGACCCGACGACCTGCGCATCCGCCAGCTGATGCAGCGCCTCGCCGACAACACCGTTCAGGAGGTCATCATCGCGACCGACCCGAACCTCGAGGGAGAGGCCACCGCCACCTATCTCTCCCGCCTGCTCACCACCCTGGAGATCAAGGTCACCCGTCTGGCCTCCGGCCTGCCCGTGGGCGGCGACCTCGAGTACGCCGACGAGGTCACGCTCGGCCGCGCCTTTGAGGGCCGCCGCGAGGTCACTCACTAGCCCGGTCGCCTCCGCTGCGCCTAGCGCACCCCTCGTTCTTGTGGACGGGGCCCGGGCCCCGTCCCTGGGCCCAGTTTATAGACTGGGCCCCGGGCCATAAGGTGGGCCCAGCGAGCGGATGCCGCCTCCGCACACCGACCCCCGCACACCGACCCCCGCACACCCCCACCCGGCCCCGCACACCCCACCCACCGCCGCACCCCCTCTGCCGCGCAACGTCACATGGCACCGGCCCGCCAGCACCAGCATTTAGGATGGGAACTTGGACGCGGCCCGCACAACAAGCCGCACACCCCCATCTCAGGAGTCCCATGGCGTTGATCGTGCAGAAGTTCGGCGGATCATCCGTCGCCGACGCCGAAAGCATCAAGCGGGTCGCCAAGCGCATCGTCGACACCCGCAAGGCCGGCAACGAGGTCGTCGTCGCCGTCTCGGCGATGGGCGACAGCACCGACGAACTGCTTGACCTCGCCCACCAGGTCACGCCGCTTCCCGCCCCGCGCGAGCTCGACATGCTGCTCACCGCTGGCGAACGCATCTCGATGGCGCTGCTCGCGATGGCCATCAAGAGCCTCGGCTACGACGCCCGCTCCTTCACCGGCAGCCAGGCCGGCATGATCACGGATGCCCGCCACGGCTCCGCGCGCATCGTCGACGTCACGCCCGGCCGCATCCGCTCGGCCCTCGACGAGGGCGCCGTCGCCATCGTCGCTGGCTTCCAAGGCTTCAATCGCGATACCAAGGACATCACGACTCTCGGCCGCGGCGGTTCGGACACCACCGCCGTCGCCCTCGCCGCGGCCCTCGGCGCCGACATCTGCGAAATCTACACGGATGTCGATGGCGTCTTCACCGCGGATCCGCGGGTCGTTCCCCATGCCCGCAAACTCGAGCGCGTCACCAGCGAGGAGATGCTCGAACTCGCCGCTGCCGGAGCCAAAGTTCTATACATTCGCGCTGTGGAATATGCCCGCCGGCACGGCGTCACCCTGCACGTGCGCTCCTCGTTCAACAACAACACCGGCACCATCGTGTACAACGCCGCGACCGCGCGAGAAAATGGAGTAATTGTGGAAGAGCCAATCATCGCCGGAATCGCCGCTGACCTGAGCGAAGCCAAGGTCACCGTGGTCGGTGTGCCCGACATTCCCGGTAAGGCCGCGCTCATCTTCAAGATTGTCGCGCGCACCAACGCCAACGTCGACATGATCGTGCAGAACGTGTCGGCCGCCGCCACCGGGCTCACCGACATCTCGTTCACCCTGCCCAAGTCGGAGGGCCAGCAGGTGCTCACCGCGCTGACCAACGAGAAAGAGCTCATCGGCTTCAAGAGCCTGCAGTACGACGACCAGATCGCCAAGCTCGCCCTGGTCGGCGGAGGTATGCGCACCAATACCGGCGTCTCGGCGAAGCTGTTCGAGGCGCTCTACGAGGCCGGGATCAACATCGAGATGATTTCGACCAGTGAGATTCGCATCTCGGTCGTCACCCGCGCCGACACCATCAACGAGGCCCTCCGCGTGGTACACACCGCGTTCGGGCTCGACGGTGAGATCGAAGCCGTCGTGCACGGTGGCTCCGGCCGCTAGTCCCGCCGAGGTGTGAGTTTTGACCCGGTCTAGGCCCCAAATGGCCTAAAAACTCACACGTCGCCAAACGGATACCCCGCCTCACCGTCATAACTCCTGCAAATTGTCCCGTTGGTTGTCAACTTCCGCGTAATTACGCGGGTCCACTTTCTCGGGTTTAGAAATTGCGAGAGTTAGGCCGGGTGGCAGGGGGAGGAACTCCCGTTTTGACAGAATGAAGCCCATCACCCCGACTCTCGGGGGCTAAATCAGAAAATCGACCACCGGCATCCGCTCCGGGGGCCGAAATGCCAGCAAGCAGTCCGAATTTCCTGAATTAGCCACGGGAGACAGCCCCACAGACGTTAGGAACCACACGTGACCAGCTCAGCCAACACCCCCGGCATCAATATCGGCGTCGTCGGCGCCACCGGACAGGTCGGCGCCGTGGTGCGTCGTCTGCTGGAGGAGCGCGACTTTCCGGTGAAGAGCATCCGCTTTTTCGCGTCAGCACGCTCGGCCGGCACCAGCCTCACCTTCAAGGGTGAGCAGATCACGGTCGAAGACGCCTCGGTTGCCGACCCGACCGGGCTCGACGTGGCCATCTTCTCGGCCGGCGCCACGCTCTCCAAAGCGCAGGCGCCCCGGTTTGCCGCGGCCGGTGTGCTCGTCGTCGACAACTCGAGCGGCTGGCGCATGGACCCCGACGTTCCCCTCGTCGTCAGCGAGGTCAACCCCGAAGCCATCAAGCAGGCCGTCAAGGGCATCATCGCCAACCCGAACTGCACCACCATGGCCGCCATGCCCGTGCTCAAGGTTTTGCACGACGAAGCCGGCCTCAAGCGCCTCATTGTGAGCACCTACCAGGCCGTGTCCGGCAGTGGCCTGGCCGGAGCGTTCGAACTGGCCAGCCAGGTGCGGGTTGCCGCGCAGGATGAGAACCTGTTCCAGCTCGTGCACGACGGAAGTGCCGTCACCCTGCCCGAGCCCACCATCTACGCCCGGCCGATCGCGTTCGACGTGATTCCGCTGGCCGGCAGCATCGTCGACGACGGTCAGTTCGAAACCGACGAAGAGAAGAAGCTGCGGAACGAGAGCCGCAAGATCCTCGGACTGCCCGAACTGCTGGTTTCCGGAACCTGCGTGCGCGTGCCCGTCTTTACCGGCCACTCGCTCTCGATCAATGTGGAGTTCGCCAAGCCGATCAGCGTCGCCCGCGCCGAGGAACTGTTGAAGGTGGCCCCCGGCGTCGAACTCACCGACATCCCCACGCCGCTGCAGGCCGCCGGCCAGGACGCCAGCTTCGTCGGTCGCATCCGTCAAGACGAAGGCGTACCGGATGGCCGTGGCCTCGCCCTCTTCATCAGCAACGACAACCTGCGCAAGGGTGCAGCCCTGAACGCCGTGCAGATCGCCGAACTCATCGCCGCCGCACGAGCCGCCTAGCCCGTTCCGAACTGCCCTGCCGCGCGCCTGTGCTTGCCTCGCCCGG
Organism: Cryobacterium sp. N21; assembly: GCF_002929575.1. NCBI lineage: Bacteria > Bacillati > Actinomycetota > Actinomycetes > Micrococcales > Microbacteriaceae > Cryobacterium > Cryobacterium sp. N21. Next base: position 324,093 of record NZ_PJJQ01000035.1, on the reverse strand, counting down.
GCCCGGAAAGTGGGCCCGTGATAGAAGCTGGGCCAGCTTTCGCAAGTTGGGCCCGGCAGCTCCGGCCGGCCCTGGTGGCGCACGGGGCCCGGGCCCCGTCCCTGGGCCCAGTTTATAAACTGGGCCCGGGGTCGCAAGGTGGGCCCGGAGGCCTTCAGCGAGTGAGAACTTCAGCGCGCGGCACGGCACCGGACGCCGAGTTCCCGTCTAATTCCGGGGCCGCTACTCCTGGGCTGCCAGGCGGTAGCCAACGCCGCGCACGGTTTCCAACCAGCTTGGGGTCATGCTGCTGTCACCGAGTTTGCGGCGCAGGTTGCCCATGCTCACGTCGAGGGTGGTGACGATCGGGTCGTAGGCGCGCACCGCGGCGATGCCGTCGAGGCCGTTGCTCGTGGCGATGGTCTCGACCCCGGCCTGGGTGAGCACGGCCTCGAGCCGGTTGCGAATGTCGGCGTCATCCTCGATGATGACGGCCACGCGCCGCTCGTCGTTGTCAGAAACCATACCTTTCATAGCCCCCACCACGAGCGCGCCTTTAGCGCAGTCCGAATTACGGCACAATGCCCACTTCGGGAATCGGTGCGGAGTCGCATGCGGGTTTATTCTGGTGTCAGAATCCGCCTGTCTTAGTGGCCTGGGATCAGGGAGCAATGTGGGGAAACCGGTTCGCCCCGCCCGATCCGCGGCGCATCTACTGCTCGTGCGCGTGGCCGTGCTGGTCACCGTCGCCCTCGGCGCGAACTATATTCTGTGGCGCTGGTTCTTCTCACTCAACTGGGACGCCTGGTGGATCGCCGTGGCCCTCGTGCTCGCCGAAACCTACAGCCTGATCGACGTCGCCCTGTTCGGCCTCACCATGTGGCGGGCGCGCGAGCGCGAGCTTCCCACCGCGCCGGCCGCCGACCTCACCGTCGACGTGTTCATCACGACCTACAACGAGCCCGTCGAGATGGTGCGGCGCACCGCGCTGGCGGCGCGCGGCATCCGCTACCCGCATTCCACGTTCATCCTCGACGACGGCAACCGCCCCGAGATGCGCGAGGCGGCCGACCAGCTCGGCGTGGGCTACATCACCCGCGGAGCCGACTGGCAGAATCGCCCGCTGCACGCCAAAGCCGGCAACCTCAATAACGCGCTCATGAGCACCGCGGGCGAGTTCCTACTCATTCTCGATGCCGACCAGGTTCCGCTGCCGCAGATACTCGACCACACTCTCGGCTACTTCGCCGACCCGAAGATCGCTCTGGTACAGACGCCGCAGGTGTTCGAGAACGTCGGCGCCGCCGATCCGCTCGGCAGCCAGGCTCCGTTGTTCTACGGACCGATCCAGCAGGGCAAAGACGGCTGGAACGCCGCGTTCTTCTGCGGCTCCAATGCCCTCCTGCGCCGCGAAGCGCTCATGCAGCTCGGCATCACCCGCTACGTGCTCGAAATGGAGCGCGCCGTCACCCGCGCCCTCACCGGCGCCGCCCGGGTGCTCGCCCGGGCCGGCCGGGCCGACGATGCGCAGGACCCGTTCGTCCAGGCCGCCCTGCACGAGGTGGGCGCGGCCATCAGCGACACGCGCGCCGCGATCGCCGCCGGCGAGACCATCGGGCCTGCCACCTACACGCTGCAGAATCGCATCACGGCGGTGTCGCGCGACCTGGTGGCCGTTGACCTGCACCTACTCACCCTCGACCTGGCCGTCATCGCCGAACTGCAGCTCGAAACGGATGCCGCCAGCGCCATTCCCGCACACAGCCTCGAGCTACTCGCCGCCCGCGACCTGTCCCCGCTCGGAGCCCTCGAATCGGTGCAGGTGCTGCTGCGGTCGATCGACGTGGACCGCGCCGACGAGGCCCAGCCGCTCATGCCGCTCGCCACGATCAGCGTCACCGAGGACATGGCTACGAGCATGCGCCTGCACGGCCTCGGCTTCAGCACCGTCTATCATCACGAAACCCTCGCCATTGGACTCGCTCCCGAAGACCTCGGCACCATGCTCACCCAGCGGTTGCGCTGGGCCCAGGGCACGATGCAGGTCATGATGCGCGAGAACCCGCTGGTGCAGCGCGGCCTCACCCTGCCGCAGCGACTGATGTACTTCTCGACCATGTGGAGCTATCTCAGCGGCTACGCCGCGCTGGTTTACTTCGCCGCCCCCGCCGTCTTTCTCTGCTTCGGCATTCTGCCGGTCAATACGACGGCCCTCGAATTCTTTCTGCGCTTTCTGCCGTTCATGATCGCCAACCAGCTGTTGTTCATCCTGTCCAGCCACGGAATCTCGACCTGGCGGGGCCAGCAGTACAGCCTCGCCCTGTTCCCGGTCTGGATCAAAGCCACCACGACCGCCGTCGCCAACGTGGTCTTCCACCGGCCGCTCGGCTTCGCGGTCACCCCGAAAACCCGGCAGGAGGGCGCTGCGCCCTGGCACCTGATCCGGCCGCAGATCATCGTCGCCATCGTGCTCGTCGTCGCCACCATCATCGGCGTGACCCGGCTGGCGCTCGGCGTCGGCGAACCCATCGGCACGTTCGTGAACCTCGCCTGGGTCGTGTTCGACCTCGTCATTCTCAGCGTGCTGGTACCCGCCGCCCGCTATCAAGGCTTTACCCCGAAGGAGACAAGCCGCTAATGCAATTCACGGTCACCGACCAGGGCGACGGCATCGCCGTCGTGCACATCATGGGACGTTTGAATATGGTCACCGCACCGCGCCTGCGGGAGGTGGTGGCAGCATCCGTCGCCGCCGGCCAGAATCGGGTGGCTGTCGACCTGAGCGACGTCGATTTCATCGACTCCTCGGGCCTCGGCGCTCTCATCGGCGGCCTCAAGGTCACCCGGCAGGCCGGCGGCGACCTGCGCATCGCCGCGCCGAACGAGCAGGTGCGCCTGGTGTTGCAGCTGACCAACATGGAACGCGTCCTCACCGCGTATCCCGCCGCGAGCAGCGCGTTCCATGGTTAGCGTGAGCGCGCACACCCTCACGCTGGTCTCACCGCCCGACGACGTGGACACCGTGCACGCCCTGCTCGAAACGGTCTGGGCGGATGCCGCGCACGTCTCCCCGAGAGACCGTTTCAGTTTCGAGACGGCCCTGATCGAACTCGCCTCGAACGTGCTGTGCCACGGCAACACCGGCAGCGGTGTGACCTGCGCACTGCGGCTCGAGGTGAGCGCTGTCTCGATCGACGCGCGGCTGAGCGATACCGGGGGGACGGTAGTGGAGCTGCTCGCGGCGTCCGCCGACCCCGCATCAGACGGTGCGGTGGACAGCCGTGAGATGCCCGATGCGCTGAGCGAATCGGGCCGGGGAATCGCGCTCATCCAGGCCCTCGTCGACGAGCTCGAATACACCCGCGACGGCGACGTGAACCGCTGGCACATCGTGCGAACGCTGCGGTCATGACTGCGTCGGCTATTTTCCAGCACACCGAACTCACCCGCCAGCGCGCGCTCGACGACCTGCATATCCTCGACACCGCGCCGGAGGAACGCTTCGACCGCATCACCCGGCTGGTCAAAGAGCTCTTCCATGTGCAGATCGCCATCATCTCGCTCATCGACCACGACCGGCAGTGGAACAAGTCCAGCGCTGGCATCGAGCCCGATCAGCCCCTCGAGTATCCGCGGTCCAGTGCCTTCTGCGATTCCACCATCGACGCCTGCGGCACGTTGATCGTGCCCGATGCCCGGCTGGACCCGCGGTTTCGCGACAATATCTATGTGACCGGGGAACCGGGCATCCGCTTTTATGCCGGTCATGTTCTCGAAGCGCAAGGCGGCGAACGCATCGGCGCCCTATGCGTGTTCGATACCGTGCCGCGCGAGTTCTCGGCGCTCGAGCAGAATCTGCTCCGCGACCTGGCGTTCTGGGTGCAGAACGAGCTGAACGCCTCGCAGGAACTCGACCAGGCAGCCGCGGTACAGCACGGCCTGCTGCCCAAGAAACTCGTGAGCCTGCCGGGGTTCGAGGTGGCCGGGGCCTGTTCGCCGTCGCGCGCCGTCGGCGGCGACTTCTACGACTGGTATCCGGTGGGGGAGGGCGCGGCCTTCACCCTCGCTGACGTCATGGGCAAGGGGGTGGGTGCGGCGATCATCGCGGCGACCGTGCGGGCAGTGCTGCGAGCCGGATCTCGTCTCGATGGTGTGGCCGAGGTCGCGCGTATCGCGGCGGCGACGCTCGACCCAGACCTCGACGAGGCGGGCAGTTTCGTGACGCTGTTCCACGCCCGACTCGACATGGACACCGGTGTCGTGAGCTACGTCGATGCCGGCCACGGCCTCACCCTGGTCGTGCACGCCGACGGCACGACCGAGCGGCTCACGTCGCTGCGGCTGCCGCTCGGCGCCGGCGACGACTCGCCCTGGCAGGAGCAGACTGTCGTGCTCGCGCCGGGCAGCACGCTGGTGTCGGTGAGCGACGGTGTGCTCGACCTGTTTGACGGCACGCTCGCCTCCCTCGACGCGGTCGACCGGCTGGTGCGTGGGGCGCCGACTGCCCAGAACGCTGTGGATTCGCTGATGCTGCGGGCCGGGCTCAGCGCCCCCGACGATGTCACGGTCATCGTCATTCGGCGCGCGGGCGAGCGGTGAGTGCGCGGTCAGGCGGATCCGCTCGCAGCGATACACTCGACAGTGTGAATTCTCAGGGAACCGTTGACGTAGTCCTCATTGGTGGCGGCATCATGAGTGCCACCCTCGGCACGCTCCTGAAGGAGCTGCAGCCCGACTGGCGCATCGAGGTGTACGAGCGCCTCGGCGAGCTGGCCCAAGAGAGCTCGAACCCGTGGAACAACGCCGGCACCGGCCACGCCGGGCTATGCGAACTCAACTACATGCCGCAGGCTGCGGACGGTTCGGTCACCGCCGACAAGGCCGTCGTTATCAACGAGCAGTTCCAGATCAGCCGCCAGCTGTGGGCGCACCTGGTTTCGATCGGCGCCCTGCCCGAGCCAGAGAAGTTCATCAACTCCACCCCGCACATGACCTTCGTGCACGGCAAAGCCAACGTGGAATACCTGCGTAAGCGCCACGCCGTGCTCGCTCCCGAGCCGTTGTTCGCCGGCATGGAATTCAGCGATGACACCGCCACCATCGGCACCTGGACTCCGCTGCTCACCCGCAAGCGCCCCGCCGGCCAGAAGATCGCCGCCACCCGCATCACGAGCGGCACCGACGTCGACTTCGGCGCCCTCACCCGGCTCATGTTCGAGAACCTCGAACAGCAGGGCGTCACGATGCACATGAACGAGCAGGTCGTGGGCCTGGGGCACAAAGCGGATGGCACGTGGAACCTTAAATTGCTGCGCCAGGTCGGGCAGACCCGCAGTACCATCAACGCCCGCTTCGTGTTCGTCGGAGCCGGTGGCGGCGCACTCGCTCTGCTGCAGCAGAGCGGGATTCCCGAGATCAAGGGCTTCGGTGGTTTTCCGATCAGTGGCCAGTTCCTGCGCACCACCAACCCGAAGCTCGTCGCTCAGCACCAGGCCAAGGTCTACGGCAAGGCGGCCAAGGGCGCCCCGCCCATGTCGGTTCCGCACCTCGACACCCGCGTCGTCGACGGCGAAATGTCGCTTTTGTTCGGCCCGTACGCCGGGTTCAGCCCCAAGTTCTTGAAGACGAGCACCTGGTTCGACCTGCCGTTCTCCATTCGCACGCACAACCTCGGCCCGATGCTAGCCGTCGCGAAGAACAACTTCGACCTGATGAAATACCTGATCGGCGAGGTTTTCGCGTCGCGGAACGCCAAGATCAAGGCCCTGCGCGAGTTCATTCCCGCCGCGGATTCGAAGGACTGGGAGCTCATCACGGCCGGCCAGCGCGTTCAGGTCATGAAGAAGGACCCCAAGCTCGGGGGAGTGCTGCAGTTCGGCACCGAGGTCATCACCTCGAGCGACGGCTCGATCGCCGGCCTGCTCGGCGCCTCGCCGGGAGCCTCGACGGCCGCGCCGATCATGGTGGACCTGCTGGCGCGCTGCTTCCCCGACCGCATCGAGGGCTGGAAGCCGCGGATCCGCCAGATGATCCCCAGCTACGGCACCCGCCTCTCCGACGACCCCGCTGCTGCTGCCGCGTCCCTCGCCGCGACCGCCGAGGTCTTGAACCTCACGAACTAGTCCCAGCTCGCCTCGGGAGAGCGCAAAAAGTGCCGGATTGGAGTGTCCAATCGGGCACTTTTTGCGCTCTCGCGGAAGGAAGATTGGAGCCGGGCGGGGATCGCGTAGGAGGGCGCTGTCAACCCCTTGAATGCGGGAGTTAGCGGATGTCTACTTAAAGCCCAATGGCGGCCAGGAGGCGGCACGTGAACCCGAACAATGGCGTTTCGGACGCCCAGAATCCGCTCGTATCGCAGCTCGGCATCCTCCAGGTCACCCCGACCGAATGGTTGGTGCGAGATTCGCACATGCTCGATGGCGACCCGGCCGCCCTGCTCGGAGTGATCCAGCAGAGCGGGGACGCCTATGAGGTGACCAAGCTCGGCGTGCTCACCACGAGGTGGTTCTACTCATCCTTCGACCGGGCCCAAGCCAGTTTTTTGGTGCGCGGTGCAACCGGCCCGGGCGCACCAATGCGGCCCGGCAGCCGCCAGGTCTCACGCGTCACGGACTAGCCGAGACGGTCGGCCCGCGGTCTACATTTCGTGGCCGTCGGCACCCGTGGTGGGATTGGTGTGGTGCTGCTCCTTCTTGACGGATGCTTCGGTGCGGTCGAGCAGGTCACTCACCTTGTTCTGTGCCACGGACGCGGCGTCGCGGGCAATCGTCTCGGCCTGCGAGATGACTTTCTGCGTGGCGGGGTCGCCCCACATTTCGTGGGCTTTCGCGCTGAGCCGGTCATAGGCCTGGCGGCCGGCCTTGGATCCGAGAACGAAGCCGGTCGCGGTACCGGCGAGGAACAAGAACTTGCCTTTCATGGGGACTCCTTAGGGGTTGCGGGGTGCGGGGACGTCACGCGGTGGGTTCGGCGAGGCGGGGGTCTTCTGCGTCGACGTCGTGCCCGACGAGATCGGGGTTTGACGGGTTGTCGGCGGGGTCGATGTCGTCGAGGTTGGGCTCGTTGTCGACGTTGTCCTGATCGTCTTCGGCATCGCTGTCGGGCGCGGCGGCCTCCCCGGCTGTCGAGCCGTCGTCGCTCGGGGCCGGCCCATCGGGACCGGTGCCCGCGCTTGCGACCGGAACGGCTGAGCCCGCGTATTCGTCGTCCGGCCCGTCGGGCCCATCCGGCCCGACCAGCTGATCGGGGTTGGTCGGCGAAGCCGGGGCCTCGGGCGCCGATTCGGTTTCTGGGGTGTCGGGGGCATCGAGCGGCGGCTGGTTGTCGGGGTCGGAGTCGTAAGTCACAGGTCTACCTTTCTCATGGGGACGGCCGGGTCGCAGCGGCGACCGGCGGGCGGCACTCAAGTTATACCCCGAACGGGTGAGATTCATCAGGTCGCTTCGCCGAGTAAAAGTGTGCGCAGCGCCGTCTCGACCGAGACTCGGCCCGCGGGGTCGATGGTCTCACCGGCGAGATAGAGGTCAACCACGCGCGGATCCACGTAGCTCGTGCGCGCGATCGCCGGCGTGTTGCCCAGCGCATCCGCCGCCTGACGCATGGCTGCGGCGATGACACGGTTGTCCTGGCGCCGGCTGCGCGTCGCAGCACGTGGCGGCCGGGCAGCGGATGCCGCGGGCGCGGCCGATCCCGCCGGCCCAGCAGCTGAGGCTTGCGCACCCGGCGCACCTGTAGCACCCGCGCCATCCGTGCCGCCAGACGATCGTGGCCGCCCGGCAGAGCCCGCCACACCGGATACCGCCGGCCGGCCGCCCGCCTCCGTGGTCACCTTCAAACTCTCGGCGAGACTGGCCGCCAGGCTCTGCGCGGCGGCGGCCGTGCCCCGCAGGGTGCGAAAGTCCTTCGCCGTGAACTCCCCGCCGGTTCGTTCCTTGATGAAATCGTTGATGTCGGCGGCCGACACGATGTCCTCGATGTCATCCAGTACCCAGGACAGCAGCGGTGCGGCCGGCCGCTCGCGCAGGCGGGCGCGCAGATACAACGCGAGGTCGGCATCCGTTATGACGCCCTGAAACTGTTGCCCACTCTTGGCCGGAAAATTCAGCCGCACCACGTCGCCGCGCACCGTTACGTGGGAGCAGAGCAGGGTCGAAAGGCCGTGGCTGCCGTACGTATCGGCGTAGCGCTCGCTGCCGATGCGCAGCGAGGCGAGGTCGAGCATGCGAAACGCCGCGGCGAGCGCCCGGGTGCGCGGCGGGCCGTCGCCGCGAAGCTCACGGGTGACTTGGCCGCGCACCCGCGGCAGCGATTCGGCCAGCTGCAGCGCGCGCTCGAACTTGAGGCGGTCCTTCTGTTCGCGCCACACCGGGTGGTAAATGTACTGGCGGCGCCCGGCGGCGTCGATGCCGATCGCTTGGATATGCCCGTTCGCGTGCGGCGAGATCCACACGTCGTTCCACGCGGGCGGAATCGCGAGCGCCGCGAGTTGCTCGCGCAGCGCCGTCTCGGTCACCTTCTGCCCGGCGGGGTCGCGGTAGCTGAAGCCCGTGCCGGCGCGCTTTCGCGTGTACCCCGGCCGGGTCGGGTCACTGCGTCGCAGCCGGGTCATGCCGGTGTGGCTTCTGATCGCATGTCGGCACAATACAGCGATTCCCCGCCGAGCGGATGCCGCGGCGCCGGTGTCCGCGCGCTCGCGGCCATCGAGCCCCTCAGGCGCGCTCGCCCATCGAGCCCCTCCGGTGTGCTCGTGGCACGTGTTGAGGAAGCCTGCACGTGTTCAAACCAGTGCCAACTTCCCTAACGCGTGCTGCGAGCGGATGCCACTGCTCGCGCCCGGCTCGCCCGCTCGCGACCTTCGAACGCGTTCGCGGCACCCCTCTGTAGGAGTGCCGCGAACTCTGCTGAGTTCCGCGAGCCCGGCGCGGGCCGCGGGCGTCCGCTCACTCCGGGTTTTTCGGCAGACACTTGCAATTCAGTCGTACCTATGTTCGACTTGACCCATGCGGTGGAGCTCACAAGAACTACAGACCGAGCGGCCCGGCGCCCTGCCGGGGCTGGCCCGCCTGAACAACCTCGTGCGCAGCGTGCAGACGCCCGACTTCGCCGGGATCACGTTCCACGAGATCCTCGCCAAGTCGGCGCTCAACCACGTGCCCGGGCAGAGCGCGCTGCCGTTCGGCTACACGATCAACCCCTACCGCGGATGCTCCCACGCCTGCACCTACTGCTTCGCCCGCCCAACGCATCAGTACCTCGACCTCGACGCCGGCAAGGATTTCGACAGCGAGATCATTGTGAAGGTCAACGTGGCCGAGGTCTTGCGTAAAGAGCTGGCGAAACCGACGTGGGGGAGGCATCCGGTGGCGCTCGGCACCAACACCGACCCGTACCAGCGCGCCGAGGGACGCTACCGGCTGATGCCGGGCATCATAGCGGCCCTCGCCGACAGCAAGACGCCCTTCTCCATTCTCACCAAGGGAACCCTGCTGCCCCGCGATCTCGACCTGCTGGTCGAGGCGAGCGAGCATGTTCCGGTCGATCTGGCCATGTCGATCGCCATCTACGACGACGAGCTGCAGCAGTCCGTCGAGCCGGGCACCCCCACCACCACGGCACGCCTCGCCACGGTCACCACGGTGCGGGAACGCGGCCTGGACTGCGGCATCTTTCTCATGCCCATTTTGCCGTTTCTCACCGACACCCGAGCCCACCTCGACGAGGCGCTGCGCCAGGCCAAGGCTGCCGGGGCGACGAGCGTGCTCTACTCGGGGCTCAACCTGAAGCCCGCAGTCAAAGACTGGTACCTGCAGTGGCTCGGCCGCGAGCATCCCGAACTGGTCGGCCGCTACCAGGAGCTCTACGCCCGCGGCCAGTACGCCCCCAAGGAATACCGCACCTGGCTCGCCGCCCGCATCAAACCCCTCATTCGAGCGCACGGCCTTGAGCGCGGGGTCGTCGACCCGTCCACCGGCGGGCTGCGCTCCAGCGCCTTCCCGTCCTCCCCGGAACGGATGCCCGCGCCCGCCTCCCACGCGCCCGCCCTTCTCCCTGCGCCGGGCCCGGGTTCTGCGCTGGCCTCTGCACCGGGCGCTTCCCGGGGCCGGGGCCGGGGCCCGGGCCCCGGCCCCGGGCCCAGTTTAGAAACTGGGCCCGGGGTCACAAGGTGGGCCCCGGGCTCCGAGTCCCCGCGGTCGCTGATCGCCGCCGAGCTCCCGCCCGAACTCTCACCCACCCTGTTCTGACCGGTCAGACTTTCCGGGCCGGGGCCGGGAAACTGGGCCCATGATCGACCCACGGCTATGCCACCCGCCCAACCACCACCCGCCCCCATTCAACCCCGGTGGCATACTTGACCAGGGGGAAAATATGTCTCTGGGTCTACCCGGCCACTTAGTGCAGCTGACGCTCGCGCGCGCCCTCGCACGGGCCGCACACTGGTTCGCGCTGACCTGCCTGATGGCCGCGGTCGTGTCCGTCGGCATTCTCAGCCTCACCCGCAGCCCCGAACTCTGGATCACCATCGTGGTCGTGGCCGCCATGGGGGCCCTGCTCATTCTTTTCACCCGGCACCGCCGCATCACTTTGGCGGTCGCCTATCTCATCGTCGGAACCCTCGGCGTCTACGTCTTCACCACGACCGTGCTCGGCGTTCCCGACGTATTCCCCGCGTCGAATATGTTCCTCGTTGCCCTGCCGAAGATGGCACTCGTCATGGTCGGCGGCGCCGGAACCACCGCCCTCGCCGGCGTGCTCTGGAGCACCGCGGCGTTCATCCTCGCCGAGACCGCCGCGTTCCTCGCCATCCTGGGTACCGCAGTGCCCTACCGGCCCGACCTGTTCACCCTCTCCACCTACCTCGTGCTCGTCGGCGTCATGGTGCTCGCCGGAATCGACCGCCGCGCGAGTAACGCCGCCCAGCCCGCAATCCACCGTGCCGTGCAAGACGGATCCAACCGCCAGCTCCGCGACGCCCTCGACACCCGCGCCATCGCCCTACTCAATGACACGACCGTGGCCCAGCTCGTCGCCCTGTCCCTGGCCGAACCCGGCGCCCTCTCGCCGGGCCTCCGGGCGAGCCTCAACTACACGCTCGCCACCCTGCACGACACCAACTGGCTCACCGACATCGACGCCCGTACCAACACCGCCCCGCGACCAACCGTCACCGGCACAGCCACTGAGAACACGCCGAAATCACCCGTCAGCGACGCCTGGCTGTCGAGCGCCGTCTACACCGCCATCGAACGCACACGCGACCGCGGACTCGTTGTCGAAGTCACCGGCGACCGCGATGCCCTCGCGTGCCTCGACGCCGGCAGCGACCGCGACGTGGGCCTCGCCATTGAGCAGTGCCTCGTCAACGTCATCCTGCACGCCGGAGTCGCCTCCGCCGAGGTCGCCATCGAATCCGACCTGAGCACAATCTCACTGCTCATAACGGATGCCGGCCGCGGCTTCACCGAATCGGAATCCGCCTCCGACCGCCTCGGTCTGCGGCAGTCGGTGCGGCGCCGCATCGAACAGCTCGGCGGATCCGTGCTGATCTGGAGCCGCCCCGGCGCCGGCACGAGCGTGCGCCTGACGGTTCCGGCCGCCACACACACGCCCACGAACCCTGCCACCAGCCAGACCGCGCGAAACCGCCCGACCCCGCGAAACCCCCCGATGACCCGCGCGACCCCGCCCAGCCACAACCCGGCGACCCCACGGAACCCCCGATGACCCGCGCGACCCCCACCCCGCGCCGGCCGCGCGCGCCGGCATCCGCTTCGCAGCAGCGCCTCGACCCCATCGGCGGCCTCGCCGCGTGGCCCCTCGCCCCGGTCGTCGCCCTCATCGTCGTGACCTACGCCATCGTCGCGACGATATCGCGCATGCACGAGATCCAGATCACTGAGCTCGCCGCGGCCTCCGTTGCCGTGCTCATGATCGCGGCCGCCGTGCTGGTGTGGGCCGCCCGCCCCGATCTGGCGCCGTTCACCCGCACCCGCGCCGTCGTGATCGTGGCCCTCGGCCTCGCGGCGCACCTGCTCGCCGCGGCGAGCACCTGGCAGTTCAACGGCATGATCCAGGACGACTTCGCCCCGATCGGACTCGGCCTGCTGCTCCTCGCCCTTGCCCCATTCCGTCCGTGGAAAGAAATCCTCACGCTCGGCGTCTCCTCCGCCGTCGTCGTCGGCGTCACGGCCCTGGCCCAGTCTCCGTTTCTCGGCATCCAGACCCCGCCTTTCCTTTTCGCCATCATCGCCATGACCCAGGTGCTCGCCCCCGCGCTCGCCTCGGCGGCGTATTCGCGCCAGGTCGTCAACTCCATTCACCGCTGGCAAACGGATGCCCGCCGCGCCATCCGCGCGCGCACCGAAGAGAGCCGGGGTCTCCTCGCCACCGAGGTCGTCGATCAGCGTCTGAAAAACCTCGGCGCCGATGTGCTCCCCTTTCTGGCCGACGTACTCGAGCGAGAAACCCTGACAGCAGCCGACATCAAACGGGCGCGCTCCCTCGCCTTCCAGGTGCGGCGGGTGCTCGTGGCCGAGGTCGACCACACCTGGCTCGACGACCTCATCGACCGCGAACGCCTCAAACTCACCGAGCGCGGCCTCAACCCGCTGTGCGTGATCGCCGACCCCGAGCGCCGCGCGACCGGCTTCGACTCCGATCAGCGCGCCGCCGTCGGTGCCCTGATCGTGGCCCTCTGCCGACTCAAGGGCTTCGACCCCACCAGCCTGGTCGTACAGATCGACGGATCCGGCGAAGCCCCCGCCGACACCGACCAGATCACCCAGGCCTTCGGCCACCGCGGAGCCCGGCCGACACCGGCCGCCGACACCACGACCATTGCCATCGTCACCGCCGCCGAAGAGCAGGCCGCGACCCAGGCCAAGGCCCAGGCCCGCGCGCAGGCCCAGGTGCACGCCGCCACCGCCCCCAGGCCGCGCACAACGGGGTTGAGCGCCATCGACACCATCACGATCCAGGCCGGCATCTCCCTGCCGCCGTTTCACCGCCGCCGAGCCCTGCGCCCGTACCTCAGTGTGCTGCGCGCCGTGTTCACCCGGGTGCGGGTGACCAGCCGGCATCCGCTGCTCACGCTAGAATTTGACGCTGAGCGCACCACGACCAAAGGCATCAAATAATGGCGAAACTGTACTTTCGATACGGCGCCATGAACAGCGGTAAAAGCACGTCCATGCTGCAGGCGGCCTATAACTATGAGGAGCGCGGCCACCACGTGCTGCTCGCCAAGCCGAGCGTCGATACCAAGGGTGACCGCGGCATCCTCTCCCGGCTGGGCGTCACCCGCGCCGTCGACTTTCTGCTCACTCCCGAAACGGATGCCTACGCCGCGTTCCAGCAGCACCGCGGCGAGGTCTTAAAACAGTCCGGCCGTGACGTAAGCGCCCTACTGCTCGACGAGGCCCAGTTTCTCACCGAAACCCAGGTCGACGACCTGCTGCGCATCGCGATTCTCGAGAACGTGCCCGTGTTGGCCTACGGTATTCGCACGGACTTTCAAACCGTCGCTTTTCCCGGAAGCCGCCGCCTGCTCGAGGTTGCCCACAGCCTCGAAGAGCTCAAAACCATCTGCCGCTGCGGGCGCAAAGCGGTGTTCAACGGGCGCAAGATCGACGGCGCGTTTGTGTTCGACGGCGACCAGGTGGCCATCGACGGCGAAGAGGTCACCTACGAGTCGCTCTGCGGCAGCTGCTATCTCGACGAGAGCCACGGAGTGCTCAACAATCGCAGCCGGCCAGCGCCCGAATAATCCGCCCGAATAAAGCGCCGAGCGCACAGCCCGCCTGACGCGGTCGGGACGCTCGTCGTCGTCGCGAGCACCCCCTGTCCCCCCAGTTCCCCGCTTCCAGCTTAGAAATTCGAAGCAGACCGGTCCAGCCGCCAGTTCTGTGGGCCCCCAAACAGGGCACAGCGCCCAAAGCCCACAATGGGGTGCGGTCGGATGTGAAAGGAGACATTAGGGTAAAATCCATGTACCGCTATCGAGTGGCCCTCATCGACGATCACGAGATCGTCGCGCGCGGATTCGCCGAGTTGTTTTCCACTATCCCCGAGATCCACGTTGCTGGCACCGTCGCCACGGTGACCGAACTGCTTGAAACCACGCCGCACGGCACCCGCATCGACCTGGTCATCCTCGACCTGCGTCTCTCCGACGGCTCAACGGTCATGAGCAATGTCGACCGGCTTCGCGCCCGGGGTGCGGCCGTACTCGCCTTCACCGGGGGAGACGACGCACAGCTCATGCGGGCCGCAGCCCGCGCCGGGGTGCTCGGCGTCGTGCGCAAATCCGAGCCGGCCGCCGTGCTGCTCGACGCCATCACCCGGGCCGCGCGCGGTGAAACCATCGCCTCCACCGACTGGGCCGCCGCCCTCGACGGCGACCCCGACCTCGCTGACGCGGGCCTCAGCCCGCGCGAGCGCGAGGTACTCGCGCTCTACGCGGCCGGCGCGAAAGCGCCCCTCGTCGCGTCCCGCACCGCACTCTCCGAGGCCACCGTCATCGACTACATCCGCCGCGTTCGCTCCAAGTACGAGCGCGTCGGACGCCCGGCCAACACCAAGATCGACCTATACAAGCGCGCTCTGGAAGACGGCATCCTGCCCGTTCCCGGCCGCTCCTAATGCCCCAGCGAAATTCGCACGAAGCGGATGCTCCGCCTCGCCCGCCGAGAGCGCGTCCCGACGCCGACACGGCCGCCAGCGCCTGCGCCACCGAGCTCGACGACGTATCCGCCACCGAACGTCTCACCCGCATGCTCTACCTCGGCGTCGGCGCCACCGCGCTGATCTTCGGCGTGCTGTCCCTCGACGTGTTCCTGCGCCAGGTCTACAACCCGTTCCCGGTCGCGTCGACCGTCGGCTGGTTGTTCATCGTGGGGTTGCCGGCCGCCCTCGGTTTTCTCTCCCATCTGGTGCCGCTGCGGGTATTACGGCGCATCGCTCTCACTGAAGGCTTCACCTTTTCGTTCATCCTCTGCTGGTGGCTGGTCATGCGGCTCGAACCCCTCCCGGCCGGCACCGATGTGCCGTGGGTGCTCATGCTGTCGGGCATTCCCACGGTTACCATCGCCATCAGCGTGCGGCCCTGGACAGCGCGAATCTATGCCGTGCTGGCGTCTATCGCGAGCGGACTCATTCGCGGCGCGACCTCGCCGGAAGCCGACCCACTGCTCGTGGGGTTGCAGGACGCTCTCTATATGCTCCTTCTGTCGAGCGTTCTGGTGGGGCTGACGCTGACCATCCGACGCAGCGCCGCTCGAGTCGACGGGGAGGAATACGTGCGACGGGCCGCCGAATCCGAGCAGGCCGCCCGGCTTGCCCGGCGCGCGGAGCGGCAGACCATCAATGCCCTCGTGCACGACAGCGTGCTCTCCACCCTGCTGATGGCGGGCCTGAACCGGGCCTCGCCCACCGTGGTCGCCCGCCAAGCGCGTTTCACGCTGGACCAGCTCGACGCTCTCGGCACGGATGCCCGGACGGCCCCCGTCAGCGGGGCTGACTTCGCCAATCAATTGCGGCACCAGTGCCAGCAGCTCGCGGCCGCGGTGCACGTCACGATTCTGCAGAACGATCTCAAGCCGATCCCCGCTCCGGTCGTACTCGCGCTGCTCGGTGCCGCCGGCGAGGCACTGCGCAACTCGGTCGCCGCCGCCGGAGTTGGGCATCCGCATCAGGTGCGCCGTCGGGTGACGCTGAGCGCCGACCGGAATGCGATTCACCTGGCGGTCACCGACGACGGGGTAGGTTTCGACAGCGCCCAAGTGCCCGACAACCGGCTGGGAATCGTGGAGAGCATCGTCGGTCGCATGGAACGCGTGCCGGGCGGAAGCGCCGTCATCACGAGCCGGCCGGGTCACGGAGTCACTGTCGATCTGTTCTGGGTTCGAACGATAACGCCGATCGGGGCCTCGCCAGCGGCCACTCCGGCGGCCGTGACCGCGGCGACGGCTCTTTTCGCCCGCATACCAGGGGCGGCACCGCGTCCCCTGTCGTTCTCGGCGTCGCTCGGTCTTTCCGTGCGCCTGTCCCGGCTCGACGTCGTGCTCTTCATCGTCGTGCACTCGGTGCTCGCCGCCGCCAACTCCGATCGCATCACCATCATGCCGCTGGGCATCTTTGCTTTTCTCGCGCTCTCCAGCGCGGCGATTCTGGTCACCGGTGACGCCGCTGATCCGATGCCGATGATCCGCACGGTAGGTGTTCTCCTGCTCTGCACGGTCGCTGCCGTCCTGATGTTCTTCCACATTCCGAGCGGGCCGGTTGGACCGTTCGCCCACTGGCACCTGGGCGCCATCACGCTGCTGCTCGTCGTGTTGGTCGCCCGCGGACGCACCGGTTGGGCCTGGGCGGGATACGCCATGATGGCTTTCAGCTCCATCGCTGTGGCGGTGCACACGGGGCTCACCGTCGGCGACGGCCTCCTGCAGGCAAGCCGCCACGCGGGTACCCTCCTGGTGGGCACCTTGTTCGCCGTGGCCCTGCGGCACTACTCACGCAATCTCGACGAGTTGTACCGCGATCGGTTGCAGAGGGAAACCTTTGTGGCCCGCACCGGCGCGACCACCTCCGAACGTCAGGTGCAGGTCGCCCGACTGAACGCGTTGGCGCGACCCTCGCTCGAACGTCTCACCCGCATCGACCCGGTGACGGATTTTCAGCGCGACGAGTTCCTGCTGGTGGAGGCCAGCCTGCGCGACGCCATTCGCGCGCGCTGTCTGTTCGTCGAACCCATCATCGGGGCAGCCTGGGCGGCACGCGCCCGCGGGGTCGAGGTCGTGCTGCTCGACGACAGCGGCGATCGGCCACCGGCATCCGTTGCGCTGACGGCCGCGATCGTGGGCGGCGAGCTCGACCGACTGATGCAGGGGCGACTGACGGTGCGGGTACTGCCGCCCGGCCGGCCGGAATTCGCGACGATCATCGTGGAGACCACCGTGAACGCCATCACGATGAGCCGGCTGCTGGTCATCTCCCGGAACGGCCTGGTGCGGGAGGTATGAACGCGCGTTCTGCATTAATCACCCCCACTTCGGGTGCGATGACGGCGTTTTGCTGAGATTGATCCCCAATCCACCTATGTATTGCACCAGATGGCCGCTAGCGTAGAAGCAGCCTAGGTATTTCATGACGATGTGCCGGGAAGCGTTGAAACCGACGTCGCAACCATCTAGCACCCAGGGGGAACCTCACTATGTTCAAGAAAAGCCTAGCCACGGCCGCACTCGCCGTCATTGCCGTCTTCGCGTTCGCGCCAGCCGCTGTCGCCGCCGACTACGTGTCGGACCCTGCGGTTGTGACCATTACGGCTCCGCCCATCGCCGGCGAAACTGCCGTCATCGCCTTTGCCGCAAACGCGTTCGAGCAAAGCGAAAGCGTCAAGTACACAGTCACCGGGTCGCACGCCGCCACGCTGAGCGTCGTGAAGGCTGCCGTCACCCAGTCGCTCACCAAGCGTGCTGAGCTAGACGGCTCTTCCTCGGTCAAAGTTCTGATTCCCGATGAGGCCGTCGGCAACTACACGGTCACCGCCTCCGCGGCCTCCGCTACTTACACCGCAACCCTCGACATCGTTGCAGCCGACGCCGGATCCGGAACGGGCCTCCCGTCGACCGGCTACAATGCTCCGGTTCTCGTCATCTGGGGTGCCGCTGGCATCCTCGTGCTCGGTGTCGCCCTCGTCGTCGTGCGCATCTCGGTTCGCCGTCAGCAGGCCACCGCGTAACCAGCTTTTCCGGGCAGCCCTGGCTGCTCGCACGGAACGCCTCGACTGCCGTCTGGTGTCGGGGCGTTTTGTGCGCCCACGAGGGTACGTGGGCGGGCCGCTGCCGGCGCGCGCGACGTACCCGGGCGCGCCCAGGGCCACGGCAGCAGGGCCGTGGTTACCGGCTACGCAGTGCTCGACGGCGGTTCGGCAACGACCTGCAGCCCGGTGGCTGAGTTCGCCGAGAGCGACAGTGCTTCGACCCACTCCCGGTTAAGTGTGGGAATCTTGCTGCCGAAATACTTGTAGGCCAGGGCAATTCCCGGGTGGATCCACACTGTGCTGCGACCGCCGCCGGTGAGGGGGTCGTCGCGCCACGAGAAGTAGAACGATTCACCGCGGCGCAGTTTGGCTCCGATGACGAGCTGGATGTGCGCCAGAACGCGGTCATCGAAGTCGGCCGTCAGGTACGAATCGTAGGTTAGCTTGCCCATGTTCTGGCCTTATCGTTCGCAGGTCACTCCGACCGGCGGGCAGGCCGTATCGCAGAAAAACCTCGGGTGTTGATCACTCTTTCAGAGCGCGGGTAAGTGCTGTTCGTGCTGATACTAGTAAAGGCATTTGCAAAGTCCCTCACCAAGTTAGCTTAAACCTATCCCCAAAGCAGGGGGCAGCGCATCCGAACCCCACGAACTACAGCAGAGCCGGCACAATTACGAGAGCATTGAACGTCACGTGCGCGATCATCGCGCCGCCGATTCGCCCGGTGGCCAGCGACAGCGAGGCTGCAGCCAGGCCAAAGATCAGCGTCGAGCTCCCCACCACCGCGACGGTGGCCAGGTCGCTGAGGTCGAGGGCAACGAGGTGCATAAGGGCGAACGTGAGGCCGCTCACGGCAATCGCGATCGGCGCCGCCCATCGTGCCGCCACGCGGCCGTAGACGGCCCGAAGCACGAGACCACGAAAGAAGAGCTCTTCGATGATGGGGGCGAGCAGTACGGGCGCGAGTAGTGCACCGAACAGCCACCAGGCGTCGTAGACAGTGTCGCCCAGGCGAACTCCGGCCGAGCCGATGCTGCCATAGCCCAGAATTTCGATGAGGCTCGCGACGGTGCGCGCCAGCAGTCCAACGCCGAGCCCCCAGATCAGGTCGATCCCCCGAACCGAGAATCGCAGCCACCGCCAGAAGCTCGCACCGTGGGCCCAGCCGGCCACCACGATGGCTCCGAGCAGGGGTATCCACACGCACAGGTAGCTAAGCGGCAGTGCCCACCGGGCATCGGCGAATTGCGTGCTGTCGACAACCACGATGAGCACCATCGCCAGCACGATGCCGATGGCGGCCGGCGTGAGTGCTGACCCGACGTGGCGCGGTCGAACCCTCGACGGCCCAGCTGTTTCTGTAGTTATACCCATACGGTAAAGCTACCCAAATACCCGTTAGGGGTGCACGGTCAGAGTTGGCGACCAAAGTTCGATATCCTCAGATGAGGGGAGCCGTGCGATCGTGCGGTGCACAAAGCGCTGGTGCCAGCTGAAATTCCCACAGAACACCTGAGGGGAACGCCGTCGAATGGAACTTCGCGACTACATTCGCATGCTGCGCAAGAGTTGGGTGCTCATTGTGTTGTGCACTCTCGTGGCCGTCGGCGCGGCATCCGCTTTCTCGATTTTGCAGACGCCCCAGTACAGCGCCACGTCCAAAGTGTTCGTCTCGATTCAGTCGAGTGGTTCGACCGCCGACCTGGCCCAGGGCAATAACTTCTCGGTGGCGCGCGTGAAGACCTATTCGGCCCTCGTGACCACACCCATCGTGCTGCTGCCCGTTGTGGCCGCGCTCGACCTCGGTGTCACGGCCGAGGAACTCGCCACGAAGGTCACTGCGTCGTCGCAGTTGGAGACCTCGATCATCGAAGTGACCGTTACCGACACCGATCCGGTGCGGGCCGCCGACACGGCCAACGCCGTTCTGGCCAGCCTCACCCTCGTGGTCGAAGAAATCGAAACACCAGACACGACCGACGCGACCTCGCCGGTCAAGCTGGCGCGCGCACAGGAAGCGACCGTCGCGACCGCCCCGGTCAGCCCGAACGTGCCGCTCAACATCGCCCTCGGCGCCCTCGTGGGCCTCGCCCTCGGCGTGGGCTTCGCGGTGCTGAGAGAAACCCTCGAAACCCGCATTCGCAACACCCGCGATGTCGAACAGCTTACCGACCTGCCCATTCTCGGCGGTATCGTGTTCGACCCGAAGGCCAAGGATCGGCCGCTGATCGTGCACGTCGACCCGCGCAGCCCCCGCGCCGAGTCGTTCCGCACGCTGCGCACCAACCTGCAGTATCTCGATGTGGGCCGCACCGACCGCTCCTTCGTCATCACCTCCTCGATCGAGAGCGAGGGCAAGAGCACGACCGGCGCCAACCTCGCAATCGCCCTAGCAGATGCCGGCTCGCGCGTTCTGCTCGTCGACGCCGACCTGCGTCGCCCCAAGGTTGCCGATTATATGGACGTTGAAGGCGCGGTCGGGCTCACCGACGTGCTGATCGGACGGGCCGACCTGGCCGACGTCATCCAGCCCTGGGGAAAAGCGCAGCTCTTCGTACTGCCGGCCGGCCACGTGCCGCCGAACCCGAGCGAGCTGCTCGGCTCCACCCGCATGACCCAACTCATCACCGAGTTCAACCGGGCCTTCGACGTGGTCATCTTCGACTCACCCCCGCTGCTTCCGGTGACGGATGCCGCGATTCTCGCCAAGAACGTGGGCGGGGCGCTGATCGTCGTGGCGGCCGGTCGCACCCACAAGAACCAGCTCAAGGGGGCTATCGCCGCGCTCGACAACGTGGGCGCTCCCGTCTCGGGACTCGTGCTCACGATGCTGCCGACCAAGGGCCCCGATGCCTACGGGTACGGCCACTACGGGTATGGCTATGGTTACGGCGACACCACGGTACCGGCCGTCGTGCCGACACCCACCGCGGAGCGAACCCGCGGCTCGCGCGTCAAGCCGTGACCGGCCCGCGTTCTGCTTGAATAGGGCAATGTCTTCTCCCCGATCGGCACACGCAGCGCGGCCGAAGCGCTCCCGAACGCGCACCACCGTGGGCCCGGTTGTGCTCGGGCTGCTCGTTGTCTTTATCGCCGCCACCGCCTGGGTGGGTATTCGCGGCTTGCAGGCGAAGGACGCCCTCGAGGCGGCCGTGCCGCTCGCCATGAGCCTCAAAGACCAGGTCGTCGCCGGTAACGGTGCTGCCGCTGCCCTGAGCGCGGCCGAGTTGGCCGAATTCGCCGACACCGCCCGGTCCCGCACGAGCGACCCCGTCTGGCGCGCCTATGAGCTGCTCCCGTTTCTCGGACCCAACCTGGTGGCCGTGCGCGAGGTCGCCGCGGTGGTCGACGACGTCGCCCAGAATGCCGTGATGCCCCTCGCCGCACTCGCCGGCACCCTCGACCTGAACGCCTTCAAACCGGTTGACGGAAAAATCGCCCTGCAGCCCCTGATCGATTCGCAACCGCAGGTCGCCGCGGCCAACACTGCTCTCACCCGCGCGGCCGCCAACGTCGACCGCATCGACACCGGCAACGTGCTCGAGGTCGTGCGCAGCTCGGTCACCCAGCTGCAAACCGTCACGGTCGACACCGCGGTCACCCTCGACGGCATGCAACGTGCCGTCACCCTGGTGCCGGCCATGCTCGGCGCCGACGCACCCCGCGACTACATTCTGCTGTTTCAGAATCCCGCCGAGCTGCGCTCCACCGGCGGCATCCCCGGCGCCCTCGCCCTGCTGCACACCGACCAGGGCAGCATCGAGCTCACGCAGCAGGCGAGTTCCGGATCGTTCGCGCAGCCGGACGAGCCGGTACTCCCTCTCGGCGACGAGATTCGCAGCATTTACGGGGACATCACCGGTCAGTTCATCCAGAACGTCACCATGACGCCCGATTTCGCCCAGAGCGGCGCCCTGACGCGTGAAATGTGGCGCCTCGCATTCGGCGTCGAGGCCAACGGCGTACTCTCGGTCGATCCGGTCGCGCTCAGCTACCTGCTCGATGCCACCGGGCCGATCACGCTGGCCACTGGCGATGAGCTCACCGCCGACAACGCCGTGCAGTTGCTGCTCAGCGACGTCTACGCACGCTACGAGGTGCCGGCCCAGCAGGATGCCTTCTTCGCCGCCGCCGCCGGCGCGGTCTTCGACGCTGTCAAGAGTGGCCGCGCCGATCCGACCAAACTGCTCACCGCGCTCGTCCGCGCCGGCGCAGAAAACCGGGTACTGGTCTGGAACGCAAACGAGGGCGAGCAGGCCGTTCTCGCCGGCACTACCCTCGCCGGAGCGCGCCCGGTCAGCGACAGCGCCACGAACCGTTTCGGCCTCTACCTGAACGACGCCACCGGTGCCAAAATGGACCTCTACCTCAACGTGCACACCGCCATCGGCCAGCAGACCTGCCGCGCAGACCAGCGCCCGCAGTACGCGGTCGAGGTCACCCTCACCAACACTGCCCCAGCGGATGCCGCCACCAGCCTTCCCGCTTATGTCACCGGCGGCGGTTCCTTCGGCGTGCCGCTCGGCAATATCAAGACCATGGTGAGCGGGTACGGCACTCCCGAGGTGCAAAATCTCGGCGTCACCCGCGACGGGGCCACCGTTCCCTACCATCCGGCCACCGATGCGACCTTTCCGGTCAGCACGGTGGGCGTCGAACTGGCCCCGGGGGAGAGTACTGTGCTGCGCTTCAACTGGCTCGGCGCTCGGCCATTCAGCGGTGCCCTCGAGCTGCGCAGCACCCCCCTCATCGCGCTGCACGAGGCGACACAACTAGACTTCAGTTGTCAGGGTTCGTCACAATGATCTAATTCAGCACCACCCCGGGGGGTAAGCACGTGCTCAAGAAACTTCTCGCCACACTCGCGATCGCTGCCGTCGCCCTGCTCGCTGTGCCGGTCGCCGCGCAGGCGGCGGGCTACGTCGCTGCCGACCTCGTCTCGGTCAGTGGCGACCAGCAGCCCGGTGGCGAGGTCAGCGTCGGGTTCCAAAGCGGTGCATTCGAGAAGGCGGAGCGGGTGGCCGTGGCCGTCACCGGCGACGGCGCCGTGACGATCGGCATCGTGCGTGCCGTGACCACCGACACGGAGCGCACGGCGACCAACCTCGGCGCACTCGAACTCACCATCGTGCTGCCGGCTGATGCCGTCGGTTCCTACACTCTCACCGCCACCGGCCTGAAATCGCAAAGTGTGGGCACGGCGACGATCACGGTTGTCGCCGCCGATGGCTCGGCGACCCTGCCGTCAGCCGGCTTCGGGGTGCCAGCGCTGGTGCTCTATTCCGTCGCCGGTGTACTCGCGCTGGGCCTGGCGTTCGTGCTGATCGGCCGCCGTTGGGTGCGCGGCCAGCACGCCTGAATTAGGGTTTTGCACCCCTGATTACGGGGCAGGCGTGGGAGTAAAGGGGCGTCCTATCTGTGGGAGACTACGGAGAGCAGTTATGTATCGCAACGAAAGGTCGCCACGTGGAACTCCGCGACTACATTCGCATCCTGCGCAAGAGCTGGCTTCTCATTGTCGCGCTGACGCTCGTTGCCGTCGCCGCGGCATCCGTTTTCTCGATCACGACGACGCCCAAGTTCAGCGCCATCTCGAAGGTTTTCGTGTCGACGCAATCGAGCGGCACCACCTCTGACCTGGTGCAGGGCAACAGCTTCACCGTGGCGAGGGTCAAGACGTACTCCGGCCTCGCCACCACGCCGCTCGTGTTGCTGCCGGTCATTGAGGGCCTGAACCTCGACCTCATACCGGCCGCTCTCGCTGATGCGATTTCCGTTTCTGCACCGCTCGACACGTCCATTATCGACATCACGGTCACCGACGCCGACCCCGTGCGGGCTGCGGATATCGCCAACGCGGTGTCGCAGAGCCTCACCGAGAACGTGCAGCAGATCGAGAAGCCCGACGACCCGGGTGCGGCCGCGCCGGTCAAACTCACCCGGGTGCAGGTGGCCAGTGTGCCGAACGCGCCGGTGAGCCCGAACGTGCCGCTCAACCTCGCGCTCGGCGCGCTCGTGGGCCTCGCCCTCGGCGTGGGGCTGGCCGTGCTGCGCGAAACTCTCGACATCCGCATCCGCAGCCAGCGCGACGTGGAACAGGTCACCGACATGCCCGTCATCGGCGGCATCGTGTTCGACCCGAAAGCCACCGAGCGCCCGCTCATCGTGCACGCGGACCCGCGCAGCCCCCGAGCCGAATCGTTTCGCACCCTGCGCACCAACCTGCAATACCTCGATCTGGGCCGCGCTGACCGTTCGTTCGTCGTCACGTCGTCGATCGGCAGCGAGGGCAAGAGCACCTCGAGTGCCAACCTGGCCATTGCCCTGGCCGATGCCGGCGCCCGGGTGCTGCTCGTCGACGCCGACCTGCGTCGCCCGAAAATCGCCGAATACATGGATATCGAGGGCGGGGTCGGCCTCACCGACGTGCTGATCGGGCGGGCTGAGCTCAGCGATGTCATCCAGCCGTGGGGCCTCGGGCAGTTGTTCGTGCTTCCCGCCGGTCGCATTCCGCCGAACCCGAGCGAGTTGCTCGGCTCAGCCGGCATGGCCACGCTGATCGATGAATTCAACAGCACCTTCGACGTCGTCATCTTCGACTCCCCGCCCCTGCTGCCCGTGACGGATGCCGCTATCCTCGCCAAGAGCGTCGGCGCTGCCATTCTCATCGTTGCCGCTGGCCGTACCCAGAAGAACCAGCTCAAGGGGGCGATCGCCGCCCTGCACAGCGTCGGAGCGCCGATCAGCGGGCTCGTCCTCACCATGCTGCAAATCACCGGGCCGGATGCCTATGGTTACGGACACTATGGTCCGTACGGCTACGGTCACAGCTATGGTGAAGTCGGGGCCGAACCTGACATGGTCCCGCCGTCCTACGCCCGCCGATCGAGAGCCAAAGCATGAGCGCCCCCCGCATTCTTCTGGTCTGCACGGGCAACATTTGCCGCTCTCCGCTCGCTGAGCAGTTGTTGCGAGCTCGTTGTGACGCGCTCGGCCTTCTGGTCGAGGTGCACAGCGCCGGCACCCGAGCCATGGTGGCGAGCCCCATGACGGCCGAGGCGGCCGCGCTCTCGCTCAAGCACGGCGCCCATGACACCGAGCATGCGGCCCGGCAGGTCACCGAGCAGCTCGTTGGCGAGGCCGACCTCATTCTCACGGCTACCCGGGACCACCGCCGTGAGGTCGTCACGCTGCTCCCCAAGGCCACCCGGTACACCTTCACTCTGAACCAGTTCGCCCGTCTGGTTTCCGCCGTGGAAGCCCCCTCCGACCCTCCTTCTTCTTCCATTCCGGGCCCGGAAACCGGGCCCAGTTTAGAACCTGGGCCCGGTTCCCCAACCTGGGCCCGGCGAGCGGATGTACCGACCTCGGCCGCCACCGCCGAGTCCCCTCTGCCGGTCGTGTCTCAACAGGATCGGCAACCGTTTGAGGCTGCGCCGCAACCCGCTTCGGCGACCCAGCCGGCGGCATCCGCTTTCTCGGCATTCGTGGCCTCTATCGCCGCGACGCGCGGCCTGCACCCGTCGCCGACTCCCGCCACCCTCGACGATATCGATGACCCATTCCGGCAGTCGGTGGTGGTGTACACCCGAGTCGCCGCCATCATCGACGACTCGGTCACGACGATCGCGGCGGCTCTGGCCCCCGCCCTGCGGCAGAGCTGATATGCGCCGTTTTCACCGCACGAGCCCGCGCGATTCCTCGCGTCGTCGCCTCTGGGTTTATCTCGCCGTCGGGTTGTTCCTCCTGGCTGACATCTATCTTGTCGCCACCGCTCTCACCTCGACCCGGGCCGAGACCAGCCTCCCCGACTCCCCGCCGCCCGCTGCGCTTGTTCCCACCGCCACTCCCGTTCCCAGCCCGACCGGCTCGGTGGCCGCCAGCGTCAGCCCCGTGCCGCTCACGCGCATTCTCTCTGCTGTGTCGTCGACCATCGCCTGGCGGGCCGTCACTGGCACCTGCCCTGACCCGCTCGCCGAGCCCGCCGTCAGCACCGACGGTGGTGCCTCCTGGACCGCGACCGACGCGAACGGTCCCACCGAGGTGACCGCATTGCAGAGCATCGACGCAACCAACGAGTCGGTCGCCCAGTTCGTTGGATTCGCCGAAGAAGACTGCTCGCCCCAGGTCGTGCGCACCTTCGTTGCGGGCGATAACTACTCATCTTCCGAAGACGAGCTCGACACCATGTGGTTTGTCGACCCGGCCGACCGCTCCGAACTGCACGGGCCAGCGGGATTCCAGCCAGCCCCGTGCGATGCGGTTGTGTCCCTCGCGCCCAGCAGCGACGCGGACTCGGCAGCCGTGCTCTGCGCCGACGGCCGCTTGTTCGCCACAACGGATGCCGCCACCACCTGGTCGCCGCCGGTAACCGTCGCCGGAATAGTCACCGTCACTGCCACGTCCACCGGCTACCTGGCCGTCGCGACCACCACCGGCACAACCACAGCCACCGACTGCATCGGTGTGAACCTCGTCGCCCTCACCGCCGATCTCACGCCCACGGTCACCGGCTGTTACCCGACCGAGCAAACTCCCGCCGCCCTGGCCGGCAACGTCGCCGTCGCCGCCGCCGATGACACGCTCTGGCTCTGGATCGGCGACGCCACCCTCCGTTCCACCGACGCCGGCCGCACCTGGCTCTAGCCCGGCCGTTGGGCGTCCCGTTCGTAACTGCGGAGATAGCGGCCCCGACCCCGGAAAACCGGGTCACCTCCAATGGTCTTCGGCGCCGGATGGTAAATTCTCCGCAGTTATACACGAGGCTCCGAGTACGAGTCGCCCGATTTTCCACAAATCGTCAAATGCCCACCACACCCCGGCCAGCGGGACTATTCTCAGCGCATGGACGATAACGTCGCATGGGTCTTCGAGAAGAAAGACGTCGATCAGCCGCGCCTCTGCCCGCAGTGCGGCGATCCCCTGGAAGTCACTTGGCACGGCACGGGTTACGACTACGGTTGCGCCAACTTCGCGTGCCCGCAGCTGTACTTTGGTCCGCCGTACTCCGAGGCCGAGCTGGCCAGCGCTGTACCGACCGAGGTGCGTGCCCCCAACTGCCCGCGCTGCCTCATGCCCATGCAAATCGTGCCCGACGGCGAGACCTGGCAATTCGCCTGTGCGCAAAGCGGATGCGACGGTATCTGGCCCCCCACCGGCTCCTGACCCCCCACCGCCACAGTCAGCGCTCGCAGCGCCCCGTCCCGCCCGCAGCCGCCGCAGCCCCCCCCGTCAGCGCCCCCGCCCAGCAGCTAACGCGTGTTGAACAGCTCGCGCTCCCGCCGCCCCCTATAGTCAACTCATGTCGAACCGCGGCCTCGAGCCCACAGCATCCGCTCAACTGACCGACCTCGCCCGCCGGGTCATCGATCTTCTGCCCGAGCACGGGCGCATTCTGGTCGGGATTGCCGGCAGCCCCGGCGCCGGCAAGACTACCCTCGCGATGCAGGTCGCCGCGACGGTGAACGATCTGCTCGGCAGCACGGATGTCGCCGTGCACCTCCCCATGGACGGTTTCCACCTCGCCAACTCCACCCTCGACCGCCTCGGCCGGCACGATCGCAAGGGCGCGATCGACACCTTCGACGGCTGGGGATTCGTCGCCTTGCTCCGTCGCCTCCTCACCGAGTACGACCACACGGTCTATGCGCCAAGCTTTAATCGCAACGTCGACGAGGGAATCGCTGCCGAGATCGCCGTGCTGCCGAGCGCTCGTGTGGTCATGGTGGAGGGCAACTACCTGCTCGCCGACACCGAGCCGTGGGTGCAGATCGACTCGCTCCTCGCCGAATCCTGGTTCTGTGAGACCAGCGACAACGAGCGTCTCCGCCGCCTGGTCGACCGGCACGAGCGCCACGGACGCAGCCCCGAGGCCGCGCTGGCCTGGGCCGAGTCCGTCGACGGAAAGAACGCCGAGCTCATCGAGGCCACGCGCCCGCGCGCGACCCTCACGATCTCGGGTCAGTAGCCCCACGCCACCCGCGCGCGGCCTGTTCGGAGCCGTCGATTCGGCGACCCCGGCAGGGTGTTGCTCGCGTTCCCGACGCCGCAACAGTTCAGCGAGCCAAACGTATACTCGCCTGAGTAATACCGAAACCTGTCAACGCAAGCCGTTCGCTCAACGTGAAAGCACCCCGCTC
The DNA here is from genome assembly GCF_002929575.1 of Cryobacterium sp. N21. Lineage (NCBI taxonomy): Bacteria > Bacillati > Actinomycetota > Actinomycetes > Micrococcales > Microbacteriaceae > Cryobacterium > Cryobacterium sp. N21. The sequence goes on along the minus strand of NZ_PJJQ01000035.1, from coordinate 296,217 downwards.
ATGCCCTCAACCCACCTGCCATCCGTTGAACTACACCTACACATTGAGGGAACCCTCGAGCCGGAACTCATCTTCGAGTTGGCTGCCCGCAACAATGTGACGCTGCCTTACAGGGACATCGCCGATCTGAAGAGTCGATACGAGTTCACTGACCTGCAGTCCTTTCTCACGCTCTACTACGCCAATATGGCCGTGCTGCAAACCGCGCAGGACTTTGCCGACCTCACCCGCGCCTACCTGCGTCGTGCGAGCGCAGCCGGCGTGCGCCATGCGGAAATCTTTCTGGACCCGCAGGCGCACACCGTGCGCGGTGTTTCCCTCGCTGCCTGCGTAAACGGCGTGGCGGGGGCCCTGCGTGACAGCCAGGCGCAGTTCGGCCTGTCGTCGGCGCTCATCATCACATTTCTGCGCGATCAGCCTGCCGCCGAGGCGCTCGACACTCTTACCCAGCTGATCGCCATGAACGCACCCATCATCGGAATCGGGCTCGACTCGGCGGAGGTCGGGCACCCGCCGATCGATTTCGTCGAGGTCTTCGACCTGGCCCGCGCGCACGGGCTCAAGTGTGTTGCCCACGCCGGTGAGGAGGGCCCGCCCGAGTACGTGTGGCAGGCCCTGCAACGGCTGCAGGTATCGCGCGTTGACCATGGAATTCGCAGCCTGGAGGATCCGCTGCTCGTGGACTACCTGGTGCAGAATGCCATTCCGCTCACGGTCTGCCCGCTCTCCAACGTGCGTCTGCGTGTCGTGGACACGCTGGCCGATCACCCGCTGCCGGCCATGCTGGAGCGTGGTTTGCTCGTCACGATCAATTCGGACGACCCGGCCTACTTCGGCGGCTACCTCGACGACACGTTTGCGGCGATCACGCGCACCTTCAACCTCACCGTCGACCAGCTCGCCGTGCTCGCGCGCAACGGCGTGCGTGCTGCCTTCATCGACGACGATCGCCGGGCCGAGCTGCTGGCCGAAATCACGCACTGGCGCGCAGCCCGGCCCGCCTAACCCCGCCGAGCCCGCAATAAGGCGGCCGCCACCCGTTGATACAACGTGGTGACGGCCGCTTTGTCAGTTGCTACAAGCGGATGCCCTACGCAACGTTCCGGCGACGGCTCACGACCACCGCGGCCCCGGCCAGAATCATCAGCAGTGCGGCAAACCCGAGCGGTGCCCCCACAAAGCCGGTCTCAGCCAGAGCGCTGACCTCGGAGCGGCCCCTCCCGCCGCCGTTCGTCACTTCCGAGCCCGAAAGTTACAGCGACTCGCCCGAGGCCCCGACCAACGGATCCACCGGCGGACGCACGATGCCGGTGGCGGTTTCGACGGCGAGGCCTGAACGGTACCAGTACTCGAAGCCACCGATCATTTCCCGCACCGAATGGCCCTGCGCGATGAGCGCAACGGCCGCTCTGGTGGCGCCGTTACAGCCCGGACCCCAGCCGTACACGACCACGGTGCGCCCCGCCGGAATGTCATCCCGCAGGCGAATCGCGCCCAGGGCATGCCCGTGGTCCCACGATGCCCGCATGCGCGTGTCCACGAGAATGAATTCCCCCGAGTCCAGCCCCGCGGCGGCATCGAGCACGTCCACCTCGTAGGCGAGCTTGGCCTGCAGGTAGTCAAGCATGGGCGATGGCGGCGAGCAGCTCCAGCTGGGCTGGGTCGCCGAGGGCCGAGCCCACGGCCACGGTGCGCACGCCGTTGGCGAGAAAGAGTGACGCGTTTGCGGCGTCCATGCCGCCGGTCGCTACGAATTTGGCTTGCGGAAACGGACCGGCCATGGCGGTGAACCAGGTCGGCCCGAGCAGGCTGGCCGGAAAAGCCTTGAGCCAGGTCAGGCCAGAGGCGAGGGCGGCCTGCACCTCCGAAGCGGTGGCCACGCCCGGCAGGGGCGGCATGCCGGCATCGAACGAGGCACGCACAATAACCGGGTCGTAGCCGGGGCTCACCGTGAAGGCAGCCCCAGCTTCGTGAGCCTGGCGCACATGTTCGAGCGTCACGACCGTTCCGGCCCCGACCGATTTGCCGCGGTCTGCCCCGGCCGCCACCACGGCACGAAGCGCGTCGATGTCGCGGCTGGACTGAATCGGCAGCTCGACGCAGTCGATGCCGAGATCCCAGGCCTGGCGTGCCAACTCCAGGCTGCGCGCAACGCCGAAGCCGCGCAGGATGGCCATCAACGGCTGGCCATCGAGCAGGGGGCTGAGCGATTCATTCGATAGTGCGGTCATGTGTGCCTCTCAAAAGCGGTCAGTGGATGTGCAGAAAGTCACTCGTCGATTGCAAAACCAGCACGGCACGGTCATGCCCGGCCTGCAGGCGCTCGGCGCTGCCCTGGCCCTGTAAGAAGGCGTGCAGGTACCCGGCGGCGAAGGCGTCACCGGCCCCGACCGCCTCGACGACGGCCGTCGGAGTAGCCGGAACGAACACGGTTCCCGCGGGGGAGTACTCGGTCGCGCCGACGTCACCGTCTTTCACGATCAGGTACGGCACGTGGGCCAACTTTGTCCGAACGTCGTCGGGAGTGCGCGTGTCCCAGAGGGTGTGAGCTTCGTCGAGGCCCACGAAAACAATGTCGGCGCCGCCGGCTGAGTGTGCGAGCGCGGGAGCAGCATCAGTCACGCTCCACAGGGCGCCGCGATAGTTCACGTCGAAGCTCAGCAGCGTTGGCGCGGCGGCAACCCGAGCGATGACGGTGGTAACCAGCTCGGCACAGCTCGCCGACAGTGCCTCGGTAATGCCGGACAGGTGCACGAGCCGAGCGCTTTCGAGGGGAACCTCAGCGACAGTCACAGCATTCATGAGTGACGCCGCAGAGCCGGCGCGAAAGTATTGCACGCCGTTACCGGGGTCCTTGAAATACGCGCCCGTGGGCGCTGACGCGACCCGGCGCACCCAGCCGGTGTCGACCTGGCGTTCACGCAGCAGCCGTTCGACCCGCCGCCCGAGGGCGTCGTCGCCGAGCTGGCTCACCCACGCGGTGGGGGTGCCCAGATTGCACAGGTGTGACGCCACGTTCGACTCGGCACCGCCGACATCGAGGCGAAACGCGCTCGCGGTCTCCAATGGCTCGGCCTCAACGGGCGTGACGAGCACCATGGTCTCGCCAATGGTGATCACAGTCTGGCTCATGGCTCCATAGTTGACTATCTGAGCATATATTGCAACACTGTTGCAAATGCTGCAACATGCTCGCAAGTTGGCGACGCTTCTGATTAGATAATCGATAACAGAAATTGCAACTGCATGTGCACGACATGCAACAATTCGATCGGTACGGTGCAGAAATCAGAGTAGACAACAACCAGCTGTCGCCCCGCGACAAGGGCCTCCCGGCTCGCGCGGCCGGCCTCACCGTAGAACAGTTCCTGGCCACACGCCCGACGCTGTCCGAGTTCTGGACCCCGCTTCTCGTGCTCAGCGACGACGCCCTTGCCCACAACCTCGGCGTCATGGCCGACTGGACTGCGCGCCACGGCTTCTCGCTCATGCCCCACGGCAAGACCACCATGGCACCCGACCTCTGGCGGCGCCAGATCGACACCGGCTCCTTCGGCATCACCCTCGCCACGGCCGGCCAGGTGCGAGTGGCCCGCGACTTCGGCTTCGAATCGATCATGCTCGCCAACGCGCTGACGGATGCCCGCGCCTTGCGTTTCGTGGCCGCCCAGCTCGCCGACCCGAGCTTCTCGTTCAGCTGCTGGGCAGATTCCGTCGACACCGTCGAGGTCATGGAGCGCGCGCTCGACGGCGTCGAACTCGCACGACCGATCAATGTCTGCGTTGAGCTTGGCGCCGATGGCGGACGCACGGGGGCGCGCACGCTGGCCGACGCGCGGGGCGTAGCTGAACGCATCCGTCGGTCGTCGGTGCTGCGTCTGGCCGGCGTTGCGGGTTACGAGGGCTGTCTTGCCCATGACCGCAACGAGCAGGGACTCGCCGCGGTGCGCGACTATCTCGAAGCAATGCTCGAACTGCACACGAGCCTGGCCGATGACTATGACGACCAGGAGGTCATTCTCACGGCCGGCGGCAGCGCCTACTTTGACCTCGTCGATGAAGTCTTCGGCCCCATCGACAACCCCGTGCCGAACACTCGCTATGTGCTGCGCTCCGGTGCCTATCTCACCCACGATGACGGCTTCTATCGGGGAATCTCCCCGCTCGACGCGTCGCGGCTGGGCGACGCCGACCCGGCGCACGTGCTGCGACCGGCCATGCGCGGCCTCGCCCGGGTGCTGTCGCGCCCGGAACCGCAGCTTGCCCTGCTCGACGCTGGCAAGCGCGACTTTCCCTACGACGAGGGGCTTCCCATTCCCCAGACCCGCGCGATCGACCTCGGCGCGGCCGCAACGCCGCTGACCGGGGCCTCGGTCAGCGCGATGAATGACCAGCACAGTTTTCTGAGGCTGGCCCCGGCGCAGGAGCTCGCGATCGGCTCGGTCGTGACGCTCGGGTTGTCGCACCCGTGCACCGCGTTCGACAAGTGGCGCTGTATCCCCGTCGTGCAGAACTGGGAGTCCGACCTCGTGGTGGGTCTGGTTCGCACCTACTTCTAAATAGTGTGCAATATACGCACAATGGCGTGCAAATGTTACAAACCCGCAACATGCCGCTCTTCCGCCCGACTTCGGGCTGCACAATACTGAATTCACATCATCTGCAACATGCGTTGCAACATATGCACAAGCGTCATTTGCACTAGGAGGAAACGTGAAAGTTCTTAAGACAGTCCCGGTCGCCGTCATAGCGGTCGCCGCACTCGCACTCTCGGGCTGTGCAGGCGGTGGCGATGAAGCCGCCAACACTGCCGCGGCCGCTGGCACGTTATCCGTGGCCACCTGGCAGTTTCTGGAGCCCACCCGCGGTGACGCACTGTTCGACACGATCAACGGCTACACGGCCGACAACCCCGATGTGACGCTCGAAAAGGTCGAGATCGCTCGCGCCGACTACGAGAAGACTCTGAGCACGCAGTTCGGCGCCGGCGCCGGCCCCGACGTGTTCGTCATCCCCGACGCCTACTTTCCCCAGCTGGCCGATGCCGGCCTGCTCGAACCGCTCGACGATGTCGTCAGCGAAGCAACCGAGTTGCGCAACATCAACGACAACTACGTCGTCGATGGCAGCCAGCTCGGCCTGGTCTGGGAGGTCGTTCCCTACTCCCTGTTCTGGAACACCGACATCCTCGCCGCTGCCGGTGTCGAAGCACCCACCACCGTCGACGAACTGATCACCGCTGCGGCCACAATCACCGAAACCACCGGCAAGACCGGCTTCTCGGTTCGCCACCAGATGAACGAGGAAACCCCGTGGTGGACCGACCAGTCCAACTGGGAATTCGGCTACGGCGGCGAGTGGTCAGACGGTGAGAAGCTCACCATCGACTCCGACGAGAACATCGAAGCGGTCGAGGCCTTCAAGTCGGTCTACGACTCCTCGGGCTTCGGCAAGGGCCAGGACGCCTCCACCTACCGCTCGGCTTTCGCAGCCGGCGAACTGGGAATGGCCATCGACAACTCCTCGGCCGTCATGACCCTGGTCGGCGACGCGGTTCCGGCCGACAAGATCGGTTCCGCCGTGCTGCCCTTCCCCGAGGGCGGCTCGGCCTACGCCGGCTTCTCCATCGGTGTCAACGCCAACTCCAAGAACAAGGACGCGGCCAAAGACTTTATCAAGTGGATGCTCACCGACGACGCCCAGCAGGGCCTCGCCGATACGCTCTTCCCGTCGGCCATCGCCACCGAGGTTGCCGCCTCCGACGAACTGCTGGGCGCCAACCCCTGGGTTGCCGCGTTCCACGAGCAGGTCAACGACGCCAGCAGCGTCATCATCGCCGGATTCGAGGCCGACACCGCGGCCATTCGCACGATCGTGCTCACGCAGATCGAACGCGTGCTCACCGAGGGCATCTCCGCTGAAGAAGCGCTCGCCGAAGCCCAGAAACAGGCTGAAGCACTTACCCAGTAAAACAGCCTGCTCGGGTGTGGTGGCTTTTAGCCGCCGCACCCGAGCAGGGTCGCTCTCCACCCGACTTTTCGAGGAGTCGCATGGTCTCCGTAATGCCCCAGGCGCGGCCCGCTCGTACCAAGAAACGCGTGCGCTCGGCGCCCTACATCTTCATCGGCCCCGCCGTGCTCTACCTGCTCTTCTTCACGGCGTTCCCGCTGCTGACCGGGGTGAACCTCAGCTTCACGAACAGCAAACTGCTCAACCCCTCGGCCGGTTCTTACGTGGGCTTCGACAACTACACCGCTCTCATCACGAGCGGTGCCTTCATGAAGAGCGTCTACACGACGCTCATCTACACGGCGGCGACCGTGATCGGCTGCCTCGTTCTCGGCACGGCCTCTGCGCTCGTCATCAATGGGTTTCTGCCCGGCCGCGCGATCGCCCGCACCATCATGGTGCTGCCCTGGGCTGTGCCGACCGTTGCCCTCGCACTGGTCTTTCGCTGGATTTACAACGACACCAACGGCATCGCCGGCGACGTCACCCAGGGGCTCGGCCTCGGTCAGGTCGGCTGGCTCATCGACCCCAATTACGGCATGCTGGCCGTGGTCATCGCCACGGTCTGGAAGCTCGCACCCTTCGTCATGCTCATCGTGCTCGCTGCCCTGCAGTCCGTTCCCGAGGAACTCTACGAAGCCACCCGGGTCGACGGGGCGGATGCCTTCACCACCTTCAAACAGATCGTCCTGCCGCAGATTGCGCCCACCATGCGCGTCGTCGCCCTGCTCATGACGATCTGGTCGTTCCGTCGCTTTGAGATCATCTGGCTGCTCACCGGAGGAGGCCCGGTCGACGCGACGACGACGATCGTCATTAACGTGTACCGCCAGGCCTTCAATAACGGAAACCTGGGACTGGCCGCGGCGGCCGGCGTGCTGGGGCTGCTGCTCTCGCTCATCGTCACCGTCGTCTACTTCTTCGTCGAACAACGCGCGACCAAAGCGAACGGGATCGAATCATGATCGGCAGGCGCAATCTCAGCATCGGGGTGCGCAGTCTGCTCGCCCTCGTGCTCGTCATCCTCGCGGGCTTCCCCGTGTTCTGGATGATCAACACGGCCATGACGCCGGTCGGCGATCTCTACTCCAACAACCAGCGCATAATCCCCGACTTCAGCCGCACGCTGAACATCTTCCAGGTGCTCGTGAGCGACTCGCCCTTTTTGCGCTGGCTCGGCAACTCCGCCCTGGTGGCCGGGGGAACCACACTGCTGAGTCTGCTGCTGGCCTGCCTGGCCGCCTACGCGCTCTCCCGCTACAAGTTCGTCGGCAAGGGCCTGATGACCTTCGGCTTCTTCGCCACCCAGATGTTGCCCGAAGCCCTGCTCATCGTTCCCCTCTATTCCATGTTCATGACCCTCGGGCTGCTCAACGAGCTCTACGGGCTCGTGCTCGTGAACACGGCCTTCGCCATGCCGGTCGCGGTGTTCCTGCTTAAATCGGCGATGGACACGGTGCCCTACGAGATCGAAGAATCTGCGCGGGTCGACGGCTGCAACGCCCTCACGATTCTGCAGGTCATGTTCATCCCGCTGATTGCGCCCTCCCTCGCGGCGGCAGCCGTCATCACCTTCTTCGACGGCTGGAATGAATACCTGTTCGCGACCACCTTCATTCACGACACCGCGAATTGGGTCGCCTCCACCGGGCTCGCCTCCTTCATCGGCGAATTCACCACGCCGCTCGACATGGTCTTCAGCGGGGCGATCGTCTTCACGATTCCCGCAGCCATCTTTTTCCTTCTAATGCAACGCAAGATCGTCGCCGGTCTCACCGCCGGCTCTGTGAAAGGCTGAACCCGATGGCATCGCTCACATTTGACGCCCTGTCCAAGAGCTATGGCGCCAACACTGTCATCAGCGACTTCAGCGCCACGGTCGACGACAAGGAATTCCTGGTTCTGCTCGGCCCGTCGGGCTGCGGCAAATCCACCATGCTGCGCATGGTCGCCGGGCTCACCGACATCAGCTCCGGCACCCTGAAATTCGGCGACGACGTTGTGAACGCCCTCACCCCGAAGCAGCGCAATATCGCGTTCGTGTTCCAGTCTTACGCGCTGTACCCGCACATGACCGTGCGGGCAAACATCGCATTTCCGCTCATCATGGACAACTTTCGCTGGTGGCACCACCTGCCGTTCTGGGGCGCGTTGATGCGGTCACGGCTACTGAAGCGCCCCGACATCAAGGCCAAGATCGAGCGCACCGCCGAGATGCTCGAACTCACCGACTACCTCGAACGCCGCCCGAAAGCACTCTCCGGCGGCCAGCGTCAGCGGGTGGCCGTTGCCCGCTCGATCATTCGCGAACCCGCGATCTACCTGTTCGACGAACCACTGTCGAACCTCGACGCCAAACTGCGCATGCAGATGCGCGCCGAAATTTCGGCCCTGCACGCGCGCGTGCAGAAAACCTTCGTCTACGTCACCCACGACCAGGTCGAGGCGATGACCATGGGCACCCGTATCATCGTCATGAACGAGGGCGTCGTGCAGCAATACGGCACCCCCGCCGAGATCTACAGCGCTCCCGCCAACGAATTCGTCGCCCGGTTCATCGGCTCCCCGCCGATGAACATCTTCGCGGCGACGGTGCGCGACGGACTGCTCTATGTCGGCGATGTGCCGGTGCTAAATTCCGCCGGCTGGGCGGCATCCGTTGTGGCGCTGGGGTTGCAGACGGTGTCGCTGGGGGTGCGGGCCGAGAAGATCGGGCTCGATTCGCCAAGCGGCGACCTGCTCTCGATCGAGGCGCACACCCTTGTGGTGGAACACCTCGGTGCCGAAACCATCGTGGGCGTCAAGACCGGGCCGGTCGGTGCCACCGTCGACGTGGGGGTCGGTGCCAGCCGCGGCCTGCACTACGCCCGCATCGCCGGTGAAGAGCAGTTCACGACCAATAGCGGATGCCGCATCACCTTCGCCAGCGACGCCGTTCACCTGTTTGACCCCGAGACCGGCAAACGACTGGAGCCCTGACATGACCCGACTGGTGCTGCGTAACGGCACGATCGTCGACGGCAGCGCGACGGAGCCGTACCGCGGCGACCTCGCGATGCGCGGCGACCGCATCGAAGCCGTCGGCGAGGTCCCGGCCGAGCCCGGAGACATAGATGTGGACTGCACCGGCCGGCTCGTGCTGCCCGGTTTCGTCGACGCTCACTCGCACGGCGACGGCAAGGTCTTCGATCCAGCGGTGCAGCTCGCGCTGCTGCGCCAGGGCGTGACGACCATCATCGGCGGCCAGGACGGCATCTCCTACGCGCCCGGAGACGGCGCCTACGCGTCGGAGTACTTCGCCGCGATTAACGGCGAGCACCCGACCTATCGGGGCCCGCGCGTTGCCCACCTGCTCGCCACCTACGATCACACCACCCGGCTGAACGTGGCCTACCTCGTGCCGGCAGGAACCGTGCGGCACGAGGTGATGGCGCGCAGTACCGAGCCCGCCACCCCGGAGCAGCTGGGCCGCATGCGCGACCTCGTCACCGGGGGGCTGCGTGACGGCGCTATCGGCCTGTCGAGCGGGCTCGACTACGTGCCGGGGATCTACTCGGACACCGCCGAACTGGCTGCCCTGTGCGAGCCGGTCGCGGCCGTCGGCGCGGTGTATGTCACCCATATGCGCGGCGGCTATGAGGCCAATTCGGCCGCCGGAGTCGACGAGATCGCCGCGATTAGCCGGCACTCGGGGGTGCGCACCCACATCTCGCACTTTCACGCCGAAGCCGACACGCTCCTTCCCCTGCTGGATCGGTTGCGGGGCGCCGGCATCGACACCACTTTTGACGCGTACCCCTATACCCGCGGATGCACGCTGCTGGCCATGCCGCTGTTGCCGCCGGAATTGGCGATTCGCCCGGTGCACGAGATTCTGCTCGAGCTGGCCCGGCCCGAAGCGCGCGAGGCGCTCCGCCGGGAGTGGTTCCCGCAGATCGACCAGAAGCCGAGTCTCGGGCCGGACTGGCCCACCATGATTACCCTCGGCCACATCCGGGCGCCCGAATACGCCTGGGCGCACGGCCTCACGATCGCTGAGGGAGCCGCGCGGGCAGGCGTCGACACGATCGACTTCGCGCTCGACCTGCTCCTGGCCTCGCGGCTTGAAGTGAACGCCATCATGGCTGTGCGCTACGCCCGTCCGGTCGAGGAGCTGGGTCGCATCCTCTCGCACGAGCGGCACGTCGGCGGGTCGGACGGCATCTTTGTGGGTGCGCACCCGCATCCGCGGGCCCACGGAACCTTCGCCCGCTACCTGCGCGAATTCGTGCGTGAACACGGCTTCTACACCTGGACCGCGGCCGTGGCGCACCTCGCCACCCGGCCGGTCGACACCTTCGAACTCGGTGAGCGCGGGCGGTTGGCACCCGGGCAGATCGCCGACATCATTGTCGTCGACGGGGCCGCGGTGGCCGATCATGCCACCTACGAAGCGCCGTTCGCGCTGGCCACCGGCATCGACGATGTCTTCGTCGCCGGCCGGCCGGTGCTGCGCGACGGCCAGCTCACCTCCGAATTGGCCGGTCGGGGATTACGACGGGTCCCGATAGGGCGATAACGTCGCAGTGTTGCAGTATTTGCATCAACCGGTTCGGTCCTCAGACGAGAAAGTAGTCACATGTCGAAAAGCGTTCGTCGCGCCGCGCTCATCATCGACTCCATCGCGGAGGGGCCGAAGACGGTCGTGGAGCTGTCGCAAATGTTCGAGCTGCACCGCTCCACCATGTTCCGCGAGCTGCAATCACTCGAAGAGGTGGGCTACGTGCACCGACGCAAGTCGGGCCAGTACACCCTGGGCCTGCACCTCATCTCGCTCTCCAAACTGGCCTTCGACAACCTCGACCTGAGAGAGGCAGCGCACGACCATATCCGTCGCCTGCACAAGGTGGTCGGCAATACCGTGCACCTGGCCGCGCTCATGGAGAGCAGCATCGTTTACGTCGACAAGGTCGAAGATCCCAACGGTGTGCGCATGTATTCGCGCATCGGCAAAGCCGTGCTGCCCTATTGCAGCGGCGTCGGCAAGGCCATCCTGGCCGATCTCGACGAGGGCGGCCGCAACGCGGTACTGGCCGGGTCGACCTGGGAGAAATTCACCGAGCACACCATCACCTCTCGAGACGCGCTCGACCGCGAGCTCGAGATCGTCAAGAAGCAGCGGTGGGCGGCCGACGACCGGGAGTTCGAGGACTTCGTCAACTGTGTTGCCGTCCCCATCCACTCGTCGATGGGTGTCGTCGGTGCCTTGTCGGTGACCGCTATCCGCATGGTGCAAAACCTGCCCCAACTCAAAACTCACCTGCCCTTGATGCAACAGACTGCCGAGCTCATTTCTCGCGAGCTTGGATGATCACGGGTGTCGCGCCGTTGTCGTGGCGCGCGCCCACCACGAAAGGAACACCATGACGAAAATCGCCATCAGAACCGCCAACGCTCCCCAGCCGGCTGGCCCCTACAGCCAGGGCATCGTAGCCAACGGGTTCTTCTACAGTGCCGGTTTTGGCCCGCAGAACCCCGAGACCGGCGAGAAGGCAGCCACGGTCGGTGAGCAGACCCGCCAGGTGCTGCGCAACATCTCCGCTGTGCTCGCCGAGCGCGGACTCACCCTCGACGACTCCGTCAAGGTCACCGCGCACCTGCAGCACCTCAACGAGGACTTCGCCGAGTTCAATGAGGCCTACAAGGAGTTCTTCACCGCGCCGTTCCCGGTGCGCACCACGGTCGGCTCCCAGTTGGCCAACATTCTGGTCGAGATCGACGTGGTGGCGGTCCTCCCCGCATCCGAGTAGGCGCGACGCACGAGTTCGTCGATATCTAGCCCCAGCCCGCCAGCACCGCCGACTGGGAGACGACGAAGACGAGCGCAGCGAGCCCGATGAGTAGGGCGGTGAGCGTCACCGCGGCCACGGCCTTGCCCCCGCTGATGGCCGCGGTCGGGTTGTCCACCAGGGCCCGTGTGGCCCGGTGGTAGCGAATCGAGGTGAGCGCATAGGCAGCGCCGACGAGCGCGAGAGCGGGCACGCCAATAAGCAGTGCCAGCAGCGGGTCGGTGACGGCACCGAATCGAATCGAGACGGCGACTCCCAGCGCGAGCACGAGGCAGGTGCGTCGCCACGCTAGAAGCGTGCGCTCCGGCTGAAGCCCCGACTCGAAAATTCGCATCCCGCTCACACCAGCAGGCTCCCGACGATGATGCCGACGATGGCGATGGCCGCGCCACTGGTGATGATGGCTCCGACGGCAAGGCCGGGCAGCGGCTGCATCAGCCGCATGGACCGCTCGGTTGCGGCCCACGACCACCAGGCGTGCACGATCGACACCAGACCGAGGGCGATGAAGATGAGCGCGGAGGCGAGGCGGATCTCGGCCTGAATCGGAGCATCCAGCGCTTCCAGCGCAACGCCGGCGAGCAGCAGCGCGAGGGACGTTCGAATCCAGGCCAGAAAGGTGCGCTCGTTGGCGAGGCTGAAGCGCGGATCGGGCTCGTCGCCCACCTCAAAGACCTTGCGCGGAAACCGTGATCTCATATCCCCCGAGCATACCGGTGGGCAATAGCGGCCGTGCGGCGACCTGGGCGCGGCACGCGGGTGCCGCTACGCGACCCTCCGATGTCGGGTCGCGACGATCGCGCCCCCGGCCACTCGCGAGCTCGAAATTGCCGCAGACACCATTGAACCCCCATGAAACGCTTTGACCGGCCGATCGTTGCCGTCACGAGGCGTCGCTGCCAGCCGATCTCAGTTTACCGATCAGAACGACCAGCCCCAGCGGATGCCGACCCGCCGCCAGCACCGGTGCAGCGCCCAGGAATGCGAGCGGCCGTCCCTACGTCGCAGTCCGCTCAAAATCGCTGCTGGCGCGCACACACAAGGTGGGGGCAAGTCGAACCGACTCCACCCGGTCGGCATTGAGTACGCCGAGGAGCAGTTTCACTGCCTCCCGGCCAATGTCGAGCATCGGTGACCTCACCGACGACAGCGCGATGGGCAGTTGCGCAGCCAGCGACGTGTCGTTGAATCCCACAATCGCCAAATCCCTGCCGACCACCAGACCAAGAGAATTCGCCGCGCCCATGGCGCCGATGGCGGCGAAGTCGTTGACCGCAAAGATCGCGCTGGGTCGACGAGAGGTGTTGCGCAGAATGGTGTCGGCCGCGGTCCGACCGCCCATCGTGTCAAAGGGAGCCCAGACAATCGCGCTCTCGGGAATCGCCCCGCCCAGAGCGCGAAAACGTGAGACGAAACCGCTGGTTCGATCGACCGCGGTGCTGGCATATTTCTCACCGGCGATGACGGAGACAACTCGGTGGCCTCGGTCCCACAGGTGCTGGGCCACCAGTGCGCCGCCGAGGGTGTCGTCGCAGGTCGCCGAGGTGAATCCGGCAATCGCACGGTTCATGAGCACGAAGGGCACCTGGCGTGCGGTGAGCTCGTCGAGAATGTTTCCATCGAGGTGCGCGTCTCCGATGATCAGGCCGTCCACCCGCCGCGACAGCATCACCTCCACCTTGCGCCGCTGCATTGCCGTATCGTCGCGGGAGTTCATGACGAAGGTGGAGTAGTTGGCGTCGTCTGCCGCTTCCTCGATTCCCTCATACATAACGGCCAGAACGAGGTCGGAGAGCCGCGGAACGATCACGCCCAGAAGGTGCGTGCGCCGGGTGCGCAGGCTGGCGGCCTGGGGATCGGGGGAGTACCCCACCTTCTTAGCCAAATCCCGCACGCGCTGGGCGGTGGCCGGTGCGGCGGCGCCCCGCGCCGTGTCGGATTCCCCGTGCAGAATTCGCGACACTGTTGACGGATGCAGGCCAAGTTCCGCGGCCAGGTCTTTGAGGGTGACCGACCCCGGTCTGATGTCTGTCATGTCGCTGTCTCCAGTTTCCATTCCCGAGCTGAAGCTTGACGCGCCTGCTGATCCCATTCTATAGTTTGAGCACCTCGCTACCCAAACGATTGGGTAGCAGACGTTACTTACCCGCAACGAAGCGTGCAGTCGGCTGAAACATTGGGTAAATATTCTTTTCACCAATAACCCAATCGATTGGGTAACGACTTTCGGAGAAAACATGACAGATCGTGCCGGCACCCACGTGGTGCTGCTGGCGACCGGGGGAACGATCTCGTCGCGAGCCTTCCCGGCCGAAGGTGGTGCGGCCGTCGCCGCCGACGCTGGATCGCAGATTCTCGACGCCCTCGACGCCCCGCTTGCCTATCCGATGCGGGTCATTGACGTCGCCTGTGAGGGGTCGTACCTGCTGACCCTCCACGACATGATCGCGATCTGCGGGCAGATCAAGATCGCCCTCGCCGATCCAACCGTGCGCGGCGTCGTCGTCACGCACGGCACCGACACCATGGAAGAGACTGCCTATCTGGCCGACCTCACCCATAACGATCTGAGCCCGGTGGTATTCACCGGGGCCCAGAAATCCGCCGACGCAGCCGATCCCGACGGTCCCGCCAATCTGGCCGCTGCAATCGCGGTGGCCGGGTCGCCCGACGCGGCTGGCCTCGGAGCGCTCATCGTCTTTGCCGGCGAAATCTTTTCGGCGCGTGGCGTGCGTAAGGCGCACACCTTCGCCCTGGATGCCTTCACCAACCCCGATTTCGGCTCGGCGGGTGTCGTGACCGCCGTCGGTGACGTCGTCATGACCGGCTCGAACGAGCGGATGCCGCCACTTCCGCTCCCAGCCGTCCCGCGTGACCAGGCCCTGCGAGTCGACGTGATCTCTGCCTACCCGGGGGCTGACGGCGTCTTGCTGCGGGCATCCGTTGCTGCGGGGGCTGGCGGAATTGTGCTGCAGGCGACGGGCAGCGGCAATGCCAACCCCGCCCTGTGCTCCGCCGTCGCCGAAGCCGCAGCTCACGGAACCGTGGTTGTGACAAGCACACGGGTGAGCGCCGGCCCTGTTATCCCGGTTTATGGTGCCGGCGGGGGGCGCGACCTGGTCGCGGCTGGGGCTATCCCGTCTGGCCTCCTGCGGCCGTCGCAGTCGATGATTCTGCTCAGCCTGCTCCTGCTGCTCGGCCGCGACCACGACGACATTGCCCAAGCTTTCGCCGTGCACGGCGCCGCTCCAGCGCCAGACAAAACCTACGATTCTCTGTACGTTCACTCCACACGAAAGGCACATTCATGAAGAAAGATATTCAAATCGCATTTGGAGTGGACGTCGACGCCGTCGCCGGAATGCTCGGCTCCTATGGCGGTGAAGACTCCCCGTGCGATATTTCCCGCGGCATGTTCAGCGGCGAGGTCGGGGGGCCGAGGCTTATTCGCCTGTTCGACAAGTACGACCTGCCCGCCACCTGGTTTGTTCCGGGGCATTCAATCGAGACGTTTCCCGAGCTGACCCGAATGATCGTCTCTGCGGGCCACGAGATTGGTGTGCACGGGTACTCCCACGAGAACCCGATTGCCATGACCCGTGAGCAGGAGACCGCCATCCTTGACCGCTCCATCGAACTGATCGAAAACGTTTCGGGCCGTCGGCCCACGGGGTATGTCGCCCCGTGGTGGGAGTTCTCCTCGGTGACCAATGAAATTCTGCTCGAACGCGGCATCAAATATGACCACTCGCTCATGCACAAGGACTTCGAGCCGTACTACGTGCGTGTTGGTGACAGCTGGAAGAAGATCGACTACGGCAAGGACGCCCAGACCTGGATGGAGCCGCTCGTGCGCGGCATCGAGACCGACCTCGTCGAGATCCCCGCCAACTGGTACCTCGATGACTTGCCGCCGATGATGTTCATCAAGGCCGCACCGAACTCGCACGGTTTCGTGAACCCGCGCGATATCGAGCAGATGTGGAAGGACCAGTTCGACTGGGTCTACCGCGAAATGGATCAGGCCGTCTTCACCATGACCATCCACCCCGACGTCTCCGGACGACCGCAAGTGCTCCTCATGCTCGAGCGCCTGATCGAGCATTTCAACTCCTACGAAGGCGTCAGCTGGAACACCTTCGACCAGATTGCAGATTCGTTCCTCGCCCGTTCCCCCCGAAAGGTCCCCTCCGCATGAAACTGAAATCCTCCACCCTCGATCTCACGGCGCCAAGCGTCAATGAGAAACGTCGTTTTCCCGCCTTCACCGTGAAGCAGACCCGCACCGCCACGATTCTGGCGCTGTTGGCCTGGACCGTTGCCGTCTTCGACTACGGACTGTTCGGCACTCTCCTTCCCGCCATGCAGGAATCCTTCGGGTGGACGGCGCCGGAAGCCTACGCGATCAACACCTGGATCGCCGTGGGCACCGCGATCGTGTGCTTCGGCGTCGGCCCGGTCATCGACCGCCTCGGACGCCGCAAGGGCATGATGGTCACCGTCGGTGGTACGGCCATCGTCTCCGGTCTCACCGCCATCATCCCCACCGGAATGGCCTTCCTCAGCAGTGGCTTGCTCGTGATCGTGCGATCCTTTGGCGGTCTCGGGTTCTCCGAGCAGGCCGTCAACGCGACCTACATGAACGAGGTTTACCAGGTCACCGAAGACGAGAAGAAGCGCAAGCGCCCTGGCCTGAGCTACTCCTTCATTCAGGGCGGCTGGCCGCTCGGCTTTCTGCTCGCCAGTGCGCTCGCCCTGGCCTTTCTTCCGACCTTCGGCTGGCGCGCCCTATATCTGATGGCGACCATCCCCGCCGCGCTCATCGTGTGGGCCATCGCGCGCAAGCTCAAAGAAACTCCCCAGTTCGAACTGCATAGTGAACTCACCCGCCTCGAGAAGGCCGGGCGCACCGAAGAGGCTCACCTGCTCGCCGGGTCGTATGGCGTCGAGCATTCCTCGACCACGCCGCTCAAGCTCATCTGGGAGCCGAAGCTGCGCCGCAACACGATCGTGTTCTCGCTCGCCTGGATCTTCAACTTCATGGGCATCATGATCTTCAGCATTTTGGGAAGCTCCGTGCTCAAGAATGCCAAGGGTGTCGAACTCTCCGACGCCTTCTGGATGCTCATCGTCATCAACGCCCTGGCCTACTTCGGCTACGTGTTTCACGGGTGGCTCGGCGACAAGATCGGCCGCAAGCGCACCATCATCAGCGGCTGGATTCTCGCATCGGTCGCCTTCACCATCATGTTGAGCCCCCTCGCTAACAGCCCCGTGACCATCGTCGCCAGCTTCGGCGCCGGCCTCTTCTTTCTCGTTGGCCCGTACGCGGCTATTCAGTACTTCATGGCGGAGTGCTATCCGGTGAGCTGCCGCGCCACCGGCACGGCGTTCATCGGCGCGATGAGCCAGCCCGGAATCGTCCTCGGCGGCGCGCTCTTCACCGCCGTTGCTGCCGGAGCCAACACGGGAACCGCCGCGCTCTGGGTTGGCGCCCTCGGCACCCTCATCTCGGGCGTGCTCATGTTCGCTGCCAAGCCCATGGCAGAAGCTCCGCTCGCCATCGAGTCGGAAAACGAGCTGAAAGCCCAGCGTGCCTGAGCCCCGCGTTGCCATCATCACCGGAGCTGCGAGCGGTATAGGTCGGGCGCTAGCGGTGCACTACGCCGGTCTGGGGGTGCGCAGCATCATTGGCTCATTTTCGGGAGACCCGCATGATCCGCAAGAAACGCTGCGGCTGGTGCAAGCCGCCGGCGGTGAAGCAGTCGTGCACGAGGTCGACGTGCGCAGTACGGCATCCGTTGATGCCTTCGCGCAGCGCGCCGTCGACGAGTATGGACGGCTCGACTATGCCATCGCGAATGCGGGCATCCTGCGTAATTCGTCGCTTACGGAGATGACGGATGCTCGTTGGACCGACATGCTCGACGTCGACCTCACCGGCGTGCTGCGTACCCTGCGTGCTGCGGCCGATCGCATGACCGAGGGCGGTGCGATGGTGGCGACCTCGTCCATCGCCGGTGGGGTCTACGGGTGGCAAGGCCACGCGCACTATGCAGCGGCGAAAGCCGGCGTGCTCGGTCTGATTCGTAGTGTGGCCGTGGAACTGGGACCACAGGGAATTCGCGTCAATGCGGTGATTCCCGGGCTCATTGAGACCCCGCAGTCACTCGACCCGGTGAATTCGCTCGGCCCCGACGGCCTCGCCCAGGCCGGCAAGGACATTCCGTGGGGCCGTGTCGGCACGCCGGCCGAGGTGGCGAGCGTCATCGCGTTTCTCACCTCAGCAGATGCCGGTTATGTCACCGGACAGTCCCTGATCGTCGACGGTGGACTCACCGTGAAAATGAGGGCCTGAAAATGAATCACACCGGGCGTGGAGTCGTCGTGACCGGCGGCAGCAGCGGAATCGGCCGGGCCATCGCCCAGGCATTCATCGCCAACGGCGACCGCGTGGTCGTCCTCGACCGCGCGGGCACCCACGAATTAGCAATCGGCGTCGACGTCTCGCAGGAAGACAGCGTGCGGGCGGCCTTCGCGCTGGCACGGGAACGCCTGGGCACCATCGACATCCTGGTCAACAGCGCCGGCCTGCTCACCGAGTCACCGATACAAGACATGACCCTCGCGATGTGGAACGAGACCCTCGCGGTCGACCTCACCGGGGTGTTCCTGTGCTGCCGGGAGGTAGTGGGGGAGATGCGCCAACAGAAATGGGGCCGCATCATCAACATCGCCTCCCAGCTCGCCATTAAGGGTGGTAACGGCCTAAGCCACTACGCGGCTGCCAAGGCCGGGGTCGTTGCCTTCACGAAATCGCTGGCGCTCGAGGTCGCGGGCGACAATGTGCTTGTCAACAGCATTGCTCCCGGCCCAATCGAAACCCCGCTCGTGCAGGGCATCTCCGAGCAATGGAAGCTTGCCAAGCGGGCCGAACTGCCCCTCGGGCGGTTCGGCATCGCGGCCGAAGTCGCCCCAACAGCGCTGCTGCTGGCCAGCGAACCGGGAGGAAACCTGTACGTGGGGCAGACCCTGGGGCCAAATTCCGGCGATGTGATGCAATAACGTGGGCCACTCGGTCAGTTAGGAACCCAGAGTGTGCGGAGCATGCGGTACGACGGTCCATCCCGACGCGGTGATGGGCGATGAACACACCTTGAGAAAGCGGATGTTGGTGGCGCAGACGGTGACCGCCGTCTGTGCCGGGCTGCCCGGCACACCCCGCATTGCGGCGCTCGCCGCCGGGTGGTCGGTGACCAGCGCCACCGGTTCGATGGCATTGTGCCCCACGGTGGCAGATGTCTGGCTTGCGCTGCTCTCCCGAAGCGGGCCGCACATTCACCAGGCAATCGAGGCTCGGGCGCAAGTCGAGGACCCTGACGGTCTCGCTGCGCAGGTCCTTGCCCTTGGCCAGCACCTGGCGCGGCAGCGGCCGCTCGCCGGCGCGCAATACGGAACGGCTTCGTTGGTACGAGTGATTCGAGATTACGCGGCGCCCAGTTGACTTTCAATAAAGATTGCATATGCTTTCTTTTATGAAACCGTCTGTCCCTCTGCTGAGCCCAATCCTGCGGTCTGACACCCAAGGACGTCTATTGGCTCAGCTCTTCGCGCGCCCGCAGCGCGAGGTCACCGTGAGTGAGCTTGCGCGGTTGGCTGAGGCCACGTTGCCCACTGCCCTCAGAGATGTCGATCGTCTCGTACGGGGTGGTTATCTGACCGAACGCCGCGTGGGACGCAACCGCATGATCCGTGTCAACGAGGAGCATCCGCTCTACGCAGCCCTGAAGCAGATAGTCACCTACGGATATGGGCCGACTGCCCTCATTCCCGATCTGCTGCGCGGTCTGCCCGGTATCGATGCTGCCTACATTTACGGTTCGTGGGCCGCTCGCCTGGACGGCGAGCCGGGCAACGATCCGAACGACATCGACCTGCTTGTTGTCGGCGACGTGGAAACAAGCCAGTTTTACCCGATAGCACTCGAGGCGACGAAAATGCTGGGTCGTGAGGTGAGCATCAACGTGATCTCACCGAACCGATGGCAGCGTGCTGACGACGGATTTATCAGAAAGGTGCAGGCTCGGCCACTTGTACAACTCGATCTGCGGGCATCGTGATTACGCGCTGGCACCAGGGCCGAGCCGGAGTCGACGATCTCATCGCTCGAGGTCACATCGAGAGAGTGCGAGCCGACCGCGCCTTGGCCGACCTCATGCTGCAGGAAGCCGTTCGGCATCTCGCGTCGTCCCGGCTGACCGCGGATACCGACCCAACCGGTAGTTTCGCGATGGCTTATGACTCCTGCCGCAAGGCTCTGGCATCGACACGAACTATGTGCCGCGGTGTCTCACGCGGCCACTGGGCAGTATCGCATCCTCTGCCGCCAGAGCGTCCGATTCCGTTTGGGCAACTTCAGCGATCGCGTGTCGCGCGCGACGAATAAAACGGGCCAGGCGCACAGTGCCGTAACAGCCAGCGGCGATCAGGAGAACGACTACACCAATCATCGCCCACGGGGTATAGCCGACCTGGGTCCGAACGTGATCCGTGCCGGCTTCTGAGACGATAGTTGCGACTGCGCTTCCGACCTGGATGGGAGGTATTCCTTCGAGTGTGGCGTTCAGCTCCACCCTCGACCCCGGCAGTACACTTTCGGGTTGGTCAAAGTTGACTTCACGGTCCGCTCCAAGCCATCCGCTGGCGTCAAGGGTGGCGGTGGGGTGCAGGATGGTATTTCCCGTGTTGTGCAGGGGAAGCGTGAACGTGATTGCCCCGCCGGTTTGTTCCCAGCTCAGGTCGCCAGGCTCCAGGGACTTGACAGCGGTGCCCGCAACAGTGAGGTAAATGCGCACCCCTTGGCGATGAACGACGTCCACCCGGAAGGCGGTTTCGCCGTCCACGACCGAGGTGTCGCCCTGCACGGTGGCACTTTGGATGATCAATCCTCGGCGTAGTTTACTGAGTCCACGGCGCCAGCCGCGCTGGTGAAGGCGGTGGCGGCGGCAGTGCGGCTCAATGCCGCCCCGGTTCCACGGGGGTCGCTGATGCTCCAGTCTGTAGCAGTGCTCCCCGTTGAGGTCGTGGTGGTTCCGTCCAGCAACACACTGCTCATGGTGGGGCTCGGAGTGCTCGCGACCAGGGCGCCGCCGGCAATAGTCGCGTTCACGGGTTCGGTTGCTGCCATCGCAGGCGAAAGACCTACCGCAAGGAGGAGAGCCGCGGTGGCAACGGCGCCGCTGACCTTGGTAATTTTGCGCATTTTGGAACTACTTATTGGTTGATGATGAGGTGAAGCGGAAAAAATGATCCTGTGCCCCCGGCGCATAGCACAGCGCATGATTGAGGCCGGCGCTTTACTGCGCATCTCAATGACGGACACACCGGGGCAGGCGAACGGGACGAAAATCGTCGTCGAAGCTAAGGGAGGTGAGGGCGATAAAGCGCAGCACCATATGCAGTCAAAGAATTCCGACGGGGACTCGTCATCTGCTCTCGGTGTACCGCTCGCATTGTCGTCAGACGTCGCGAATGGTGTATATCGCGCAGAGATAGTACCTAATTAGATCGTTTATTTTCCATTACAGGGATAGCAATATTAAGCAGGTTGAATCTCTTCGATTCTCCCCCCGTTCGGGATAAAGAAACGTATTAATGAGTGTTGCTCGATGTCAGGGCAGGTTGGGGTGAATGAGACGCACTGAAAGGTCTCGTAATTGCTAGGCGGACGTGTCTTCGGCGAGGGTGTTGCGCGGCTGTACACCTAAATCATGCGCCATCGTGGTACCTGTCAACGACCGCCCGGTTCGCCAGTGATTTCCCATCCTTTTACGAAGGAGCTGTGTGTAATGTGGCGTGCAGTTTTTCTGGCGTCTATGAGCTTCCCGAGGTATTGACGCAGCAACCCCACACTGACCGGTGAGCTATGAACACCGTTACACACCCACGCCATGTGTGTGAACACGGCGCCACCCAGCGTGTCATCGTCCACGTCTGATAATGCTTCGTTGTAGGTGGACGCGATGACCAGCACGTTTTCTGCGCGTTCAATGTCGTTAATGCTGAACATCAAGTTGCCAGCATCACGAAAGTACGGTACACCAGACGCGTCAGTGAAAATATGCGCAGACCGTAATTCTTCACCGCCAGTGAGTGTCGACAGCATGCCCGCTTGGCATTCATCGGCAGGGAAAAACTGGCGGATATCTTTCCATATACCAGCGTTAATATCTCGGAAGAAAGCCTCAGGGTCGGGAATATACGTCGTCATGAGAGTTTCGCACACGGTAGCCCGTTAGCAATAGCGCGGGTGGTGGTCCAGACTGTGCTCTTGTGAAATCCCGGTTCGATCTGAGCGGGGTGGATAGTCGTTGAGGTGATGTTGGCTTCCGTGGCTGTGTGCCGTAGCGCCGATCTGCGCTTGGCGAACATTTTCACCTCAGCTATGTCATTTTGAGGTTGTGTACGCACGAGACGTTCTCCTTGTGAAGTCGAAGATGTTGCCGAGCGGCGTCTACACGAGTCCCTACGCAACTCCCCAACGAGATCACTCCCGGGTACCGCCGCGGGTCCCTCGCCACGTCACTGACAGGTCAACAGGTAAAGCCGAGCCGGTGCATCTCGTTGCACAGGCATGTCGAAGAAGGGCTCGACAACACCCGGTATCTACAAGAGGAACGCGTGAGTCAGAAGATCAGACGAGATGTGGCACACGCAGGACCGACCAGAGCCGCAGACTTGTGCCCTCTCCCCACCATGTAAAACGAGACAAATAAGCGTCATGCACCTGCCAAAAAGTTTCACCCAAAAACTTGATCTGTATCCGATGCGCCGCACATATATTCATCACAAGACACGCTTGGTATAAAACCGAGTGACAAACTTTGCTAAGTAAGCAAATTAGTTTTCTAAAAAAAAATTTAGCAGAATAAGACGGGTCAAATTTCCGTATGAACAACCCAGTTCGGGGAGTACGGCGCAGAAGAAAAAGTGAGTAATATTTGTCCACGCAGTTATCGCATGCTGGGTTAGTGGGAACTGCCGCGGATATCTTGGACAGTGGGCCCTCTTAGAATGAGGGTTCACTGAAAGTGGAGATCATCATGACCGCAGGACATAGGCGTTTCACTTAGGAGTTCACAGATGAGCTGTGCCGCAAGGTGATCGACACGTCCAAACCGATCAAGGCCGTCTCTTCCGCGTACGGCGTCGGCCCCGAGACTCTCCGGAACTGGCTCAACGAGTACCGCGAGGCCAACGGCGTCACAGAGACTGATTTGACAATGTCGGAGCGAGCTCGTTTGAAGGAACTCGAGCGGGAAGTTCACGAGTTGCGGGCGGAGACCGCATTCTTGAATTGTTCTGATGTTCGGATTATGCCGATGTTTGCCTGAAAGCCCAGATCAGCGGCGAGTGATGGCCACGAACATGGGCAATCCAGCCGGCCATTTGATACTTGTCCTCATCTATGAGGAAGGACAAGGATCATGAGCGATCCTGAACATGTGCTCGTCGAGGGAACTGCTTCGGCTGCGCAAAGAGAACGCGGACCTGAAGCTCGACCGGATGTTCCTTAACCTCTGTAATGGTTATCGGCTGGCAGGTTGGTCTTGATGCTTGCAGGAGTTTGACTCACTAAGCCTCTGACCGTTCTCCGGGAGGAATCCCAGACCGGCACGTAATAGCACCCGCATTTTCAATGATGAAGAAGTTATGGTGACCATCGTCTCACAGGTGTTCGACCATGTCATCGGCGTCGATACGCACGCCAAAACGCACGCATTAGTGGTGCTCGATTCCGACGGCGCCAAGCAGGCTGGGGACACGTTCCCGACGAGCCCGGCCGGGCTCAAACGCGCCCACGCCTGGATGCTGCGCCATGCGCCTGGGCGCATGCTGGTGGCGATGGAAGGCACCGGGTCCTATGGCGCCCAGTTTAATGATCTGTTGACATGGGAAGGCATCGCCGTCGCCGAAACACGACCTCCCAAGCGCGGTGTTCGCCGTGTCGGCAAGACCGACCAGATCGACGCTGAACTCGCCGCCCGCCAAGCGCTCGCCTTGCCCGTCGAACGGGTGATCGCGTCCCGCGCACACACCGGCGACCACGCCGCGTTGAGCGTGCTGCTGACTGCCCGAAACGCCATCAGCACCGCCCGAACAGCGACCATCAACCAGCCACGCACCAAAGATCCTGTCCATTCCCGCGACGGCATGGATCAACAAACCAGCCCATAAACCCACCGAGAATGCCGGGCTCGAACCAGCTGCCTAAACTCCCACTGGCCTCATTCGCCTTGACGGTTTCCGAGGGGATGCTTCAGCTCAAGCGCGTGAGAGTGCTCTCGTCGAGCCGGATGCTCTTATTGCTGCGCCAGTTTTTCCGTCACCTCGGCCGCTGTCAGCAGGCGCCACGGACCGGTCTCGCCGTTGAGTGCTGTGGCGCTCGGGCTGGCGGCTTGGTTCCACCATTTCGACTGGTAGGGCACGCCTGCGAGTAGCACGCGCTCGGTAGCCTCGTAGATTTTGGTCGGCGACCAGTTAGCGTAGCTTCCCTCTGGTAGAAGAATCTGCACCTGCGGCGTGTCGGTGGCCATCACGGGGCCCACGAGCTCCCACGGAGTTTCGAATGCTTGCAGTGCGGCGTTGTCGGGGATATCGCCCAGGCTCCACCACTTGGTCTCGTACACGTTGCTGTTGCGCACGACCTTGGTGTTTTTGGCATATGTCGTGTCGGCTGACCAGATCGGATACGGGCTGGTCAGAGGGTTGTCTTTGATGATGGCCACTGGCGCCGTCGTTGCCTGAGGCTTGAGCGCCGCGTCTGCTGCTCCGGTGAGGGGCGGGGCGCTTCCGGGAATGGCCGTGAACTTCGCGCCGAGAATGTCGGAGAAACTCTGGTCGTTCTGGTCGACGCCGCTGCAGGCGTCAGACACCTGCTTAATGTCTACATAGTTTGGGCTGCAGGCGCGATCCCGGTTGAGCGACCACATCGACATACGGCCGAGTTGCTTGTCTTGTGCGAAAGCATTCAGCGTGCGCGCATCGGCTAGTCCGAAGACCTCGTCAACCGTTCCATTCTGTCCGATCATCGGTGTCGCACCGATACGTGACCAGAGATCGGCATCGGTCATGGCGATGCCAGCGGCCGAGTTCAGTGCGGCGAGCTGAGCGTGAGTGGCGTTAAGAGCGTCGATCGACGCATCCGCCATCGACGCAGTTAGTTTCTTGCTTTCGCCATATTCCATGGTCATGACGTTGACACCCGCGAGGTCGACCCCGGCGGCCAGAAGTTGCTCGACGGCCCGCTTGCCATCGTCAGTGAGTCCGTGTGGAGCCACGGGAAGGGTCAGCCAGACCACCAGGGGTTTGCCGGCAGCTGCCTGCTCATCCTGCACTGTCTTGATTGCGGCGGCGCGTCGTTCACCGGCGGCCGAATCCGATAAGGCTGTGTTCTCAATGTCGAGGTCAATGTTCGACGTCTGGTACCGGTCAATAACTGTGGTGTATGCCTGGGCAAGTTTGGCGGTATTGGAGCAGCCGGTGGCTAGCTCGTCGTTGATGGCGCCACCGAACGAGATCGTGGCATGGCCCCCTAGTTGGCTGAGGCGTGCAAGTCGACGATCGAGATCGAGGGATGCGGATGCCTCGTCCAGTGAATACGCCGTTCCCCAGGTCGGCTCGCAGGGGTCATCCGTGGCGGCGACGATGAATGAGAGTACAACGTTTTTTCGTGCGGTTGTGGTTGGCGATTCGAAGGCGTAGCTCGGGGTCGCGGTCACGTCGACATAGCTGGCGAACCACGGATCGTAGGAGGCGACGGCGCGGGTGGCCGTCCACCACTGCCAGCCAGCGAGGCTGCCGGCGGTGAGGCCGAGCACGATGAAGGTGGCCAATGTCATTCGCCAGAATCCTAGCCGGCGGGTCGGTCGAACGTAGGTGGGCGCGGCGACACTCTGCTCGGTCATGAAAGTTCTTCGACGCGCGAGTGCAGTTCGCGACTGGTTGATGGCATGAGAAAGTCCTTTTCGTTGGACCAGCGAACTACTTCGCTACTTTTTGGCACGGGTGTGGTGAGTTGTGGGTGGTCAGTTATTTCACCGTGATAGAGCACGGAACGCCAATTGAGCGAAGGGCTTGGCGGCGCCGTCTGCGCTGGAACGAAATCGCGATTGCGTTTCTTCTCGATCCACAGCCAGTTGGTAAGACCGAGCCAGACGTCAACGATTGAGTTCCAGATTCCGATGGTGGTAAGAATGGTGGCGAGAGCAAGCACCGTGTTGACGGCGGCGAAGAGAGCGTTGCCCCAGTTCTCAGACGAGATATTGCGCCACGCGGTGAATGCGGAGAACGCGACGATCGCGTAGGGTGCGACAACGAACAGGAGGGGTGCTGACGTGCGGCTCTTGACCTTCGGAGTGCGGGCGAAAGGAATCTTCTTTCCGGTGATCGCTTGGTGCAGAGATTTGAGTACTCCGGCGAGGTTCACCGGTAAGAGAATGAGGTTGAGGCCGTATATGCGCAGAACGTCTGAGAATTTGTAGCCGTTGTAGCGCAGGTCGCTGCCCATGAGCAGAAAATATGGTAGCGATGCCAGCAGCACGGTTGGGCTGAGCAGGCGGCTGTCATAGGGGTAAACGAGCAGGAACAGCAGCCCGACGTTGGCCCAGGCGATCGAGCTGATGTAGTTCAGCCGAAGGCACAGCTCCAGAAGTGTCACCGGGTTGTCGGTTCCATGCCGGGCACGCACCTGCTTGAGAAATTTTGGAAGGATGAGCAGACCGCCGTTGGCCCATCGCCGGCGTTGCACGATGAGTGATCCGAAGTCCGGGGGGGTGGCACTATAGCTGAGGCGTTCCGGGTAGTTGACCAGACTCCAGCCGTGCACGCCGAGGTCGATGCTCGATTCGGTGTCTTCAATGACGGTGCGGTCCTGCACGTAGCGTCGTACCTCAAAGCCGCCGACTGTTTCGACTTCAACGATGTCTTCCAGGGCGCGTTTGCGAATGACGGCATTGGCCCCGACCCAGAAGGCCGCTCCGTAGTGCGACATTCCCTGGTGCAAAATGTGCTGTATGTCGGTAGTGGCGCCGGCCAACCGTTCGAGTCGGGTCGGTGCGCCCCTAAATGATGAGTAGGGCGTTTGGGTGACGGCCACGCGTGAGTTTTCTGATTGTTCCAGAAAGTAGACAAGCCGCAGGCAGTAATCGCGTAGTAGCACTGAGTCGGCATCGAGCGTGAGCAGGTAGACAGCATCGGGCACAATGAAGTTGGACTTGGGCGCGTCGAGTACCGGCCAGAGAATACTGCCGTTTGGGCCTTCTTCGCGCTGATAACAGCCGCCCATGAGGCCTATATAGGCGTTGAGGTTCATAGCTTTGTTGGCCTCGTGCGAGAGCGATGAAAACTGCTTGCGCTCAAAGGTATCGACGGTAGCCGTGAACGTCCAGACGAGACGACGATGAAGCTCCATCATGCGTTTCGGTGTCGGCGCCAGCTCTTCCCAAGCGGCAGCGTCGAGCGCCGAACTGATGAGACCAAAATCGCTAGCGAGTCCGCCCAGTACCTCGTCGACGAAGAACTTCTCCACGTGATCCCGGGTATCGTCTGCGTTGGTGTGGGTTTTGAGCCAGCGTGCAGCCCATCGATAGTGGGCGGACAGTCGTCTGACGGCGTCGCCGGTCACCTCGGACGAGTCGTTGAGTTCGAGTGTGTACAGAAGCAGAGCGTCGGCAAAACGACGACTTGGTTCCACCAATGCGTCATTGATCTCGCTGGCAATTCCGCGTGTCTCGTCCAGCCGACGCTGCACTGCAGGGTCGGCGGGATTGGGCTCATCGTCAATGAGCAGTACGAGTCGAATCGTGGGGTACTCCTGAAGTGCCGCCGACCAGAGAGTTGCACGAATGACCGACGGTTCCTCGGCATACGACGGTACGAGAACGGTCAGTGCACTGTGGTTTTCGGTGAAATGGTTGTCGAGAACGCTGCGTGGCACTCGTTGGTGATGTCGAAACCGTTGCAGAGCACCCTGGCGTGAGATGAGATACATGAGCGCCGAGAACATGAGAACGGTCACGATCACTACGTAAGCGAGGGCCTCGGTGGTGAAACGAAAACCGGCCGTGCCCGAGTTGAGAAACTCGCGCACCACTGTGTAGATGACGTAAACCGCCCAGAAAATGATCGTGGCGACAATGCCCAGGCGTCCTCGGAGTAGCTTTCCGTCGCTGGGGCGCGGATGTACGCTGGGTAGTGGGGTCGTTGATTTTTCTGACCCAAGTTGGTGTTTTCGGTTATCAAAATTGTTGAGTTTACGCAAGGACACTCCAGATATGCGATCGGGCAGCGGCGTGAGGTCCACTCAGAAAGGTGGATCCGTGAAATGTACCCAGACGGCGAAATTTACCAATCGTGGCCAGAAAAGAAGTTATTTCAACTACGACCGCGTAGGTAGTGCCCGTCGTGGGGTAACGCTCATGAAACGTGCCGACTCGCCCCGCTGACGAAGAAGGCGTCGTCGGGAAGGCGTCAGCTATGCTGCTGCTCGTCGAGCAGAAGCTGCTTCGAATGTCACAACATGACGCAAATGAACAACGTGTTGTGCTTCGCGTGGGCGTACCCAACCTGCAAGGGGAGAAGAAGGTCATGATGGCTGCGAAGCGACGGCGGGTGGGAAGAATCGTCATCGCAAGAATTCCTGACTGTCTGCGGCACCAAGTTGACGTCGCCGTCTGAGCGTGTCAGATCAGACTCAGGATTTGCGGCAGATCGCAGCCTGCGAATCGCAGGATTAACATAATTTAATTCACTTCTCATCTGGGGTAAAACCTTAGAATCGGTTTCTGTAAACCGCGGGCTGAGCCCCTGGGAACAGGTCAGCCAAAGAACCACACGGGCTGTTCTCTTTTAAAATGTCAGAGTGTTGTGTTCGGGGCTCTGGTGTTTGTGGGAACTGGAGTGGTGCTCAGCCGGCCGCTTTCTGGCGTCATCGCCCGGCGTTACAACGGGAGGCGTTTATTTCGCCCAACTCACGGCGTTTCCTCTGACGCTGGTCATTCTGGCCACCGCAGCGGTGAGCCCGGGCGCTTCTATGCGTCGCGAGGGGCCTTGTTCGCCGAGCAGACCGAGCAGACCGAGCAGACCGAGCAGGCGGTCCTGCGACGTGCGCCGACCAAACACGTCGAAGTGCCCGAGCCCACACAGAACGGGTGGTTACAGCGCGATGGCCTGTGCTTGCACGTCGACCGTCGGATCGTGCAGGTAGCGAACACGGTCGTTTCGCTAAAGCGCAGCGAGTTCGACCTGCTGGCGAGCCTGTTTCAACCCGGCAATTGGGTGCACACCAAGACGAAGACCATTCTCGAGCTGCGCGGCGACAGCTTTGCCACGGGCGGTCTCGTGACGGATTCCGACCCGCGCTTCCTCGAGATGCACGTGGCGAATGTGCGTAAAAAGATCAGCCGGTCTGATGAAATGACCAGTTCCACGGCCTCGGCCCGGAACTCAGCAGTGAACTTACGACGATTAGTCATGAATCATGATTCTCCTTACCTCTGTCTCGACTCACTACACGGGTGCAGTTGTTCCGGCCAGGCCCGAACTCCCATGTACTAGCGCGCCTCCTGCGCAGCGTGTACGTGGTCAGAAGGGACCATCGGCGAGCCGATATCCGACCCCGCGCACCGTTTCAATGCGGTCGGCGGGCCCGATCTTCTTGCGCAGGTTGGCCACGTGCACCTCAAGCGCGCGCTTGTCGGAGTGGGTCAGGAATCCGCTCGCGTAACTGTCGCTGCGCACCTCGAGAATCAGGTTGGCTTTGCTGTGCACCTGGTCGGCGGGCTGCAACAGCTGCGCGAGCAGGTCGAATTCACTGCGGGTCAGCACAACGGATGCCCCATCTACCTCCACTATGCGCCGTGCTTTATCGAGGCGCAGACCGTCGTGGTGTAGCCATCCGCTTGATTCGAGCCCCGGCGAGTTTTCGAACGGCGTCGGCTCGGCCGGGCCGAGCCCGGCCACGGTTGACGCTCGCCGCAGCACTGCGTCGATGCGGGCGCGCAGTTCGCCGATGCGAAACGGTTTAGCGACGAAGTCGTCGGCGCCGGCGCTGAGGCCGCGCACGACGTCGATCTCGTCGAAGCAGGCCGAGATCATGATGATGCTGCTCGCGGTGATTTGGCGTATGCGTTTGAGGGTTTCGAAGCCGTCCATGCCGGGCATGTTCACGTCGAGGGTTGTGAGCGTCGGCGCATGAACTCGAACGAACTCGATGCCTTCAGCGCCTGTGCTGGCGAGCTTCACGTCGAAGCCGGCCTGGATGAGGATCGCCTCGATCACTTCGCCGACATCAGCGTCGTCTTCGATGACGACTGCGATGCGGTCAGTATTCACGCGAACCCCCGGTTTGCTCTGTCCGCTAACTCTACCCAAGGTCTCCCAGTACGTGAGAACAAGAAAAATGTTGCTTCACGGGTGCTCACGCAACAATTTGCTCATTCTCACGTCCAGACGGTGCCACGGTGTCCTCGTGACCAGCAGGTGCGAGCGATAGGGTCAGCTCGAACCTGCTGCCGTGCGCCGATGACTCGACTAGGCGCAGGTCGCCGCCGTGCTGCCGCGCAATGTCACGGCTGATGCCCAGGCCTAGCCCTGAGCCGTCTTGCGACGAGCGCCGCGCCGATTCGGTGCGATAGTACGGCTCGAATACCCGTGCATGGTCGGTGGGGGCTATGCCGCATCCGCTGTCGGTGACGGCGAAGGTTGCCATGGTGACCGTGCGGGTTTCGCTCACGACCACCGTGCCGCCGACCCGGTTGTATTTGATGGCATTGGTCAGCAGGTTGTCGAACACCTGCCGAATGCGATTGGGGTCGACGTCGGCCCAGAGCGTGTCGGACGCGATCACGTCGATCGACACCCCGCGCGCGTCGGCTGTTGTGCGACTTGCCGCGACGCAGTTCTCGATGAGCCCGCGCACGTCGGTGGCCGTGATGTGCAGCCCCAGCAGTGCCGTGCCGGTGCTGCGCGCGAGGAGCAGGTCCGCGAGAATTGTGTCCATCTGCTCGGCGTTGCGCACGATTACCCCGACGCGCCGCTCAACCGCCGGCGCATCATTCGTGTGCAGCACCAACTCGGCATTGCCCAGAATCGATGTGAGTGGAGTGCGCAGCTCGTGCGTGACCGCTTCGATCAGGTCGTCGCGGGCCTGCACCGCTTGCTCGGTGAGAGCGGTCTGCGCCGCGAGTTGCACCTTTTTTCGACGGATGCGTGCTCCCGACACTCCTGCAGCCCCCGCCAAAATCAGTAGCGTCAGCGGGTAGGCCACGATGCGGGTGAAATTGCCCGGTTCCATGTCTCCGCCGTAGGCCTGCAAGAGTCCCACCGGGCTTGTGACCACGAGAAGGGCAACGCCAGCTAGCACACCCCGCACGCCGAACGAGTACGCGATCCAAATCATGGGCAGAATCAGCAGCAGGGCGCCGCCCGAGAGCGTTGCGTCTTCCGCGTGCGCGGTTAACCGAATACCGAGCAGGTCGAGAAGCGGGAGCAGCACCGCAAAGCGTTGCAGACCCGGCCGATTGTGCCAGATCACGGTGATCACGGTGATCACGGTGATGATGCCAGCGCCGGCGGCGTAGAGAAACGGGTTGAGGGCAGCCGGCTGGCTGAGCAGTACCGCCGTGCCGACGATCACCAGAGCCCCGAACACGACGCCTTGAAACTCCAGCAGGGCTCGACCTGTGTCGCGGCGTGCCTGATCTCTCTCCATGGACTCAGACTAGAGTTTCACGCGTCCATTACGGGAGTAAAGCCCACTATGGGGGCCAAAGAAACTGGGTCAATCCTGTGGTTAGCGGGCCGAAATCTGCCGTGAATCCTGAGCCTGCTTTGGCATCATGACACGTACATGCATCTGCGTAGCGTTGCAAACAGTGAGAAACCACTGCATGACGACCCTGTTCACCCGGGCACCTTGCGGCCGTTGCCACCGTTCTCGCACTGATGGTTGGTGGTCTGGGCTCCGGTGGCACGAGCGCGATGGCCGAGCCCGGCGGTGTGCCCACGCTTCGTACCAGCTTTCCATCGAACCCGACAACCAGCGTCCTATTTCAGAGCTGGCAGTACATCGGTGGGTACCGACGGGAAGCTGTATCAGTGGAACGGTATGACCGCGCCCGTGAACGGGCCCCGAAATGCATCACGAATGCTGTGTTGTCGGGCAGCTATCTCTACGTGCTGTCCGCGCCGGAGAATGACATGGAGGTCATCCTGCGCTTCGATCAGTAGAATCCCGCGAGGGCGCATTCAACTGGTCGTCGCAACACTCCGATCATGGAGGTATCTGATGGGACGTCCCGCAGGTTGGATGAAGGAGTTAACGAGTAGGTCCCCGATGAAGTCGCCGGGGGCGCCGTCGCATCGGCGAAGGTTGAGCGAGCGTTCTGGATCGAGATCGCGCGCGGGCTCTCGAGCGAGAACGCGGCAACGGCTGTTGGCGTGTCGCAGGCAGTCGGTGCCCGCTGGTTCCGACATCGTGGTGGTATGTCTCCCTTCACGCTCGCCCCACTGGCTGGTCGCGATCTCTCGTTTGCTGAGCGTGAGGAAATCGCGTTGTTGCGGGTTGAGGGCACGAGTGTGCGTGGTGTTGCCCGGTCGATGGGTCGGTCTGCGTCGACGATATCGCGCGAGTTGCGCCGCAACGCTGCCACCCGTGGGGGAAAGCTAGAGTATCGGGCTTCTGTTGCGCAGTGGAAGTCGGACCTTGTGGCACAACGCCCGAAAACGGTGAAGCTTCTGGCCAATGACCGGCTGCGCGATTACGTCCAGGACCGTCTCTCGGGGGCAGTCAAAGACGCCAACGGTGTGCCCATCTCCGGACCGACGACACAAATGTGGAGGGGGCGCAACAAGCCCCACCGCCAAGACCGACGCTGGGCGACGGTGTGGAGTCCGGAACAAATCGCTGGTCGCCTCCGCATCGACTATCCCCACGATCTGTCGATGCGGATCTCCCACGAGGCGATCTACCAGGCGCTGTATGTGCAGTCCCGAAATCACCCACCACAACAACGTAAGGAGGGTGACCTCATTATCGGAACGGATGGGTCGGCGATCGGCACTCTCGTGGAACGCACGACCAAAGTCACAATGCTCATCCACCTGCCAGCGATGGAAGGTTACGGAATGCAGCCGCGGGTCAAGAATGGCCCGGCGATGGCTGGGCATGGGGCCGAGGCCACGAGGAAGGCTCTGGCGATCCAGATGGGTGCTCTGCCGTCGGCGATGCGTAAATCATTGACCTGGGATCGAGGCAAGGAGCTGGCCCAGCACGTGGAATTCACGCATGCGACCGGGATTGCCGTCTATTTCGCTGACGCCCACAGCCCGTGGCAACGACCATTGAATGAAAATACGAACGGACTGCTGCGCCCGTATTTCCCCAAAGGCACCGACCTCGCACGATCGGGCGCTAATGAACTCGACGCCGTTGCTCTGACGCTCAACAACCGACCACGCAAAATCCTTGGCTGGAGAACCCCCGCCGAGATGTGGGCAGAGCACCTACTATTGACCGAACAGGCCGGTGTTGCGACGACCAGTTGAACTCGCCATCTATGCCTCGTCCGAATTTCGGCTGCTGGTGACCGGCCTGGGGATGCGGTCATCGATGGGCCGCACGGGCGTGTGTTGGGACAACAGTATGGCGAAAAGTTTCTTCTCGAGGCTCAAGAACGAACGTGTTTACCGCACCGCGTATGCCACAAAATCACAAGTCCGCAGCGATGTCATTCGCTATATCGAAGGGTTTTACAACAGTCGACGCCGGCACTCCGCGCTCGGTTACCGCCGGCCTAACGACGTCCACTATGGCTATCAGCAGCCAGCAGTGGCAGCGTAGAAGAATCCACTAATTCCGCTGTCCGAAATGCCCGCAGCAGGTCATGGTGTGCGCCACACACACGCCCGGTCCGATTATTTGCCAGTATGACTGAATGACCGCCTCTCCCTTTGGCGACAGCATGCCAACGGCAAAATAATCAAGCGTCTGCCTTCGTGCGCTGGTGGCCCGTTCGGGTTTCCTCGTGCACCCACCAAAATTATTTATCGTGAATCGGTAGCCACACTAGAAAGAAGATCAGGGCTCGGCTTTACGCTGAGCGGTCCGAGGCGGCGTGTTCTCCCGGCGCGCATGCGTGGAACGACATAGAGATGCACAGTGAATACCTTCCTGACCAGCCATGTACCCCCCAAACACCCAATTTTTTCAGCAGGTAGACTCAAATTCTACGAAGAATACAGCGCCCCACGGCGTTGCGATCTTTACTCTGGGGGAGTGAGCCTTGTCAGTAAACGAAGCCGCGACAAACGCGCTCAGGGACCTACATAAGTCTGTTCCCCTGGTTCGTTTCGGCGCGCAGTTCGGCTTTGACGCGGCCTCCTGGGTCGTTGCGCTTCTTCTGGCGCAGGCGTTTCGCTACGAGTTTCACGTTGACCTCATTGTCTGGCCCCCGTTGCTGCTGTTGTGCGCAGCCGCCATCGTCTTGCAGCTGTTTATCGGCTCGCTGTACCACCTCTACCGAGGGCGCCACCCGTACGGCAGTTTCGCCGAAGTGCGGTCGCTGCTCTGGTCGGTGCTGGTCATTGCTCTGATCCTCGGTGTGCCGGTCATCATCTTCGGTGGAGCCTTCGACATCCCCCGCAGCACGGTGATCATTGCGCTCCCCATGGCCTTCATCTACATGGGCGGAGTGCGCTACTACAAGCGCCTGCTGGTGGAACGAGCAATCAAGCCCGCAGACAATGCCCTCAACGCGCTCATCTACGGTGCCGGCTATCTCGGCAGTTCTGTCGTACGCCGCATGAAAACCGACCCTCAGTCGTCTTTTCGGGCAGTTGGCCTCGTCGACGACGACCCCCAACGAGGTAATGTCTGGCTGCACGGGGTACGCGTGCTCGGAACCGGCACCGACCTCGCCAGCATCGCCAAGGCCACTAAGGCAACCGTGCTCATCGTGGCCATTGCGCGGGTAGACGCCGCCCTTCTGCGCCAAATATCCGACACAGCGGATACCGCCGGCCTACGGGTCAAGGTATTCCCCACCCTCGATGAAGTACTCCAAGGTAAGGTTCGTCTCAACGACCTGCGCGACCTCTCTATTGAAGACCTCATCGGTCGTCAACCGGTCGATACCGAGATGGCTTCCATCGCCGGTTACATCGAGGGTAAGCGGGTGTTGGTCACCGGTGCCGGCGGGTCGATCGGCTCTGAGTTGTGTCGTCAGATCAACAAGTTTGCGCCGAGCGAACTGATCATGCTCGATCGCGATGAGACCGGCTTGCAAACCACGCAAATCTCCATTCTCGGTCACGGGCTGCTCGACACCCGAGACGTGGTTCTCGCCGACATACGCGACCTCGATGCACTCACGGACATTTTCACGGACCGCCGACCCGACGTTGTCTTTCACGCCGCCGCACTCAAACACTTGCCCATGCTCGAGCAGTACCCCGATGAAGCCTGGAAGACCAACGTGCTGGGCACCCGCAACGTGCTCGAAGCCGCTCAGCTCGTGGGAGTGGAGACGTTCGTCAATATCTCGACCGACAAGGCCGCCAACCCCACGAGCGTGCTTGGTCACTCCAAACGGGCCGGGGAACAGCTCACCGCAAACGCCGCCCAACAGACCGGTCACGACTACATCTCGGTGCGTTTCGGCAACGTCATCGGCAGCCGCGGTTCAATGCTGCCCACCTTCACGGCACTCATCGAGGCAGGCGGACCGCTCACTATCACCCACCCCGACGTCACCCGGTTCTTCATGACCATCCCCGAGGCCTGCCAGCTCGTCGTGCAGGCCGGCGGCATCGGCCGCCCCGGCGAGGTGCTCATCCTCGATATGGGGGAGCCAGTGCGCATCCTCGACATCGCGCAGCGCATGATCGCCCAGTCGGGCAAAGACATCGAAATCGTCTACACGGGCCTGCGCGACGGCGAGAAGTTGCACGAAGAACTCGTGGGCCTGGGCGAAACCGATGAACGCCCGCTTCACCCCAAGATTTCCCACACGAAGGTGGCCCCCATCGTTCCCGAGCGCCTCGACGAACAGGCATGGCATCGCAGTCACCGATTGCCCGCGACCTCGGCCAGCAGCGCTCCCGCGCGACACAGAGAGAGCGTCAGTCATGAATAAGCGCATCTATATGTCGTCGCCCGACGTCGGCGAACTCGAAGAACAATACGTCCTAGCCGCCATGCGCTCCGGCTGGATAGCCCCGCTCGGCCCCGACGTCGACGCCTTCGAAGCCGAGATGGCCGCGCGAGTCGGTGTCACGCACGCTGTGGCCCTCAGCTCGGGAACGGCCGCGCTGCACCTGGGCCTGCTCGGCCTCGGCGTGGGTCCCGGCGACATCGTCGTCACCGCAACGATGACCTTCGCCGCCACCGCGAACGCCATCGTCTACACCGGCGCCGAGCCCTACTTCATCGACTGCGAACTGGCCACCGGCAATATGGACCCAGCACTCTTGCGAGAGGCCCTCGAACAGCTCTACCGCGGCGGTGAGAAGGTGGCAGCCATTGTGCCCGTCGATCTGCTCGGCAAGGCGGTCAATTACACGGCCATCTGCGCCATCGCTGACGAGTACGGCATTCCGGTGCTGGCCGATGCCGCCGAATCACTCGGCGCGAGCCACAGCGGTCAGGCGGCCGGCTCGTTCGGGCGCGCCTCGATCTTGTCGTTCAACGGCAACAAGATCATGACCACGTCCGGGGGTGGCATGCTCTTGACGGATGACACGGATCTCGCGGCCCACACCCGGTACCTCGCCACCCAGGCCCGTCAGCCGGTTACGCACTATGAGCACACTGACATCGGCTACAACTACCGTTTGAGCAACCTGCTTGCAGCCCTCGGTCGGGCCCAGCTCACCCGCCTTGATGACATGATTGCGCGCCGGCGTGCCATGCGTGAGACCTACCGCGAGCTCTTCGCCGATGTTCCCGGGGTCGAGATCTTCGGCGGCGAGAACGACGAGAACGACAACTTCTGGTTGACGTCAATTGTGGTGGATTCGGCAGTCTCCGGCCGGACGGCTGCCGAGCTCAGTGCGCACCTCCTGCTCGACAACATCGAAAGTCGCCCCTTATGGAAGCCGATGCATCTGCAACCGGCCTTTAGTGGCGCGCGGTCTATGTCTAACGGCACCGCTGAACGGGTCTTCAACACTGGGCTGACGCTTCCGAGCGGATCATCGTTGGGGCCCGATGAGATCGAACGTGTGCTCACCCAAATCAACGACTCAATATTGAGTCGAGTATGAACCTCCCGCAACAGCATCGCAGGTACGACATAGCAAAGCGGGCATTCGACATAGTTGGTGCTGTAGTTGTTCTGGTCGTATCAGCCCCTATTCAGCTCGTGGTTGCGGGAGCAGTCGCAGCACAACTTGGCCGCCCCGTTCTTTTCAAACAAGAGCGTCCGGGGTTGAACGGTCAGATCTTTACACTGCGCAAATTCCGAACCATGCGGGACATCTCACCAGCCGATGGGCTCGTCACCGATGATGAAAGGCTGACGAGGTTCGGTCGAATTCTGCGGTCAACCAGCTTGGATGAACTGCCGACCCTGTGGAATGTTATCCAGGGCGACATGAGTATCGTCGGCCCTCGTCCGCTCCTGGTGCGATATCTCAGCCGGTATACCCCGTTAGAGAACCGGAGACACGAAGTACGTCCCGGGATAACTGGGCTGGCGCAGGTTAGCGGGAGAAATTCCTTGCCTTGGTCGCGAAAATTCGAGCTTGATGTTGAGTATGTTGATCAGCGGTCCTTCGCACTGGATGCCGTCATCCTTTTGCGAACTTTGAGATCAGTGGTGCTCCGAGAAGGAGTGACTGCAAGAGGTAACGCGGCCATGCCTGAATTTGGGGAAGAAAATCAAAATGTATCCGCGTAGCTGGCTTCTTTCAAGCGGTGGGCGTCGGGGCGCTCTCGTCGAGCTCCTTCGTGATGCAAACCCTGGTAGACCAGCGAAGGTAATTGTAACCGACGCCTCGGAACTCTCCGCTGCCGGGCGCTTGGCTGACGAATTCAAAATCGTTCCCCGAATCGATTCGGGCGAATTTATTACAGAAACTCTTCGTATAGGTCTTCTGCACGGCGCACAAGTAGTCGTGCCAACAATCGACCCTGAAATCGCAGTCTTCTCAGATGCCCGGAACTCGTTTCTGAAACGTGGCATCGATGTGTGGGTGTCTAGCGCTCAAGTAGCCGAACTGGGCTGGGACAAATGGAAAATGTTCCAGTGGATGGTTAGCAATGGTTTCCCGACCATTGAGACGCAGGAGATCGTCGAGGCCCGGCATGCTCGCTTCAAGGGGAAGGTTGTCGCCAAACCTCGATCAGGATCATCTTCCATAGGCGTGATCATCGTTGAAGACTCATCGGATCTAAAGCTCGATGTGCTGGCGGACGACTATATTATTCAGCGGTTCGCACCGGGCATTGAAGTGACCGTAGATGTCGCCGTCGATGATCGCGGAAGAGTATTGGCTACGATTCCTCGCCGCCGTCTGGAAGTGCGTTCGGGAGAAGTTTCGAAGGGCGTCACAATCCAGGTGCCTGAAATCGAGTTGTTGGTCCGAGACGTCGTCACGGCACTGCCAGGTGCCTACGGAGTACTAAATATCCAGGTAATTTTCGACCCCGTGACGAAATGGGTACAGATCTTGGAGATAAATCCACGATTTGGTGGTGGATACCCACTGAGTCATGCATCTGGCGGCGACCTCGTCGGCGCAATGTGTCTTAGCAAGGCAGACCACGCATCATCCGTGGCATGGCGACCTGGGACGGTGATGTTGCGTTACGATGACGCTGCCTATTACGTTGACCCGAAGTTTGCGCTAAATCCATGGATATAAAGCTTGTGGTTTTTGACATGGATGACACGCTATTTCTTGAACGCTCATACGTGGAGAGTGGCTTCCGAGCAGTGAATAGCCTCCTCGAGAACGCCTACGGCCGCTCGTCGTTTTTTGAAGAATTTTGGCGACTATTTCAGACGGGTAGACGAGGCGATATTTTCAACGTTGCCCGGGATTTTGAGGGGAAAGGGCTATCCCCCGAATTAATAAAGGAATGTATCGCCGTGTATCGGGAGCACATTCCAAATATTGAACTCTTATCTGACTCGGTGGAATTTATAGATTTTTGCCGCGGTGCCGTCCGAACGGCGCTTATTACAGATGGCCCGAGAGTTAGTCAAAGGGCGAAAATTCTTAGCCTTGGGTTGGAAGGTGTTATGGATACCATCGTAGTTACGGATGAACACGACGCAAATTGGCACAAGCCAGAGCCTAAAGCTTTCCTCAGCCTTGAGGAAGAATTCGGCGTAAGTGGAGAGCAGTGTGTATACATCGGTGACAATCCCCACAAGGATTTCGTCTCTCCACTACGCCTCGGTTGGAAGGCCATTCGCGTGCGTCGTATGGGCGGACTTCATGAATTCCACGACTACGACGGCGCCAATATGGTAGTAGTTCCAGACTTGGGAAAAAGAACTATCACTGAATTAAATCTTTAGAATTTCCATAAGTCATCAACCTGATCGCAAAAAAGACTTGTCCAATGAATGCTTGAAACTGTTATGAGGGAAGGTTGTTTAGACATTGACAAAAGAGCCATGGAACATGAAGAGTATCAAGCAAATAATTTTCTTCTCTGATGGAATTCAACCGGTCTCCGACGCCCTATGAGAATTAATAGTCGTCCTGACTGTTGGCCAGTGTGAAAATGGGACCGTGTTGATATATGCCCCGTTTTGCGGCGAAGGTCAGGATTATGGTAACAAGTGGAAATGCGGGTCGCTCCCGCCCGCCTACCTAACCCACTCAATCGATTCCTGATTCGAATGAAAGACTAAAGATCGGTGAATGAATCTTGAAAGTAGCACTTCTCGCAAGCTTGGGATCAACAATAGACACATTTTTTCCTGAAATTGTCGACGAATGGCGTGCCAAAGGTGTGGAAGTCGTAACGGCGTCTTCAACGGACTCAACAGTCCTCCCGTTCACACGCATTGGATCGCTATCTCGTGGCCCGACGGTACGGAACTTCTTTGCCCCTCAACAGATACGAAATTGGGTTGATACGGTCCAGCCCGACGTAGTCATCACGAACACAGCAACGGCGTCCGCGGTGGCCAGACTCAGCCGATTGTCCGTGCCCGTCATCTATTTTTGTCACGGATTACATTGGAATCAGGGACGATCACTTTCCGACCAAATGTGGAAGCTTATTGAAACAAGTCTTGTCAACCGGACTGCAGGAGCGATCACAATAAATCAGGATGACGAGAGGTGGTTCTCGCACCGCATGAGGCGGGATAAGGTTCTTCGGCTGCACTTCGGGGTCGGAGTTCCCCTGGAGACGTATCCACATGCCCCGGTCACCCCGGATGGAAAAGTCCGACTGCTCTGGGTAGGTGAGTTTATAGAGAGAAAACAGCCTAGTGATGCAATTTCAGTACTGAGGCGTCTTAAGTCTCTGGGGGTGGATTGCAGCCTGACCATGCTCGGCGAGGGGCCTCTGCTGGCGGCAGTGCGGGACCAGGTTGCGAACTCGAAGTTGAGTATGGACGTGATGCTTCCCGGCAGGAGTGATGTTCGGCATTACATGCACGCCTCGACCGCGCTTTTGCACACGGCAAAATGGGAGGGCTTGCCGAGGGTGATGCTGGAATCTCTGGCTTGCGGACGCAAGACCTATGCTTACGATGTCAAGGGCGTGCGCGACATACCCGAAGTCGTTCTAGCCCCGGAAGGGTATCCGGAACTGCTTGCGGAGGCGATCCGTGATGACACAATGCCCAACGGGACGCCGACGGAACTGATCTTCGATCGAACTTTACTTGATGTCCGCAGGACCGCATCCGAGATGCATGACTACATTTCAAGTTTCATAAAGAGCGGAGTTTAACTTTCCTAATCGCATCGGGAATTCGCTGACGAACATGAATCATCTCGCTGCTATAAACTCGCTGCTATAAATTGGTGGTGACCGAGTCTGTATACCAAAAATCAAGTAGAATATGGAAAATAATTCTGTGCCATTTCGGTCCCTTGATCAAAATGCCTATCTGGGTTCAGCCGACACGCTTGTCGCCGTTCTTGCCGGAATCCTCTTTTTTCTCCTCGGTCTAGGGATTGTTGCCGCAATAGGTCGGCGTATGCTCGGCACCGCTTCTCCAGGGGTCTTGTTATATATAAGTCTGGTAGCCATCGGCTGCCTGGTAACGGCATTCTTTGGTCCATTCTTCTTAGCACCCGATGGCCCCATCTACGACGCGCAAGCCCATGGCTTCGCGAGCGATCTCCGTAATGAGCGAAACGACATTGGCCTGACGAATGGAAAGGAGGGGTGGCCTATTCTTCTCGGAAGCGTCTACTACGTGTTCGGCAGGGTGACATTCGTCGGCGTGATTATCAACTGTCTTGCCACGGCGAGCAGCGCAGTCTTTGTAGCCCGCACAGCGCAGATCATCAGTGGTACTTTCTCAAGCAAGAAAATGTATCTTTGGTATGTTTGCACGCCCCTATTTGCAGTGTTGGGCCCCTCCCTAATGAGAGAAGCATTGTGTTGGCTCGGAATTTCCATGATATGTTACGCGCTTGCGTCTCTGTGGAATGGTAGGATTGGCCGGCTTTGGATCGGTGGGGCTGGCCTTTTTATTTTTGGAACCGTTCGGACATCCTTAGCGATCCTCGTTTTATGCGCACTAATCTTAGGTTTGCTGATCGTGGTACTTATCCGGAAGAAGATGCGCCTAACTCTTACTGTGACAAGTGTGATATCTGTTATTATCGCGTCGACGGCACTCAGTGTTGCCCTCGATAGTCTCGGGGTGACGGAAGAGAGTCTCCAACTGAATCGTGTATATATATCAGTAGATGCGACGACGGGTTTTGCCGCAAGTAGTCTCCAACCGGGTGTCGGGGGGTTTTTGACAATGGCTCTTCAAGTCTTTCCTAGACTTGTGCTTGGTCCATTTTTGTGGGAATTCGGACTTGCACCCGTTTGGGTTTGGGTCGGAGCGAACTCAATCGCGTGGCTAGCGATCTTGTACATTGCTATTCGCTCGATACGGCGAATGAAAGACGGCACAATCGGGGTGATTCTACTAGCGGCGTCCGGACTGCTTTTGCTGGCTATGTCCGTGAGTTTGACAAATTACGGGATTGTTGTCCGGATGAGGGGATCAACGATGATCATGCTCCTTCCTCTGGTCATAAGCCAAGGTAGGAACGTCAAACTCCAGGCGCATCGTCAACGTTACGAGACCCTCCCACGCGCTTTGAAGCTTGAGCGGGAGAAGAGGCCCTAAGAAGACGTCGAGGTTTGAGATTAGATTACCGCCATTTATTCAAAGCTGGACTTTACGTACGTGCATTCTAGACATAAGTCCAAAACATATAGTGAGAGTTTTCAAATGCTGAAGATAATGCCAATATACGGCACGAGGCCGGAAGCCATTAAAATGGCTCCCATTGTTAAACAGCTCGAGAAGAGTAATCTGTTTGATTGCATAGTGGCTGTAACGGGGCAGCATAGAATGATGCTGGATCAAGTAAACGAACTCTTCGGGATAACGCCGATTTATGACTTAAATATAATGAGGGAGCGACAGAGCCTAACTTCAATCATGTCGAGAACTCTCGTCGGACTAGAGAAAATCTTCGTGGCGGATAGGCCGGATGCCGTCATTGTACAGGGCGACACGACGACATCAACAGCCGCGGCAATGGCGGCCTTCTATCACGGTATACCAGTCGTGCATGCTGAAGCTGGACTGAGAAGCGGAGATCTGCAATCGCCATTCCCCGAGGAGGCCAACAGAAGGTTGACAAGTCAGATATCAAGCCTGCATCTGGCTCCAACGGATGCAAGCCGCCAGAATCTTGTGCGAGAAGGTATCTCTCTGGAGAATATCGTGATTACTGGAAATACCGTTATTGACGCTCTTATGCATGTTGTCAATAAGAGGGTTTCGTTTGCGGATAAGCGATTACAAAGTCTTGTTGAAAGCGGACGAAAGTTGATGCTTGTGACTACTCATCGCCGTGAGAATATTGGCGATGGCATGGTTAACATTGGAATGGCGGTCGCAGAGGTAGCAGACTTGCATCCTGAACTATCTGTGGTTTTCCCGCTTCATCTGAACCCTGCCGTGCGCGATATCGTTCTTCCCTTTCTTGAAAATCGTGAAAATATTTTTGTAACGGAGCCTCTTAGCTATGGGGAGTTCACACGACTTCTAGATGCGAGTACATTGGTTCTAAGCGACTCCGGCGGGGTCCAAGAGGAGGCACCGAGCCTTGGCAAGCCTGTCCTCGTCATGCGGATGAATACGGAGAGGCCCGAGGCGGTCGCAGCCGGAACAGTGCGCCTGGTAGGAACCGACGCAAAGTTGATTGTCAAGGAAGTAAATATGCTGTTAGGGGATCCTGAGCACTATTTAAGAATGGCGAAGGCTGTGAACCCTTATGGTGATGGATTCGCTGCGGCAAGAACCGTAGCTGCTATTGGGCATATGTTTGGGGTGTGTGATAGGGTCGCCGACTTTGATTACGCTTCATCACTCACGGATATTTCCATCGGTACCCTTTAAACATGTCGATTGTGTTTCTCAGGGCTAGTCATGTGTCGCCAGACCCTCGAATCGAAAAAGAAGTGCGAAGCCTAATTAAGCGCTATCCGAATATTACGATTTTGGCCTGGGATCGTGATGGCGGACTTGCTCGATCGGAAGTGCTCGATTTTGATCTAGGGAATGCCAACATCATTCGCTCGGCGATTCGCGGACGTCACGGGAGAGGAATCAAGAATATAGTCGCATT
Organism: Cryobacterium sp. N21; assembly: GCF_002929575.1. Lineage (NCBI taxonomy): Bacteria > Bacillati > Actinomycetota > Actinomycetes > Micrococcales > Microbacteriaceae > Cryobacterium > Cryobacterium sp. N21. The sequence goes on along the minus strand of NZ_PJJQ01000035.1, from coordinate 252,481 downwards.
GTTTAGATTCCAATTCTTCCTCGTATTTCAGATCTGGAAATTGAGACACGAGGTCGAAGTTATTCACGCTGCGGATCTGAGTACAGCAGCAACTGGCTTTTTCTGCTCGAGAATTCTTAGGATTCCCTTGGTATATGATATTTTCGACTATTACGTTGATGGATATCCGGTACCCAAAGCGCTCAAGCCGCTTGTTGAGTGGCTAGACATCCGGATAATAAATCGAGCGAATGCAGTGATTATCGCTACCGAAGCACGGGTTGATCAAATTCGGCCAGCCCTTCCCCGGTCTCTTCTGGTAATACACAATACGCCTGATCTTGCTCCGATCGTCCCCGATGCGAACTTGGCTAATTCGAATAGACTTGTTTACGTAGGCATTTTGAGTGAACATCGCCTTCTTGTGGAATTGTTAGGTTTGTTTAGTCGGCGACCTGACTTAGAACTTCATATAGGTGGGTTTGGTCCGCTGGAGGCAATGGTGAAAGAATTCGCCCAGAATTTTAGGAACATCATCTACTACGGACGCATCTCATACATTGAGACGCTGGCGCTAGAATCGACCGCGCTAGCGCTCTTTGCTGTGTACGATCCCAGTATTGCCAACCATGCCTACTCTGCTCCGAATAAGTTCTATGAGGCACTTTCTCTAGGGAAGCCTGTTATTGTCGCCCGTGGCACCGGAGTCGACAGGCTCGTTGAGAGCTTTGCCGTGGGAATCGTTGTCGATTATGACGCAAACTCCTTCGAACAAGCAGTTGATGATCTTCTTCGAGATCCGGTCGGTGCCAAAGCGATGGGAGACCATGGTCGTGTCGTGTTTCGCGATGAATTTGATTGGCCGAGGATGGAGTCGCGCTTGCACTCGCTTTACGCAACGTTGATCGAGACTGAGTGACGAAGGAACCTGAGTATTTGATCCCTTGAGAGCCACCCGATCGTGCGGTTCAGAGCCACCGTTCGTGCCGAAGAGAGCCAGTGGTGGTGCGGTCGGGGACCACTGGCTCTCTTCACCGGATTCTTAGGCGCTGGTGAGGGCTGTTTGCTTCCTCATGTTGTAGGTGCCGGTCTCAACCCAGATGGTGTTGTGGATGATGCGGACCATGATCGCGTTGGCGTGAACACCGGAGCCGAGGCGCTGGTGCCAGTCCTTCTGCTGATATTGGGTGCAGAACACCGTTGAGGTCTCCCCATAGCGGCGCTCCATCAGCTCCAGCAGCATTGTACGCATCGATTCGGTCGGGCGATCGAGCAGCCACTCATCAATGACGAGCAGAGTGAACGAGGCGTATTTACGCAGGAACTTCCCGGCGCCGCCAGGGGTGTCTTGGGCAGCGTGTGTTTTGTCAACTTGAGGTCGGCCATTTGAGCGATAAATGTCCGGCCAGTGCGGCACTGTTTCCGGCCAGTTGAGCACCGTGGTCAGCCCGGCCGGTTTTCGGGGTCGTTATCGTCTCCGGGTTGGTGTGCTGGCGGCTATTTCATGAGGGCGTGTTTGACCCTGTAGGAATCGCCACGGAACTGGAGGAGGCGGCCGTGGTGCACGATGCGGTCGATGACGGCAGCGGCCATGTTGTCGTCTCCGAATACGGTTCCCCACCTGGAGAACTCGTGGTTTGTGGTTATGATCAGGCTACTTTTTTCATAGCCGTCCGCGATGACTTGGAACAGGAGCCGGGCGCCTTCGGTATCGATCGGCAAATATCCAAATTCGTCGATCGCGAGGAGCCGGTTTTTCGCGATGGACGCCAGCTCCCGATCGATCCGCCCTTCGTCCTGGGCGCGGCGCAGCTGCATGACCAGCGAGGAGGTGGTGAAGAAGCGTGCAGGGATGCCTTGGCGACAGGCGGCGGCGACGAGCGCGCTGGCGAGGTGGGTTTTGCCGGTGCCAACATCACCATAGAGGACGAGGTCCTCGGCCCGGTTGATGAATTCCAGCGACGTGAGCTCGTCTCGGCCGTAGTCTTCGGGGAACTTAACGTTGGAATAGTCAAACCCGGTGAGCGATTTCAATGCCGGCAGCCGGGCGGCCGTGAGCAGTCGTTGACGGCGGGAGGCCTGCCGGGATTCGTGCTCGGCCGTGAGCATGCCATGCAGGTATTCGCGTTGCTTCGGGGTGCCCTTCTCCGCCCACTCGGCCAGCACTGAGTATTTGAGGGTTTAGGGGCCACTGAATATTGCCTGCGGGGGCCACCGGTATTGCCTTCGAGTGCCGGGCTGTCGCGTGGCTGGGGGCCAACGGCACCCGACCACGCGAGTCTTTATGCCTTGACTTGGCCGGCGGTGTGTTCTCTCATGTTGTGGCCGCCGGTCTCGACCCAGATGGTGTTGTGCACGATGCGGTCCATGATCGCGTCGGCGTGAACCCCGGAGCCGAGGCGCTGGTGCCAATCCCTTTTTGCGTATTGGGTGCAAAACACCGTCGATACTTGGTCGTAGCGTCGCTCGAGGAGTTCCAGCAGCATGCTGCGGGTGCTCTCGTCGGGCTCGTCCAGGAGCCATTCATCGATCACCAGGAGCGTGAACGCGGCGTACTTGTTCAAGAACTTCGTGGTCCCGGCGGGTTTATCGCGGGCCAGCTGCCAGGCCTTTTCAAGCTCTGGCATCCGAATGTAATGCGCCCGCACCCGGTGCAGGCAGGCTGCTTTCGCCAGGGCGCACCCCAGATACGACTTCCCCGACCCGGTGAAGCCCTGAAACACGACGTTCTGCTGCCGGTCGATGAACGAGCACGTGCCAAGCCCCGCGATCATTGACCGGTCAAGTCCACGTTCCTCGACGAGGTCCAGACGGCGCAGGTCAGCGTTCGGATAGCGCAGGTTCGCCCGGCGGATCAGCCCTCGACCTTCGTTTGGGTGATGCGGAATGGGCGTCATCGACGGCCAGCTTGATCTTCTCCTCAAACGCCAAACCCAGCGTCAGGGTATCGTCCTGGGCGTCGAAGGCGTCCAACAATGTGGTGACACCCATCTCGCGGAGTTTGCGTTTGGTCTCGATATCGATCCGGCTCATCGTGCACCGCCTCCGGCGTAGTAGTCGGCGCCACGAACATAGCCGCCAGTTTCGGGTTCGGTGGGTTCGAACTGCGGCATCCTGCGGGTGCTCTTCTTGTCTTGCCCGGTCTCCAGGATCGGCTGCAGGTGCGCATATCGGGGCGAGCGGACGCGACCGTCGAGCGCGATCTGACATGCTTTTTCCACCCTCTCGCTGGAGTATCGGCGGCTCAGCTGAGTATTCGAGTCTCTGAGCCCCACCCGATCGTGCGGTTGAGCCCCGCTGGTCGTGCGGAAGAGCACCAGTGGTGGTGTGGCTCAGCACCACGGGTGCTCCCCGTCACGGATTACGCGGTCGCGAGGGCGGTTTGTTCCCTCATGTTGTGGGTGCCGGTGTCGACCCACGTGGTGTTGTGGATGATGCGGTCTATGATGGCGTCGGCGTGAACGCCGGCGCCGAGGCGCTGGTGCCAGTCCTTCTGTTGATACTGGGTGCAGAACACCGTGGAGGTCTAGCCGTAACGGCGTTCCATCAGCTCCAGCAGCATTGTCCGCATCGATTCTGTCGGCTTATCGAGCAGCCACTCATCGATGACCAAGAGCGTGAAGGCGGCATACTTCCGCAGGAATTTGCCGGCACCGCCGGTTGTATCCTGGGCGGCGACCCAGGCTTCCTCGAGGTCGGGCATTCGGACGTAGTGGGCGCGGATGCGGTGTTCGCAGGCGCGTTTGGCGATCGCGCAGCCCAGATACGACTTCCCCGACCCGGTGAACCCTTGGAAGACGACGTTCTGTTGCCGGGTGACGAACGAGCAGGTCCCGAGCTGGGTCAGCACCTGCCGGTTGAGGCCGCGCTCGTCGAGGAGGTCGATGCGCCGCAGATCCGCGTTCGGGTAACGCAGTCCCGCGCGCCGGATCAGCCCGTCAACTTTGGAATGCATGAACGTCGAGTAGGCGTCGTCGACGACTAGCCGGACCCGTTCCTCGAAGGTCAGGCTGATCGAGAGTATCTCGTCCTGGAGGTCGATGGCCTGCAGTAGCTCGCCGGCATTCATCTCGCGGAGCTTGCGTTTGGTCTCCCCATCCAGAGCGCTCAACGGTTCCCTCCGGCGTAGTAAGCGCTGCCGCGAACATAACCGCCATCGTCCGGTTCCGGTTCCGGAACGTGTCCGGTTTTGTCTTGCCCGGTGTCGAGGATCGGCCGCAAATGCGCGTAGCGCGGGGAGCGGACCGGGCCCCGCAGCGCGAGTGCGCAGGCGGCCTCGACCCGGGCCGGAGGGAACCGGCGCGACAGTTTCAGCACGGCCAGCGCGGCGTCGAAGCCGGCCTCGTCGATGAAGACGGTCTCGAAGATCTTGGCCGTCACGGTGACGGTTGCCGGCCCGATCCGCGCGGCCCATTCCTCGATCCGGGTTCGGTCCCAGGTCTGGAAGCTGCGTCCCGCGGGCAAGTCCGTATCGTTCGTCCGATACTGGTTGGTCGTCGTGGCCGGCAGCAGCAAATGGCTGGCCAGGCGCTCGTCGCGCCGATAGACCTCCAGCATCGTCTCGGTGACACGGAGGTCCACCAGCGCGCCGATGTGACGGAAGGGGACGGAGTAAAAATTCTTGGCCCAGACCACGTGGGCGTTGGCGTTGACCTTTCGTTTATAGGACCATGTGCTGATCTCGAACGGTGCCGCCGGCAGCGCCTGCAACAGAGGTTTCTCCTCGGTGGTGAACACGCTGAGGCGGGACCCGACGCGTTTCTGGAAGGGCTCCTGGTTGTGGGCATCCATCTGTTCCCGGATTCGCAGGCGCAACTGCGCCAGCGAGGTGAACGTCTCCTTCCTCAAACCGGCGATGACCCAGGTCGCGACATGGGCCACCGTGTTCTCAGTGCTACTTTTGTCCGTGTTATCCCGAATTCGGGATAAAAAAGACTATCCCGAGGATTCTGTTATCCCAAGTTCTGGCCCGTCGGGCACTGAACGAGCGGCCGGGGGCTGGAATTCCTCGGGATAACGAGCACAGATACGAGTTGACTCACCTCAAGTGAATTTCCCACGGAGGTGAGCAAGAAATGAATAATTCCATAGATGAGCTGATCTTGCAGGCGGACTCTGCGATGAGCGGGCTGGGGCATGCGGCGTCGACGACGATGCAGTATCGGTGGGCGTGGTCCCAGTATGCAAGGTTCTGTTCCGAGCAGGCAGTGACAACCTTCACGGATGAGGTCGTGGCTTCGTATCTGCAATTTGTGGCCACACAGTTCCGCGACGGCCACATGAAGGAGTGGAAGCGCAAGCTTCTGCGCAAGGCCGCCTTGGTGCTCGAGGAGGTGGCACGGACGGGTTCGTATCGTTGGGCGCTGTCTTCTCCCACGCACTGCCCTTGATGCGCTGTTTCGTTCCGTTCAGGAAGAGTTCGAGGCGTGGCTTAAAGGGCAGCGTCTGGCCGATGACACGAAGGCGCTTTATGCCACGGTGAGCCGCACGATTCTCGCGTGGTTGCCGGAACGCGGCGTGACAAACGTTCGGGCACTCTCTGGTTCCGACATCGCGGCGGCGGTGATCTTTCTCGGCGGGCGCTACAAGCCCGGGAGCATGAGAACGGCCCTATCAGCGGTGCGGGTAGTTTGTCGTTTTCTTGAGGAATCCGGCCACTGCGCGGGCCTGGGATGGGCAGTCCCGCGGCAAGTTTCACGGCGCGTCAGGTTCGTGGATGTGCTCCCGGCTGCCGATGTTGAAGCGTTGACGAAATCCACCAACATGGCCACGTCCCAGGGGCGCCGGGATAAGGCGATGCTGCTGCTGCTGCTGGCGGCCCGGACGGGGCTTCGACCGGTGGATATCGTGGGGCTGCGTTTGCAGGACATTGATTGGGCGCAGGGACAGATTACGCTCACTCAGCACAAGACAGGTGCCGTGCTGACGCTGCCGTTGCTGGCTGACGTCGGCGAAGCGATCGCGGATCACCTCCTCCATGGCCGGCCGGCCGGGGTCGCTGACGAGCATGTGTTCCTGCGCATCCACGCTCCCCACGTGGGCCTGACTGCGTCGGATCTGTATTGGGTGACCGCCGCTGCATTCGCTCGCACCCAGACCTCTCCGCGACCGGGCACGGGCCGGGGCTTTCGCGTGTTGCGGGCCCCCTTCGCGACCAGAATGCTTGAGGGCAACACGGTTCTGCCAGTGATCTCCGGGGCCCTCGGCCACCGAGGAATCACCTCAGCAAAGCACTATCTTGCCGCCGATGACAGGCATCTGCGGGACTGCTGCCTCGACTTCGCTGGCATCGAGCCGAGGGAGGCACGGCCATGACCGCATTCGTCAGCAACCTCGCCCCTCATATTCAGGTCTTGCTCGAGGTCAAGCACGCTCTCGGTCTGCCCTACGACCAGTCCGAACGGCATTTGCGTCGTTTCGATGCGCTGTGTGCTCGTGACTATCCCGGGCAAAGCACGCTGACTCGGGACATGGCGATAAGCTGGGCTGCGGCGCGGCCCGGTGAACACGTCAACGGCCAGATCAGACGGATCACCCCGGTCCGTCAGCTCGCCAAACACATGTGCAGTGTTGGTGTCACCGCCTACGTGATCCCCTCAGGAATCCCGGGACGGCAAATTCACTACACCCCACATATGTTCTCGCACGAACAGCTACGAGCCCTCTTCGATGCGGCCGACCAGATCCAGGCCTCGCCCTGGGGCGGGCAACGGCAGCTGATCATTCCGACGATCTTTCGAATGATTTACTGCCTGGGCCTGCGGCCCGGCGAAGCCAAGAAACTGCACAGGAATGACGTCGATCTGACCTGGGGCACCGTCAGCATTCGCGAGTCCAAAGGGCACAAGGACCGGATCGTGTTCATGGCACCGGATCTGCACGAGTACTGTCGCAGCTATGACGCCGCGATCAGCACCTATCACCCCGACCGGACGGCGTTCTTCCCCAACGAGTGGGGACGCCTTTCTAGCCCGGCGACATTGAATTGTTGGTTTCACGAGCTCTTGAACGACGCCAGCCCGGCCATCGTGACCAGCAACGGATTACCGCTGCGCCCCTACGACCTCCGTCACGCCCACGTCATCGAGAACATCAACAGGTGGGTCCTCGCGGGCCGCGACCCGGAAGCGCTCGTGGCCTACCTGAGCCTGCACCTCGGGCACAGCAACACCGAGGACACCTGGTATTACTTCCACCTCGCCGCCGATTTTCATCCCGACCTGCGCGGGCTCGCCAACACCGATGTCGAAAACGCTCTTCCGGAGGCCTCCAATGCGCTCCGATGACTTCTTCCAACTCGTGCGCAGCTGGCTGACCATCCACCTACCCCGGGCACGCCGGCTCAGCCCGCACACGATTCGCTCCTACAAGACCGCCCTGAATGCGCTACTCGACTACCTTCAAGAAACAGCGCACCTGGAGTTGATGACGATCACCTTCGACATCATCAACTGGACCACGATCACCGGGTTCGTCACCTGGTTGCTCGACAACAAACACTTGTCAGCCGCCACAGCAAACCAGCGGCTGGCCGCGATCAAGTCGTTCCTCTCTTACTGCGCCGGAGAGGACCCGGCCTTGGTCGCGATCTGGCTCGACGTCAAACAAGTCCGGCCAGCCCGAGCCGTGGTCCATCCGCCCGACGGGTTGACGATGTCCGCTGTCGAAGCGCTGATCCGAGCACCGGGCCAGCACACCAGCCGTGGACTGAGAGACACCACGATCATCCTGCTCATGTTCGATGCCGCCGCCCGCGTTCAAGAGGTCCTTGACCTGAAACCGGCAGACATCGACACGACGCCTAGCGCTGGTCGCGTGACGTTGACGGGGAAAGGACGCAAGACCAGAACGGTCCCAATCATGGACAAGACCGGGCGCCACCTCGACCAGTACTGGAGCGAGTTCCACCCCGTCGCGCCCGCACCCGGAGCTTTCTTCTTCTATACGGTTCGAGCCGGGCAACACCATCAGATGAGCCAGGACAATATCGCCTATCTGCTGAACAAACACGCCGCAGCAGCACGACAGCAGTGCCCGGAGCTTCCGGCGCGGATCCATGCTCATCAGCTTCGGCATGCTCGCGCGATGCAGATGCTGCGCGCGGGAGTGCCGTTGCCGCACATCAAAGAATTTCTTGGCCACGCCAACATTGCCACCACCAGCATCTACGCCACGGCCGACAACAAGATGGTTCGCGAGGCCATCCAGCACGCGGCCAGCTCCACACCCGACCTCGCACCGATCTGGAAAGGAAGTGACGACCTCATCCTTCAACTCGCTGGCCTCAAATAGTTATCCCGAAGATCAAACGCCCACGGCCGCTCGTGCGTTGCTGGACGGGCCAGAACTCGGGATAACAGAATCCTCGGGATAGTCCTTGGGTGCCCGAACGCGGCCCGGCAGTACTGCGGCCGAATAGTGCGCCGCCATCTCCCGGTAGGCATCATTGAGAACAACCTCGCCCTCGCGCGGGTGGGAGATCACCCCCGTCTTCAAATTGTCCGGCACCAGGCGTGGCACGCTGCCGCCGAAGAACGCGAACATCGCCGTGTGGGCGCGCAGCCACGACTCCTGCCGCATATCCAACGTCGCTTCGACGAACGCATACCGGCTGAACGGCAGGCACGCGACGAACAAATACACCTTCGAGATCTCACCCGTCGTCGGATCCAACAGCTGCATCGTCGGCCCAGACCAGTCAACCTCGATGCTGCGGCCAGCCTTATGACCAACGCGGGACGTCGCACCCGAGACAGCGGAGTAGTCGCCATAAAGCCGGCAAAACCGGTCATAACTCATCACAGCCTGGGCCGGACCCGATGCGTCGACGTATTCCTGGTGCAGCAACTTCAACGTCACTCCGACCCGGGCCAGTTCGGTGTGCACCCGACCCCAATCCGGCTGCGCGAACACGGACTCGTGCACACCACGACCCGGAAACAACGCCGCATACACCTCGGCCTCCGGCATCCCCTCGACGTCAGCCCAGCCGACGCCGAGTCGGTCCGCCGCCTCGAGCACCACCTGGACGCTATTGCGAGCAATGCCCTGCCCCGACGCGATCGCCCTGCCCGACAAGCCTTGGTTTCGTAACTGCAAGACAAGCTTCGCCTTGATCTTCCGTACCATTATCGGTGCTCCTTCCACCACGTGGCCCTCACGTGGTGGAAGGAGCATTGCAGGTGGCTCTCAACCACGCCAACTATGGCTCTGAACGACACGATTCATGATTACGAGGGCTGGCCTTCAGGCGTACCGCCCCCGGCTCCCTTAGAAGCCAATATTCAGGAACCATCACTAAAGAAGTGGTCCAGCGGATATTGGAGCTGCCCTCGCTGACCCAAGTGTCGGGGGCTATGGAATTCGACACCGTTGGTCTTTGGTGTTAAGAATTGAGGCTTTAGGCCGCGGCGACGATGGTGGCGGATTCCGCACGCAAATACACTCGTGAAACCAGGCCACGCTCGAGGAGATCTCTAGGAGCCTAAGAGCGTGGGGATTAGGAAGGCTGCGACGGGAAGCTGGCCTATCATCACGCCGAGAGTGCATTTCCAGACTACTTTTCGAGATACAGCGCTGTCGAGGCCGATGACTATTGACATGAGGATAGGCAAGCCTCCGATTGCAACAGAGTAGAGAATAACTAGGCTGTCCAAGTTGCTCGGAAACCTAAGGACAAAGACATAGAAAATCAGCAGCCCTGTTACAGACACCGCAGCAAGCCTTCCGGTGCGACCGAGCCTCACGGAGAGTGCACTGAGGCAGTAGTAGGTGCACAGAGACGGCAGCGTTGACGCGAGCACTATTCCTGCAACTTCACCGACATTTCCTATGGAGGAGAATAGAAGTGGGCCCACATACTTAATGGTCACAACGCCACCTAGCCCCATAATGAAACTCAGATACATGTAGCTGCGTACGGCGTGCTTCCTTGTTTTCGCAAAATTCTCGTCCGTGGCAGCTTGCAAATCTGTCGCTAGAATACCGTGCATTGCGCTGATGACTGTAGATCCAATTCCGATCAAAAGCATCAGGTAGTGGGCGGTTGCAATATCTTCACCGGTACCTCCTCGAATGACGACAGCAAGCCGCACTCCCTGGAGGAGGAGGCCCATGCATATGAGATGTGGGAGCAACGGGAGGGCAAGCGCGAGGGCACTTCTAAGTTGTTCCCGACTATGTAGGCGTCGGTCTGGATGCCAAAGTGACCAGTCGAGTCTCCTTCTTATTAGGCTCACTAAGCAAGCCCAACACCCGACGGCGACAGATCCGAAAACTATCGAGATGAACTTTTCTTGTACGTCCCACCCTAAAAGTAGAACCCAGAGAAGCGGAATGAGAGGTGCTGCCGCGGTCGCCGAGGCTGTTAGCCGCAGACTCCGTGAGAGGCGAGCAATTTGAAGCAATAGCGTCGAAGTCGCTAAGATTGATGCTATTGTCATTCCGACCGCGACTCGTGAAAGCCCTGATGATTCCGGTGCAAATGAAACAAATATGAGTCCTAAAAAGCCCGCAAGTCCTGAAATCCCGGCGGATAGGGTTGCGGCAGGGCTCCATGCGCCGCGACCGTCCCAGTCAGATCGCAGTGCCGATCGAAACAAGTTCGCTAGAATGAAAGGCAAACCGAGTGTTAGAGGAAGAGATAGTGCCACCCCATATGAGTACACCTCTACGGCCAGCGCTTGACGATCGAGGGTAAAGAGCCTTTCGATAAGTACCCAAAGCAGAAAGGAAAGACCAGCCCCGATTAGCTGCATTGACGGAATTGCGACGCCTCGTATTGATCTCAACTCGAATTATCCTTCAGGTCGGTGCACTGCCGAAATGAAATCCGAGAACTCAGACAAGCGGACGGGCTGACAGATATAGGCCTTGAACTAATGAATCAATGGTGGTATCAGCGAACGATAGTTGGGCATCGGCGTTCTTAAAGGCCGCTTCCCGATTTGTTTTCTTGAGAATGTCAATAGCTGGAATAGAAGTTCTTTGCAAGTTCAGTGAACCGAAATAGTCGTCGTATTTGAATTCGTCCAAGGGCGTGGCCGAAAATTCGATGTGAGTAGCGGGCGTACCAAGCGCATGGGCCACGATAATACCATGAAGTGAAGAGCTGTAAACGTGCCGGGCTCGGGAGATTTCTGTGGCGATTTCCGCAATAGGAGTTGAGGGAGGAACAATTTTTCCCACATGTTTGCCAAACTCGGCGAGCAACTGACGGCCTGCGCGAGTGCTGAACACCGTAATGTGCGGGATAATGATAGAGCTCGCGCGCGGTCCTAAACGGTTTCTGGAATGCCGCCCAAATATTGAGCGGGCGAGGAGTCCTGGGTCGCCCAGCGGGGCGTGCTCAGCTCCGGTAATTGCTGCTCTCGTTTTTTCACCACGTAAGGCGAGGACTTTCTCGCCAGACATTGCAGCATAGGAATCAGGATCAAACTGAATTCCAGACCCCCAGATGTAGCCTTGGCAGCCCGTGTCTCGATAGAGATGCAGTATAGAACCGATTCCAATTACGTCCGCGTTGTGGATTGGGGTCCATACGGCACGGCGGCCGGTGGCTTCGCGGATAGCGAGACTGGATAGTTCATCACCAAAATTATAAAGTGGAGCGCCCCCATGCTGAGTCATCTCGTACCACATGCGTGCGCGAAGTCCCGCCTCTATGCCAAGCATTCGTAAGTTCTTGCGAGGAGACCACCAGTAGGCATTTAGAGTATGACCAAAGCGCATGTCCAAAGTCTACGACAGCAGTGGTGAGAAGGATGACGACGCAATCGAGGGTGGCGTGTTCCTAATGGGAGAGTGGCGCTTAGTCGGGGGCGTACTGGCACGCTTCGTGTCTTTCGTGTCTTTCGTGTCCCGCTGCTAGCACTGTCTAAGCTGACGCGCCCGTCAAAGACCTGAAAGGGGACCGCAATTTACTGGTTGAATCTATGGATGGGCACACATCGCGAAATGAAGAAGAACGCAGCTGTGAAGCGAATTCGTCGGATTTGGCTCGGAATTGCAATCGGCGTCATCTGTTTTCTGGGGAGTGCCACTATCTGGGTGGGCGCGCAGGCTCTTATGGCCAAATCGGAGTTGGAACAGGCTGTGCCGCTCGCATCCGCTGTTCAGCAGGCCGTGGCGTCGGGGGACGTTGCAGCTGCGCAGGGGGCGGCTATGGAACTTGGGGAACACTCCCGTTCAGCTGCGGATCACGCGGGCGATCCGATATGGCGTGTGTTCGAAGTGGTTCCGTATCTGGGGGCTAATCTTGCGGCCGTTCGGCAGCTCGCCCAGGTTGTTGAAACCATCAGCGAAGGTGCAGTAAAGCCCATGGTGGCACTCACCGAAAATCTCGATCTGGCCGGGTTTAGCCCCGTCGGCGGTGCCCTCGATCTAGACCCGCTTGTGCAAGCACAACCTGTAATGGCCGACATCGATGCGACCCTGGCGCAGGCATCCGTCGATGTGTCCACGATCGATACGTCCAGGGTTCTGGAGCAGGTGCGCGCCGCGACGGAACAGCTGGCCGCGGCCGTTGATTCCACGGCAGAAAGCGTTTCTGGTGTGAATCGCGCGGTTCAATTGCTGCCCGCCATGCTGGGGGCGGATGAGCGGCGCAGCTACCTCTTGCTTTTTCAGAACAATGCGGAGGTGCGAGCGACCGGTGGGCTGCCCGGGGCATTCGCGGAGATTGCGACCGAGAACGGTCAAATTCAGATCACTCGCCAGGAATCGGCTGCCGGAATCATATTTGAGGAACCGGTGCTTGACCTGCCGCTCGAGACGCGCGGCATCTACACCGACCTGGTGAGTACGTTCATGGGCGACGTCACGCTCACTCCACAATTTCCCATCACGGGTGCGCTCACACGGGAGATGTGGAAACGTACCTATGGCACCGAGGTCGATGGGGTCATCTCCCTCGACCCCGTTGCGCTGAGCTACCTGTTACGCGCCACAGGGCCCATCACGCTGGCGACCGGTGAGGTGCTCACGAGTGACAACGCCGTGCAGCTACTGCTCACGGATGTCTACGCGAACTACGATGATCCGGGCGACCAAGACGCGGTTTTTGCTTCTGCGGCAGCCGCCGTTTTTGCGGCCCTGGCCGGCGGCCAGGCCGACCCGACGGCACTCATCTCTGCACTGGCGCAGGCGGGCGACGAGCGGCGCATTCTCATCTGGAGCGCGCATGAGGAGGACCAGAAGCTGCTTGAAGGCACGACGCTCACCGGCGATCTGCCGGTGAGTGACGCATCCGCTGAGCGAATTGGCGTGTACTTCAATGATGCGACGGGTGCCAAGATGAACACCCTGCTTGATACCCGTATTGATGTCGGTGAGGTCACCTGCCGCAATGATTCTCGACCGTATTACGCCGTCGACGTGACCCTGGCCAACACGGCGCCGCTCGACGCCGCAACGTCGTTGCCGAAGTCCGTCACTGGGCCCGGCACCTACGGGGTGGTGCAAGGGAACATTAGAACGATCATGCTCGTTTACGGGCCGCCGGATTCGCAAAACCTGGGAGTGTCACGAGGCGGAGAGCGGGTTCCCTATCACCCGGCGACTGACCTTGGGCATCCAGTGAGTCAGGTGACAGTGGAACTGGCCCCGGGGGAGTCGGTGACGACGCGGTTCTACCTGCTGGGTGGGGACGACGAGCACGGCGAACTAGAAATCGTGCACACTCCGGTGCTGAACCTGCTCGAGTCGCAGGAACTGGTCGTGGGGTGCGATGAGGTGGAGCGGTGAGCATCGGGCCGCGATGAGAATGACGGATACCGAGGTGTATGACACGGCGAGGTTGCTGGAGCGCACCTTGTGCACGGGCAGTCCAGCGATCCGCAAACAAACGATTCGGGCGTTGAAGTCGAGCGGTATCAGCCAGATGATGAGGGGCCGCTGGCCAATGTTGTGACTCTGGGCAACGTGCGGGTCGAGCTGGCGCAGACGTTGTCTCGTCTCGACGCCGTGATCGCCGAGGCAAGCCCGAGGCCATAGGCCTCGAGAGTGGTGCGGGGTGTCGGCGCGAGCCGCAAGCTCCTGTTTCGAGAGGAACTAGATCTTGTCGAACAGCAGGACTCCGGCTGCTGATCGAGCACGATCTCAGCATTAGCGTCTTTTCGAAAAATAGAAAGATGCTAATAGTCTTGAAAGCGAGGCTCATGCTCTTACGGGTGAAGAATCTGACGCAGTCCGCCATCAGGGCGCTCAGCTCGCCTCGCGAGGTGAAGAGTTATGCCTGTCTCGCCGGCTGACCTCGCGCATCCGCCTGCCTGCATCCGTACGGTCACCACAGCACGTGCGGGGCAGCGCGTGAGCCAGCTGGAGGGCGGCCGCCGCACTACGCGGAAGGCGAACTGAGCGCTCTCGGGCGGAACGTGGCAGACGAAAACTGCGTCATGTCGGGTATTTGGGGGTCGGCGTCAAAAAACGGGTCGATGGATTGTTTAGCCATGGCTCAGCATTAACCGGTCGCGCTGTGTGCGCGCCGGCCAGGGGAATCACAAATGGCTCAACTCGTTCGTACGTCCGCGGTCATCGCGCCAAGCAGCGCTGGTGTCAACGGGCGTTGTCTGGCCGAGTGGCGCTGGATATAGCACTCTTCTCGTGTATGTGCGAAAATGGCACACATGAATGAGATTAATGCGAACACACTCGGCGCGCGCATTCGAGAAGCGCGCGAACGCGCTGGCCTCAACCAGGGAGAGCTGAGCAGTCTTGTCGCGCTAGATCGCACGGCCGTGAGCAAAATCGAAGCGGGCACGAGGAAGATTACAGCGCTGGAGCTCTCAAGCGTCGCCCAGGCGATTGGAGTTCGAATGACGTCGTTCTTCTCCGACCCGCTTCCGGCACTGGTGTCGCATCGCTCCAGTCAGGGGCTGGACACTGTTGATTCGAAGGTAGACCAACTGCTCGCCGGCCTCGCAGCCGATGTAGAACTTGTGCAGTCTCTTGCGGCATCGGAACTCGGCCCGGAGCGACTCGCGGAAACGCCGTACCCCCGCCCACTGAGCAACTCCGCCGCCGACGACCTCGCCGCCACAGCGCGACACCTACTCGAACTGAACAACACCGAGCCCGTGCACGACCTAGCGAACCGAGTCGCCAAGATCGGCCTATTCGCCTTCTCTATGGACTTGGGAGTCGACACTGCTGACGCTGGCACCATTTTGCTGACGAGTGGTGGTGTTTCGTTAGTAAACAGCCACAACAAGGTCGGTAAGAGGCGGTTGGCTCTCGCCCACGAGCTCGGACATTTTCTCGTTGCAGACGACTACACGATTGACTGGCGAATCTCCGAGCAAAACGGCGATATCGAAGCTACGCTCGACCGTTTCGCTCGAGCGCTGCTTCTTCCCAAAGATGGCCTCGCTGGGTTGTGGGAAGAAAAGCGCGCAGCTTACGGCGTGCGTGAGGCCGCCGTGCTCTGCGCGAGCGACTTTCGGGTAGACATGGCGACCCTTGCACGCCGACTGCGTGAGCTGGAGGTAGTCGAGAGCGACGTCGCCAATTTCATCCGTACTATCTCCACGACCCGTGCGGACATAGTTGAATTCGGGCTCAACGTACCGACGGAGCTGGAAGCAACGAGCCTTCCGATTGCGTTCCAGAAAGGCGTCCTGCGATCGTTCCGCGAAGAAAAAATCAGCCGGGAGCGTGCGCTTGGTCTGCTGCGCGACACCTTTGAAGACGAGGATCTGCCACCTCTTCGGCCTCGGCGCGAAGATGAACTCTGGAATTTCGTTTCGTGACAGATTTACCGGAGGCCCTTGTCTTCGACACGGGGCCGCTTCGGCACTTTGCTGTGGAAGGCTGGCTTGGGGTACTTCACTTTCTGGCCGGTAACCGACCCGTCGTGATCCCGGACAGCGTGGAAGCGGAACTTCGGCGGCAGTCGCACGAGGTTCCCGTCCTCAAGCAGATTCTGGACGCAGACTGGATTACCGTTGATCGAAGTACTGATCTCGCCTACATGGTTTCCTTCGCGGCGTTTGCAGATCGACTTGTCGAAGGCGGCCGGAACACTGGCGAATGCGGTGTTCTCGCTCTTGGCAAGGTGCGCGGGTTCGAAATCGTTCTCGATGACGCAGTGCCACGGCAGATTGCACATGACGAGGGCATTCGTGTCACCGCAACTCTCCCGTTGCTGTGTAAAGCGATTCGCGACGGACAGCTAACCTTGCCCATGGTCGAAAGCCTCGCGGACGACCTCATCTCGGGCGAATACTTTCTGCCGTTCGAACAAGGCGGCTTTCGGCAGTGGGCCGTGGGCGAGGGCTTGATCGACTACTAATCACGCGTTCTCGGAACGCGGCTATGAAAGCTGGCCCGGTATTGGTCGCAGTCGCCGTATTGATGCCGTCGTGAGCCAAGTGTGTCGGGGAGGCGACCCGTTGCATCCGCTTGCCGCCGCCGTCCTGCCAACACGCTGGTCAGATCGTCTTTGTAAGTTGGCCTTGCTGCCGTACTCGCGGCGCGAGGGGCGGGGTCCAAATGTTGGATACTGATGGCGTCGTCTCGGTTCGTGACCTGGTTCTGCAGAAGCTGAACCTCGACGATCGCTGGAATCTGGCGCTCGTGCAGCGGGCCGAAGTGTGGGACCAGGTGCGCATGCGCCACCTGCTGGACTCGATGCTCGCCGGCTATCCGATCGGGGCAATTCTGCTGTGCCGGGTGGAGGGTGCATCCAAGGTCATTCGGGTCGAGGGAGGGCAGCGCCGCGTCGACGACGGTGACCCGAACGCCTGGCAACTGCTCGACGGTCAGCAGCGCATCAACGCGTTTTTCTCGATGCTCACCGGTGAGGGCCAGTACGGGCGGTTCTATCTGCACATGACCATGCGCCGCGAGGGACCGGGCGCTCGGCTACATCGCGTGGCGTGCCGAGGACTCCGACGAGCCGCTGGATGACCGCCACCTGCATGGCGACCTGACTCGGTTTGCGGCCTGGGCCGAACAGCACCGGCCGCTCGACTCGCTCCTGGTTGAGGCCGGCAACGTCGCCCACCTCCTCACCGAGCTTGACCCCGACTTCGACGCCGTGCTCACCCCCGAGGCGGCTTCGATTGCGGTCGACCGGCTCCAGCGGCTCATACATGCCTGGCTTGATCCGGTGATTCCCGTGCTGCGGGCCACGGTTCGGGAGGCCAGCGATGTACTGGAGGTTTTCAGCCGCACCAACCTCGGGGGAGTACAGGTTGAGGGTGCCGACGTCTACTTTGCCGCGGTTAAGACCTTCTGGCATGAAGCCGAATCGCGACTCGATCGGGTGCAGCTCGCCGCCCTCTTTCTGCCGACTCGCATGGATGCGCTGCGCCTCGTGTCAAGGCTGGCCAGCCGGGGGCTCGGTCAGGGCGATTTGCTGCCCCTGCGGGTCGACCGCCTGACCGGGCGCCAGCGCGAGCCCCTGGTTCACGCCTTGCAGGAGCTGACCGCACAGACGTCGGTGGTTCTCGCGCGGGTCGGCGCCTGTGCCGCGTGGCTGCGCGACAACTCCGAGCTCGGCTACGGGCTGCGCCTGGTGACCGCAGACCTCTGGGATGAGGTGTTGGGGGTGGGCGTTGGCCAGCAGCCGAACCGATGACGCCTGGTATCGCGAGAACCTGTCGCGCATCGACGCCTATCTCGTCGGCGCGGCGATCTTTCGCTACCCGGCCGTCATGGGCGACCGATTTCGCCGCGCCGCCCCGCTTGAAGCGCTGGCCGCGGGCAAGGCCGGGGCCCCTTTTCCTATTGAACAGATTCTCGCCGTGGCGCGATCGGGTGGGCTCACCGGGTCAAGGCAGGCGGTTCACGGCTTGCGTGACGTGGCCGAGCGGGCTCGCATCGCCGACCAAAACGGATGGCTGCTCACCAGCCTGGCGCAACGCCTCCCCTATGCGCTGGCCCGGCCGATTGACTGGGACCACATCTTTCCGCAGGCGCAGGCTTCCAGGATGTGGACGCGCGGAGACGGCCGACGCAAGCACCACCGGGATCGGAGACTGGTGAACTCCGCTGGCAATTTCTGGGCCCTGGATGCGTCGGTGAACCGTTCTCTGAAGGACGCGGTCGGCGATGCCAAGTTCTTTCGACTCCGAACGTGGCTGGCCGATGCAGACGTGAATTTTCCCGTGCAGGCTGCTGAGGTGTGGTCGCTGACCGAGGAGGACATTGCGCGCCACTGTGAGGTGGATCGACTGCTGACAGGTGATGAAACGAGCATCGATGCGGCGATGGCGATCTTTCGCGAGGTGATCACGAGTCGATCGGCCCGGCTGCTCGATGAGGCGTTACACCGCTTTCCTCTGGCGCGACTATTTGCCAGCGATGCCACCGACGACGGCCAAGTTGAGATTGGTGCCGACCGTCGCGGGTGAACTCGACCTTGGTGACGAGTGGGTCGGTCGCCAGGAGTGGCTCAAGGAAGTTGTGCGGGAGGCGGCGAAGCAACTCCAACTCGAACCGTCGGGCCGCGCGTTGCCCATGGGCCCGAGAAGTGGCTTCGACTATGCCCGGTGGATTCTGATCGGGGAACCAGAGCCCGACACGTATTTCGCCTTCGGAATTGCCAGCCGACGGGCCGACCGTCGCACTCCGATCTGGATGCAGGTCAACTCGGGTACCGGTGGCTGGCCAACCGTTGACGTGCGCGTCACCGCGTCGGCGCTGGCGCAGCGCGAGACCGAACTTCCGGGCCGGGCACACACGAGCCTCTGGATTCCAGTGGATGCTCCGGCCTACCTCGAGCGAGATGCGTTGATCGCGCACGTCGTCGCCCAGGGCCGGGCTTTCAGGGACGTCGTCGCCGGCGCAGAGCCCGGCCGCTGAGCCCGGGCGCCGCGCGTGCCGTGGTCGTGAGGGTGCTCGGCCTGCTGCATCGTGGCAGGCGTCGCCTGCCATGATGCAGTGGGCTACCTGCGATGCCTGGCCGTTCCGCATCCGCTTGTGTGCGCCGGTGGCACTCGGGTCACCGGTGTTGTGCGCACGCTGTTTCCCGCATAGCATGTTGAGTGCGCACTGCTCTTTGAGCGAAGGAGTTCACATGTCCGACACGACGGTTCGTGCCGAAGTTCAAGAGAGCGTGCAGCACCTGATGGAGGTCGCACAGGCGCAAGGCCTGGATGACGAACTCGTGGTCGCCCTCCTTCGCGAGTCAGCCGAGCTGATCAGCCGCCGACAGCCCCGCGGCGGTGCTCTCTCGACGGAGCAGGTCAACTACCTCGTTGAGTCCGGGGCATTTAGCGAGGGCGAGTTCGCCCAAATTGAGGCCGGCGTCGCCAGAGGGGATCTAGTTCAGACAGAGCGTACGACGCGACTCGCGGCAATCACCGAGACCCTGAGCGCGGCCGAGGTGGCGCTACGGCTCGGTCTTGACGCCTCGCGAATCAGGCACCGCCAGGCCAAGGGGGGTCTGTATGGATTCATTGCGGGTGGGAAGCGTCGCTACCCGACCTGGCAGCTCACCAACGACTCGGGGCAGCCGGTGCTCCCCGGCCTCGCGGCCGTGGTCAAGGCGCTCCCCGAAGACATGCACCCCGCAAGTGTTCAGGGCTTTATGACCACGCCGCAGGCAAATCTGAGCGTCAGCGGTGAACCGATGACTCCGGTGGAGTGGCTGCGGAACGGCGGCAATCCGCAGGTGCTCGTGGACATTCTGAGCAGCGTCCTGCAGTCGTGAAGGTTCCGGCCTTTTCCCCGGATACGTTCATCCTTGACCCGACCTCGCACGTGCGCACCCTCTCGGGGTCGCTCTGGCGTGTCTTTCGCACGGAAGGCGCGCACTCGCTGGCGTGGAACGAGCTGCGCCACTATGGCCCGATCCCGAACATGCGATTCGACCCGCAACCACCGCCTACCGGCACGTACTTAGACATCGGGGTTATGTATGCGGCCACTCGGCCCGTCACCGCGCTCGGAGAGGTGTACCAGGCCACCCGCGTGATCGACCGCTCGATGGGCGGGGCGACGATTGCTTCCTGGATTCCGTCTCGCCCGTTAGTGCTGCTCGATCTCACCTCGAACTGGCCGGTGGTCAACGGTGCGGCGGCGGCGATGATGATGAACGAAAAGGCGTCTACGCAAGCGTGGGCTAGGGCGATTTGTGAGCGACACGGTGACGTGCTGGATGGCCTCTATCACCAGTCCACGATCAATAACGAGCCCCTCGTTACCCTATTCAGCCGCACAAAGAGGGTCTCCGCCTTCCCCGCGCGCGTTCGTTTCAGCGCACGGCTCAGTGATGTCACGGCCGACGAGATCGTGGCCCAGGCTACGAAGAACCTGGGCTACGCCTCGCTGTAGCTGGGTGCGCCGCCCATCGGTGGGCATCCGTTGAGTCCCAGCCATCCCGCATCCGCTTTACGGGCGCACAGAGCGTTCGGCGCGCTTGCGTCGCACTGCCGACGTGGTGACGAGGGTCAGCCCGAGCAGGAGCGCGGCGCTTCCGCCCGAAATCGCCAGCACGGAGGCGTCATAGCCCGTGGAGGCGAGCCCGATGTAGCCCACGTAGGCTGGTTTGGAGCCGACATACCCCTCATCCGGGGGCACAACGACACGGGTCACCTTGGGGCTCGGACCGTCACTGGGAACATACGTGACAGCGGATGCCGCGGCCGGCACCGCGAAGACGGCCAGCGTGGCCAGGGCTGTGATTGCAAAGAGTTTCTTGAGCATGGGAATTTCCTGTCAGAGCGGTCGGTTCGGCACGAATCGAAGCGGGGAATGCCTCGAACGACTCACACCGTAGTGGTCTGCACCGTAGATATCTACGGTTTACTGACAATTTCTCACTGAAGGTTTTCTGCTGTACGCTTTCGGGCCGCTCCGCCGAACTGCGCACGAGTTGATGGGTGGTGAAGGTGCCGCTCGCGGCATCCGAAACTGGCTGACAGATCTGCCCCGCACCCGCCTGTAGGGTGGCAAGACCCCCTCGACCGAAAGCCGCGCCATGCCCGACCTCGTTCTGCGCTCCGTCCGGCAGCCCGGCGACACCACGCTCTCCGACCTGCACATCGCTGACGGCGTCATCACGCAGATCGTGCCGGCCACCACAACGCATGCCCCCACCCTCGACGGCCGCACCGTCATCCCCGGCCTCTGGGACGAACACGTACACCTGACCCAGTGGGCGCTCGCCGGAGCCCGGTTCGACCTCTCCACCGCGGTCTCTGCGCGCGAGGCCCTCGAGCTCGTGCGGGCGCAGGTCGCCGCCCCGAACACCCCACTCATCGGAGTGCGGTTCCGCGATGCGGTCTGGGCCGACCTGCCAACCCTGCGCGGTCTCGATGACGTGACGCAGGGGCATCCGACCGCTTTGATCAGCCATGACCTGCACTGTGTCTGGATTAACAGTGCTGCCGCCGAGCAATTCGGTGTGCACGTCGACGAGTCCGGGCTGCTGCGCGAACAGGCCGCGTTCGACCTCACCATCGCGCTCGGCCAGCTGCCCGACGCCGAGGTCGATGCGCTCGCCGCCCAGGCCGGATCCCGGGCCGCCGCCCGCGGAGTCGTCGGCATCGTGGACTTCGAGATGACCTGGAACCGTTCCGTCTGGCAGCGCCGCTTCTTGAACGGTTTCGATGCGTTACGGGTCGAGGCCGGCATCTATCTCGCCGACTTCGACCGTGCCGTAGCCGAGCGGATGCACACCGGCGACCGCATCGCAGACACCCGCGGCCTGCTCAGCGTGGGGCCACTAAAGCTGCTCATCGACGGATCCCTGAACACCCGCACGGCGTTCTGCGTCGACGAATACCCGGTCGGCGGGCGCGGTGTGCTCGCCGTGAGCGAAGACGAGCTCACGGAGATTCTCGTGGCAGCGCGGGGCGCCGGGCTGCTGCCCGCGGTGCACGCCATCGGAGACGCGGCCAACACCGTAGCCCTGAACGCCTTCGAGCGCGCTGCCCTGCGTGGCCAGGCCGCCCACGAGGAGCAAGCCTTAGGCGCTGCTGCCGCTGCCGCCATGTCCGGTCGAGCCGCCGGCCAGTCCGCCCATGAGGTCCCAGCCTCCCAAGCTGCAGCCCGGGCGGACCGGCGTGGCCGTGAGCGTCAGGCATCCGTTCGCGGTCGCATCGAGCACGCCCAGTTCCTGCAGCCCGCGGACTTCGCCCGTTTCGCCAGCCTTGGCGTCATCGCGAGCGTGCAGCCGGAGCACGCGCTCGACGACCGTGACGCGGTCGAACTCAACTGGTCCGCCGGCGCCGATCGCGTCTTTGCTCTGCGCTCCCTGCTCAATGCCGGAGCCACTCTCGCGTTCGGATCCGACGCCCCTGTCGCGCCGCTCGACCCGTTCACCGCCATGAGCGCTGCCACATCGCGGGCCCGCAGCGACGGCCGCGAACCCTGGCGCCCCGACCAGGTGATCTCCCGCGCCGAGGCCCTCGCGGCATCCGCTCGCGCACGCACCCGCCTGCAGGTCGGCGACGTCGCCGACATTGCCATACTCGACGGCGACCCGCTCACCGTCTCCGACGCCACCTTCGAACGGATGCCCGTGGCCGCCACGCTGCTGGCCGGTCGCGCCACCCACGGCGCCGCCCTCCTGGCCCCGTAGCTATCTATGGACGGGGCTCAGTGGACAACTTTGGTGGGTGCAGGTGCGTCTTCACCCATCGAAGTTGTCCACTGAGTCGATGCCGTCGCGCGTGAACGCGACAAATCCAGTGCGACCTAGCCGAACCGGCCCGACACGTAGTCCTCCGTGGCCTGAACGCTCGGGTTCGAGAACATCGTGGTCGTGTCGTCGTACTCGATGAGCTTGCCGGGCTTGCCGGTGCCCGCAATGTTGAAGAACGCCGTGCGGTCAGACACCCGCGAGGCCTGCTGCATGTTGTGCGTCACGATCACGATCGTGTACTCCTGCTTCATCTCTTCGATGAGGTCTTCAATGGCCAGCGTCGAGATCGGGTCGAGCGCCGAGCAGGGCTCGTCCATCAGAATCACGTCGGGCTCCACCGCAATGGCGCGCGCGATGCACAGGCGCTGCTGCTGCCCGCCGGAGAGTCCGGATCCGGGCCGCGCCAGGCGATCCTTCACCTCGTTCCACAGGTTGGCGCCGCGGAGGGCCTTTTCGGTGAGGTCGTCGGCATCCGTTTTGCTCATGCGTCGGTTGTTGAGCTTCACGCCGGCCAGCACGTTGTCCTGAATAGACATGGTCGGAAACGGGTTGGGCCGCTGAAAGACCATGCCCACCTGGCGGCGCACGAGCACCGGGTCAACGCCCGGGCCGTACAGGTTGTTGCCGTCGATGAGCACTTCGCCCTCAACGCGCGCGCCGGGGATGACCTCGTGCATGCGGTTGAGCGTGCGAATGAACGTGGATTTTCCGCAACCGCTGGGCCCGATGAACGCGGTCACCGTGCGCGGCTCGATAACAATCGAGACACCCTCGACGGCGAGAAAATTGCTGTAGTACACGTTGAGGTCGTTGACTTCGATGCGCTTAGACATTTAAGTCCTTTCTAAAAAGAGTTAGCGGCCCAGCTTGGGCGAGAACCAGTGGGCGATGAGGCGGGCGAGACCGTTGAGCAGCATCACGATCAGAATCAGGGTGAGCGCCCCGGCCCAGGCCCGGTCGATGTAGGCCTGCGAATCGGCGCCCTGGTTGGCATACTGGGTGTACACGAACACCGGGAGCGTCATCATCCGTTCGCTGAACAGGTCGTAGTTCATGCTCGACGTGAACCCGGCAATGATGAGCAGCGGCGCCGTCTCACCGATCACGCGGGCGATCGACAGCATGACTCCGGTCACGATTCCGGCAATGGATGTCGGCAGCACGACCTTGAGAATGGTCAGCCATTTCGGCACGCCCAGTGCAAAAGCGGCCTCGCGCAGTTCGTTGGGCACGAGCTTGAGCATCTCTTCGCTCGAGCGCACTACCACCGGAATCATCAGCACCGACAGCGCGATCGACCCGCCGAAGCCGAAGCGCACACCTGGGTCGTTGAACAGCAGCGCGAACAGTGCGAACGCAAACAGGCCGGCCACGATCGAGGGGATGCCGGTCATCACATCGACGAAGAAGGTAATCGATCTCGCGAGCCGGCCGCGGCCGTATTCCACCAGGTAGATCGAGGTCAACAGACCGATCGGCACCGAGATGAGCGTCGCGACGCCGGTGACCAGCAGCGTGCCGGTGATGGCGTGCAGCACGCCGCCGCCGGCACCGACCACGTTGCGCTGCGAATTGGTGAAGAACGTCGGCGTCAAAAACGCGGGCAGCCCGTTCACAACCGTCGTGTAGATGATCGAGATCAGCGGCAGCAGGGCGATCACGAACGCGGCCGTCACGAGCGCCGTCATCAGCCGGTCTTTCGCCTTGCGCGAGCCCTCGACCAGGCGGGACAGTACGTAGATGGCCACGCAGTACAGCACGGTGCCGAACACGGCCGTGCCCACAATGTTGAAGCCGTCGACGGCGCCCGAGAGGTAGAGCATGGTGAAGAAGGCGGCCGACACGGCCCAGCTGGCCAGCAGCACCCAGAGCGACGAACGGCGCGGCAGCTTGCCGGCGGTCAGGGAGTTGGTCAGCGGCGCGGCTTCCAAAACGGATGACATCAGTTGGCTCCCGAAAATGCCTTACGGCTGTTGATAATGACCCGGGCCAGCATGTTCACGAGCAGCGTCACGACGAACAGGATGAGGCCGGTCGCGAGCAGAATGTTCACGCCAACGCCGTGCGCCTCGGGAAAGTTCAGCGCGATATTGGCGGCGATCGTGTTGGAGTTCTGCGCGGTCAGCAGTTGAAAGATCACCTCGGGGCTGGGGGAGAGCACCATGGCCACGGCCATGGTCTCGCCGAGGGCTCGGCCGAGGCCGAGCATCGAGGCGGAGATGATGCCCGGCAGGCCGAACGGCAGCACGGCCATGCGAATCATTTCCCAGCGGGTGGCACCGAGGGCCAGAGCGGCTTCCTCGTGCAGCAGCGGCGTCTGCAGAAAAATCTCACGACAGATGGCGGTGATGATGGGCAGAATCATCACGGCGAGCACAATCGAGACGGTGAAGATAGTGCGCCCGGTGCCCGAGACCGGGCCAGCGAAGGGGGTGAACCAGCCGAACCACTCCACGATGGTGGTGTAGAACGGCTGCACGAGCGGGGCCAGCACGCCGATGCCCCAGAGCCCGAACACCACTGAGGGAACGGCGGCGAGCAGGTCTACGAGGTAGCCGAGGCCCTGCGCGAGCTTGCGCGGGGCGAAGTGCGAAATGAACAGGGCGATGCCGATGGCTACCGGCACGGCCATGAGCAGCGCCAGTATGGCCGAGTAGATCGTGCCGAACACGAGCGGGCCTACGTAGGACCAGAAGTTGGTCACGTCTCCGCTGAAATCCTCGGGCGCCGCGACAAACGCGGGCAGGCTTTCGACGAGAAGGAAGATGGCCACGGCGGCGAGCATGGCGAGGATCAGGCTGCCGGAGATCACGGTGGCCGAGGAGAAAATGCGGTCGCCCGGGCGTTGCCTGGCCTTGATGGTCGTGGCGGCAGCGGTGGTCATGCCGGTCTCCTAAGTAGCGTCGTGCTGGTGAAATTATGTGAAACGGGGGTGCCATGCGGCTGGACGCAACTGGCCGTACACCCCAGTCTGCCCGATCCGTCCTCGCAGATGTGCGAGAAAGGACCGGGCAGGTAGGTAAACGTTGTTACTTGACGGTCGCGAGAACCGCGGCGACCTTGGTTTCGAGTTCGCTCGTCAGTGGTGCAACACCGGCGGCTCCCTCAGCAACGGTCTGGCCGGCAGCGCTGGCGATGTACTCGATGTATGCCTTGACGAGCTCACCCTTGGCCGGGTCAGCGTACTCGTTGCAGACGATCGCGTAGCTCACCAGAACCAGCGGGTACTCGGCCGGGTTGGTGGTCTTGCGGTTCAGGTCGAGCGCGAGGTCATCGGCTGCGCGGTCGGGCACGAGGGGCGATCCGGCGACAACCTCGGCCGCAGCCTCGGGGGTGTAAGCCACGAAGTCGGTGCCGACCATGAGCTTGGCGGTGCTGAGCTTGCCGGCCTGCGAAGCGTCGGCGTAGCCGATGGTTCCCACGCCGTTGGTGACGGCGTCAACCACACCGGAGGTGCCCTTAGCACCCTCGCCGGGGAAGGGGAACGTGTCAGAGGCCTTTTCGGTCCACACGTCAGAGGCGGCCTTGCCGAGGTAGTCGGTGAAGTTCTTCGTGGTACCCGAGTCGTCCGAGCGGTGCACGGCGGCGATGGCCGTGGCCGGCAGGCTCGCGTCGGGGTTCAGCTTGGCGATGGCAGCGTCGTCCCAGCTGGTGATCGCGCCGGAGAAAATCTTGGCGAGCGTGTCAGCATCGATGTTGAGGTCGGTGAGGCCGTCGACGTTGAAGATCACGGCGATGGGGGAGATGTAGACCGGCAGGTCAACGGCCTTGCTGTCGGGAGCGCAGGACTTGAAAGTGCCGGCGAGTTCGTCGGCACTCATGTAGGAGTCGCTGCCGGCGAAGTCGGTGCCGCCGGCGATGAATGCTTCGCGTCCGCCGCCCGAGCCGGAGGGCTCGTAGTTGATCGTGACGGCGGGGTTAGCGGTCTGAAAGCCGGCGATCCAGGCCTGCTGGGCGGCATCCATTGAGCTGGCGCCCGCGCCGTTGAGGGTGCCGGTGAGCGTCGAGGCCGACGCTTCGTCGGACGCCGGTGCGGCGCCTTCGTTTGCTGCACAGGACGAGAGTGCGAGGCCTGCGGCAATGGCGATGACCGCGGGACGGCCGAAACGCTTGAAGTTCACGTGTGTTCCCTTTCAGGGTTTTGACAAGACTGTGTTTGCTGATGCAAGCCGGTGCTGGCCCGTGAACGAGGCTAGAGATCTGAAGTAACCGCCGACCATCCTGAAGGTAAACAGAAGGTGAACGAGAGATAACGCTTGCTGCCCCGCGGCTCAGGCAGTCGCGGGGTATGTCTCCACGGCCAGAATGCCCGAGGCCGGGTTCTCCGACGACAGGTGCACGATCGAGAACCCTCCGGTGTCCAAATGCGCCGCGTCCGACAGCGCCGCAGACGGCTGCGAGCCCGTCGCCAGCGCGATCTCCCGCAAAATCTCCGGCAGCACCGGCCCGTGGCTGCACAAAACCGCCGTCTTGCGGGCCCGCACCCGCTTGCCGACGACGGTGCGAACATCCGCTTCGCCGGTTTCGAGGGCGTCCTGGCTGATCAGCTCGGATTGCTTGATCGGGATGCCGGTGAACGCAGCCAGCGGAGCCACCGTCGTGACACACCGCGTTGCGGTGCTCGAGAGAATGCGCAGCGGGCGCCAGGCCGTGATCGTGTCGACCAGGCTCGCGGCCTGCTTTACGCCGCGCGCGGTCAGCGGGCGACGCGCGTCGGGACCGTCGCCAGTGCGCGGCGCCGCCTTACCGTGGCGCAGCGCGATCAGCGCGAACGTGCGAGTCACGCCAGCGTCGACCAGCGCAGAGAACGTCTCGAGAATCTCCACATCGGCCGGGTAAGTCAGGTAGGTGCGAGCCTTCTTAATGGTGACCCACTCGATGGCAGCGACCTCGCCGTTCGGCACGAACGTCGATTTCGCGATGGCCTCCGGCGTAATTTCGGCGGCCCAGTAGTGCACGATCTTGGTGCGGCCGTCGGGCATATCGTAGTGCGAGACCCCGAGCGGAACACCGAGCGCGACGGCCAGCCCGGTCTCTTCCTCGACCTCGCGCACCGCGGTGCGGGGCAGAGTCTCGCCCGGGTCAACCTTGCCCTTGGGGATGGTCACGTCGCCGTGCACTGTGCGGTGAATGAGCAGCACGTGCATGCGGCCGTCAATCAGGCGCCAGCAGACCGCTCCGGCGGCGTAAACGTCGGTCGATTTCACAGCCACTAGCGACGCCCGGACGGCCGCTTGCGCGCGCTGATCTGCTGCATCAACTTGTTCTGCATGTCGTCCAGGTGTACGCCGTTCTCGTCGACGTCGTGGCGGGTCCACTGGCCGGTTGCGTCGAGCCACCAGCTCGACGTGCGCGGATCCATCGCACGTTCGAACAGCGCATCGATCTCGACCAGATGCTCAGGGTCGACCAGCCGCACGAGAGCTTCGACCCGGCGGTCGAGGTTGCGGTGCATCATGTCGGCGCTACCGATGTACACCTGGGTTCCGCCGAGGCTGTGAAAGCTGAAGATGCGCGAGTGTTCGAGATACCGCCCGAGGATCGACCGCACCTGAATGTTCTCGCTCATGCCTACGACGCCCGGCCGCAGGCTGCAGATGCCGCGCACCCAGACGTCGACCTGCACGCCGGCCTGACTGGCCCGGT
Source organism: Cryobacterium sp. N21 (assembly GCF_002929575.1). Classification (NCBI taxonomy): domain Bacteria; kingdom Bacillati; phylum Actinomycetota; class Actinomycetes; order Micrococcales; family Microbacteriaceae; genus Cryobacterium; species Cryobacterium sp. N21. The sequence continues at coordinate 224,265 of NZ_PJJQ01000035.1, read as the reverse complement.
ACAGCGCGTCGATGATGTCCTCATCGACCATCGAGTTCACCTTGATCCGGATGCCGCTGGTCTTACCGGCGAGCGCGTTCTCGGTCTCGATCGCGATGTGCTTCAGCAAAGCCTTCCGCAGGTGCAGTGGAGCCACCAGCAACCGCTTGAACTTCTTCTCAATGGCGTAACCCGACAACTCGTTGAACAGGCGGGTGAGGTCTTTGCCGACCTGGGCATCCGCTGTCAGCAGTCCGAGGTCTTCGTAGATGCGGCTGGTCTTGGGGTTGTAGTTTCCGGTGCCGATGTGGCTGTAGTGCCGCAGCACGCCCTTCTCGTAGCGCACCACGAGGGCGAGCTTGCAGTGGGTTTTCAGGCCGACCAGGCCGTAGACCACGTGCACGCCGGCTTTTTCGAGTTTGCGTGCCCAGGTGATGTTGGCCTGCTCGTCGAAGCGGGCCTTGATCTCCACCAGCGCGAGCACCTGCTTGCCGCTGTCGGCGGCGGCGATGAGGGCCTCGACGATGGGGCTGTCGCCGCTCGTGCGGTACAGCGTCTGCTTGATGGCGAGCACGTTCGGGTCGGCCGCGGCCTGCTCCAGAAAGGCCTGCACGCTCGTCGCAAAGGACTCGTAGGGGTGGTGCAGCAGCACGTCCTGCTTGGCGACCGCGGCGAAGATGTCCTGCTCGGCGTTGGGCTCGCTCGGCAACAGTTGCGCCGCCGTGGTCGGCACGTGCTTGGCGAAGTGCAGGTCGGGCCGGTCGATGCGCAGGTCGAACAGGCCGCCGAGGTCGAGCGGCGCGGGCAGGTGGTAGACCTCCTGCTCGGTCACGTCGAGCTCGCGCACGAGCAGGCCGAGGGTGACCTCGTCCATGTCCTCGGTGATCTCGAGCCGAATGGGCGGGCCGAACCGGCGACGCAGCAGCTCCTTCTCGAGCGCCTTGATCAGGTTCTCGGTTTCGTCTTCGTCGATCTCGACGTCTTCGTTGCGGGTGACCCGAAACACGTGGTGCTCGAGAATCTCCATGCCCGGGAACAGATCGCCGAGCTGGTTGGCGATCAGGTCTTCCAGGGCGATATAGCGGATGCGGTCAACCGACTCCCGGCGGTCGACCCGCACGAAGCGTGGCAGCATGGGTGGCACCTTGAGCCGGGCGAACTCCTGCTTGCCGGTCTTGGAGTTGCGCACCCGCACGGCCAGGTTGAGCGACAGGCCCGAAATATAAGGAAATGGATGCGCCGGATCAACCGCGAGAGGCATCAGCACCGGAAAAATCTGGTTAGAAAAATAGGTACGGAGCGAACGACGATCGGAGTCATCGAGGCTCTGCCAGTCGACGACTTCAATCCCGGCCTCGGCGAGGGCGGGGCGCACGAGGCTCTGGAAGGCGAGGGCGTGGCGATCCTGCAGGGCGTGGGCGGCGGCCGAGATGTCACTGAGCACGTCCTGGGCAGCGCGCCCCACGTTGGTTGGCACCGCCAGCCCGGTGAGGATGCGGCGCTTCAGGCCGGCGACGCGCACCATGAAGAACTCGTCGAGGTTGCTGGCGAAGATGGCGAGAAAGTTGGTGCGCTCCAGTACCGGCAGGCTCTCATCTTCGGCCAGTTCCAGAACCCGCTGGTTGAAGGCGAGCCAGCTCAGCTCGCGGTCGAGGTAGCGGTCGTCCGGCAGCGTGGGGTCGACTTTTTCGATGAGTGGGTCAAAGTCGTCATCGAAGTCTGTGAGTCCCGAGTCTGCTTGGGTGATTTCGCCGTCCATCTGACCATCCTGACACCGTTGGTCGCGCCGTCGCGACGAACCGGGTGAACGTCACGCGAAATTATGCCGGGGCCGTTGACTTTGCGGCGTGTCGGGTACCCAGTGTTACGTCGCGCGGTGTCAGTCGGTGGTGCCTCAGCCGGCGAGGCGGCGGTATTGCACGTCGACGGTGTGGTCGGTGAAGCCGAGCGCCCGATACAGGTGCACCGGGCCGAGGCTGTCGGCCTCGACATAGAGCGCGGCGCTCGTGCAACCGGCGTCAGCCAGGCGCTGCAGGCCGGCCTGCATGAGCACCCGGCCGAGCCCGCGGCCAGCGGCATCCGGATGCACCCCCACCACGTAAATTTCGCCGATCGCCCCGTCAACCTTGAGCCAGTTATAGCCGATCATGCGGCCGTCGGCGTCGCGCAGAATCAGAAAGTCGTCGGCATCGAACCAGTCCTCGGCCTGCCGCGCGGCCAGGTCGGCCTCGGTGATCGCACCCTGCTCCGGGTGGCTCGTGAACACCAACGCGTTGAGCGCGACCCATTCGGCGTCGTCAACTCCCACCCGAAATCCCGAAATACTCGCATCGCCCAAAACGGATGCCCCCGCCCCGCTCGCCGAGGCAGCCTCAGCTTCGCCCGCCACCTCGGCTTCCGGCGCAGCGTCAGATGCGCCTGCCCCGGCTTCAGCCGAAAAGAGTGGCTTGCGCAATTCCAGCAGTGTGCGGGCGGCGACGAACCGCAGTTCGATCGCGAGGGCGCGAGCAGCCGGATGATCGCCGTGCGACCAGGCGGTCAGCCCGTTGGGCTCGGTCGCTGCGAGTTCACGAAAGGCCGTTCGGCCAAACCCGCGTCGCCGATATTCCGGACTGATCACCAGGTCAATCTCCCCGCGTCCGCCCAGCGCTGCTCCCACGACGATCGTCGCCGCGGCGCCGACGTGACCGTCTCCGTTGGTCGAGCCCGTCGAGGCCGCCATACCGGGCACGTGACCTGTCTCGGTTTCGTGACCGGCAACGCGCACCAAATAGGCGGTCCGAAGACCAGCCTGCAGGTCATACAACGCCTGCTCATTGAACGGCGCGTACCCGTCGAAGGCAAGCGCCCCCGCGGCGACCCGGCGAAAGGTAGCCAGGCCAGCGGCATCCGCTGTACTAAGCGCGAACAGAATTCGGAACTCGTTCATCGTTCTCTTCGTGCACGTTGAACCGGTAGCCGACGTTGCGCACCGTGCCGATGATCGACTCCTGGTCGCCGAGCTTGGCGCGTAGGCGCCGCACGTGCACGTCGACCGTGCGGGTGCCGCCGAAATAGTCGTAGCCCCAGACTTCGCTCAGCAGTTGTTCGCGGGTGAACACCCGTGACGGGTGCGCCGCCAGAAACCGCAGCAGTTCGAACTCCTTATAGGTGAGGTCGAGCGGTTTGCCGTGCACCTTTGCCGAATAGCTCGCCTCGTCGATGACGACGCCGGCGGCGCGAATCGTGTTCGACGGCGAGGTTTGGGCGAGGCGGCCTGCGGTCAGGCGGATGCGGGCATCCGCTTCGGCCGGGCCGGCTGTGTCGAGGATGACGTCGTCGACGCCCCAATCGGGGCTGACGGCGGCGAGGCCGCCCTCGGTGATCACGAGCAGCAGGGGAGTGGAGCTGCCCATCGTGCGCAGTATCTGGCAGAGCGACTTGGCCGCGGCCAGATTGGTGCGGGCGTCGACCAGAATGAGGTCAGAGTCGGGCGCGTTGATGAGCTGGTCCGCTTGGGCGGGAATCAGCCGTGCGCTGTGCGACAGCAACGCCAGGGCGGGGAGTACATCATTGTTGGCCGCCGAGGTCAGGATCAACAACTGCGCCACTCGCGCCCTCCAAGTATCTCGAATTTCATACTAGCGTGCCATGGAACGCGGGCGGTCAGGCACAATAGAGACGTGAGCTGGCACTGGAAAACGATCGCGACCGTGTGGGTATTGGCGATTGTAGGCGCTGTGCTCACCGCGATTCTCGCCACGCCCGCCTCAGCGATCGGCTGGATCGGCCTCACCCTCGCCCTCTGCACGCTCGTCACGCTGGGCCTGCAGATCGCCACCGGCACCAAAGAGGGCTACGTCAAACGGGTCACCATGAGCATCACCGGGGCCATCGTCATTCTCGTGGTGGCGACAATCGTCGTCTCGCTCTGATGCGCCCCCACTAGACTCGCAGCATGGATCTGTTAGCGCTAGAACTTTTCTTCCTGGGCCTCCTGGGGCTCGCCAGCTTGTCGATCGCCTGGGTGTCCGGCATGGTTGTTTACAAGCTGTACCGGGGGCAGCGGTAAGTACGTATGTTTGACCTTCCGGTCGGTTTGCCGTCCGAACTTGTTCCGCTCTCCTGGTTGATCGGAGTCTGGGAAGGCTCCGGCGTGCTCGAATACAAAATCGGCGAGGAGTCGGTCAGCCGCACCTTCGGCCACCGCATCAGCTTCAGCCACGACGGCCTGCCGCACCTGAACTACAGCTCCTACACCTGGCTCGAGCCCGAATCCGCAACGGATGCCGCCGCTCGCGCGGCAGCGTCTGAAATGGATGCCGCCGTGCCCGCTGAAACGGAGGCCGCCGCGCCCGCTGAAACGCCCGCGTCCTCCGAAGCGGGCGCGGCGGCATCCGCTGAAACGCGCGCCGTGAACTTGCCGCCCGAGCTGATGTCGGACGAAAGAACCCCGCTGGTCACCGAAACCGGATACTGGCGGCTCAGTCGCCATCAGGGCGACGGCGACCCCGGACCCGGCATGCTGCCCCGCACCGGGGAACGTCCATTCACGTCGGCTGCGGCCGTGGAAACGTTGCGCAACCGTGATGGTGGCTTCGACATCGAGGTCACCCTCGTGCACCCCGGCGGCGTCGCCGAGCTCTACCTCGGGCAGGTCAAGGGTCCGCGCATCGACCTCGCAACGGATGCCGTGCTCCGCACCGCGGGCGCCAAACCCTACGCGGCCGCCACCCGCCTCTACGGCCTCGTCGACAATCACCTGCTCTGGGCCTGGGACATCGCCGCCCTCGGCCAGGACCTCCGCACCCACGCCTCCGGCCGCCTGGCTCGCGTCCAGTAGCCCCTCCCCTTTGGGGACGGGGCCCAGGCCCCGTCCACGGGCCCAGTTTATAAACTGGGCCCATGGTCATAAGGTGGGCCCGTTCGCCCGAGCAGTCGCCCCACCCCGAATAAATCACGCACCCGTACTGTTGATACGGGGGAACCCCCAGCCGCCGTCAACCCGGCCGGCAGAATTGAGCGACATGACAGACCCGGTAACAACCGTCTCCCCGCTGCTGACCCTGCCCGGCGCGGTGCAGTCCGAAGGAATCGACACCGGCGTCGCCGCCCACTATGGCAACCCCTTGATCGAGCAGCGCACCCTCGCTGCCGGCCGCGCCATCGTCGACCTCTCGCACCGCGGCGTGCTCTCCGTCGCCGGCCCCGACCGCCTCACCTGGCTCAACTCGATCGCCAGCCAGGAGCTGAAAGCCCTGAAACCCGGCGAATCCACCGAGATGCTGCTGCTCGACCCCACCGGACGCCTCGAATTCGCCATCCGCGTGCTCGACGACGGCGTCGAAACCTGGCTCCTCCTCGAAGCCGCCGAACTGCCCGCCCTGCACACCTTCCTCGACCGCATGAAGTTCATGCTGCGCGTTCAGGTCGTCGACCACACCCTCGCCTACGCCACGATCGGCGCCATGACGGATGCCCCCGCCACCGTCGGCCTCGCCGCCGCCGCACCCAACGACGTGCCCCTGACCTGGCTGGACCCCTGGGCCTCCGTCACCCGCGGCGGCCACCAGTACGCCGAGACCCCCGTACATCCCGGAACCCTCTGGACCTACACCGAAACCCTCGTACCGCGCGCGAGCCTGCCAGCCCTGCGCGATGCCCTCGCCGCCGGAACCCTGACGGTAACGCCCGCCCTCGCCGCCGCGCCCGCCGAAACACCCGCGCTCGGCACGCCCGACACCCGGACCGCGCCGGCCCGCGAGACCAGCGCCGCAACATCCGCTTCACCAGTGAAACCCGCCGGACTCCTCGCCCTCGAAGCCCTGCGCATCGCCGCCTGGCGCCCGCGCCGGGCCCGCGAGGTCGATGAGAAGAGCATCCCACACGAGCTGGACTGGCTGCGTACCGCCGTGCACCTGAGCAAGGGCTGCTACCGCGGGCAAGAGACCGTGGCGAAGGTGCACAACCTCGGCCACCCGCCCCGCCGCCTCGTCATGCTGCACCTCGACGGCTCAGAGGGAGTGCTTCCCGCCCCGGGCGACCCCGTGCAGGCCGATCGCGTCCGGCCCGAGCAAGAAGCCGAGCGGGTCACCGTCGGCGCCATAACTTCGAGCGCGATCCACTACGAGCTCGGCCCGATCGCCCTCGCCGTGATCAAGCGCACCATTCCGGCCGCGTCGACGCTGTACGTCGAGTCCGAGGGAATCAGCATCTCGGCCGCCCAGGAAATCATCGTGCCGCAGTCCGCCGGATCCGTCGCCGACATCCCGCGCCTGCCCCGCCTCGGAGTGCGCACCGCGCACTAGCCTGCGGTTGCCTCAAATTCAGGCTACGGACTATATTTTCGCGCCTTCGGCGAGAGCTTGACGTAGACGGGTATCGGCGGCACCGTTCAAAACTGCGGAGATTCTCGTTCGCAGCCCCTGATGAAACATGGCAGATTGGGCCTGATCCCTCCGAAATCTCCGCAGTCTTGTCAGCCAACACGACGAGGGCGCTGCCGCGCGCGCAATCACGCGGGTGGCGGCATCCGTTGTGGCCGCACGTACTGCTGCAGCCAACGCCTGCCCGCACGAACACCGACCGCCCTCGATAGAGTGGGCACATGTCTGCCCCCTACACACTCGTCCTCCTCCGTCACGGCCAAAGCACCTGGAACCAGCAGAACCTGTTCACCGGCTGGGTGGACGTTCGCCTCAGCGAGCAAGGCGCCACCGAGGCCGCGCGCGCCGGCGTGCTGCTGAAGGACGCCGGCTTGCTGCCCGACGTGCTGCACACCAGCCTGCTGTCCCGCGCCATCCAGACCGCGAACCTCGCGCTCGAGGAAGCCGACCGCATGTGGATCCCCGTGAAGCGCTCCTGGCGCCTCAACGAACGCCACTACGGCGGGCTGCAGGGCCTCGACAAGGCCGCCACCCAGGCCAAGTTCGGCCAGGACCAGTTCATGCTGTGGCGCCGTTCCTACGACACCCCGCCGCCCGTGCTCGACGACTCCAGCGAATTCTCGCAGGCGCACGACGCCCGCTACGCCGGCCTCGGCCCCGACCTGCCCCGCACCGAATGCCTCAAAGACGTCGTCGAGCGGATGCTGCCCTACTGGCAGTCCGACATCGTTCCCGACCTGCAGGCGGGCAAGACCGTGCTGGTCACCGCGCACGGCAACTCGCTGCGGGCCCTGGTCAAGCACCTCGACGGAATCAGTGACGCGGACATCGCCGAGCTGAACATTCCCACCGGAATCCCGCTCGTCTACCAGCTCGGCGAAGACCTCATGCCGCTGGCGCCGGGGCAGTACCTCGACCCCGAGGCGGCAGCCGCCGGAGCGGCCGCAGTAGCAGCCCAAGGCAACAAGAAGTAGCCGGCATAGAAGGCCCCGGAGTAGGACCTCCGGGGCCTCTCGCGTGCCAGAAATCAGACGTTGTCGTCCTGGTGCCAGGCCCCGGTGCCGAGGTACTGCACCTTCTTGGCGATGGACACCGCGTGGTCCGCGAAACGTTCGTGGTATCGGCTGGCCAGGGTCGCGTCGACGGTGTCGGCCGCGAGTCCCTTCCAGGTCTCGCCGAGCACGGCGTCGAACACGCTCAGGTGCAGGGCGTCGACCTTGTCATCCTCGTTGCGAATGGTGTCGGCGAGGTGCATGTCCTGGTGGGTGAGCAGCTCGGTGAGCATGTTCGCGATGACCACGTCGAGGGCGCCCATCTCGGCGAAGGTGCCGCGCAGCCCCTTGGGGATGACCTTGTCGGGAAAACGGTACCGGGCTAGCTGGGCGATGTGGGTGGCGAGGTCGCCCATCCGCTCGAGGGAGGCGCTGATGCGCAGGGCGCTGACCACGATGCGCAGGTCGCGGGCGACCGGCTGCTGGCGCGCGAGAATGGTGATGGCGAGCTCGTCAAGCTCGACCGTGAGCTCGTCGATCTTCTCGTCTTCAGTGATGGCCTCTTCGGCCAAACCCACGTCGCTTTCGTTGAAAGCGCGAGTGGCCTTGTCCATGGAGATCGCGACGAGGCGCGAAATTTCCACGAGTCGCTGCTGAACTTCGGCGAGTTCTTGTTGAAATACATCGCGCATGGGGGTGTTCCTTCCTTGCCGCGCGAACACGCACGATCGGTTTATGATGTCGAATTCAGGTTAACGGCAGGTGCCGCAGACTTGAACACTTTCTAAAGTACAGGCTCCCGCACACCCACGCTGCGAACGACGGCCGAAGACTGTCAGTAATCTGTAGAGATGGAATCGACGTGGCTGGTGTTGCTGTCGCTGGCACTCGGACTCGGTGTTGGCGCCGGGTTCGTGTCGCTCGTGCACGTCGCCGAGCGTCACGGTCGCCGCGCCTCTGAGGTAGTGAACCCAGCGGTACCGGACGGTATCGATCAGGTGCTCGACGCCCTCGAGACTGCCGGGGTCGTTCTCGACCCGTCGAACAACGTGATCAAGACCAGCCCGGGAGCCCTCACCCTCGGGCTGGTCTGGAACCAGCAGCTCGTGCACCCCGAACTGCTCGAACTGGCCCGCCGGGTACGGCTGACCGGCGAGCCGATCAGTGAAGACCTCGTGCTCTCCCGCGGCCCGTTCGGCGACGCGAGCATGCGCTTTCGGGTGCGCTTGGCCCGACTCGGCACACGCTACGTGCTGCTTCTGGCCGAGGACCGCACCGAAGCGTTTCGCCTCGACGAGGTGCGCCGCGACTTCGTGGCCAACATCAGCCACGAGCTGAAAACCCCCATCGCCTCCGTCGGGCTGCTCGCCGAGGCGCTCGACAAGGCAGCGGATGAACCGGAGCAGGTTCGCCGGTTCGCCAACCGGTTAACGACAGAGTCGGCCAGGCTCGGCCGCCTCACCCAGGAGATCATCGAACTCTCCAGGCTGCAGGCGCAGGACGCCCTCGCCGAACCGGAGATTCTCAAGGTCGACGACATCGTCGCCGCCGCGGTCGACCAAAGCCGGGTGGTCGCCGAGGCCGAGCGCATCACGATCGTCATCGGCAAGAAGTCCGGCGCCCTGGTCTTCGGTGATGAGGCACTGCTCACCGTGGCCGTGCACAATCTGGTCGCGAACGCGGTGAACTATTCCCTCGAGGGGTCCCGGGTGGGCGTCGGCGTGCGCCTGCAGAAGGGCATCGTCGAGATCACCGTGACCGACCAGGGCGTCGGAATTGCCGAGGCCGACCTCGATCGGGTGTTTGAACGCTTTTTCCGAGTCGACCAGGCCCGGTCCCGGCACACCGGCGGTACCGGCCTCGGCCTGTCCATCGTCAAGCACGTCGTGCAGAACCACGGCGGCGACATTCGAGTCTGGTCGCAGCCCGGCAGCGGATCCACCTTCACCATTCGCCTTCCAGAGGCGGCGAAGCCCGTCGACACTATCCAACCGAAACGAGCCGTCCGTGCGGCGGCAGGAGACACACTATGACACGCATCCTCTTGGTTGAAGACGAGAGCGCACTGAGCGAGCCGCTCAGCTTTCTGCTCGAGCGTGAGGGCTACGAGGTCGTCGTAGCCGAAGACGGCCCGAGCGCGATCAGCGAGTTCGACCAGAACGGCACCGACCTGATTCTGCTCGACCTGATGCTGCCCGGCATTCCGGGTACCGAGGTGTGCCGGGAGATTCGTACCCGGTCGACCGTGCCGATCATCATGCTCACGGCGAAGGATTCCGAAATTGACATCGTCGTCGGGCTCGAGCTCGGCGCCGACGATTATGTCACGAAGCCGTATTCCACCCGCGAACTGGTCGCCCGCATTCGCGCGGTGCTGCGGCGGCACGAAGACGAGAGCACGGCCGATGTGGACACCATGCTCACGGCCGGCACGGTGCGCATGGACGTGGAGCGGCACGCCGTCACCGTCTCCGGCGAGCTCGTCAACATGCCGTTGAAGGAATTCGAACTGCTCGAATTTCTGCTGCGCAACGCCGGCCGGGTGCTTACCCGCGGCCAGCTCATCGATCGGGTCTGGGGCACCGACTACTTCGGTGACACCAAGACGCTCGACGTGCACATCAAACGCATTCGCTCGCGCATCGAAACTGCGCCCTCCGAGCCGGTGATGCTCGTCACCGTTCGCGGGCTGGGTTACCGGTTCGAAGCGTAGCCCGAAAGACAGCTCAGGCCGCCGACCCGCAGGGGGGCGACGGCCTGAGCTAGAAGAACGTTACGCGGCGGGCGTGGCCGTCGGTGTTGGTGTTTCGGTGGGAGTCTCGGTCGGTGCGAGCGTGGGCATCAGGGTCGAATACTCGCCCTGGGTGCCAGAAAGAACGGGCAGCAGCAGTTCGATGCCGGTCTCTTCGCCGTACTGGAAGAACACCGGAAACAGCGAGCCGGGCTGGCTGCCCATGTTCTCCAGCACCACCGAGGGGGCGCCGTCGGTGCCGAACGTCACGGTGGTGTTGGCCTCGACTGGAATGTCCTGCGACACCGTGCCGGTGCTGGACTTGTACTGCACGAGCACCTGCTGCAGGGTGTCCGTCGGATTAACAACGGAGACGATGAGGTTGGCCAGTTCGCCGTCGGCGGAGACCAGTAGGGCGTTGCGAACGTGGATTTCGCCGACGTCTCCGCTCACGCCGTCACTCGCGTTGTACTGAATCGAGGTGGCCTGCGGTGCGAAAAATCCGCACGCGCTCGTGCCCAACAGAATGCCAGCCGCCAAGACGACGGATGCAGCGATGCGCGCTCTCACAAGACCTCCACTTACTGAAAGCAGCGCGCGACAGTGGCCGACGCTGCAAAATTCTCTTTGTCACTAGCTTAGCGGCGTGTGTGAGCGCACGATTGTCGGCCGGTGCCTCGCGGGGGCGCGCGTACTGTAGCACCTCGAAGCTGTGGTATCTTAGAAGTTGCTGAAGGGATCACATCCATGCTGTTTCAGGTTGGCGAAACCGTCGTATATCCCCACCATGGTGCCGCAATGATCACCGAGGTGAAGACCCGCATCATCAAGGGCGAAGAGAAGCTGTACCTCAAGCTGAATGTCACCCAGGGTGATCTCACCATCGAAGTTCCCGCCGAAAACGTCGACCTCGTCGGCGTTCGCGATGTGATCGGCCAGGACGGCCTCGACAAGGTGTTCGAAGTGCTACGCGCACCGTTCACCGAAGAGCCCACCAATTGGTCCCGCCGGTACAAGGCCAATCTCGAAAAGCTGGCAAGCGGCGATGTGATCAAGGTGTCAGAGGTCGTGCGCGACCTGTGGCGCCGCGACCAGGACCGTGGTCTATCTGCCGGCGAGAAGCGCATGCTGGCCAAGGCTCGCCAAATCCTGATCAGCGAGCTGGCCCTGGCCGAAAAGACCGACGAAGAGAAAGCGTCCACCGTTCTCGATGAGGTCCTTGCTTCCTGACTATTCTTTCGTGAGGGGCGGCGCCGTGAGGCGCCGCCTTTTGCATGTTCCCTCGCACTTCACCAGATAGATACCCTCCAGATATGACTGTTTCCACCGATTCGCCGGCAGAGCCCCTCCGCGGCGCTCGACCCGAACCCGCCTCCGCTGTCGCCGCGACGCCCACGGTCGCGGTCATTGTGGTCGCTGCCGGCAGCGGAACCCGCCTCGGCCACGCCGAACCCAAAGCATTCGTGCTGTTGCATATGCGCCCGCTGCTCGACCATGCCTTAGATTCCATTTTCGGCATGAACGAGCCGGTGCAGATCATCGTGGTCGCCCCCGTCGATCGGGAAGCGGATGCCCGCGCCATCGCCGTCCGCGCCGTCGCCCGCCACGAGGCGCCCACCGGGTCCGTGACCGTGGTCGCCGGGGGACGCACCCGTCAGGACTCCGTGGACCAGGGCATGAACGCCCTGCTGCCGAGCGTCGACGTGGTGCTCGTACACGACGCCGCCCGCGCACTCACCCCTGCCGCACTGTGCGACGAGGTCGTCGCCGCTGTGCGCGCCACCGGGCACGGCGTCATTCCGGGCCAGCCCGTGGTCGACACCATCAAGCGTGTCGCCGAATCCGGTGCCATTCTTGGAACCGTCGATCGGTCGGAACTCTCCGCAGTGCAGACCCCGCAAGGGTTTCCCCGCGCCATGCTCGAGGCCGCCCGCGCCTGGGCCGTGCAGAACGGCCGGTTCGAAGCGCTCACCGACGACGCAGCGCTCGTGGCCGACGCCGGGAATCCGGTGAGCGTGATCGGTGGGCATCCGCTGGCCTTCAAGATCACGACGCCCGAAGACCTCGAGCGCGCCGATCTGATTCTGCAGGCTGCCGCCCCGCAGCCCACACTGCTTCCGCGCATCGGCACCGGCCTCGATGTGCACGCCTTCGCGGCCGACGACACGACGGAACTCTGGCTGGCCGGATTATATTGGCCGGGGGAGAGCGGACTCAGCGGACACAGCGACGGCGATGTCGCGGCCCACGCCATCTGCGATGCCCTTCTTGGAGCCGCCGGACTCGGCGACATTGGCAGCGTATTCGGCACGGCCGATCCGCGCTTCAGCGGTGCCCACGGCCACGTTTTTCTCGAGGAAACCGTGCGCCTGGTTGCGGCCGCCGGCTACCGGGTCGGCAACGTTTCGGTGCAGATCATCGGCAACCGCCCCAAGTTCTCACCGCGTCGGGCCGAAGCCGAAACGCGGCTCTCCGGCATCCTCTCTGCACCGGTCAATATCGCCGCGACCACCACGGATGCGCTCGGTTTCACCGGACGCGGGGAAGGTATCGCCGCGACGGCAACCGCGCTGCTCTACGCTGCCCCCGAGCCGGGTCAGACCCCTGACCTAAACTGGGAGGCGTGACCATGCAACTGTACGATTCGAAGGCGCAAGCCTTGCGCGACTTTGTCCCCCTCGAAGCGGGCCAGGTCTCGATGTACGTGTGTGGCCCCACCGTGCAGTCCAGCCCGCACATCGGTCATCTGCGCAGCGCCTTGGTCTACGACCAGTTGCGTCGCTGGCTCAGCTACCGCGGCATGAATGTCACCTTCGTGCGCAACGTCACCGACATCGACGACAAGATCCTGATCAACGCGAAGGGCTCGAGCGAGCAGTGGTGGGCGCTCGCGTACCGCTACGAACTCGAGTTCACCGCCGGCTACCAGCGCCTCGGCATTCTCGCCCCCACCTACGAGCCGCGCGCGACGGCGAGCATCACCGAGATGCAGACCCTCATATCCACCCTGATCGAGCGCGGCCACGCGTATGCTGCCCCCGACGCGTCCGGCGACGTCTACTTCGACAGTGCCAGCTGGGCGGCCTATGGCGCGCTCACGCACCAGTCGCCCGGCAATATGGAAGCGGCAGCGGATCCCTCCCCGCGCGCCAAGCGCGACCCCCGCGACTTCGCCCTGTGGAAGGGCTCCAAGGTCGGCGAACCCGACTCCGCAGCCTGGTCGTCGCCGTGGGGCCAGGGGCGTCCGGGCTGGCACATCGAGTGCTCGGCCATGGCCGCGCGCTACCTCGGCGACCACTTCGACATTCACGGCGGCGGACTGGATCTGCGGTTTCCGCACCACGAGAACGAACTGGCCCAATCGAACGCGGCCGGCAGCGACTTCGCGAACTACTGGGTGCACAACGGTCTGGTCAACGTGAACGGGCAGAAGATGAGCAAGTCGCTCGGCAACTCGGTGTTCGCGGCCGAACTGCTTGAACAGGCCCGCGCCATCGTCGTGCGCTACTTTCTGGGCGCTGCCCACTACCGATCCACCATCGACTACAACGAGGGCTCGCTGGCCGAGGCCGAAGCCGCCCTCGAACGGGTCGAGAGTTTTCTCGACCGCGCCGATCGTCGGCTGGCCGGAACCCGGTTCGCCGGCACTGGCGTCGAGGTCGTGCCCGATGATTTCGCCGCGGCGATGGACGACGACCTCGCCGTTCCGCAAGCGCTCGGCGTGCTGCACGACACCGTGCGCGCCGGTAACGCCGCGCTGGATGCCGAAGACCTTCACGCTGCGGCATCCGCTCGCAGTGAAGTACTCGCGATGAGCGAAGTGCTGGGAATCAACCCTTTGTCGCCCGGCTGGGCCGTGGCAACAGACGAACCGGCCATGGTGGCCCTGAGTGCGTTGGTCGAGCGACTGCTCGGCGACCGCAACGACGCCCGCGAAAACCGCGACTATGCGGCCGCAGACCGAATCCGGGACGAACTCGTCGCCGCCGGAATTACCATCGAAGACACCCCGTCGGGTGCCCATTGGAGCTTTGACTGATGAAGAATCTTGACCGCAAATCGCGCACTGGATCGGTGCGCAAGGGCAGCCGCGGAGCCCAGGTCGGCTCCGGCGGCCAGGGCCGTCAGGCGCTCGAGGGCAAAAAGCCCACCCCCAAGGCCGAAGACCGTCCGTACCACCCCGCCGGTAAGCGTAAGGCGGCCGCCGAGCGGTTCACTGCTGCCGGTGGCTTCAACTCGCGCCCCGCAGCGGATGCCTCCGCCAACCGTGGCGGCTCGCGCGGCGGCACCCCGGCTCGCGGCAGCGCCCCCCGCGGTGGTGCCCGCGGCGCCTCGCAGGGTGCACCCCAGCGCGGCACCGGCAACACCGGCGGTGGCGGATCCTCGACGCGTCGCGCCAAGCAGATCGACGAGCACGAGATTGTCACCGGTCGTAACTCGGTGCTCGAGGCGCTGCGCGCCAAGATCCCGGCGCTGACCCTCTACATTGCCGCGCGCATCGAAATGGATGAGCGGGTCAAAGAGGTTCTGCTCATGGCGACCAGCCGTAATATCCCCATCCTCGAGGTCATGCGCCCCGAACTCGACCGTCTCGCCGGTCGCGACGCCGTGCACCAGGGCCTCGCCCTCAAGGTTCCCGCGTATGAGTATGCGCACCCGATGGAGCTGCTCGAACTCACGATCAGCCGCGGCCACAAGCCGTTGTTCGTGGCCCTCGACGGCATCACCGACCCGCGCAACCTAGGCGCGATCATCCGCTCGACCGCTGCGTTCGGCGGCCACGGAATCATCGTGCCGCAGCGTCGCTCGGTCGGCGTCACGGCCTCAGCCTGGAAGACCAGCGCCGGCGCCGCGGCGCGCACGCCCGTCGCCATGGCGAGCAACCTCACCCAGACGCTGAAGGCGCTCAAGGCGCAGGGCGTGTTCGTGCTCGGACTCGACGGTGGCGGCGACGTGTCGCTGCCCGACCTCGGCATCGGCTTCGCCGAACGCCCGATCGTGATCGTCGTCGGGAGCGAGGGCAAAGGCCTGTCTCGCCTCGTCACCGACACCTGCGACGCGATCGTCTCGATTCCGATCAGCGCGGCGACCGAGTCGCTCAATGCCGGAATCGCCGCCGGCGTCACCCTCTACGAGGTGGCTCGTCTCCGCGCCCAAATCAAGCAGGCCAAGCAGGCTGCCAAGCTCTCCTAGCCCCCGCCGCGTGGTCGGGGCCCAGGCCCCGTCCACGGGCCCAGTTTATAAACTGGGCCTATGGTCATAAGGTGGGCCCGAAGAGGTCGGGCTCGTCCGATTGCGTGGGGCCTGTGTCGCGTCCGTTCGTGCGGTCCGATTTCCGCGTTGCTCTTGCCTACTGGACGGGGCCCAGGCCCCGTCCACGGGCCCAGTCTATAAACTGGGCCTGTGGTCATAACGTGGGCCCGATGACCACCGCGATGGCGTGAACGTCCCGACAGGTGCTTGTCCTCCACAGCGGATGTTTTGCCCCACTGTGCACAGATCAGTCGCTGTCCCAGCGTCCACCTCCTGACAATGGTGACACTGAATCATGCTTGACATTCTGGATGTCCCCAATGCCCACAACGACGGTCTGATTCTCGCCGAGTCCCTCTGGGCAGCGGGCCTGAACACGCGCGCCGTGCGCGCATTGCTTGCGAATGGTGAGCTGGTGCGCATCCGGCGCGGTGTCTACACTCTGGGCGCCACGTGGCGCGGCGCCGAGAGCGACGACCGGTATCGACTATTCGTTCGCGCGACTGTGGCCACGGCCGAGCAGCCGCTCCTCCTCTCGCACCTCTCGGCGGCAGCGCTGCACAATCTGCCGATCATCGGTCCGTGGCCGAACGTCGTGCACGCCATCAACAACGAAACCGCCGGGGGCAGTAGCGCCCGGTTCACAACGAGCCATCGGAGCGTGGTGGAGCCCGAACAGGTGGTGATCGACGGATGCGCTGCCACCACACTCGCGCGCACCCTCATCGATGTCGCAGCCACCTCGAGCTTTCTCGTCGGCGTCACGATGATGGACCACGCCCTGCGCGTCGAGGCGGAGCGCGCCGAGAACGAACGCCGAATGGGCATCCCCGGTGCTGCGGCCCTCGCCAAGGAGGATCTCTACGCGGAACTGATGATGGTGCATCCGAGACGCGGAGGCCCGAAGGTGCGTCGGATCATAGACTTCTCGAATTTGCTTTCCGCTAACCCTGGCGAGTCGATGAGCCGGGTGCGCATGGCCGAGCTGGGCTTCGAGATACCCGAACTGCAGGTGCGCTTCGTAGTGCACGGGCGGGAGTACTGGGTCGACTTCTATTGGCCTAGAGTGCGCAAGATCGGTGAGTTCGACGGCAAAATCAAATACACGCGGGGCGCAATATTGGGCGACCGCCACCCCGGCGAGGTGGTCGTCGTCGAAAAGAATCGAGAGAATCTCCTGCGCCCAGAAGTCAACAGCTTCGACCGTTGGGACTGGGACACGGCCTACTCGCCCCGCCTATTCTACGAATTCCTGATTCAGCACAACGTTCCGCGCGCGTAATCAGGCAGCGGATGCGCCCCGCGCGCAACCGGGACATCGCGCGTCCTCGTCGTCACGGCGTTCGGGTCCACCTTGTGGACCGGTTCATGAACCGGGCCCGTTGATGGGGCCCGGGCCCTGTCCGCACAGACTGCGGCCCGGGCCCCGCGGGGGTGGATGCCCGTGTGCGCACCGACCGCGCGCGCCTGCACCTCTGTGGGCCCAGCTTGTGGCCCGGGGCCCAGTTTATAAACTGGGCCCAGGGACGGGGCCCGGGCCCCGTCCCTGATGGCGAGGCTAGACCTTGAGCATCCAGTCGTCGGCATCGTCGGGGTCAGAAGACGTGTCGTCGCCGAGCTGCGTGCGAATCGGCAGGGTGATGGCCTCGGTGACGGGGTCCATCACGGTGGCCTCGTCCCGGCGGTGGCGCAGCACATCCTGCACGTAGGACGTGACAGCCTCGGCGAGCGGGATGTCCCGGGACTGGTTCTGCGCCATGTACCAACGGTGATCGAGCAGCTGGTGAAACACCTGCGCCCGCTCGAGCTTGCCCTGCAGTTCCTCGGGAATGGCCCGCACCACCGGCTCGAACACCCGCACCAGCCACTCGTGGGCGACCATCTCCTCGTCCGCGGCCGGCGAACCGTAAGCGGCCCGGTACGAATCCAGGTCGTTCAGCAGGCGGCGGGCCTGGTTCTCTTCGGCGTCGAGGCCGGTCAAGCGCAGCAGCCGGCGCTGGTGGTGGCCGGCGTCGACGACCTTCGGCTGAATCCGCACGCTCGAGCCAGCGCTGTCGGTCTTGATTGCCAGTTCCTCGATGTCGAAACCGAGGTCGTTCAGGCGTTGCACGCGCTGGGTGATGCGCCAGCGTTCGGAGTTGGAGAATGACTCCGAGCCGGTGAGCTCTTTCCAGAGCAGTCGGTAGGCGGCGACGATTCCGTTGCTGACCCGAATCGGGTCGAGCTCGTCGGCGACCCGGCCACCGGCTTCGAGGTCCATGAGCTCCCCGGCGATGTTCACCCGAGCAATTTCGAGGTCGTTTTCGCGCTGGCCGTTCGACAACCCGCCCGAATACAACTGCCCGGTTTCGGCATCGACGAGATAGGCGGCAAAGGCACCGGCATCGCGGCGAAACAGGGTGTTCGAGAGCGACACGTCGCCCCAGAAGAACCCGATCATGTGCAGCCGCACGAGCAGCACGGCGAGGGCGTCGACCAGCCGGGTAGCGGTATCCGGTCGCAGGGCGTGCGAATACAGGGCGCGGTAGGGGAGTGAGAACTTGAGGTGACGCGTGACCAAAACCGAATTCAGCGGGTCGAGGTCGGCATCCGTTCTGTTGGTGATGACGGCGACCGGCTCGACGCAGGGGATCTCGAGGTTGGCCAGGGTGCGCAACATGTCGTACTCGCGCTTGGCCATCTCGCTCGTGGTCTCTTTGATGGCGACCACCCGCCCACTCAGGTGGGCGAAGCGCACGAGGTGGCGCGAAATGCCCTTGGGCAGCGAGGCGATGTTCTCATTCGGCCAGGCATCGAGGGGCAACTGCCACGGCAGGTCGAGCAGGGCAGGGTCGGCAGTGGCCGCGATGATATTGAGGGAACCGCTCATGGTTGGAGCCTAACCGGCGGGAGGGAGCGAGCCCCTCCCGCCGTTCATGGAGACTAGTCGGTGACGGCGCCGCCGAGGCGCAGGCCGCTTTCCGCGTCGAACACGTGCAGGTGGTTCGGGGTAGCCGTGAGGTACACCGTCTCGCCGGCGTTCGGGTGCGAGCGGCCGTCGACGCGAGCGACGATGTCGGTGCGCTTGCCCTCGATGGTGGAGTGGCCGTAGAGGTAGCCGTCGGCGCCGAGTTCTTCAACCAGGTCGACCTCGATCTGCAGTCCGTCGCCAGCGGTGGACGACATCTGGATGTCCTCCGGGCGAATTCCCACGGTGACCTTCTTGCCGGTCGAGCTGGCGAGCGTCTCGCGCTGCACCGGAACGGTCGCGGTGCCGAACTTGATGCCGCCATCGACGGTGTCGGCGAGGAACAGGTTCATCGCGGGGCTGCCGATGAAGCCGGCCACGAACACGTTCTGCGGCTTCGCGTACAGGTCGCGGGGCGAACCGACCTGCTGCAGGATGCCGTCCTTCAGTACCGCAATCCGGTCACCCATGGTCAGGGCCTCGGTCTGGTCGTGGGTCACGTAGACGGTCGTGACTCCGAGGCGGCGCTGCAGTGACGCGATCTGCGTACGCGTCTGCACGCGCAGCTTGGCGTCAAGGTTGGAGAGCGGCTCGTCCATCAGGAACACCTGAGGCTGACGAACGATCGCGCGGCCCATGGCAACGCGCTGGCGCTGGCCACCAGAAAGTGCCTTCGGCTTGCGGCTGAGGTAGGGCTCGAGGTCGAGCAGCTTGGCGGCTTCGAGCACGCGGGCGGCGCGCTCGTCCTTGTTGATGCCGGCGATCTTGAGCGCGAAGCCCATGTTCTCGGCGACGGTCATGTGCGGGTACAGCGCGTAGTTCTGAAAGACCATGGCGATGTCGCGGTCTTTTGGCGGGACATCGGTCACGTTGCGGTCACCGATAAGAATGTTGCCATCGTTGACCTCTTCGAGGCCGGCGAGCATTCGCAGTGAAGTGGACTTGCCGCAGCCGGACGGGCCGACCAAAACCAGGAATTCGCCATCGGCGACCTGCAGGTCGAGCTGGTCAACAGCCGGCCTCGTGGAACCAGGGTAGAGCCGGGTTGCCTTGTCAAAGGTCACTGAAGCCATGATTATTACTCCTTCACCGGCAGGAACGTGCCGGACGATCCGTTGTGAATAGGATTTGTGCGTCGCGCGCCAAAGAGAGCGACATTTCCATTATTACACGACGGATGCCCCGGCGCCGGTCCGCCCCCCGTTTGGTCGTTTCCCAGTCAGGGGATCTACTATTCCAGAGGTGCCTTCACGTGCGCCCCTACTTCTCGAAAGTGAATTTTTATGACTATTGGCGGGCCAAGCGACAGCAGTCCCTCAAAAAACCGGCGGCGTGACGCCGCCCGGGTCAAGGCAAAGCAGCTACGAGTCAGCCAAAAGAAGAAGGACCGCCGCAACAAACTGTTCTTGCAGGGCGGCATCGCTATCGCCGCCGTTGCCATCGTCGTTCTGGTCTCCGTCATCATCGTGAATTCGATCAAACCGTCAGGTCCGGGCCCGAAAAATATGGCCAGTGACGGCGCTCTTATCGGCGAGGGCATGGTTACCGCGCTGACGCCCGCGCTGCAGCCCGACGCGAACCTGCGGGCATCCGAACCGGATACCTCCGGCGCCGTCGCCAACATTCGCATCTATGTCGACTACCTCTGCCCGCTCTGTGGCGACTTCGAAGACGCCAACAACGAACAGATCGCCAACTGGGTCGATTCTGGAGCTGCGACCGTTGAAATTCACCCGGTGGCCATTCTCACGAGCAAGTCCGCCGGCACCAAGTACTCCCTGCGGGCGGCGAACGCTGCAGCCTGCGTCGCCAACTACTCGCCAGATGATTTCTTCGCCTTCAGCTCGGCCCTGTTCGTTGACCAGCCGGAAGAGACGTCGCCCGGCCGCAGCAACGACGAGATTAAGGCCGTCGTGAAGGATTCCGGCGTGAGCACGGCGGTCTCCAACATCAACTCCTGCATCGATGACGGCACCTATGAATCGTGGGTCAAGGCGGCAACCAATCGCGCGCTCGACGGCCCCATACCCAATTCCTCGATCAAGGCGATCACGAGCGCCCCCACCGTGCTCGTCAATGGCAAGCCGTACACCGGGTCGATCGAAGACCCGAAGGAGTTCGCGTCCTTCGTGCAGGTGGCCCTCGGTGAGACGTACTCCACCTCGACGCCGACGCCCGAACCAACACCCGGCGGGTAGTTACCAGCGGATGCCCCACGCGCATCCGTTTGGCTGTTGCCCGTGGCGGCCCCGAAATCATTTAGGATGGTCTTTCGAGGCTTTGGCCTCATGCCGGCCTGGCGCAATTGGTAGCGCACCACTCTTGTAAAGTGGGGGTTACGGGTTCAAGTCCCGTGGCCGGCCCCACAAACCCCTACTCCCAACTGGGAAGTAGGGGTTTTTGTCTGCCGGTTCGACGCTCTCTCCCCAGGGCCGCACACGGCCTCCACGTACACTGATGGCTGGGGTTTTAAGAGCGGATGCCCGCCCCCGCGCACCCGCGCCCCGAAAGGAAATACGCATGAGCCTGATCCGGCTGAACGACGTCAGCATCCGCTTTGAGAACACGCAGATTCTGCGCGAAGCGTTCTTTCGCCTCGAACCCGGTGACCGGGTCGGCCTGATCGGCAAGAACGGCTCCGGCAAATCCACCATTCTCAAGCTGATTCTCGACCAGGTCTCGCCCGATACCGGCGAGGTGACGCTCGAGGACGGCATCAAGGTCGGTTACTTCTCGCAGTTCTCCGAACTCAACGGCGCGCAGACCATCACCGAGGTGCTCGACGAATTGTTTGTGGCGGTGAAGGCGGTCGAGGCTGAACTCGCCTCCATCGACGCGGCAATCGCCCTGGACTCCTCGGCCAGCTATGACCTCGACCGGCTGATCACCCGCCAGGGCGAACTTTTCGAAGAGATGGACCGCCTGGACGGCTGGGACTACAAGCGCCACATCGACACCGCCCTGACCACCCTCGGATTCGACGAGGCGCACCGCGTCTGCTCGATCGACGAGCTCTCCGGCGGCTGGCGCAACCGGGCGGCCCTGGCCAAGATCGTGCTCGAGGCGCCCGACGTGCTGCTTCTCGACGAGCCCACCAACTACCTCGACGTGGCCGGCGTGGAGTGGCTCGAGGCCTGGTTCAAGAGCTTCAAGGGTGCCGCGATCGTGGTCTCGCACGACCGCAAATTTCTGGACGCCGTCGTCACCCGCATCATCGAGGTCGAGAACTATCACCTGCACGAGTATCCAGGCAACTTCGGCGAGTACATTGTGCAGAAGCAGTTTCGGCTGAAGACCCTCGAGGCCCAGTTCGTGCACGAATCCGAGCTGCTCGCTTTTGAAGCCGAGGGAATCGCGGACCGGCGCGAAGCAGCCAAAGCCGAGAGCCGTCAGCTCGGCAACCAGCTCGCCCACATCAAGAAGTCGCGCACGCCGCGCCCGGTCGACCAGATCATCACTGAGATCTACGGCAACCTGCACGTCAAGGACGTGCTCTGCCGGGTCGACGGTCTCGCCAAGAGCTATGGCGACAAAGTGTTGTTCGAGAACCTCAGCTTCGAAGTGCGTCGCGGTAACCGCATCGTCGTGCTCGGCAGCAACGGCAGCGGCAAAACCACCCTGCTGCGCGTGCTCACCGGCGAAGAGACGGCCGACCGGGGTGACGTCGCCTGGGCCAGCGGCGCCGGCGTCGTCTCCTACAACCAGATTCTCGACGAACTCGACCCGAGCGACACGGTCAGTCACGCCGTGAATGCCATGCCCGGCAGCCTCGCGTTGACCGCAACGAAGAAGTCCGTCAACCGCTTTCTGACCATGTTCCAGTTCAGCGAGGCCGACCTCAAGCAGAAGATCGGTGCCCTCTCCGGCGGGCAGCGCGCGCGAGTAGCGATGGCCCAGTGCCTGCTCTCCGGAGCGTCGGTGCTGCTGCTTGACGAACCGACCAACCACCTCGACATGTCGAGCACTCAGGTGATGGAACGCGCGCTCGTGCACTTTCCCGGTGCCGTCGTGGTGGTCAGCCACGACCGGTTCTTCACGGACAAGATCGCCAACCGCCGCCTCGTTTTCGGCAGCGACGGAGCCGCTCCCGGCGAGATCGAGGTCCGCGCAGCCTGACCCGCGCTGTCTACACTTCCCGGGCCCGGGCTCGGAAACTGAGCCCACGATAGATCATGGGCCCGGTGTCCGAAGGTGGGCCCGGCGGAACTCAGCGCCCGGCACCTCGTAGTATTACCAGGTGACCCAGGCCCGCGCGCAGACCCGAACGGATTCCTCGGTCGCGCCAGCATCCGCTGTGCCGGTCTGGCTGGCCCTGGTTTTCTCGGTGCTGATCGGGGCGCTGTACGCGGTGCAATCGCGGGTGAACGGCGAACTCGGGCACCAGATCGGCGACGGATTCACCGCAGCCGTCATCTCCTTCGGCTCTGGCCTGGTCATTCTGAGCCTCGGCCTCGTCGTGTTTCGTAGCGGGCGCCGCGGCCTGCAACTGGTCGCCCGCGGTGTGAAAACGAAGCACCTCTCCTGGTGGCATCTGCTCGGCGGCCTGGCCGGTGCCCTGTTCGTGCTGTCCCAGGGCCTCGTCGCCGCGCCGCTCGGCATCGCCCTGTTCACGGTGGCCGTCGTGGCCGGCCAGACCGTGAGCGGCGTGCTCATGGACCGTTTCGGCATCGGCCCCGGTGGGCGTCGAACCCTGCACGCGTCCAAAATCGTCGGTGCCGGGCTCGCCCTGGTGGCTGTCGCGTTCACGGTGAGCGGCGAACTGCACGGCAGCGGCGCGCTCTGGTTGCTCGCACTGCCGCTGATCGCTGGCATCGGGCAGGGCTGGCAGCAAGCCGTGAACGGTCAGGTGCGGGTCACCGCGCAAAGCGCCCTCACAGCGACCTTTCTGAATTTTCTCAGTGGCACCATTGCCCTCGTGCTCGCCGCGCTCGTGCACGGCCTGCTGGTCGGCTTCGCGCTCGACCTGCCGAGCAACCCGTGGCTCTATACCGGCGGACTGATCGGCTGCATCTTCATCGCCGGGGCCGCGCTCGTCGTGCGTACCACCGGGGTGCTCATGCTGGGACTCTGCATCGTCGCCGGGCAGCTGCTCTGCGCCCTCGCGCTGGATCTGCTGGCGCCGTCGGCGGGGCATCCGCTTGGCCTGACGACCATTGCCGGCACGGCTCTCGCCCTGGTGGCCGTCGTTATCGCCGCAGTGCGCTGGCACCGCCCCGGCCACGCACGGGGCACGGCGCGAACACCGGGCCATTCTGACGAACCAAGCGAACGGCTGTGACTGTGAAACGAATTTTAGTGGTCGAACACGAGGCTAATGCTGGTGTGGGGCTGGTCGGGGAGCGAATCCTCGCGGCCGGCATCGACCTGGTTCGGGTCGGCCCGGATACCGGGGCCCCGATTCCCGGTCGTGCCGACGGCTTCGATGGTGTCGTCGTACTCGGCGGAACGACCGGGCCGACGGACGACGAACGAGCAGCCTGGCTGCCCCGGGTTCGTGAACTCATCGCCGACGGTCTCCAGAGCGAGGTCCCGCTCCTCGGGATCTGCCTGGGAGCCCAGATGCTCGCCGTCGTAGCCGGTGGAACGGTCGGACGGGCGCGGCGCGGCGCCGAGATCGGCCTCAGCGGTCTCGAGCTGACCGACAGTGCCGCCGCGGATCCCTTGCTTCATGACCTGCCGTCGCCGCTCCGGGCGCTGCAGTGGCATTCGCTCGAAGTACACGACCTGCCGGCGAACTCCGTGTCGCTATGCACCAGCGATCGCTGCCCCAACCAGGCTTTTCGTGTCGGCCCCGCGGCCTGGGGGCTACAATTCCACCTGGAGGCTTCGGCGGCGACCGCCGAAGCCTGGGCTGAAAGTGACAGCGACGATTTGCGTGCCGCCGGCTACCTGCCGGAACACGTCATCGACCCCATGCGCGAGAACGAAGACGACCTTCGGCGGGTCTGGTCAGAAGTCGCCGATCGATGGATAGGCCTGGTCTGACTCACAGAACCCCGAGAAACTCCTCGGGGTCGATCGACAGCCGCACGCCCGGCTTCGAATCCTCAGGAATGCCGCCGACATAGAGCCAGCCGAGCAGCTCCTCGTTGTCGCCGAGGCCGTGCAAGACCCGCACCGGGCCGGTGCGCACGAGTGGGCCGGTGCGCCACATCGCGCACCACCCCGCGTCATCGAGAAGCAGCGACAGCAGGTGCGCGACCCCCGCCGCAGCAGCATCCTGTTCCCAGTCGGTCACCTTGAAACTGGCCCGACGCGACGCGACGACCGAGATCAACAGGGGCGCCCGCAGCGGCTTAGCCGCCAGCTTGAGCGCATCACTACCCTCACAAGCGGATGCCGCCACAAACGCCGCCCCCAACCGCTCGCGGGCGTCGCCGCGCAGCTCCAAAAGCCGCCACGGACGCAGCGCGCCGTGATCGGCCACCCGCGCCGCCGCGGCAACGAGGGGCAGCAGCTCGGCTCGGGTCGGTGCCAAGGCGCTCACTTTTGAGTAGCTGCGCCGATGATTGACGGCCCGAAAGACAACCGAGGTGGCAGCATCTGTTGTCGACAGCACCGCTCTACTCAGCGGGCGTGAAGTTGAGCGAGATCGAGTTCATGCAGTACCGGTCGCCGGTCGGCGTGCCGAATCCGTCGGGAAAAACGTGTCCCAGGTGTGAGCCGCAGTTCGCGCAGCGCACCTCGGTGCGCACGCTGCCCAGGGAACGGTCTTCGATCAATTCGACCGCTTCGGGCCGTACCGACTCGTAGAAGCTTGGCCAGCCGCAGCCGGAGTCAAACTTGGTGCCGCTCTTGAACAGCTCGGCGTTACACGCACCGCAGGTGTAGGTGCCGGAGCGCTCTTCGTCGAGCAGTTCGCCGGTTCCGGGGCGTTCGGTTCCGGCTTCACGCAAAACCTTGAACTTCTCCGGGCCCAGCTCGGAGCGCCACTCGTCGTTTGACTTCTTGATTGTGTAGTCCATGGTGGATGTCCCTTCGATCTGGCCGTCCGCACCCGGACAACCTCTACCCAGCCTAAACTCGTGCAGCGAAACGCGCATTCCTGGCCGATAGGTTTCGCAGCGTTTGCACGGCGACCGGTCGTTGGACTGGGCCGTTCCGGGCGTGCCGGAGGCAACATCCAGCCGCCCGCAAATAGGATGAGCCCGTAGGATAACGCGTCGAAACTGCCCCGGGGGAGAGATAGATCAATGAGTGAGAGCACACCGGCCCCCGCGCAACGCACCGCTCTGCCCGCCGGCAGCGCCCTGATTTCGACCCAGCTCAGCGAGCGCGACGAAGCCGTGCTCGCCTTTGAACGGCAATGGTGGCGGCACGTCGGCGCCAAAGAAGAGGCCATCCGCGCCACATTCGGCCTCTCGGCCGCCCGGTACTATCAGCTATTGGGGGCACTGGTCGATTCACCGTTGGCGCTGGCCTTCGACCCGATGCTCGTGAACCGACTGCAGCGGATGCGTTCCGCACGATCCGAGGCGCGCGCCAGTCGTTCGCTGCCCACCCACGACTAGTACCTGACCGCTTTCCGCCAGAACCGGGCCGTTACACATCGCTCGATTCCGGCCTGGCTGGCCAACCAAGGATTCAATCACCATGGCGCGAAAATTTGCGAAAGACCGTTTCGACACCCACGCGCATGCCCTCGACCGGGTGGGTGCTCACCGTGCTCCCGGTAAGAAGGGCCGCGGCTGGATCGGGTTCTGGTGGGCGCTCGGCGCCACCGTGCTGTTGATCGCGGTTGGCGTGGTCGGAATCTTCGCGATCAACAATCGCCTCGACTTCTCCAATATCCCGGGTCTGTCCTCGGCCAGCTCGACTCCGATCCCCACCGAGACCGTCATTCCAACGGCTGAAGCCACCGTCGACCCGGCGCTGACCGTGAATGTGCTGAACGGCTCCGCGGCGAACGGTGTCGCAGCATCCGTCAGCGACACGCTCACCGCCGCCGGCTGGGTAGTCAGTGGCACCGGCAACGCGAGCACAGACACCGAACCGACCACCGTCATCTACTACGCCGATGCCAGCCTGGAAGGCGCCGCCCGCGGCATCGCAGCCTCACTGCCCGGCTCGACGATCGTCGTTTCGTCCAATTTTGTTGACACAGGTGCCAGCCTGACCGTCGTCGTCGGCAACGACTACGTCATTCCTGCGGGCTGATCTTAACTCGAAACTGCCGAGCTACTGGGCATTACCTGATTCGTCAAGCCCCTTTTCTTCTGCGGCCACTTCAGTACTATCTGGTTTTGGTCAAACATTTTGTTCGGGCAATACCCGCCCGGATCAAGAACGCTCGCCCAAGGTAACTTGCACCAGTAGGTAACTTGCAACAGAAGACTTGCTCTCGGGGATTTGCTGCTCGTTCAGAATGAACGCAGTCTCTGCGGCAGGGCCCGGAACAGCCAATGGGCCGTGCCGTCGAAATTGAGCAAGGAGTAACACATGGCGAACGGAACCGTTAAATGGTTCAACGCTGAAAAGGGTTTCGGCTTCATCACTGTCGATGGGGGAGGGCAGGACGTCTTCGTTCACTACTCCGCCATTGACATGAGCGGGTACAAGGTGCTCGAAGAAGGCCAGCAGGTCGTCTTTGAGGTCGGTGCCGGAGCGAAAGGCCCCCAGGCTGAATCGGTTCGACCGGCCTGACCCACCCCCTAAACGGGGTCTGTCCCCCACCTAACGCCGCCCGCTGCAACGGGCGGCGTTAGTGTTTACCGGTGACCAAGAAAAAGACAGCCCGCACAATTCGACCGCTGAAGACCGCGGGTCTGCTCGCTCTGATCGTTCCAGCATTGCTGCTGAGCGGATGCACCGGCAGTAGCGCGACGCTGACCAAAACGCAGACGGCCGAAGCGTGGACGTCGAACTATGTCGCCCCCGCCGCTACGGAAATCGCCCCGCTCAGCGGCCTGACCGTTGCGGTCGGGTCGTCGGCACGTCCCTCCCTCGCGGCCAAGATCGACAACCACGTGGCCGCTCGCCCGCAGGTCGCGATCGACCGTACCGACCTGGTGTTCGAAGAGCTGGTCGAGGGTGGTATCACCCGATACGTCGCCGTGTGGCAGTCCAGCATTCCCGACCAGGTCGGCCCGGTGCGCTCGATCCGTCCGATGGATCCCGACATCATTGCGCCGTTCGGCGGCCTCGTAGCGTTTTCGGGCGGGCAGCAACGATTCGTCGACGCGATGAACGCGACCGGTCAAATCAGTGCCATCTTCGACTACGACACGACCGGGCTATTTTCTCGTTCCAAGGCTACAGCGGCCCCGCACAACGTTATCCTCGCGGCCTCCGAATTCGTCAACCGAAACGCGACCGTCGCACCGCCCACCCAGCAGTACGGCTATGCGCCCGCGCTCGCCGGGGCATCCGCCGTCGTGGACGGCACCCCGATCTCGGTGATCAACACCCGATTCTCCAACTCCAGTGCCCGCAGCTGGACCTGGAACGCCGAAGCCGCCGCATACCTGCGCGCGCAGGACGGCGCGCCCGATCTGACTCCGGAAGGCGCGCAACTGAAGGCAACGAACGTCGTCGTGGTGCGGGTGAATGTGACCGTCGACCAGAGCATCCCCAAGACCGAGCTGATCGCGTCGGGGGAAGCGTCGATCTCCAGCGGCGGAAAGACCATCGCGGCCACCTGGAGCAAGGACTCCCAGAGCATGCCGATCCGCCTCGTCGATGCCAATGGAGTGACAATTCGGCTGGCACCGGGCAATACCTGGTTTCAGCTCGTACCCAACGGCACCGGCTCGGTCGACCTCGTTCCCTGAGGGTCTGCAGATAGCCCGGCGTCGCCCCCGATGCTCGCTTGCACTCTCGACCCCAGAGTGCCAGAATCGTTTTAGCACTCTCGTCATCTGAGTGCTAACCCCATCATCGTTTGGAACGTCCGGGAGGGACGAGTTACACATATGGCAAAAATCATTGCATTCAATGAAGAGGCCCGTCGTGGGCTTGAGCGCGGCCTGAACATTCTGGCCGACACCGTCAAGGTCACCCTCGGCCCGCGCGGACGCAACGTCGTTCTGGAGAAGAAGTGGGGCGCCCCCACGATCACCAACGACGGCGTGTCAATCGCCAAGGAGATCGAGCTCGACGACCCGTACGAGAAGATCGGTGCGGAGCTCGTCAAAGAGGTCGCCAAGAAGACGGATGACGTAGCCGGCGACGGCACGACCACCGCAACCGTTCTCGCCCAGGCCCTGGTTCGCGAAGGCCTGCGCAACGTCGCTGCCGGCGCCGACCCGATCAGCCTGAAGCGCGGCATCGAGAAGGCTACGGCCGCTGTCATCGCCGAGCTCGTCGCCAGCGCCAAGGAAATCGAAACCAAGGAAGAGATCGCCGCAACCGCGTCCATCTCCGCCGGAGACACCGAGATCGGCGCGATCATCGCCGAGGCCATCGACAAGGTCGGCAAGGAAGGTGTTGTCACCGTCGAGGAGTCGAACACCTTCGGCACCGAGCTCGAGCTCACCGAGGGCATGCGCTTCGACAAGGGCTTCCTGTCGGCGTACTTCGTCACCGACCCCGACCGTCAGGAAGCGGTCTTCGAAGACCCCTACATCCTGATCGTCAACTCCAAGGTCTCCAACATCAAGGACCTGCTCCCCATCGTGGACAAGGTCATCCAGACTGGCAAGCAGCTCCTCATCATTGCGGAAGACGTCGATGGGGAGGCACTGGCCACGCTCGTTGTGAACAAGATCCGTGGCATCTTCAAGTCCGTCGCCGTCAAGGCTCCGGGCTTCGGCGACCGTCGCAAGGCTCAGCTGCAGGACATCGCCATCCTCACCGGTGGACAGGTCATCTCGGAAGAGGTCGGCCTCAAGCTTGAGAACGTCACCCTCGACCTGCTTGGTAGCGCCCGCAAGGTCGTCATCACCAAGGACGAGACCACGATCGTTGAGGGTGCCGGCGACGTCGAAGCCATCGCCGGTCGCGTCTCGCAGATCCGTGCCGAGATCGAGAACACCGACAGCGACTACGACCGCGAGAAGCTCCAGGAGCGCCTCGCCAAGCTTGCTGGCGGCGTTGCTGTCATCAAGGCTGGAGCCGCAACGGAGGTTGAGCTCAAGGAGCGCAAGCACCGCATCGAAGATGCAGTGCGTAACGCCAAGGCTGCCGTCGAAGAGGGTATCGTTGCCGGTGGTGGCGTTGCACTGATTCAGGCCGGCAAGACCGCATTCGAGGGCAAGGCAATCCTTGACCTCGTTGGTGACGAGGCGACCGGCGCGAACATCGTGCGCGTTGCCATCGACGCCCCGCTCAAGCAGATCGCACTCAACGCCGGCATGGAGCCGGGCGTTGTCGCCGACAAGGTGCGCAACCTGCCCGTCGGATGGGGCCTCAACGCCGCCACCGGCGAGTACGTCGACATGATCGCTGCCGGAATCAATGACCCGGTGAAAGTCACCCGCTCCGCGCTGCTGAACGCATCGTCGATCGCCGGACTGTTCCTCACCACCGAGGCCGTCGTCGCCGACAAGCCCGAGAAGAATTCGGCTCCGGCCGGCGACCCCTCGGGTGGCATGGACTTCTAAGTCCCGCCAGCAGTACACGAAAGTGGGCGTCTTCTTCGAGAGGCGCCCATTTTTTGTGCGTTCCGCGTCGAGCCATGAGTTCGGTCCACCCGACAGAGTCATCCTTGCGAGGTAGCGCGTAGCGACTCGGAACGGACGACCGCCCGGTAGTGACCCAGCAGGCTGGAGATATGAAAAGGATCCAGCTCCTCCCCGTTCTCGCCGCCGCAGCGCTGACCGCCCTCGCCCTCACCGGGTGTTCGAGCATCATCGAATAGGTCCAGCGCGAGAAGTCGCTCGAATTCGCGTCTGTGCCGATCCTCACCGAGGAATGGGACCAGCCTGCGGACTGGCTGCCCGCCGATGCGACCCAAATCACGATCCGGGAGGAGGCGGCCGGCGGCGGTCCGGCCATCCTGGCGGTGACAACCAACTCGGACCTCGACCCCATGCAGTGTGCGGAGACCGACCGGCAGTCGGCACCGACCTACGCCGAAGACTGGTCACCGGATGACGTGTACGTGGATCGTGTCTTCGCCTGCGCCAACTGGGCCGTAATCAAGATCGCCGACGGCTGGTACGGCTGGACGCCGAACGACCCAGACGAGATGGCTGTGTCCCCCGCGCAATGACCACCGGTCATTCACCGTCTACGGTTGAGTCATGATCCGCAGCCTCTCCCGCCCGCAACTTCTGGTGGATGCCGTGATGGCCGTGATCGCGCTCCTCGCGCGCACAGTGCTCGGCTACGACGGGGCCGTGGCGTTCTGGATGACTGTCGGTATGGCCGGTGCCCTGTTCCTGAGACGGCTCAGTCCGGGTATCGCGCTCGGGCTGGCGTGGTGCACCGTAGCCGTTCAACTCTCCGCGTCGTTGCCTCCCGATATCGCGAACGCGGCCGTTCTTCCCGTGCTGTTTGCCACGGCTGCCTACGGTTCCCGAACCGTCAGGTGGGCCGGTCTCGCATCGGTGCCCATCGGTGCGCTGATCGCGACCGTGTACGTGCTATTCCTTCAGTCCGGCGGCTTCGACGGGCTCACCAGTCTCGTTCTGCAGATACGAACGGGCGAGGCCTTCCAGGCTGGAGCCCCAGGGGTGATCGGTTTCGTCTCTGCCGCGGCGTTGTTCGGGCTGAGCTGGGTTCTCGGGTTGCTCGTGGCTACCTGGCGAACCGCGCGGGACGGCAGGGCTGCTCTCCGTTCGGCGGCGGCTGAGCAGGCCGACGCCCGGCGCGAAGTGGCGGTGGAGCAGGAGCGAACCCGCATCGCCCGCGACATGCACGATGTGGTGGCGCATTCCCTCGCCGTTGTAATCGCTCAGGCCGACGGCGGACGCTACGCGCGTGCCGCCGACCCCGAAGCAGCGAATGAGGCCTTCCGCACCATCGCAAGCACGGCCCGGTCAGCCCTGGCCGACGTGCGAGTACTGCTGGGCCAGTTGCGCGCCAACGATGATGCCGATCCCGGTAGCGACCGGTCAGACCGGTCCGTCGTGGCCGCACCACAGCCTACCCTCGACGATCTCGACCGGCTCATCGACCAGTTGCGCGCTTCGGGCCTCATGATTGAGCGCATCGCTTCCGGGCCGACTGCTGCGCTCGGACCGGGGCAACAGCTCGTGATTTACCGAATCGTGCAGGAATCACTGACCAACGTGCTTCGTCACGGCGACTCCGCAATAGGCGTCCGCATCGGCTTCAGCTGGGAGGCACATGCCGTCATCCTCACCGTGGACAGCGGGCTGCGGGGGTCACGGCCGGTCGGTGCCGCGCCGCACGGGCACGGCCTCGACGGCATGCGCGAGCGCGCGGTTCTGGCCGGAGGCTCCTTCGAGGCCGGCGAGGTGGGCGATCGTTTCGTCGTGTGCTTGACACTGCCGACGCTGACAGCGTCGCTTCCGCACACCAGAGGGGCGATGCCCGCATGACCACTCCGATTCGCGTTGCCCTCGTCGACGACCAGGCACTGTTCCGTGCCGGACTCCGACTGCTGATCTCGTCGCAGGTTGACCTCGAGTGCGTGGGCGAAGCTGCAAACGGGGCCGACGGCATCCGCCTGGTCGAGTCGGCCAGCCCCGACGTGGTGCTCATGGACATACGCATGCCGGTCATGGACGGCATCGAAGCCACCTCTCACATCGTGAACGCGTCGAGAGCGGCCGGTGGGGGTGGCCCCCGCATCATCGTGCTAACCACCTTCGACCTCGACGAAGCCGCAGCGCGCGCGATTCGTGGGGGCGCGAGCGGTTTCGTGCTGAAAGACGCCGATCCGGAGTTTCTGCTCGCCGCAATCCGCACCGTGCACGCGGGCTCGTCTGTCATCGCCGCCGCGCAGATCATCGAGCTGTTCGAGCACTTCGACCAGAAACGGATGCCGCCGGCCCCGCCGGTCGCCTACACCCGTCTCACCCCGCGCGAGCAGGAGATCTTCGCGCTCGCGGCCCGGGGGCTCAGCAACGCCGAAATCGCGGCGACGGAGTTTCTCAGTGAGGCGACAGTGAAGACACACATCAGTCGAACCCTGGCCAAGCTTGAACTGCGCGATCGCGTGCAACTGGTGGTCTACGCCTACGAAAACTCGCTCATCGCCTAACTCCCAGTCATCCCTGCGATGTAGCAGCACCATCCTGGGGCCGGACGCGCGGATTGGGGCGGTTCTCCAGACTGGAAGACATGAAAACTACAACGACTGACCTCGGCCTCGTCGCCCGGGTGACCCAGCTGCATAAGTATTACGGGGCCACGAACACTCGGGTGAATGCCCTCACCGACGTGAGCGTCGGAATTCGCCGTGGCGAGTTCACGGCCATCATGGGCCCGAGCGGGTCGGGCAAATCAACCCTGATGCACATCATGGCCGGCCTCGACACCGCGAGCAGCGGATCGGTGTGGCTCGGCGACAGCGATATCTCCCGCCTCGATGATTCGAGCCTGACCGTTCTGCGGCGGCGGCGGGTCGGCTTCATCTTTCAATCCTTCAACCTGGTGCCCACGCTCGACATCAGCGGAAATATTCTGTTGCCCTTCGAACTCGACGGACGAGCGCCCTCGATCGACGAACGGGCGTGGATCGACCGGCTCGTGGCGGTGCTCGGGCTCAGCGATCGACTGCGGCACCGCCCGCACGAACTGTCGGGCGGCCAGCAGCAGCGCGTGGCGATCGCTCGCGCTCTGGCGACGCGGCCGGACCTGGTGTTCGCAGATGAGCCGACCGGCAACCTCGATTCCCGCACCTCGCGGGAAGTGCTCACCCTCCTTCAAACCGCGAGCCGAGAGTACGGGCAGAGCATCGCCATGGTGACGCACGATCCGGTCGCTGCCAGCTACGCCGATCGCATCATCGTTTTGAACGACGGCCGCGTGGTCGACGATCGTGGTCGTTCCACCCCCGAACAGATCAGCTCGATCATGCTCGGCATGGAAGCCCTCTCATGAATCTCACCGTGCACACAGTGCGCGAACACGCACCGAGCATCCTGGTGGCAGGCCTGTCGACGGCGTTCGGCGTCAGCCTGATCTCCATCACCGGTGTTCTCACCCAGGTCATCCGCGATTCCGGCGTTGACAGCGCCACACTCACCTTCATCCTCTCGTTCATCGCCGTCGTGTTCGTCGTCATCGCCCTCTACGTGGGCGCCTTGGTCACGGCGAACACCTTTGCTACCATCATCGCCGGTCGGGTGCGTACGATTGCCCTGCTGCGGCTCATCGGCTCGAGCGCAGCCAGGCAGCGCCTCGCCGTCGCCCGGGAAGGGCTCACCGTCGGGGTGGTCGGGGCCTTGATGGGGGGAATCGCTGGCGTGCTGTTTTCCCTCCTCGTCGTCTATGCCGGGGTGCGGTCCGGCGCGCTCCCAGCCGGGAACTACAGTTACCTCACGGCCACGATGCTGCTGCCGGTCCTGGCCGTCGCCCTCACCACGACCGCGGCCTCGTGGGCAGGATCGCGGCGCGTACTGTCAGTCTCGCCGATGGATGCCCTCGGTGCGGCCGGTGAGTCATCATTCAGCGAGCAGACCGCCCGGCGAGTTCGCAACAGGGTTGCCCTCGCTGTGTTTGTCATCGGCGACCTGATTCTGGTTGCGGGCGTGCTGGTCGGCCTCGTGGATCCGCTCGGCGTGCTCATCGGACTCGTCGGCGGAATATTTTCGTTTACCGGCGTTGTGCTGGGAGCCTCTGTCATCATGCCGCGCGCCCTGCGCCTCATCGGCCGGGCGTTCGGAACCAGCGCCACGGCCCGCCTCGCTCGCGAGAACGCGGTGCGCTACCCCGAGCGGAGCGCTCGCACCACGATTGGGCTCGTCATCGGAGTCACCCTGATCACGACGTTCGCCGTGACGGTGGCGAGCTACCAAAGCCTCATCGAGGCGGCTCAAGAGTCAATGCCCGGGGTTTACGCGGGCGTCGACCCGCTGCTGGCCATTACGGTGACAGTGTTCTCGGTACTGATGGGGTTCAGCGCCCTGATCGCTGCCGTCGGAATGGTGAACAACTTCTCCCTCAACGTGCTGCAGCGCACCCGGGAACTGGGCCTGCTGCGCGCGCTAGGGTTCACAGCGCGTCAGATCCGCCGCATGATTCTCATCGAGAGCGCGCAACTCAGCGCCGCGGCGGTGGTCGTCGGCCTTGTGCTCGGTACGTTCTACGGCTGGGCCGGGGCGCAGTCGCTCATCGGCGGTATCCAGGGCTCACCGGGCATCGTGGTGCCGACGGTGCCGCTCGTGCTGCTCGCGGTTATCGTTGTCGCGGCGGTTGCCCTCACCGCGGTGGCGTCGCTGGTGCCCTCCCGCCGGGCAACCCGCATCACCCCGGTCGTGGCCCTCGCGACCGAGTAGGCGTAGCTGGCCGAGCAGGTGCAGGCGTTCGCCTCATCGTGCGAACAGTCGGGTGTTGGCCTGCTCGGTCTCGGCGTACTGCTGCCCGGCCACGCTCAGCGCCTGGTTGAGCACGGTCAGGCTTTCCTCCAGCTGCTGGTGCATGCCGCGCCACTCGGCGAAGGCGCTCTGAAAGGCGGCGGAGGCCTGGCCGGTCCAGAACCCTTCGAGACTGGTCAGCTGAGCGTTGAGATCGCCCACATCGGCCTGCACTCGCGCGATGGTGCCGCGGGCGGTGCTCGCGGTGCTCTGCACCGCATCGCTGTCGACCTGAAAGCTCGTCATGGTGTGCCCTTCTCCTACATAACAGTGGTTGGTGACTGTGAGAGTAGAAGAGGAGCGGCAGCATCCGCTTGTCAGGCCCGGATCTGTGAGCGGATGTCGCCACCCGTACCCTGGGGAGGAGCCCCTACGGGATGACGGGCTGGGCGTGCTGCGGGGCGCTCGGCGTTCCGGCGAGGGGCAGCGAGATACGGAAGGTGGCGCCGCCGCCGGGAGTGTCGACGACATCGACGGTGCCGTTATGGCTCGCGACGATCGCGGCGACGATGGCGAGTCCGAGGCCGCTGCCGCCGGTTTCGCGAGCGCGAGACGAGTCGGCGCGCCAGAATCGCTGGAAGATCTTCTCCCGAATCTGCGGCGGAATTCCCTCGCCGTGGTCGATCACGGCGATGGAAGCTCGCTGGGCGTGCGAGTCGACCATCACCTCGAGCTCGATCGGGCTGTCCGAGGCGGTGAAGCGCATCGCATTGCCCATCAGGTTGGTGATGACTTGCCGAATCTTGTTCTCTTCGGCCATGACGATCGGCGGCAGTTGCGGCTCCACCGGCAGTACAGTCAGGTCAGCCTCGGGCAGAACGACGGTTCCTCGACGCGGTTTGCGGGTGCGCAGCCGGGCCAGGGTGGCGCCGGCGAAGGCGATGGCTCCGGTCGGCGTGCCGGTTCCGGACGGCCGGGTGATGGCGCCGGTGGTGACGCTCTCCGACGAGTCGTTTTCGAACGGCACAATTTCGCCGGAGTCGCCGTCAACGTGCCCGTCGAGATCGCCATCGAGCGGCCCGACAACAGCCGGGGGAGTGAGTACGGTGACCTGGCGGCCCGGGGAGCTCGCCATGGCATCGAGGGCGGCGTCACGGGCCAGGGGAACGAGGTCGACCGGGGTCAGCGCGAGCGGCTTGGTCTCGTCGAGGCGAGCGAGTTCGAGCAGGTCCTCGACCAGGCCGCCCATGCGAATGGCCTCTTTCTCGATGCGTTCCATGGCCTGAGCAACATCTTCGGGGGTTTGCAGCGCGCCCATGCGGTACAGCTCGGCGTAACCGCGCACCGAGACGAGAGGGGTGCGCAGCTCGTGGCTGGCATCGCCGACGAAGCGGCGCATCTGGTCGATGGTGCGGGCTCGGTCTTTGAAGGCGCGGTCGATGCGGCTGAGCATGATGTTGAGCGAGCGGTTGAGGCGACCGACCTCGGTGTTTGGGGTGGCCCCGCCGAGCCGCTGGCTGAAGTCGCCGTCGGCGATGGCCGCGGCGGTCTGTTCCGCCTCACGCAACGGCACGAAGGTGGTCGTGACGAGCACCCGGGTGAGCATGGCACCAATCAACACGACCCCGGCGCCGAAGCCCAGAAAGATCGTGAGATAGGTGGCCATGGTGTTCTCGGTCGGCCGCAGCGAAACGGCCATGACGAGGGTGCCGTAGGTGCCGGTGGGGCTGATCACCACGGGCACCATGATGGCGTGAAACTCGGTGTCGTGGGCAGCGTCCCAGAGTGTCTGAATCTGCCCGTCGAGCTGCGACACCCGCTTCAGGTCGAGCGGCATACCCACCACAGGCAGCTCAGCGTGGTCGCGTTCCTGCCAGGTGCGGGTGATCAGGGCGCCGTCCTGGTCATACAGTGCCACGAAGTAGTCCGACGCGACGCCCTCGGTGTCACCCTGCGAGAACACGCTCGACGAGTAGCCGCTGAGCGCGGTCTGCGTGTCGACCTGCAGCTGCGTGTCGACCTGGGTCACCACATACTGCTTGAGCATGGCCATGGTGCCGATGCCCGAAACGAGCAGGCCGAGCGTGAGCATCAGCACCGTGACACCGGTGATCTTGGAACGGAGGGAGATGCTGCTCCACCGCCTGGACAGGGTTTCGTGCATAAGTGAATTTAGTCTACGAAAGCTCGCTGTGCCTAAGCCCCATGGATCATGCCTTGGCAGCCTTGAGCATGTAGCCGAAGCCACGCTTGGTCTGGATGAGCGGTTCGCTCGAGTGCACGTCGACCTTGCGGCGCAGGTAGGAGATGTAGCTCTCCACGATTCCGGCGTCACCATTGAAGTCGTACTCCCAGACGTGGTCGAGGATCTGCGCCTTTGACAGCACCCGGTTGGGGTTCAGCATGAGGTAGCGCAGCAGCTTGAACTCGGTCGGGCTCAGCTCGATGGCCTCGGTGCCCACGAGAACCTCGTGGGTGTCCTGGTCCATGGTGAGCTCGCCGGCGCGGATCACGGCATCCTCGTCGGCGTGCATGGTGCGGCGCAGAATGGCCTTGATGCGCGCGACGATCTCGTCGAGGCTGAACGGCTTGGTCACGTAGTCATCGCCGCCGACCGTTAGTCCGGTGATCTTGTCCTCGGTGTCGTCTTTTGCCGTGAGGAAGAGGATCGGTGCGGTGTAGCCGGCCGAACGCAGGCGCTTGGTGACCCCGAAGCCGTTCATGTCGGGGAGCATGACGTCGAGAATGATGAGGTCGGGTTCCTCCTCGAGCACGGCGGAGATGGCCTGTGCACCATTGCCAACGGCGCGCACGGCGAAGCCGGCGAAACGGAGGCTGGTGGTGAGGAGATCGCGAATATTGGGTTCGTCATCGACGATAAGGATGCGGGGGCCGTCAGTCATGCCACTAGTATCTGCGCGTTAGCTGGAGCTTTGCTGAGAGTGGGCGGTACGTGGTGGGATCGGCGGGCGGTGATCCGTCGTGCGGCACGAATTACCGACATGATGGGAGGAACGATCGACGTGTTTCAACCTGAGGACCGATATGACCCGCACCAGAATCAGTTCGGCCCCGGCCTTGACGCTGCCACAACTGGATGCCCCGCGCCGGCTGATCGGCGGCCGCACCTTCGACTTCGATCGTGAGGTGGCCGTGATGGCCATCATCAATCGCACGCCGGACTCGTTCTATGACCAGGGCGCAACGTTCGCTCTCGACGCATCCGTTCTGGCGGCCCGTCAGGCTATTGCCGACGGGGCCGACTGGATCGATATCGGCGGTGCGAAGTTCGCGCCCGGGCCGGCCGTGCCGATCGAGCAGGAGATCGACCGGGTGGTTCCGGTGGTCGAGGCCCTGCGCGGTTCCGGGGTCGTCATCTCGGTCGACACCTTTCACCCCGCCGTGGCCGCCGCGAGCATCGCCGCCGGCGCGCACGTGATCAACGACACGACCGGGGTGCATGACCCCGCGATGGCCGATGTCGTTGCAAACAGCGATGCCACCCTGGTGATCACGCACAGCCTCGCGGCGCCGCGAATGCCGTACCCGGCGCCGCACTACGACGATGTCGTGGCCGAGGTGAGCGCGTTTCTGCTCGCCAGGGTCGACCGTGCGGTCGGGCGCGGGGTGCCGCCCGAACGCCTCATCATCGACCCTGGCCATGACCTCAACAAGACCACCCGGCACTCGCTCGAACTGACCCGTCGGCTCGGTGAGATCGCCGGCCTCGGCCTGCCCACCCTGGTGGCCGTGTCGAACAAGGATTTCGTGGGGGAGAGCCTTGACCGTGAGCGCGGCGAACGGGTCGAGGGGTCGCTGGCCGCCATGACGGTCTGCATTCTGCAGGGCGCCCGCATCGTGCGCATGCACAACGTGCGGGCCGCCGTCGACGCCGTGCGCATGACCGAGGCCATCCTCGGGTTTCGCGAGCCTGCCTACGAGCGTCACAACCTCGCCTGATGGGTGCCGAAGTGCCCTCGCGGGCTGAGTCGTCGGTGCGGGCCGAACTACCTCCGAGCTCTGAGTCTTCCGTACGCGCCGAACTGCCGCCACGGGCCGAATTGATCGAGCGTTACCGGGTGGCTGACCGCTCGGTGCCGTGGGTGCGCGTGAATTTTATCGCGAGCCTCGATGGCGCCGCCACGGTTGACGGCCTCAGCGGTGGCCTGAATAACGCCGACGACAAGCTGGTCTTCGACACCATGCGGCTGCTCACCGACGTGATTCTGGTCGGCGCCGGAACCGTGCGGGCCGAGGGCTACGGCGGCATTCTCCTGTCAGAGGATGACGCGGCCTGGCGCGTGCAAGCGGGCCTGGCCTCCCAGCCCCCCGTTGCGATTGTGTCGGGGCGGCTGGATCTTGAGCCGGGGCATCCGGTTTTCGTTGATGCGGCGACCCGGCCGATCGTGCTGACCCATGCTGCCGCACCGGCCGACCGCCGGGCCGCGCTCGCCGCAGTGGCCGACGTCGTCATCTGCGGCGACGAGGCGATTGACCCACGCCGGTTGGTGGCGGAGCTCGCGGCGCGGGGCCTGCCGCAGATTCTGTGCGAGGGCGGTCCGCACCTGTTCGGCGATCTGGTCGCGGCGGACCAGGTCGACGAGCTCTGCCTGAGCCTCGCCCCGGTCCTCGTCGGAGGTTCCGCCGGGCGTATCGCGGTCGGGGAGGCCGCGGCGACCCGAGCCATGGAACTGCTGCACGTGCTGCGCGTCGGCGACATGCTCTTTTTGCGCTACCTGCGCCCCGCCGGCTGAGCGGGGGCGGCTGAGCGCGCGGGCTGATCGCGTGCTGGTGGGCGGCCTGCGCGGGGCCGCACTGGCTGGGCCCACCTTATAACCCTGGGCCCAGTTTATAAACTGGGCCTGTGGACGGGGCCTGGGCCCCGTCCACAGCCACCGGGGGACGCGGGTGTGCGCGGGGCTGGGGGGGTGATCCGCTCGGCGAGAGGTGAGTTGGGGGCGGGCCGCTCACCGAGCCGTGAGTTTGGGGGCGGGTCGGCGCAGGAAACTCACGGGTCGGCGAGGCCGCTGGACAAAACTGCCCGCGGGTCAGACAGCGAGGGGGGCCGTGAGGCTCTGGGCGTCGAGGATCGTGTAGCTGTAGCCCTGTTCGGCCAGAAAACGCTGGCGATTCTGCGCAAAATCCTGGTCGACCGTGTCGCGGGCGACCAGCGTGTAGAAGTTCGCCGACAAGCCGGACTCCTTGGGTCGCAGCAGCCGGCCGAGGCGCTGGGCTTCCTCCTGGCGGGAGCCGAACGAGCCCGACACCTGGATGGC
Source organism: Cryobacterium sp. N21 (assembly GCF_002929575.1). NCBI lineage: Bacteria > Bacillati > Actinomycetota > Actinomycetes > Micrococcales > Microbacteriaceae > Cryobacterium > Cryobacterium sp. N21. Next base: position 184,355 of record NZ_PJJQ01000035.1, on the reverse strand, counting down.
CACGGTCGCTTCGGGGAGGTCGACCGAGAAATTCGCGACTTTCGAGACGACGAGCACCTTCACCTCGCCCACCCGGAACGCTTGGTACAGCCGCTCGCGTTCGTCGATCGGCGTGGCGCCGGTGAGCTGCGGGGCGTTCAAGACCTCGGCGAGTTCGTCGATCTGGTCGAGGTATTGGCCGATCACGAGGATGCGTTCGCCTTCGTGCTTCGCGATCAGCGCCTGCACCACGCCGAGCTTGGCCGGTGCGGTCGCGGCCAGGCGATAGCGCTCGTCGTCGGCGGCAGCGGCGTAGCTGAGCCGCTCGGACTGCGGCAGGTCGATGCGCACCTCGTAGCAGTTGGCCGGGGAGATGAAGCCCTGGGCCTCGATCTCTTTCCACGGGGCGTCGAAGCGCTTCGGGCCGATCAGGCTGAACACGTCGCCCTCCCGGCCATCCTCCCGCACGAGCGTGGCGGTGAGGCCGAGGCGGCGACGCGCCTGCAGCTCAGCGGTGAGCTTGAACACGGGCGCGGGCAGCAGGTGCACCTCGTCGTAGATCACGAGGCCCCAGTCCATCGCGTCGAGCAGTTCAAGGTGCGCGTACTCGCCCTTGCGCTTCGCGGTGAGAATTTGATAGGTCGCAATGGTGACCGGCTTGACCTCTTTCACCTGGCCGGAATACTCGCCGATCTCCTCTGCGGTCAGGGTGGTGCGCTTGAGTAACTCGTCCCGCCACTGGCGCGCGGAAACCGTGTTGGTCACCAAAATGAGCGTGTTCGTCTTCGCGGTCGCCATGGCTCCGGCTCCGACGAGGGTCTTGCCCGCGCCACAGGGCAGCACGACCACGCCGCTACCGCCGTCGAAGAAGCTCGCGACGGCCTTGTTCTGGTAGTCGCGCAGCGCCCAGCCGTCTTTCAACAGGGCGATGTCGTGCGGAGTTCCGGGCGTGTACCCGGCGAGGTCTTCGGCCGGCCAGCCGAGTTTGACCAGCTCCTGCTTGAGCTGTCCGCGTGCCCACGCCTCCACCAGGTATGTCTCCGGTGACGGATGCCCGATCAACAGTGGCGCGATTCGCTTGGCTCCGGCGATTTCGGTGAGCACGGCCTGGTCGCTGCTGTGCAGCACGAGGGCGCCCTCGGAATCGCGCTCGATGACGAGCCGGCCGTAACGCCCGACGGTCTCGGTGATGTCCACGCTGACCGTTTGCGGTATGGCGAATTTGGAATATTTCTCGAGCGTTGCGAGCATATCCGACGCATCGTGCCCGGCCGCACGGGCATTCCACAGGCCGAGCCGCGTGATGCGGTAGGTGTGGATGTGTTCGGGCGCGCGTTCCAGCTCGGCGAAAACGGCGAGGTCGTGACGAGCATCCTCGGCAAGAGGGTGGGCGACTTCGAGCAACACCGTGCGGTCACTTTGGACAATCAGGGGGCCATCAGACATAGCGCCCAATCCTACTCTCGTCAGTGCGCGGTCCTGTCCAGGGGCTGGTCATTGCGCACGCATTCATGACTCTCGTCAGTGCGCGGTCCTGTCCAGGGGCTGGTCATTGCGCTCTCACTCTCGTCCGGTCGTCGGTCGCGTCCAGCGGATGCCCGCGCGCAGGCCGGTCAGGGCGCCGGTGTGATGCTGAGGATGCTCTTGAGCGGTAGGGTGCGCTCGATATCGGCACGGCGGTCCCGGGCCCGAAAGCGTCCGTTGCTGACGCTGGCCGGTTCGAGCAGGTAGTCCACCACAGCGCCGCCGGGCATCGCAATGCTCACCAGGATGGTCTGCTTGGCCTTGATGGCGGTGTCGAGCTGGCGGGTGAGCCAGGCATCCGCTACCGAAATACCACTTTCGGCGCCGAGTCGTAGCTTCTCGACCAGGTTGCGGGTGGTATCAACCGTCGGCGTCAGCGTGACGTGGGCGATCTGGTGGCGGCGCAGGTGCACGATCTCACCGAGGTCGTCTTCGGCGGCGACCGGATAGCGCGCATCACTGAGTGCCCAGAACACGGCATCACCGGCGAAGCGGCTGAGCAAGTGTTCGCTGTCGCCGGCGCGCACGAGAGTGAGTGGCGCCAGAGTTTGGTCGACGGCGATCGTGCCGAGCAGCGCGGCATCCGCTGAGCAGACGTAGCTCAGAAAAACGGTCTCATCGCCGACCGGAGCGACCGGAGCGACCGGGGCGCCGGTGAGACTTCCCACTCGCACCCGACCGTACCGCGAAGCCGACTCCTTGATGAGGTAATCGACCGGCTGCGGAATGCCGGTGAGCGAGATCGACGCGAGAAAAGCCAGCAGCGAGTCGGCGTTCTCGCCCGCGGCCAAGGCGCGATTGACGGATGCCGCGGTGATGCGATAGCTCGACGCCAGCTCGCGGCTCTCCACGTCGGCCATCCCGCGCAGGCGGGAGTCGATGGACGGTGCGAGCGGTCCGGGCGCGACGATCGAGAGGTCGTGCTGCAGATACACCGCGCCGACCTCGGTCGGGAGCGCGATCGCCATGGTGTCCACGGCCGCCTCGAGGTCGCCGCGCAGTACGCTCGCGCCGGCCGTGCTGGTGGTGTCGTGGGCGGTGATACCGAGCAACTCGGCGTCGCGGGCGAACTCGGTGAGCTGTGCGAGCATCCACTCGCCGCCGGCCGGGTACAGCCAGGCGATGAACGTGGTGAGGCCGTCTCCCCAGAGCAGCCCGGCCTGACGCGGCAGGATATCGGCCACGATCGGCGGGAGCGCCGACTGCCAGGCCGCGGCCAGCGCCGCCCAGCGCGCGGTCGTGCGTTCGAGCAGCCAGCCTTCGCCCGCCTCGGTCTCCATCCAATAACCGTCGGAGCGGGCGAGCAGGTCGGCCCGCGATGCCAGGGCCAGGATCGGGGCCACCAGATCGACGTCGACGGACATCACGGCGGACAGTCGCTTGGTGTCGGGCAGGCCTAGCCCGCCCCGGCTGAGCTGCCGGGCAGGCTCGCGGCTGAGCTCGTTGACCAGCTCGGCGATCGATGACACGACCGCGAAGGCGCGTTCGGCGGCCAGCTGGTCGATGAACGCGACCTCGGTTTCGGGGACAGCGGTGAGGGATGCCGGGGGCAGAGCGACAGCGAGGTCGGCGGCACCCGGCAGGCCCTGGGCCGGCCAGCGCGCCAGGTGAGCCGACACGGCGTCGTAAGGAATGCAGCATCCGTCGGCGTGATCGGCGAGGAGCTGGGCGTGCAGGGTGTCGACCCGACTGGTTACCTCGGTCAGCGTGACCTCGGTCGACCCCAATTCGCGCAACCGGTTCGTCACCGCTTGGAGGGTGGGAACGGAATTGTTGCTCGTGAGCTGCCCGGCTACCGCCAGAACAGCGATCGTCGAACGGTCGAGGTGGCTCAAGGCCAGTTGCACATTGCCCGGGTCAAGCAGGGCCTCGGCCAGATCGAAGAAGTCATGGATGCCGCTCACAGAAATGCCGCGCACCCCGATAACGCGCCGCAGCTCGGCATCGGGCAGGACCCGAAGTCTCGATGCGAGGCCGAGCATTACTCGCGGTCTCGTCGAGCTTCGCGGCTGCGGCGAACTCCCACAGAGATCATGAGCGCGATGATGAGCACGAAGCCGAAGGGCAGTCCGTAGAGCGGAAGGATGAAGATTGGTGGCCAGATACCACGGCTGAATCCGTCATTGGCGCCGACGCCCATCGCCGTTGCGATGATCACCATGACGAACGCCAGAATCGACAGCCCCACCACGCTCGCCACCATGTAAGCGAGAACGCGCTCAAGCCGGCTAACGGGGTGTGGAGTTTGATTGGTCACCTGCTAAGGATACGGGCACGCCGGTGCCACAACCGAATATGCTTGGTTCACACCCCGCGCACTTCTGTGCGCCCAAAACTCAGTGAGGTTCAGATGCCCACCGGCAAGGTCAAGTTTTACGACGAGGAGAAAGGTTTTGGCTTCATCACATCCGATGACGGTCAAGAAGTCTTTCTCCACGCTTCCGCCCTGCCCTCCGGCGTAACCGTCAAGGCCGGCGCGAAGCTCGAATTCGGCATCGCCGACGGCAAACGCGGCGCCCAGGCGCTCTCGGTACGAGTGATCGAGGCGCCGCCGAGCCTGAGCAAGTTCAACCGCAAGCCAGCCGACGATATGGCCATCATTGTGGAAGACCTCGTGAAGCTGCTCGACGGTATCGGCACCAACCTCAAGCGTGGACGCTACCCCGAGTCGAGCCACAGCAAGAAGATCGCGGCGATGCTGCGCAAGGTTGCCGAGGAACTGGATGCCTGAGCTGACAGACGCTGAGCCCACCGCGGTCGAGCTCACCGCGGCCGAGCTCACCGCGGCCGAGCCGACCGAGGCCGAGCCCACCCGGCCGACCGACGCCACCCTGCTCGCGGCCGTCGAGCTGGCCCGCGCGGCGCTGCTGGAGATCACGACCGACGACACCATCGGCGAGGTCATCGGCCACATCGACGAGGGCGACCTCGTGGTGTCGCTGCTGTTCGACTGCCTAATGACCGGCTACCCGGGCTGGCGCTGGACCGTCAGCCTCGCGCGGGTCGACGAGAACTCCGAGCCGAAGGTGCTCGAAACCGAGCTCACACCCGGCGATGACTCGCTGCTCGCACCCGAGTGGGTGCCGTGGTCGGATCGCCTCGTCGACGACGGTGGCGACGACAGTGAAGCGGATGCTGACGACACCGACGACGACGAGTCAGACGATGACGATGATGATGACGACGACGAGTCGGATGACGAGTCAGACGACGACGCGGACGACGACGCAGAGTCGGGCGACGACGACGCGGATGACTCGCTCGACGCGCTCGACGGCATCGACTTCGACGAGGCGCTAGCGGCGGCGGAACTGCACCCAGGCGAGACCGAAGAGGCCGAGGCCGACGCCGATCACAGTGCACCACAGCCACCAACCCGCGGTCGTCGCGCTCGCCGCCCCTAAGTCTGACGCTGCCGGCGCCGTGACCTCAACGATGAGGGCGGCGCCGAGAGCGACCAGCCAGACGATGGTGCCGACGAACAGGGCTTTGCGGGCATCCGTTCGCGCGGGCAGCGGATCGGGCCGACGCTCGCTGTCTTTCAACCAGAGACGCATGACCCGATCCTTACGTTCGCTAGTTGCCGAGGTGTCCGACGACGTGCTCGATGGACGCCACGAGCTTTTTGACGTCCTCCGGGTCGATCGCCGTGAAGGTCGCGATGCGCAGCTGGTTGCGGCCGAGCTTGCGGTACGGCTCGGTGTCGACGATGCCGTTGGCGCGCAGCGTCTTACTGATGGCTGAGGCGTCGATGGCGTCGTCGAAGTCGATCGTGACGACAACCTGCGAGCGGTGCGTCGGTTCGGCCACGAACGGGGTCGCGTAGTCGACGCCGGCTGCCCAGTCATACAGAACGGATGACGATGCCTGCGTTCGCGCCGAAGCCCACGTCAGTCCGCCGCTCTGGTTGATCCAGTCGATCTGGTTCTCCATCAGCAGCAGGGTGCTGAGGGCCGGCGTGTTCAACGTCTGGTTCAGGCGCGAGTTGTCCACGGCGTTCTTGAGGCTGAGGAACTCGGGAATGTACCGGCCGCTCGCCGCAATGCGTTCGACGCGCTCGAGCGCGGCGGGGGAGAACAGGGCGATCCACAGGCCACCGTCGGAGGCGAGGTTTTTCTGCGGGGCGAAGTAGTAGATATCCGCTTGGCTCGCGTCAAAGTCGATGCCGGCCGCGGCGCTGGTGGCGTCGATGACGGTGAGGGCGCCGGCATCGCCGTCGACCCGGGTGACCGGGGCCATGACGCCGGTCGAGGTTTCGTTCTGGGGCCAGGCGTAGACGTCGATGCCGTCGCGCACCACGAAGTCGCTGCGTGAACCGGTGTCGGCTTTAATCACGTCGGGGGCTTCGAGCCAGGGGGCAGCGGCCGCCTTGGCGAACTTGCCGCCGAATTCGCCGAAGACCAGGTTCTGCGCGCGGGTTTCAATGAGGGAGAAGGCGGCGGCATCCCAGAATGCGGTCGAGCCGCCGTTGCCAAGCACAACTTCGTAGCCGTCGGGAATGCGAAACAGTTCGCCCAGGCCGGCGCGCACGCGACCGACGAGGTCTTTCACGGGGGCCTGGCGGTGCGATGTGCCGAGCACTCCGGTGCCGAATCCCAGCAGGTGATCGAGCTGTTCGCGCCGGATTTTCGATGGGCCGCAGCCGAATCGTCCGTCGAGGGGGAGCAGATCGGTGGGTATCAGTAGGTCGGCCATACGGCGATTCTAGTTGCCCAGCTGCGGGCGGGTAGGCTTGTGACGCTGTGCGGGCCCGGCCGGGGCCGCCAACGGAGCACCATTCACTTACCTATGAACGGTGCACGCACGAGCCGAATGAAGGGCTGCGGATGAGCGATCTGATCGACACCACCGAAATGTATCTCCGCACGATCCTCGACCTGGAGGAAGAGCAGATCGTGCCCCTGCGGGCGCGCATCTCCGAACGCCTCGGTCACTCCGGCCCGACCGTCTCGCAGACCGTCGCGCGGATGGAACGAGACGGCCTCGTCATCGTGTCTGGGGATCGACACCTGGAACTCACCCCGGCCGGCCGCAGCAAGGCGGTGCACGTGATGCGCAAGCATCGCCTGGCCGAACGGCTGCTCAGCGACGTGATCGGACTCGAGTGGGAGTTCGTGCACGACGAAGCCTGCCGCTGGGAACACGTGATGAGCGAGCAGGTAGAACGCAAGATTTTGGAGTTGCTCGGTCACCCGACCGAGTCCCCCTACGGGAACCCGATTCCGGGCCTCGACGAGTTCGGTGAGTCCGCGGCCGTTGCCTTCATGGCGGGGGTGACCAGCGTGCTGTCGGTGGTGGGGAATTCGACCGTGCCGGTGACCGCGGTCATCCGTCGTCTCGGTGAACCCGTGCAGTTCGACCCGGAGTTGCTGCTGCAGCTCAAGCAGAGCGGTGTGATGCCCGGTGCGACCGGGGCGTTTTCGGCCGCCGGATCGTACGTTCTAGTACAGGTCGAGGGTTTTGGTGCTGGATTAGAGCTGCCCAACGAGGTCGCCGGGCACATTTTCGTGACCACGCCGATCGGCTACAGCCCGGTCGCTCACTGACATTGCGCCGGGTTCGCAGTGCAATGAATCGAGCCAGTCGTCTCGACCTGTTAGCCGGTCCGTTACCAATCCGTTAGAAAAGTGTCACTTCAGGGTGACAAATGGGCGCAGTTCTTGTAGCCTCGGGGATGTCCCACAGACCATGAAAGGTCGAAGGACTCTAGTCAAGACGCCTGCTTACCCCGTCTCTTGATTTACGAACACACCCGCGATCAGCGAAGTGGACGGGACAACGACCTAGTGTTGTCGAGGCGCCGGAGGTTAAAACTTTGGCTGCATTAGGAACGAGAAGGTCCCAACGTGGGCTGAGCCGAACATCCGATTCCCTGGAAAAAGTGGCATCGTCGGCACACTCCCACCGAGCACTGCCGCGCGCGACCCCGAAGAAGCGCCGTGGCGGTATCGCCAACATCGTCGTCATGACCCTGGCCACCGGCCTCGTTGCCACCATGGCTCTCCCGGCGTATGCCTTTGTTCCCGGTTCGAAGGACGCCTCTTTCAAGGCCACCGAGTCCACGGAGATGTCCAAGGCTCAGGCGCAGGCTGTTGAAGTCGATGCGCAGGCCGCCACCGTGAGCGTGGCTCGCGAGGGATTCACCGCCACCACTCCCGAAGAACTTGCTGCTGCTGCCGCCGCCGCGGCCGCGGAAACCCGCCGTGTCGAGGTTGCCGCGCAGATGACCTCCTACGCCGCGAGCTATTCTGGCCCGAGTGTTGCCGACTTCCTGGCCAACCCGACCTACCCGAATTTTGATCTTGCATCCGTTTTCAATGTTGCCTCGCAGTATCAGGGCACACCGTATGTTTACGGTGGCGCCACCCCGGCCGGCTTCGACTGCTCCGGCTTCATTATGTACGTCTACGCGCAGTTCGGCATCAGCCTGCCGCACTCCTCAGTGGGCCAGGGAGCGGCCGGTACCAAGATCTCGATCGAAGACGCCGTGCCCGGCGACCTCGTGATCATGGACGGCCACGACGGCTTCTACGCGGGCAACGGAAACATTCTGCACGCGCCGTACACCGGCCAGTCCGTGCGGATCCAGCCGATCTGGACCAGCGACTATTACATCGTGCGGATCGGCATCTAGTTCGCCTCCTCGCGTGAACACTAGGTAACAGCTCACACAAATGGCGCACACAGGTTCACCTGTTGGGCCATTTGTGGGTTAACCTAGTGCCCTGATGTAGTTTGTAGGGCCGTAAGGAGAGCCAATGCATGAGCGACGCACTATCCACACCATGGATGTGCGCGGTCGCGAGTGCTTTCGGCATAGTTGTCAGAGCAAGAAGAGCTGTGTGAGCAGCCAGAAGGCGTTGTCATTGTGACGGCGCCTTTTTTTGTACTCTTTTTCGCTTTGCCACGCTCCTGTTCTTTCCGCATCGGATGTAGTTCGAATGGCTGGAAGCCGTCCAGCCTCCTTCGAAAGGGAGCGCATGCGCACACTGGTACTCAATGCGGGCTATGAGCCCCTCGCCGTTGTCTCGTTCAAACGAGCGCTCATTCTGGTAATGAACCAGAAGGCCACGATCGTGCAGTCGGATCAAAACCACCCTGTTTTCGCGGCCTCGGGCTCGTGGGATCGCCCGAGCGTTATTCTGCTCACCCGGTACGTGCGCATCCCCATGTCACGCCTGGTGCCGGTGAGTCGCCGCGGGGTGTTGCGCCGCGACGAGCACCGTTGCTGCTACTGCGGCAAGTCGGCGGCCACAATCGACCATGTGCTGCCGCGGTCGCGCGGTGGCCGCGACACCTGGGACAACCTCGCGGCCTGCTGTCTGCGCTGCAACAACCTCAAGAGCGACCACACCCCGGCCGAGATGGGCTGGGAGCTGCGCTTCACCCCACGGATGCCGCAGGGCACGACCTGGATCGTGCGCGGAGTCGAGCGGCCCGAGCAGGAATGGGATGCCTACCTGGCGCCCGCCGCGTAGGCTTTTGGTCATGCGAATCAACATTACGAGCGTGTTCGTCGACGAACAGGTGAAGGCGCTGCGGTTCTACACCGAGGTGCTGGGCTTCGTGAAAAAGAACGACGTTCCGCTGGGCGGTGAGGACCGCTGGCTGACCGTGGTGTCCCCGGAGAACCCTGAGGGGACCGAACTGTTGCTGGAGCCGAGCGGCCACCCGGCCGCGAAGCCGTTCAAGGACGCCCTGGTCGCCGACGGTATTCCGTTCACCCAGTTCGCTGTCGATGACGTTCCGGCGGAGTATGAGCGACTGCGAGGCCTCGGCGTGCGCTTCACCCAGGAGCCCACGGTCGTGGGGCCGGTGACCACCGCGGTTCTCGACGACACGTGTGGCAACCTCATTCAGATTGTGCACATGGCCAGCTAGCTGACCCAAGCCTGCAGGCGTTCGTGTGCCGCGACCCGCCATCGAGCGGGCGGACCGGCGTGACCGGCTAAACTTGCCGAACCGCCTCTGTAGCTCAGTGGAAGAGCAATTCCGTCCTAAGGAAATGGCCGGGGGTTCGAATCCCTCCAGGGGCACCATGCTTTGAGGCCCTGCATCCCATGTAAACACTGGGCTGTAGGGTTTTCGTACTTCTCAGGAATGGCCGTTTGCCCACATTTTGCCCACACTTCAAAAAATTTCGGTGTGATCTGAAGTCGGTGAAACGGCTCAAAACTGGCATTTCAACGTGCAACGAGGACACCCTGCCAGGGGTTTTTGAGGCGGCTCCTCGAGATCGACAACCGGCCCCGACGGCGTGAATCGTTACGGCAGCGCGTCCGACCTAATCTTTGCAATATCAAGCGCGATCGCCACGGCGTCAAGGTCATCGTCAAACAGGTCGGCATAGGTGTCCAGGGTCATCGCCGCTGAGGCGTGTCCCAGCATGCGCTGTACCGCTTTCACGTTTGCGCCGGCCGAGATCGCCAGGGATGCTGCGGTATGCCGTAAATCATGCAGCGTCAGCCCGACAGGAATGGACGAATCGGTCAGGCGCGCGCGTTTTCGGGCTCCCGCGAACCAGCCGTCACCGTGAGTCGGCGTGGCCAAGTAAATGTTGCCATCGCCGAACACGAGTTGATTTCGCTGTTTTCCCGCGATCTGATCTGCCAACGGCCCGTCGAGAAAGGCAGGAAAAGGCACGCTGCGCATCTCGTAGCCTTGGGGGAGCCGATCACGATATGGCCGCCCACCCGCACGGCGTTCGTTTGCACGAGCACGCGCCGTCGCGCGAGGTCGAGGCTGTTCGCGTGCAGTCCGACCGCTTCGCCCCAGCGCAGGCCGGTGTAGGCGAGCAGCAGCACCAGCGTTGCGTTGCGGCGGGATTCATCGGCCAGAATCTGCACCTGCGCGTGAGTGAGGTAGTGCCGCTGTTTGCCGACCTTGCGTGGGAGGTTCACGCCTCGGGCCGGGTTGGACGGTAATCGGCGGTCGCGTACGGCGACGTCGATCATGGCTGCGAGAATGCCGTATGCGCGCAGCACGACGGTGGGACTTTTCTTTGCCGAGAGTTCGCTCACCCATGATTGCACGTCAGTGTGCCGTATTTCACCGAGCTGCCGCGGCCCCCACACGGGCTGAACGTGTACGCGCCAGGCGGTCTCGACGACGTTGTACGAGCTGGCTTTCAGATGGGTTTGGGCACGAAGCCACTCTGCGCCGAAGGTACTGATCGTGACTTTGGCGGCTTGGGCGTCGATGTACTCGCCGGTGGCCTTGCGCACCTCGGTGGACGCGAGGAACAGCTCGGCGGAGCGTTTGGTCTTGAACCCTCGTTTGTCCGTCTGGCTGTGATCGGGCTTGCGGTAGCGTGCGCGATATCGCTTGCCTGAGGCTGTCTCATACGCCGAAATCGTTCCCATGACCTCACCTCGGAATCGTCAGTGATCGTGATTATAAGCTGACTGTCCTCGCACCCACTGAGATCGAAATGATGTGGCTACTTGGCCCATCCTTCGAGGTCCCAACCCGTATCGGCCAGGTAGGTGGTGAGTTGTTGAATGCGCTGGTTCGCCTCGGCAAGTTGTTCCTGGGTGGTGTCCCAGAGCGCTGGTTCGGTGGTGACCTCGCTGGCGGGGGTGAGCTCTGCCTCAATGGCCACGTTGATGGTGAGGCGGCGACGCTCTCGTAGGCTCGCGATGAGCTCGCGCATAGCCTCGAGTTGGGAGCGCTCAGTGCGCTCGGTGAGGTTTCTCCACCGGTAGGCACCATCTGTCTCCCCGGAGATCCAGGCATCGAATTCGGCGACGGTCATTCCCGCAAACGTGTCGCTGAGGTTGACCAGGTCCAGTTGGTCGTGCGGACGCCCAATTGGTGCCAGCAGAAAGACGGGTGGTACTCGAAGTGCATGGGAGATGTTCAGGAGTTGGCTCACTGAAAGGTCCTGTTTTCGGCCGGCCTCCAGGTTTTGCAGGATCGCCTCCGTGACGTTGCCACCTGGCATTAAGTCGGCCAGGTCCTTGGCAGAGCGGATGCCGTGCCGTTTCCGGATGGCTTGGATCCGCTCGCCAATTCCGGATTGCCTCACAAAACCTGTCATGCCGACACCGTACAGGTATCGGTCCTTGTCAAACAGTAAAAAGCGTTTTATTGTGATCGCAACACGAGACAACGAGTGTTTCGTGTCATCAAAGGAACGTAATCATGACCGAAGAATTCATCCTCCCCGTTGCCGTCGCCGAACTCACCGGACTGACCGTCGGCGGGCTGGCCCACCTGCGCTACTTGGGCCGGGGGCCCCGCTTCTACAAGCCGACGCCCAAGAAGGTCCTGTACAAGCGGTCCGAAGTGATCGCTTGGGTCGAGGCCAGTGCGCAGACGCAGACGGGCGAACGCGCGCTCGTGGCGCGGTGAGCCCGCATCTGCTTTTGCGGACGACGAGATTGTCGGCCGGCGGCAGGCCAAAGAAAAAGCCCCGGGTTGCACCCCGGGGCAAGGATCGAACACCCGCAAAGGATCTGATCTATAACCAGAATACTAAAATTCTGCCATCTCGCAACGCCTCGCACCCGACCTGGTGGGTGAGAGCGCTGTGGGCCTCTACGCGGCGAAGGGTGCCGTTCTTGTGGCTGCACGCCTGGGTCTGGGGCACGCGGCGACGCGGCTGCTGCTGCACATGGCGCTGGAAAGCTGGGACGATACCGACAACCCCGGCAATCAACCGCCGCGGTGGTACTTCGCGTCCCGAGAATCTTCGGCGATCGCCCTGGGCTATATGGCTCCGGACAACGGATCAGAGTCGGCACACCACTCGGTCAAGCGGGCGATTGCCGAACTGGTCGCGAGCGGCGCAATCGAGCGAGTCAGCGCTGGCCACCGTGGCCACAATGCCGAGTTCAATCTGCTCGTCGACAGCACGAAACCGGGCGGTCACCGCCGGTATGAAACCAACGTCATTCCGATGTTGCGGCACGGAGGTTTGGGGGCCGGTGAGTGGCCCCCGTAGGGGGCCGTTTAGCGTACCGATAGGGGCCAGATCTGGCCCTATAGGGGGCCGTTTAGCGTACCGATAGGGGCCAGATCTGGCCCTATAGGGGGCCGCTGATCGGCCCCCCTAACAGTACTAACAGAACAAACAAAACATTAACAGTACGCGCGCACGAGAAACGCCTGTGGATAACTCGCCCAAAACGCCGTGCAACGAGCCTTCGATCGCAGCCGAAATCGGCTCGATGTGACACCACGTAAAACACAATTTGTGACCTGTCCGGCAGGTCATCGTAGTTCGCTGCGCGCCAACCGTTCCCGGAATCTCAGAGGCGGTCGCACGCTCCCTCAATTCGCCTGAGATTCAGGGCACTATCGCCGCTCACGCTCGCTATTGATTTTTCTCGCCGGAAGGCACAAAAAACAGTTGGTCGAAGAACCCAAGGCCAACGACACCCACCGCACGTCAACGCAGCAGTCATCGAAGGAGAAGCACTCATGACCACACGCACCACCATTGGCAACCTGGCTCCCGACCCCGAGGTCGTCACTGCCGGCAGCATTCAAATCACCAAGCTGCGCGTCATCGAAAACACCGGCGAGTACCGCGGCGGCAAATGGCTCGCCCACGACGCCACAACCACGCATTTCGTGGAAGCCAAGTTCGAGCTCGGCCAGAACGTCGCCGCCACCCTGCACAAGGGCGACCCCGTCATCGTCGTCGGCCGCGAACACACTGACAGCTGGGGCGACGACCAGGCACGCCAATACGGCCGCGTCATCGACGCCGACAACATCGGCCCTGACCTCAACCGTGCCGTCGCAACCGTGCGGCGCAACTCCAAGCCTGACGCCGAATAGCCATCCAGGGTGGGCCGCACGCGCGGCCCACCCTGGATACCTCATGAAGGGACCACCACCATGAACGACCACGACAGCGAATTGATCAGCCGGGCGAACGAGCTGGCCGACATCGCACGCAGCCTGGCGCACGCGACTCGGGCGATCGACCGGCCCTACGACTCGTACCTGCTGCTCAAATGTCTGACCGCCACCCAGCGCTCCCTGGGCCAGGTGTACGACCAGCTCGCCACCTGGCACAGCAACGTCGTCGACGGCGTCGAGTACAACGGCGAAGACGGCTGCGGCGCCGGCTGCGTGCCCGGAGTCGCTCGGGCTGAACTCGGCCTTCGCGATGCCGCCCAATTCACCGGCATCGTCGAAGATGCCCTCATGCAAGCACACAACGCCAACAGCGTCGTTTGCTGGTTCGACAGCGTGGAACGATTCCCGCGCTTGTCGTAACGAGCTGACTCCGGCGACGGAACGGCCCGTGGTCGCACATCGAGTTGCCCACGGCTCGACGGCTGAAACGACATAGAGCCGACAAGATTTGGCCGCTCGCGTCGACGCTTCCGCGGGTGCAACGTCACGGGATGCCATCGATATTCGGGCCCCCATTTCGGCTTCGTCCGGCGGAGCAGGTCCAGTGCGGGCGGCTGCTAGATGAGCAGCAGAGGGGCCAAAGATCGGTCGCAGGCACCACGTCGTCCGTCACGAATTTGGTCGCACGGAGGGTGTCGCAAGACTGCGTGGGTATTCGTTTACCTATGCACCGGCAGCGAATAGGTAAACGACTAGGTGCGGGGTCTCTTTCCCTGTCCCACCGCCGCCCCCTCGCTGCGCTCGCTTCCCAACCTCCCACACCCATCGTTCCTCAGTGTGTAGGAGGTTGGGAAGTAAAGGGGGGTGGTGGGACAGGGAAAGAGAAGAAAAAAGTAGAAGAAAAAACAGAAGTACAAAAACAAAAAAAAAGAAAACTGAAAAGAAAAAAAGAGGGAGAACAAGAGCAAAAGACAGAGAAGAAGTGAGAAAAGGTGAAAAAAGGGAACAGGAAAAGACAACGAAGGCGGGCCGAAAATGTGGGAACCGACGGCAGAAAAATAGAAGGCAATCGGGTAAGAAAAAGTGACGAGTAGACGCGATGACGCCGACGAGGGAGAAATCGATGATGTGCGGTGTGGCATTCCGGGATGTGTCGGTGGCTGGGTGCAGAATCGTGGTGGAAAGCTGAAACGGTGTCAGTTCGGAGGCTGAGTGATGGTGCAGGTGACAGAGCGCGACGAGGCACTTCTGGCATGGTTAGACGTCGTTCGGCTCGCGGATATGGACGCCGTGCGGTGGGCGTTGGGCGCCCTATCTGGTGCTGGTGAACCGGTGTCATTGCGCCGGGCGCAGCAGTGGGCCGCGCGGATGATCGGGACTGGATTGCTCGACCGAGGCCGGGTTGCGTATCGGGACGGGTCGATAGTGTGGGCCACGTATCTGGCGATTGGGAAGCCGGCGCCGAATCTGTTTCGGCAGACGACGCGGCACGAGGTAGCGGTCGCGACGGTGTCGGCCCGCTATCTGGCGCAGGGGTTCACGTGGCGGCGGGATCGCAAACCGAACAGCCCTGAGCTGGTGCTGACGATTCGTGTGGAAGCGCGAATTTTATGCTCGCAGAAGCAGCGGCTGTGCGTGGGCTGAGTCATGCCCTGCGAAACCTGCGACGACTGACACCCCTCAATTGCCGTCAGGCGGGTCGATCGCGAGATCATTTTTCTCAGCGACCATCATTTCAGCGTTCTTTCAGCGAACCTCGGTTGTCTGGAGTTTGCAATCTCAGTTACCTCTAGCGAACCATCTACGATTACGAGGAGAGAACATGCCTTTCATCACCGTCCCCGGTCAGAACGATCCCGACGTGGAACTGCACTATGAAGATGTCGGTGCCGGTAAGCCCGTCGTCTTGATTCATGGTTGGCCGCTGAGTAGCAGGTCCTGGGAGGGTCAGGTGCCTGCGCTGGTCGATGCTGGCTACCGGGTGATTACGTACGATCGTCGCGGGTTCGGCCAGTCGTCGCAGCCGTGGAATGGGTACGACTATGACACGTTCGCTGCCGATTTGAAGGCTGTTGTCGACACTCTGGACCTCCGGGACGTTACCCTGATCGGATTCTCGATGGGTGGCGGTGAGGTTGCCCGTTACGTGGGCACGTACGGCACCGACCGCGTCGCGAAGCTCGTCTTCGCCAGCGCAGTGCCACCGTACCTGTGGAAATCAGATGACAACCCCGATGGCGGCGTGGACGCCGGACTGGCCCAGTGGTTTCACGACGGGTTGACCGGGGACCGGCCGGCGTTCCTGCACGAATTTGTGCAGATGTTTTTCACCGCTGGCAAGCCGTCGCTGGTGAACAAACCGAAGGTCAGCTCGGAGCAGATTGCTTACAACCTTGATATCGCCGAGATGGCGTCGCCGAAGGGAACGCTCGACAGCACGACCGCATTCGCCACGACGGACTTCCGCGCTGACCTGATGAAAATCACCGTGCCGACCCTGGTGATGCACGGTGACTCCGACACCATCGTGCCTTTCGAAGTCAGTGGCAAGCGCACTCACGAGGCCATTTCCGGCAGCGAACTCGTGCTGATCGAAGGTGCCCCTCACGGTCTCACCGTCTCACATAAGGACGAGTGGAACCGGCACGTACTCGCCTTCCTCGCGAAGTAGCGGAACCGAACAGGGACCGAGCCGACGCGGTGAAGAGCCGGCAGTGCAGGCTCCCTTCGATAGGTCGTGGCGGTGCGTGAGCACGCCGGCACTGAGGCCCTTTTTGGGCAGAATCCTGACGTCGACTTGTTGCCCTGTACGGAAACAATCGAGGCAGGTGTTGGTCGCCCCGTCAGGGCGTCGTCAACCTCGCCGGTTCATAGCCAACGTGTTGCCATGTTCTGGGTCATCACATCCGTTCTCCCGTACCGGGTTCCACGATTAGCAACACTGCGTCCTCGAGGCATACGCGCCTGTCCTTGCTCTTGACCGCGTCGACTACGCAGGACCGCAGGGGACCAAGAATTTCGCCACAAGGCTGGATTACTAGAGTACGCAGTGTCATCGGCGAGACGTTGAACGTCAACGGCGGTATGGTCACCTCGTGGCCCTCACAATCCCATCCATGTAAATCCTAGGAAGAGAGTAAACACATGAGTCAAGAAGCAAATATTGCTGCCCAGCAGAAGTTTGGTGACGCCGTCAACAGCGGGCAACTTGATCTTCTCGATGATCTCGTGGCCGTAGACGCGGTCGATAACGACCCGGCCCCTGGCCAAGGCCCGGGGCCGGCAGGCTACAAAGCGTTCTTCGGCGAGATGATTGCTGCTTTTCCAGATTTGCACATCGCCGTCGAGCGCCTCGTCGCAAACGATACCGACGTCGCATTCGCTTACACCCTCACAGGCACCCACCAAGGTCCTTTGAAGGGCCACGCCGCTAGCGGGAAAACGATATCTGTTCGCGGGATGCAAATTAGCCGGTTTGAGAACGGGAAACTTGTCGAGCGGTGGGGCAGCAGCGACGAACAGGGCATGCTCGAACAACTTGGCCTGGCACCGTAACCGGCAATAACTGGCGTTTCCAAGCAGAAGAAGTAGGGCCGAAGGCGCACACTCGAATATGACTTACGACGTGAGACGGCCGTGATCGCACGTGGCAGGCACGCAGGCAGGGGTGTAGCTGATGCACCCCTGGCAGCGCGGCCATCCGTCAACGTGAACCGTCCCGGGTTTCATGCCACCGTTTTGTTGGCGGCTTCGATATTTGTCGGGCCGTTTGTCCCAGCGTAATAGTTGACCTCATATTCGGCCGGCGGCATGTTGAACCGTCCCGGGTTTCATGCCGCCGTTTTGTTGGCGGCTTCGATATTTATCGGGCCGTTTGTTCCAGCGTAATAGTTGAGCTCGTATTCAGCCGGTGGCATGTTTCCCAGGGCGCTGTGTAGACGCCGATTGTTGTACCAGTCCAGCCAGTCGAAGGTGAGCTTCTCGACGTCGGCGAGGGTCTTCAGCGGACCGGTTATGAAGGGTGAGTTCTTCGCGACGGCCTCGTTCTTGTAGAGGCCCATCACGGTCTCGGCGGCCGCATTGTCATACGCGTCACCGACCGTCCCGATCGATGCGACCAATCCCTCGAGCGCTACGGTCTCCGTGAATCGAATGGACGTATATTGCGAGCCGGCATCGCTGTGATGGATCAGGCCGGGTTGGACGGTGTGCCCGGCGTTGTCTCGGCGCCAGAGCGCCATGTTCAAACACACCTCAACGAACGGGGTGTCCTTGACCGTGGACGCATGCCAGCCGACGATCGCTCGAGAATACAAGTCGATCGCGAAGGCCACGTAGATGAACCCGCCCCACGTCGGCACATACGTGAAGTCCGTCACCCAGCTGTGGTTCGGGTGGGGCGCGCTGAAATTGCGTTTCAACAAGTCAGGAGCACGGGCCGAATCCTTCCCGGTGGAGACTGTGCTGCGCGGTTTACGGCCGCGAACGAGGCCGTTCATGCCTTCCAGCCGCATCAACCGGTCCACGGTGTGCTTGGACACGCCGGCGAACTCGCCTCGGCTCAGCCAGGCCGTCATCTTGCGGCGGCCGTAGAGAATCTCTGGCTGCTGCCGGCCCTGAACGTCCCGCACTGTCAACGCTTTAAGCCGATCCAGAAGGATAGCGTCGCTGCGGGTCCTAACCGCAGCAGCGCGGATCTTCCACGCACGATACGTGCTGTGAAGTGACCAAGACGCCCTGCTCACGCAGGACGCCACAAGTCAGCTCGACTCCATGGCCGTTCGCCTTCATCGAAACGATGAAGGCGACTATGGACGGTTGCGAGGGTCGAGCTCCCTGAGCTCAAGAAAGACGCCGCTGCTTTCAGGATCTCGTTGGTTTCCCGCAGGTCCCGGTTTTCGCGCTTGAGCCGCCGGATCTCCTCGAGCTCTTCGCTCGTTGGGCCGGTCCGTTCTCCCGCGTCGGATTGCGCCTGCCTGACCCACTTCCGCAACGTTTCCGGGCCGACGTTGAGCTTGGGGGCCAGTTCGCGGCACGCGGCCCACATCGACGGGTAATCCTTCACACGATCAAGCGTCATACGAACCGCTCGCTCACGAACCTCATCTGGGTATTTCTTGGGCATAACCAAATCCTTTCACTAGAAAGAAAGCGGCAAGAAATCAGGGACGGTTCAGACTTCTCGTTTAGTTTTCGTTTGTCATTTTTTTGGCCACTCGTGAAATGTCGCGCGGTGAGATTGATGAGCCGAAGCGCCGATTGGGACGATTTTCTGACGTCTTGGTGCTGCACTGCATAACGGCGAACTCGTCAGTGGCCGGCGCCGAGGTTTCCGGCTAGGCGGCTGTGCAGCTCATGGCTGGCCTCGTTGAGTCCCTCGATGACGACGTACTTGTCGTGCCGCTCATATTTGTAGGTGATCGCGTCGAGAGTGGCAACCGTGGAGGCGTCCCAGATGTGGGATGCGGACATGTCGATCACGATGCGGTCGGGGTCGTCGGCGTATTCGAATTGGGTCATCATATCGTTGCTTGAGGCGAAGAACAGGGCGCCGGTCACGGTGTAATACGCGGTCGGCACCGGCTGGTCGAGTTCGACGGTGCGTTCGACCCTGGCGAGGTGGGCGACCCGGCGGGCGAAGGCGACCATGGCCACGATCACGCCGATGACGACGCCGATGGCGAGGTTGTGGGTGAGCACGATGACGACGACCGTGGCGACCATGACGGTCGTCTCGCTCTTGGGCATGCGCTTGAGAGTCGACAAGCGGATGCTGTGCCAATCGAAGGTCAGATACGACACGATGATCATCACCGCGACCAGGGCGGCCATGGGTACGACGGCGAGCACATCGCCGAGGCCGAGCACCAGAATGAGCAAGAAGATGCCGGCGAGGAACGTGGAGATGCGGGTTCGAGCGCCGGATGCCTTCACGTTGATCATGGTCTGGCCGATCATGGCACAGCCGCCCATGCCACCGAAAATGCCGGACATGACGTTGGCGACACCCTGGCCCCACGTTTCGCGGGTCTTGTTCGAGTGCGTGTCGGTGATCTCGTCGACGAACTTCGCGGTCATCAACGACTCGAGGATGCCGACCAGGGCCATGCCGAGGGCGTAGGGGGCGATGATTGTGAATGTGTCCCAGTTGAGAGGAACGTTGGGGAAGAACAGTTCGGGCAGGCTCTGGGGGAGTTCGCCTTGGTCGCTGATGGTCGGCACGTTGATGGCGATCACGACGGTCGCGATGGTGAGTACGACGATGGCTACGAGCGGCGCCGGGATGACTTTGGTGAGACGCGGCATCACGATCATGATGATGAGGCCGGCGGCGACGAGCGGGTAAACCATGAACGGCACGCCGAGAAGCTGGGGCAACTGGGCCGTGAAGATGAGGATGGCGAGGGCGTTGACGAAACCGACCATGACACTGCGAGGGATGAAGCGCATGAGTTTGGCGACGCCGATCACACTCAGCACGATCTGAAACACGCCGGCGAGGATGACGGTGGCGATGAAGTAGTCCATGCCGTATTCGCGCGCCACCGGGGCGATGACGAGGGCGATGGCTCCGGTGGCGGCGGTGATCATGGCCGGGCGGCCACCGACGAAGGCGATCGTGACGGCCATGACAAAGGATGAGAACAGGCCCACGCGCGGGTCGACACCGGCGATGATCGAGAACGCGATCGCCTCGGGAATGAGCGCCATGGCCACGACAAGACCGGCGAGCACCTCACGGGTGAGCAGTCGAGGCGTGCGCAGCGCGGTCAGAACCGACGGCTCCGCACGGTAGCGGTTCGCGGTGATGGGCTTGGAAACGATGGCCATGAGGCCTCCAGAAAGGGGAAGGGACCTCACGGAGAAGCCGAATGAATGGGAGTCGGCGACAGTGCCACGTTGACCTTGGCAAGGTTACCTTAACGTAAGGGTTTATCGATCCGGGCAGCACAAATCGGCCGAGCCCCCGTCATGCGACGGGGGCTCGGCCTGATGAGGCAGTGATGTGCCGGGTCAGTGGCCCGAGCCCATGTTGCCGGCGAGGCGGGCGTGTAGCAGGCTGCTCGCTTCGTTGAGTCCCTCAATCGTCACGGTCTTCTCGTGGCGTTCGTATTTGTATTTGATGTCGTCGAGGGTGGCGACGGTGGAGGCATCCCAGATGTGCGAGTTCGTCATGTCGATGATGATGCGGTCGGGGTCGTCGAGGTAGCTGAACTGTGTCTTGAGGTCGTTGCTCGAGGCGAAGAATAGTGCGCCGGTGACGGTGTAGTAGGCGACCGGGCCCTGATCATCCACGGTCAGGCTGCGTTCGACCTGTGCGAGGTGGGCGACGCGGCGGGCGAAGGCGACCATGGCGATGACGACACCGATCACGACGCCGACGGCGAGGTTGTGGGTGGCGACGACGGCGATGACCGTGGCGACCATGACCGTGGTCTCGCTCTTGGGCATTCGTTTCAGGGTGCTCAGGCGGATGCTGTGCCAGTCGAAGGTCAGCACGGACACGATGATCATCACCGCGACCAGAGCAGCCATGGGCACGACGGACAGTACATCGCCGAGGCCGAGCACGAGCACGAGCAAAAAGAGGCCGGCGAGGAAGGTGGAGATGCGGGTGCGGGCCCCGGAGGCCTTGACGTTGATCATGGTCTGGCCGACCATTGCGCAGCCGCCCATGCCGCCGAAGAAGCCGGAAAGCATGTTGGAAACGCCCTGAGCCCAGGACTCGCGGGTCTTATTAGAGTGGGTATCCGTGCTCTCGTCGACGATCTTGGCCGCCATCAGGGATTCGAGGATTCCGACCATCGCCATGCCGAAGGCGTAAGGAGCGATGATCGTCAACGTTTCCATGTTGAGCGGCACGTTGGGAAAGAACAGCTGCGGCAGCGTGGTGGGCAATTCGCCCTGATCGCCGATGGTGGGGACGTTGATCGACACCACGACGGTGAGGATCGTGAGAACGACGATCGCGACGAGCGGTGCGGGGACCACCTTGGTGAAGCGGGGCATGACGACCATGATGATGATGCCGACCGCGACGAGCGGGTAGACCATGAACGGGACGCCCAGCAGCTGCGGTAGCTGTGAGGTGAAGATCAGGATGCCGAGGGCGTTGACGAAGCCGACCATGACACTGCGGGGGATGAACCGCATGATTTTGGCGACGCCGATGAAGGCGAAGACAATCTGGAAAATACCCGCCAGGATCACGGTAGCGATGAAGTAGTCGATGCCGTAATCCCGCGCGACTGGGGCGATTACGAGCGCAATGGCTGCGGTCGCACCGGTGATCATGGCGGGGCGGCCACCGAGAAATGCGATCGACACGGCCATGATGAAGGTCGAGAACAGTCCGACGCGGGGGTCCACACCGGCGATGATGGAGAAGGCAATTGCTTCGGGGATGAGGGCCATGGCCACGACGAGGCCGGCGAGCACCTCCCGGGTGAGGATGCGCGGTGTGCGCAGAGCTTTCATCACGGTGGGATCGGCTTTGTACCGATTCTTTTCCGTGGTTTTTTCAATGATGGCCATGGGGCCTTCCTGGAGCGGGACACACGAGTGGTGTCGGATGAGTAGAAGAAGTGAGTGTGGGCGCCCCGTCGCGCACCTCCACCAGTCATCAGGGACAATGGTGGGAGAGTGGGCTCACATGACAATGTCAGCCAACTTCTGCAACACTACTCTAACGTTAGGGTTGATTGCTAATCCGTTCGAGAAAAGGTATCAACTATGACTT
The DNA here is from genome assembly GCF_002929575.1 of Cryobacterium sp. N21. Lineage (NCBI taxonomy): Bacteria > Bacillati > Actinomycetota > Actinomycetes > Micrococcales > Microbacteriaceae > Cryobacterium > Cryobacterium sp. N21. The sequence continues at coordinate 162,301 of NZ_PJJQ01000035.1, read as the reverse complement.
CCCAAGCCGCCACGGCCACCACGGGCACCATGCACATTGGAGAGCTCGCCGAGAAGACCGGTCTCTCCTTGCGCACCATTCGTCACTATGACGAAATCGGGCTACTTAAGGCCTCTGGTCGTACCGAGGGCGGTTTTCGCCTCTATACGCAGGAAGATCATTCTCGGCTGATCTTGATTCGCCGCATGAAGCCGCTGGGGTTCTCTCTCGAAGAGATGATGGCGCTGTTGAAGATCATCGACACGCTGCAGGGCGGCGTGGCTGGTTCGGACAATCCAAATGTCCGCGCGGAGCTCGACACCTTCATTGCACAAGCGGTTGAGCGTCGGCAAAAACTCCAAGACCAGCTGGGAATGGCCGACGAGTTTCTTGAGGTTCTGCGCAGTCAGTAGGGCCGAGCGAGCGACCTAGGCACGCTGCGGTGGTCGCACGAAGAGAGTGATACCGACGACGATGACGGGAATAAGCGCCAGTGCCAGTGCCGGTGTGGTGAAGCTGCCGGTCAGGTCGAACCCGAGCGAGAGCGCGACCGGACCGAAAGCCGTCGACGCGAGGCCGATTGCCGTAGCTACTCCTCGGATATTGCCAATGTGTGCCAAGCCGTAATAGCGCACGTATGAGGCGGCTTCCATACCGCGCAGGCTCCCTCCGGCCGCACCCAGAACGAGGCCATAGACGATGGCCGCCACTCCGCTGCTCACCCACGGCAGCAGAACGAGAGACGCGGCCAGCGTCACCATGGAAAAAACGATGAAAACCTTGGGACTAACCCGGTCGACGAGGCTTCCCGTGAGCAGGGTGGCCAGGATCCCGGTCACGGTCTGCGGCAGGAAGTTCGCCGCCGCTTCTAACGGAGTCAGGCCTTGGGCGCCTAAAATGGCAATTTGGTGAAACGCCAGCGCCGTTGTCAGCATGCCCGAGGTTGCCAGGCTCGCGGCGATGACCCAGAACATGCCCGATCGGATGGCCTCCGGCAGTGTCCACGATTCTTTCTGAATGGTGAGTTGAGCCGTGGAGGGGGTCGATTCCGGATCGACGGCGGGGGCGCGCTTGGGAAAGATCAACGCCAGCGGAATGACCACCACGGCCACAAGCACCGCTTCCCACCGCCACGCATCATAAATACCCACGGATGCGATCAGCCGCTCCACAAAGATCGGTGCGAGTGAGATGCCGGCCGAGCCGATGGCACTCGCAATGCCGAGGGCCAGCCCGCGCCGATGGTGGATGGCCCGGGCAACCGCGGTGGTCGCGGCCAGGGTAAGCGCGCCCTGGCCGGCCATCCGAACACCGGTGAAGCCGGCGGTGAGTCCGATGATCTCGCCAACGAAGCTGAAGGCCAGAAGGATGACGGCGAAGCCCACGCCAATCACGACCGTGACGGACCGTGCTCCCCATCGATCCAACGCCCGCCCAATGAACGGCTGCACGGTCGCGCCAACGAGCGTGCCAATGAGATAACTGAGCGAGACATCCGTTCGCGACAGTCCCAGGTCGGCAATCAGGGGATCTGTGAAGACGGAGAGACCGGCAGTCTGGCCGGGGGCCGTCATGACCGAGATCAGCCCGGCGGCACCGATGAGGGACAGCCAAGACCACGAGATTCGTGGGCGTGGGCGTGGCGCTGCCTCGCGGTCGGACGGCGCGGGGGAGTGGGGGGAGTGCGGTGTAGAAGACACGGAAGCTTTCACAAGAATGGGGCAGACGGCGCGCCAGCAGTGCGTTAGCTGCGACGTGGGAAAAGAGCGCATCTGGAAGGTTCGAACAGCTTTCGAACAGCTTTCGAATGGTGAGCGACACGCAAGCCCACCTACACTCTACTCTCACGTGAGAGGAAGGTGATCGATGGTGGATAGGAGAGCGCCGTCAATTCCTACTCTTCCCTTACGTTACGGTAGAGTTGCTGTAAGTGGTTGACAGAAAACTGCTTAGCGGTCCGTCACCCGATCGCGGTCCCAACTTTCCCCGTTCTAGGTTCCCGAGAGGAGCACTCCATGTTCATTCATCCCCTCGCTCGTACCGACCAGCACCTAATTCAGGATTTCATGCTGACCAAGATCACCCTCCTGCTGGCCCGCCACGCGGAACATGAGGAGTGGAAATTTGAACTCACAACAATGGACGACAAGTCCCGCGAAGGATCGTCGCAGGGACACGCATTCCTCTTCATTTACACCGTCGCGCGGTACTACGTCGCGGTCACGCGCGCCCACGCGGAATTCAACACCTCCAAGACCGGTCCCGATCGCGACGAGTCAACATTCTTCGGCGACTTCATCGATGCTGTCGCCAGCAACGACCCCAAACGAGCGTTGACACGGTGGTTCTCCACCGACATCAGCGCCGAAACCGATATCGCCGCTCCGGCAATCCGACAACTCGCCTTTGAATTCCTCGACCGGCTCACCATGCCGGCCTCGGATTTCATTGCCAGTGACGTGGCCGATTTCCTGCCCGACCCGTACGAATCTGACCATTCCGTGGGCTGACGCCCGCGCCCCAAGAAAAGAGCTCCATGAGCACCCATCCACTGTCCCTTACCGCACCGCCCGCACTTCCTGCGCGCGGCCTGCGCATCATCCCGCTCGGCGGTCTCGGCGAAATCGGCCGTAATATGACCGTGTTTGAGCACAAAGGCAAACTGCTCGTCATCGACTGCGGGCTGCTGTTCCCGAAAGACATTCAGCCCGGCATCAACGTGATCCTGCCCGATTTCTCGATCTTGCGTGACCGGCTCGACGACATCGAAGCCATCGTCCTCACCCACGGCCACGAGGACCACATCGGCGCCGTGCCCTACCTGCTCAAGGAACGCGGCGATATTCCCGTCATCGCCTCCAAGCTGACCCTCGCCTTCGTCGGAGCAAAATTTCAGGAACACCGCCTGCATCCCCCGGTTGTTGAAGTCAAGGAAGGCGAACGTCGCTCTGTTGGTCCCTTCGACCTCGAATTCTTGGCCGTGAACCATTCCATCCCCGATGGCCTTGCCATCGGCATCCGCACAGAAGCCGGGCTGGTCGTGCACACCGGCGACTTCAAAATGGATCAGTTCCCCCTCGACAACCGGCTCACCGACCTGCCCGGTTTCGCCCGGCTTGGCGATGAAGGCATCGACCTGCTGCTGATCGACTCGACCAACGCCGTTGTGCCCGGATTCACCACACCCGAAGCCGACATCGGCCCCGCCATCGACACCGTGTTTCGCACCGCGCCACGACGGATCATTGTCTCCAGCTTCGCCAGCCACGTCCATCGCATCCAACAAGTGATCGATGCGGCTGTGCGCCACAACCGCAAGGTGGCCTTCGTCGGCCGATCCATGGTGCGCAACATGGGTATAGCCGCTGAATTGGGGTATCTGCACGTCCCGAAGGGACTGCTCGTCGATGTCAAGGCCCTGGAGCGGATGAAAGACGACAAGGTCGTTCTTATCTGCACCGGTTCACAGGGAGAGCCGATGGCGGCACTTGCCCGTATGGCGAACCGTGAACACACCATCCGCATCGGAAAGGGCGACACCGTTCTCTTGGCCAGTTCGGTCATTCCCGGAAATGAAAACTCCATCTACCGGGTCATCAACCGACTGACCCGCTGGGGCGCCAACGTCGTGCACAAAGCCAACGCCAAAGTACACGTGTCCGGGCACGCCAGCGCGGGCGAACTCGTCTACTGCTACAACGTGATGCGCCCCACCAACGTGATGCCCGTGCACGGTGAATGGCGCCACCTCACCGCCAATGCGGACCTGGCCGTGCGCACCGGAATCATTAAAGACCGCGTTCTCGTCGTCGAAGATGGCATCGTGGTCGACCTGGTCGATGGACGCGCCACCGTCGTGGGCCGAGTGCCAGCCGACTACGTCCTGGTCGACGGGGTGACCGTCGGAGGAGACGCAGCAGAAGCGATGGAAGACCGTCGACTCCTCGCGGAAGACGGTGCCATTACCGTTCTGGGAATTCTCAACACCGAGACGGGACGCCTGGCCGAACCTGTGGATTTCATCTCCCGCGGCTTCAATCACGATGCCGACTGGGCAGCCAATGCCGCGCAGGTCATCGACGAGGCCATGGTCGCAGCAACCCGGAGCAACGCTCTCGACGGAGCAGCCCTCGAGCGCATCTTCTCCGAGAGCGTGACCCGATGGATGCAACGCAAGTATCGGCGCAACCCGGTGATCACGGCGGTCGTCGTTGACGCCTAGACGATAGCCAGCACAGCAACGGCCCGGCACATTACGTGTGCCGGGCCGCTGCTGTTCTCGCCGGTGACTCACCTTCAGCGACGTTTATCGCCGCGGGCTGCGCCCTCGACGGACTCCATCTCGACGGACGGGCTGAGGTTCTCCAGCACGATATCCGGGAACTCCCGAGCGACAGCCTGAAACCGCCATGGGGTGCTGAACAGGGCCAAGAGCGTGTTGTCGGATCGAGTGAGCACTTCCACCTGGCGCAGCGACCCCAGTCTGCCCGCGCTTGCTCGATCGGTGCGGCGCGCGACTTGGTAGGGCAACGCCTCCATGCGGATATCAGCACCAAAATCATGCGTCATGCGTTCCTCAACGACGTCGAACTGCATCGGACCCACCGCCCCGAGTACCGGTGCCTGGTCGCCCCGCAGGTCAGACCGCATGACTTGAATGACCCCCTCATGGTCGAGCTGATCGATTCCGCGACGGAATTGCTTGTGCTTGCTGGTGTCGGCGGGGCGTACGGCACGAAAATACTCGGGGGCGAACACCGGCAGCGGCGGGTATTCAACGGGTTCGGAATCATAAAGTGAATCGCCCACCCGAAGAGAGGCTGCGTTGATCAACCCGACGACGTCGCCGGGCCAGGCCTGCTCCGCCATGGTGCGTTCCCGTCCGAACATCTGTTGCGCATACTTCGTGGCAAACGGACGGCCGGTCGATGCCTGCGTCACAACCATCCCGCGGTGGAACATGCCCGAACACACCCGCACGAATGCGACGTGGTCACGGTGCGAGGCGTTCATGCCGGACTGAACCTTGAAGACAAAGCCGGAGAAGTCACCGTTGACGGGCCGTTGTCGACCGGTGATATCTGCCCGGGCCAGAGCGGGCGGAGCGAATTCCACGAGAGCGTCCAGCAGCTGGTGAACACCAAAATTGAGGACGGCAGCGCAAAAAAGCACCGGCGTGGTCGTCGCGCGAAGAAAAAGTGCCTCGTCGTGGTCGTGCCCTTCGGCATGGAGCAGTGCTGATTCTTCGGCAGCATTAGTCCAATCCTGGCCGAGTTCCGCGGCAGCGGCCGTCGCCGTGGTACGAGCTTCAATGGCAGCGGTCGCGCCTCCTGGAGTTCGGGTGAAACGCACAAATCCGGGGGATTGTCGATCCAGAACTCCATGAAACTCGCCGGCGAGCCCGACCGGCCAGGTGAGCGGTGTGGGCACAAGTCCGGTGCGATCCTGGATCTCGTCCATGAGATCCAACGCGGACTTTCCCGGGCGATCCCATTTATTGATGACCGTGATCACAGGCAGGCCGTGTTGTCGGCACACCTCAAACAACTTCATGGTTTGCGGTTCGAGGCCCTTGCTGGCATCGACGAGCATCACAGCGGCATCAACAGCGGAGAGGACCCGGAAGGTGTCTTCCGAGAAATCGGCGTGACCGGGGGTGTCAACGAGATTGATCACGGTGTCGCGATACTCAAACTGGATAGCGGCGGATGTCACGGAAATGCCACGGGCCTGCTCCATGGCCATCCAGTCAGATACGGTGCCTCGCCGGCCTGCTTTACCGTGTACCGCACCCGCCCGATCAATCGCGTGCGCGTGCAGCAGGAGTGCTTCGGTCAGCGTGGACTTGCCGGCATCCGGGTGAGAAATAACGGCAAAGGTGCGCCGTTTGTGGGCTTGGGCGAGGATGTCGAGGTTAGAGACGGTGGGGGTGGTTTGATGCGTCACGGTGTTCCTGTCTGAGCGTGATCACGAAGTGGGCGTGGTTGAGTCACAGACTCCGCAGCAGGTCGACGAACCCGCTGGCTACGCGAACCTGTTCGCAAAGAGCACGTTCACGCGCTTCGATATCGCTGATCAGGATGGCGAGATCACGCCGGATTGTTGACACTCTCCCGTCTGGGTCGGAGTCGACCAGATCCAGTGTCGCCAGAGCATTCTTGATTTCCGGATGGGTGAGCGACAACGCTCGGAGGCTGCGGATGATGCGTGCCCGGTCGAGGTCGGCCGGGGCATAGAGCCTATAGCCGGAATCGCTGCGCCCTGACGCCTGCAAAATGTGGATCTCGTCGTAGTGCCGCACGGTGCGCTGGGAAAGTCCAGTCCGTTCGGCAAACTCACCAATAAGCATGAATGCCACCTCGTTTCGTACGGGAATAATCGTACATCTCTACTCTAACGTAAGAGTAGAGTTAGTGGTAATAGACATGAGACATATGACCAACGCAGGCCTGAACCACCCGTGGACGCGGGCATGTGGGCTCCGGATCGGCTGCACTTCAACCCATTGGGTCACCTCACGATTGCACGCAGCGTTCTGAGCACTCTCCGCGTCGAGAACTCATTGCAGCCATCCCAGATCGAACCGTTGCCAATACCGTCCTGGCGGAGCGCACGAACGAGCGATGTCGCGTGGGCCCGCACCTATCTGATGCCGTGGGTCCTGCGCCGCGCTCGGCACCACTCCTCGGACGATCACATTCTGCCCAAACGCCCCGAGGCCAGCCCCTTGGACCAGCCTCGGTTCTGCCGCTGCCTGTGTTCGGCGGCTACTCGGCGGACTTGACCGCGTGACCGCCGAACTGGTTGCGCAGTGCGGCGACGGCTTTCATCGCCGGGGAATCTTCCTGGCGAGATTCGAACCGGGCGAAGATTGACGCGCTGATGGCGGGAACGGGCACGGCATTCGCCAATGCTTCTTCAATGGTCCAGCGGCCCTCGCCGGAATCATCGACGTATCCTTCGATACTGGTCAGGGCCGGATCCTCCTCGAGCGCCTGAACGAGGAGCTCGAGCAGCCAGGACCGAACAACAGCGCCGCGCTGCCAGGCCTTGAACGTTCCGGGAACATTCTTGACGATGTCCTCGCGCTTGGCGAGTAGCTCGTATCCCTCGGCGTAGGCCTGCATGAGGGCGTATTCGATGCCGTTATGCACCATTTTGGCGTAGTGACCGGCACCGACCTCGCCGGCGTGTACGAAGCTTTCCTCGCGCGGTCCGGCCGGACGCAGGGCGTCGAATACCGGCATGAGCCGGTCAACGGATGCCTGGCTACCACCGACCATAAGCGCAAAGCCGTTCTCCTGGCCTCAGACTCCGCCGGAGACACCGGCGTCGATGTAGTCGATTCCCTTTTCAGCGAGGAGGGCCGCGTGCACGAAGTCGTCGCTGAAACGGGAATTACCGCCGTCAATGACCAAATCACCGGTGCCCAAGAGCTCGCCGACCTCAGTAATGACGGCCTTCGTGATGGCGCCGGAAGGAACCATCACCCAGACGGCCTTGGGCGATGGGAGGGCATCGACGAGGTCTTGCAGGGTCGCGACGTCGGTGACGTCGGCGTTGCGGTCGTAACCGGTGACCTCCACGCCGTTTTCGCGGAGGCGGGTGCGCATGCTGGCGCCCATTTTTCCGAGGCCGATGAGGCCGATGTGCATGTTCATGGTGCTCATTTCAGTCGTGTCCTGTTGGGCCGAGATAGCTTGAGGTGTGCTCATCAAACGTATGCATAAAGATCGACGCCGTCGGGGATTCGGGTGTATTCGTTGTGCTCCAACACCACTGAGCCAGGCTACGCTTCCGTCCCCGGCTGTGGTGAGTGCAGTGAGAACGGTACGTTCGCCGGAATTGGACGCAAGCTCGTGGCGACCGCGCAGAAGAATCCTTTCGTTTAAGCCAAGGCACCGAACCGCAGGGTTACGAGATGCTGCGTTCAGCAAGTCCGCAACGCCAAAAGTTCCATCGAGTGTGAGCCCGAACATTTCAAGATCTTGGCCAAAATAGGCGCGGACCGTCGGCAACACCGTCTGCGGGAAGTCTTTGCGCAGCACTGCCCCGATAACGACAATTGGGCGGTGCATTTGCCGGCAACGGCATGCTGTCATGGGCGGGGGTATGTTGGGTGGTGATGCAAGCGGCATCCGAGCTGGTCGAGGTACCGCCGGTTTGGACCGCTCATCATGAGGAGATTCAATGTCGCATCAGGGTCATATACCGTGCGCAACGGGAGATCTCGAGATCCGCAGCCTATCCGATCATGAATGGCGTGTGGTTGATCGACGCTGCCACGAAAGGTCGCCCGAGAAGGTGCTGGGTTACATCGAGAAACGTGGTTCCGCTTATGAAGTCATGAACATAGAGACACCGCGACGACATGTCATGTTCGATCATTTCGAGTCAGCGGTCGCCTCATTTGCTTCAGTCTTCTCGACTTAGATTTTATTCATGGCCTCGATGCCAACTTGCCGATTCGCTCAGCTTCGGAGCGCGGTACCAACATGTCGACACTGCGACGCTCAGATGGAGCCGGAGCGCCTCAGCGCACCCTTCTTGACGCTAAGCAGCAGCCGTGTCAGAACACTTTCTTCGGCGAATTCTGCACCGAATACATTGCTTGTTGACATAACCATTAGTATCGACCGCAGCGCCCTGTGGGGACGCGTGAGGGTGATGAACTGAGGGGCTTTCTGATGGACCCAGCTTTGTTGTTGTGGATGACAACACACGTGTGGGGCTCGAACGGTTTAGAGCCGTCGACTGATCCCGCTGAACGTTTCCGTCGAGGGTACTTCGCTGGAGGATACACCGGTGCCGCGTAACGGCTGCGACGCTGGCAAGGTAACGCGTGACGCTTCGCAAGCGTGCCCACGATTTGCCCACACTTGAAAAAACTTTGAGTGAATCTGGATGCCTCATTGTGACTCAAAAACGTTGAATCCACGCGGCTCTTGACGCCATCGATGACACCGCGCGGACGGTTATTGGAGTTCGAATCCCTCCAGGGGCACCACGGGAACACGGCAAGAACCGCGTGATCACGGGACCCCCCGTTAGGTGGTGCTTTGCCGTGATGCCCACATGAGCGCACACATGGTAAATATCGCTCCCGCTGTTGCTGCTGGGAGAGGTGCCCTGGCGTTCATGGAACGATGGTTGCATGGCAGCTGGCGTGCATCACATCGAGATTTGGGTCGTTGACTTGGACAGCGCCCGACATTCGTGGGGCTGGCTGCTGGTAGCTCTTGGTTGGTCCGTCGACCAGGAATGGAGCATGGGCATCTCCTGGCGATGCGGCGAGGTGTACATCGTGGTCACGCGACCGCCTGCCATCTCTGGCCGGGAGCATGACCGGCGACTTCCTGGACTGAATCACATTGGCCTTCATGGAGGGAGCACAGCTGATATTGACCGCATCGTTGGTCAGGCATCAGCCCACGGATGGAATGCGCTGTACGGCGATCGGTACCCCTACGCGGGAGGCCCCGACCACTACGCCGCGTATCTCGAAAATGAAGCCGGTTTCAAAGTTGAAGTCGTCGCGTCAACGCCGCGTAGCGGCTGAGACGTGCTGTACGGTTGGCCGTTTCTGCGGTGCGCTTGGGTCGGGCATCCGTTTGGAATATCGTGCCGAAATCGAGCAGGAGATCAAGGACCGCAGGGGCCGGCCGGGCACCGATCTCGGGGTCAGGAATCCACGGGGCGTTGCACCGTGATCGGTGAAGTCTCCGGATCGGCAACGGCAGCGCTGGCGTCCTGCGCAACGTGATGCAGCTCGTCGTAGAGATGAACGGCCGACTCTTCTTTCAGGCGCTCCCACGTGGAGTTCGATACATGCTTCATGGTTCAGCGCTCCGTTCGTCCCCCGACGGGATCAACGCTTATTATCCTCGCCCGCCAACGGGAATTGAGCCGGGAGAAGACACTCAATGCCCCGGGAAGACAACCCGAACGGCCGCGAACATGGGCGTACGCCGTGCGACAGACTGGGGAGTGCCAGATAATTCGGCTGCGATGGATGCGTGACCCCGTGCGTATTCGTCATCACCGCCGACTTGGCCCGCAGGCTCGTGAGATAGGGCTCATTGGCGACCTGGCTGTACGAGTGGTTCTCGAGCACAACGATCACGACGTGAGCGGGTCGCGGCGGAGTCATGGCGAACGCCGCCTCCGGCTGGCCAGCCCAGAGTCCAACGCACAGCAATGCCAGCAGGGCAGCGGATGCGAAAACTCGTTTCATGAAAACTCCTCACGCAAATACTATTCCCGGGCTGAGCGGAGAGCGCCGCACAGTTCACCCGTCCGTTACCCGCGAGTTCTAGACTGATACTTTCGCGGCGTGCCGTACTGCCACGACCTGAACGAGGAGGCGTGTGAGCGAGCACCAGCACAGCCCAGCGGGCGCCAGCGGGCACTCCCAGTCGGTGCTCGCGGCAGGCCACCGGGCCAAGCCGGCCCGCACCCTGGCCGACATTCTTGCGGTAACCGCAGCGCAGCATCCGGATGCTTTAGCGCTGGAAGACGCGGCCGGCACGATCAGCTACCGCGGCCTGCTGCGGCGGGTGCAGGCCCAAGCCAACGCGCTGAGCCTGGCCGGCGTGCGACGCGGCGACACCGTGGGCATTCGCATCCCCTCGGGCACCCGTGACCTGTACGTGTCCATTCTGGCGACTCTGTTCGTGGGTGCCGCCTACGTTCCGGTCGATGCCGACGACCCCGAAGAACGCGCCCGGCTGGTCTTCGCCGAGGCACACGTGGTCGGCATCATCGGCGAGAGCAGTGTGTTCGCGCCGCGTGACGGCCTCGACCTGCAGTCCCTGCGCGCTCGCCGCGTCGAACCGCAGGAGGATCCCGCGCTGGTGTTTCCGACCGCGAATATTCCCTCGCCCGACGATGATGCCTGGGTCATCTTCACCTCCGGCTCGACCGGCGTGCCCAAGGGCGTCGCCGTCACCCATCGCTCGGCGGCCGCCTTCGTCGATGCCGAGGCCGGCTTGTTCCTGCGATCTGAACCGATCGGCCCCGCAGACCGGGTGCTCGCCGGACTCTCGGTGGCCTTTGACGCGAGCTGCGAAGAGATGTGGCTGGCCTGGCGAAACGGCGCCTGCCTCGTGCCGGCCCCGCGCTCCCTCGTGCGCAGCGGCGCCGACCTTGGCCCCTGGCTGATCACGCACGGCATCACCGTGGTGTCGACCGTGCCGACCCTCGCCGCCCTATGGCCGGAAGAATCGCTCGAAGCCGTGCGCTTGCTCATCTTCGGCGGCGAAGCCTGCCCGCCCGAACTGGTCGCTCGCATTGCCACCCGCGGCCGCGAAGTCTGGAACACGTACGGCCCGACTGAGGCCACCGTCGTCGCCTGCGGCGCCCTCGTCGACGGCGTTGGCGAGATGCGTATCGGCCTGCCGCTCGACGGCTGGGACCTCGCCGTCGTCGACGCGCGCGGCGAGCGGGTTTTAGAGGGTGAGATCGGCGAGCTCATTATCGGCGGCGTCGGCCTGGCCCGCTACCTCGACGCGGCCAAAGACGCCGAGAAATATGCGCCGCACCCTCAGCTCGGCTGGGCGCGCGCCTACCGTAGCGGCGACCTCGTGCGCTTCGACCGCGCCGGCCTGGTGTTCGCTGGGCGCGCCGACGACCAGGTGAAACTCGGCGGCCGACGCATTGAACTCGGCGAAGTGGATGCCGCCCTCAACGCCCTGGACGGGGTGGCCGGCGGCGCCGCCGTGGTGCAGATCACCCCGGCCGGCAATCACGTCCTCGTCGGGTATATCGCGCTCACCAGCGCGAACGCTCCGCTCGACCGGAAGGCCGCTCTAACCCGGCTGCGCGAGGAACTGCCCGCCGCGCTCGTGCCACTTCTCGCCGTGGTCGACGCGCTGCCCACCCGCACCTCGGGCAAGGTTGACCGGGCGGCGCTGCCGTGGCCGCTCCCGGCCTCGGACGACGACGCGGCCGCGCTGTCACCGACGGCGGCGTGGCTGGCCGAGGCGTGGGCATCCATTTTGGGGGTGCCGGTGACCGGGCCCGACGACGACTTCTTCGCCCAGGGCGGCGGCTCACTCTCGGCCGCCCAGTTCGTGTCGGCCGTACGCGCCCGCCATCCTGAAACCACCGTCGCCGACCTCTACGACCACCCGCGCATCGGCTCGCTCGCCGACGAACTCGATGCCCGCACCCCCGTCACACCCCCGGTGCTGCGGAACGTTTTGCCGACGCCGGCCCGCAGCCAGCTAGCCCAGACGGTGCTCGGCATTCCGCTGCACGTGTTGAGTGGCGCGCGCTGGCTGGTCTATCTGGCCATTGCCAACAACCTGCTGAGCGTGAACGGTGCCAGCTTTGCCCCGACGCTGTCGTGGTGGTGGGTGGCCCTCGGGTTTGCGCTGTTCGTCACCCCGCCTGGCAAGATGCTCATCGCCGTGATTGCCGCACGGCTGCTGCTGCACGACGTCATGCCGGGCAACTACCCGCGGGGCGGGTCGGTGCACCTGCGGCTCTGGCTGGCCGAGCAGATCGCGCTGCTCGTCGACGCCGCAAGCCTGGCCGGCGCGCCCTGGATCAGCTACTATGCCAGAGCACTTGGCGCAGAGATCGGCCCCGACGTCGATCTGCACTCGCTGCCGCCGGTGACCGGACTGATGACCATCGGTGCCCAGGCTTCGATCGAACCCGAAGTCGACCTGGCCGGGCATTGGATCGACGGTGACGTGCTGCGCATCGGCCACCTGCACGTCGGCGCAGATGCTCGCATCGGCTCCCGCAGTACCCTGCTCGGTGGCGCCCACGTAGGTAACGGCTCCGAGATCGACCCGGGCGCCGCCGTCTCGTCGCGGGTGCCGGCGGGGGAGCGCTGGGCCGGTTCCCCGGCGCGTCGGGTGGGCTCGGCTCGCCGCCCGTGGCCGGCCGAACGACCGCCGCGGGCCAGTCGCTGGCTCGGCGCCTTCGCGGCCGGGTCGGTCGCGATGATCGCGATCCCCACGGTCGCCCTCGTACTCGGCGCGCTCATCGTGGGTGCCGTCGTCGGTCACGCGGACAGTCTCGCCGTGGCCGTGTTGCGCGCCGCCCTGATCATGCCGGTCGCCGTCATCGCGGGCGGTCTCGTCTACGCGCTGCTCGTGATCGGCTTCGTGCGCGTCCTCGGCGTGGGCCTGCGCGAGGGCTACTACCCGGTGCGCAGCCGCATCGGCTGGCAGGTCTGGATGACCGAACGCATCCTCGATGGCGCCCGCACCGTGCTGTTTCCGGTCTATGCGAGCCTGCTCACCCCCACCTGGCTGCGCCTGCTCGGCGCCAAAGTAGGAGCGGACGTCGAGGCATCGACCGTGCTGCTGCTGCCGTCGCTCACGACCATCGCGCCCGCCGCGTTTCTCGCCGACGACACCATGGTGGCCTGTTACGAACTCGGCGGCGGCTGGATGCACATCGGCCCGGCCAAGGTTGGCCGCCGGGCTTTTCTCGGCAACAGCGGCATGGCCGGTCCCGGCCGCACGGTACCGCGCAACGGACTCGTCGCGGTACTCTCCTCGACCCCGCGCAAGGCCAAGCGTGGGTCGAGCTGGCTCGGCAACCCGCCCTCGCGACTGCGTCGCAAGCAAACGGATGCCGACGACTCCCGCACCTTCCACCCTCCCGTGCGCCTGAAAGTAGCCCGATCGCTGTGGGAACTCCTGCGCATCGTGGCCGGCTTTACCAGCGCCTGGATCGCGTTGCTCGCGCTCACCCTGCTCGACCTGCTCTGGCTGCAGCTCGGCCTCGGCGCGGCGATCGCGCTGTCCGGCGTGGTCATGCTCGCCGCCGGCGCCGTGGCAGCCGGGGTGACAACGGTGGTCAAGTGGATGCTGGTAGGGCGGATCGACGCGTCGGAGCATCCGCTCTGGTCATCGTTCATCTGGCGCAACGAGGTGTCGGACAGTTTCGTCGAGATGGTCGCCCGCCCGTGGTTTGCCGAGAAGGCCTCCGGCACGCCAGCGCTCGCCGTGTGGCTGCGTACGCTGGGGGCTTCGGTGGGGCGCGGCGTCTGGTGTGAGACGTACTGGTTGCCCGAGGCAGACCTGGTGCGGCTGGGCGACGGCAGCACCGTCAACCGCGGCTGTGTCGTGCAGACCCACCTCTTTCACGATCGCATCATGCAGCTTGACGCGGTGGAACTCGCCGACGGATCGACGCTCGGGCCGAACGGCGTCATTCTCCCGGCCGCGTCGATTTCAGCTGGGGCGACCGTGGGGCCCGGCTCGCTCGTGATGCGCGGCGAACGGGTACCCACCGGGTCGCTCTGGTCTGGCAACCCGATCACGCCGTGGCATCAGCCGCCGTGGCAACGGTGAACGTGGAATAGTGGACCGATGGCCCCTGTGCAGACGACCTACGGCTCGGCCAGCGCTGGCGACCCCTATATTCCCACCGGCGGCAACGGCGGTTACGTTGCCGAACACTACGATTTGAACTTGTCCTACCGGGTGGCTACCAACCGGCTGAACGCGACCGCGATCATCACCGCGCGCGCCCTCATACCCCTCGACCGGTTCAGCCTTGACTTCGCCGGGCTGAGCATGGAGAAGGTCACGGTCAACGGCGAGCGGCCGACCAAAGTGACGCACAGCGCCCGCAAACTCGTGATCAGCGTTGCCACTCGGGTTGAGGCCGGGGCGGTGTTCGAGGTGACGGTGCGCTATCGCGGGGCGCCGCATCCGGTTCGCAGCGCCTGGGGCGACGTCGGCTGGGAAGAACTCGACGACGGCGTGCTGGTCTCCGGGCAGCCGTGCGGGGCCGCATCCTGGTTTCCCTGCAACGATCATCCGAGTAACAAAGCCACCTATCGCATCGAGATCGCCTGCGAATCCGGCTACACCGTGGTGTCGAACGGGGTGTTGTCGGCCAGGTCGAGCCGGTCGGGCCGTACCAGCTGGACCTTCGACGTGCGCGAGCCGATGGCGACCTACCTCGCCACGGTGCTGATCGGCCGCTACCGTCGCCGCGACCTCGCCGCAGCTCCGGTCGCGCACAGTCTGTTCTTTCCGGCCCAGCTTGCGACCCGGGTCGGCACCGACTTCGCTCGCCTCACCGAGATGATCGCGTTCTTCGCCGACCGGTTCGGCCCGTACCCGTTCGCGTCATACTCGGTCGTGGTGACCGACGACGAGCTGGAGATCCCCCTCGAGGCGCACGGCCTGGCCGTGTTCGGCAGCAACCATGTCGACGGGGAGCACGGCAGCGACCGCCTGATCGCCCACGAGCTGGCACACCAGTGGTACGGCAACAGCCTCACCGTGGCCCGCTGGCAGGACATCTGGCTGCAGGAGGGTTTCGCCTGCTACGCCGAATGGCTCTGGGAGGAACAGCGCGGCGGTCGCACCGCCGATTCCCTTGCCGTACTGCACCGCGGCAAGGTGGCGGCCCTGCCGCACGACATCGTCGTCGGCGATCCCGGCCCGCACGCCATGTTCGACGACCGGGTCTACAAACGCGGCGCGCTCGCCCTCCACGCGATTCGCAAATCGCTCGGTGACGAGGCCTTCTTTGCCGCCCTGCGCGCCTACACCGCGGCCCGGCGGCACGGTCAGGTCTCCACCGAGGACTTCGTGGAGTTCTTCTCCGAACACACCGGCAGCCGGGCGATCGGCGGGTTTGTGGCCCGCTGGGTGCAGCAGAGCGCGCTGCCGAGTCTCTAGCCGAGCCTCGTGGGCGTGGGCGTGGTTGCCCTGCGCGGGAATTCGAGGTTGGCCGCCTCGACGGCGCCGAGGTGCTGACGTGCGCCAGCGCGGTCAGCTGCGGGGTTTGCTGCGCGGGTGCGGCGCCGGTGCGCGGGAGTTCGAGTGAGGTGCTGGCCCCCGCAGCGTGGGCTACGCGGGTGTTGCGCCGATTCGCGGGAGTTCGGGCTTGGCCACAATTCCAGCGCGACGCGACGGGCTGGACCTGCGCCAGTGCGCGGGAGTTCCGCCTCCCGCGCACTGGCGCAACTCCCGCGGCGGCGTGAAAGGGATGGCTGCGAGCGGAAAGAGTGAGTTTTAAAGCATCGAAAGGCTCGGGGCTCTCGGACCGAGCAAGGCCAGGGTGCCCACCAGACCGGGGCCCGCGTCGAAGCCCACGACGTGCACCCGGCTCAGATCGAGGGTGGCGGTCGGCCAGCTCAGCAGAGCGGATGCCCCACCCGGCCCCAACGCCACGGTCACCTCGCGCGGGTCCACCGTCAGCCCCTCGCCGGAGAGCTTGAGCAGAGCCTCCTTGGTGGTCCAGAGCGCGGCGCGCGCCCGATCGCGCTCGTCGACCGGCAGCTCCGCTAGGGCGGTGCGCTCGTCGGCGTTGAACGCGACGTCGTCGAATCCGGCCCGGGCGACCGAGGCCACGCTCTCCAGGTCGACCCCGATCGGTCCGACCTGCGACACGGCAACGACAACGGTGCGACCGGCGCGGCTCAGGCTCACGTGCACCCCGCCCGGTGTCAGCACGCGAGGCCGCCCATGCGCGTCGCCGCAGCGTTCGCAGCGTTGTTCGATGGTGACGGCCGCCAGGTCAACGGCGCAGACCCGGGCGACAGCGGCGGCGAGTAGTAGCCGGTCGGTCTGGGGAAGCGGCGCGCGCGGTTGTAACAAGAGGGAAAAAAACGTTTGCGGCACGATCTAACCGTACCCGCCGGCAAAACTGCACCGGCGTTACCGCGCAGCTACGCCGAGTGGCACACTGGTAGATCGGAGAAGGAGAGCCAATGGCGCTGGTGGACAACGCGGTCTACGTGGACGGGCACCGGGTTGCCACGCCGCCGAGCCTCGACGAGACCTTCGAAGTGATGAAAGAGAAGAAGGGCTTCGCCTGGATCGGGCTGTACCGGCCGAGCGAGGAGGAAGTGCGGGCCGTCGCGACCGAGTTCAGCCTGCACCACCTGGCCGTGGAGGACGCCCTCAAGGGGCACCAGCGGTCGAAGATTGAACGGTACGCAGACATCCTGTTCATTGTGTTGCGCCCGGCCCGCTACATGGACGACGAAGAGCGCGTCGAATTCGGTGAGCTGCACGTGTTCGTCGGCCCCGATTTCGTGGTGACCATTCGCCACGCCGAATCGCCCGACCTCGCCCTGGTGCGGGAGCGGATGGAGAGCACCCCGCACCTGCTCGCCCTCGGCCCGGAGGCCGTGCTGTACGCCATTCTCGACCAGGTCGTCGACGAATACGGGCCGGTCGTCGCCGGGCTGGAGAACGACATTGACGAGATCGAAGACCAGCTGTTCGACGGCGACCCGGAGGTCAGCCGACGCATCTACGCACTGTCCCGCGAGGTGATCGAGTTTCAGCGGGCCACCCAGCCGCTCGTGAGCATGTTCGAGGCGATGCAGCGGGGCTTCGACAAATACAACGTGGACCTCGAACTGCACCGGCACCTGCGTGACGTGCTCGACCACACTCTGCGCATCGTGGAGCGCGGCGACGCGTTTCGGCAACTGCTGCAGAACGCTCTGACCGTACACAGCACCCTGGTGGGCCAACGCCAGAACGACGAAATGCGGCACCTGTCCGAGACGAGCCTCGCGCAGAGCGAAGAAGTGAAGAAGATCTCCAGCTGGGCGGCTATCCTTTTCGCCCCGACCTTGGTCGGCACCATCTACGGCATGAACTTCGACAACATGCCCGAGCTGCACTGGCCGCTCGGCTATCCCTTTGCGATCGCTCTGATGCTCGCCATGGGGTTTACCCTGTACACCGTGTTCAAACGGCGAGGCTGGCTGTGAACGGCCAGATTGGGGCACAAACACGCGAAACCCCGGCCGCCTCAGGGCAAACCGGTGATTTGCCAATTAGGGTATCCCTGTGTGGCACCTCGATAGAAAACAAGACGACGACGACGTGCTTTCCAAGTACCTGGACGTCGTTCCCGTCGACCCTCAAAACGTGACGAGTCCACACAACCTCAGTCTGGGCGATCCGGCGTTCACCGCCGGTAACATCGCCGAGCCGGTCTGGCAGCGCTGGCGCGACGAACTCGCCGCGCTCGGCGGCCGCTCCCCGCTGCTGCACTTCACCGATGAAGCCCGCACCCGCATCGAGCTGAGCGCCACGCATCCCGGCGGTCTGCCGCAGTTCATCATCGGCAAGACCACCCTGCTGTCCAACCTCATTCGCGATGAGCTTGCGCTGCGTAACGCCCGCCTGGCCGCGAACGAGATCACGCAGAAGGGCATCGAACTGCGCTCCATGCGCGGCCTCGAATCGGTCAATCTCGCCATCGGCCTCGCCGAATGGCGCTATCAGGATGTGGACTACAGCGCCCCGGTGCTGCTGCGCCCCCTCGCCATTCGCCGCTACGGCCGCGACTACGAACTCAAGCTCAAGGGCCAGCCCTTTCTCAACCCGGAACTCGCCCGTGCCCTGAAGGACCAGTTTCAGATCGTGCTCGACGCCGACGCTTTTGTGGCGCTCGCCGTGACTAACGGCGCGTTCAAACCGCAACCGGTCATCGACCGTCTGCGCGGGTTGACCTCACACCTGCCCTGGTTCAACGTCGTGCCGCGCCTGGTGGTCTCAAGCTTCGCCGACGTGGGGCGGGCGCTGGCCGCCGACGCGTCGAACCTTGACCATCCGCTGCTCGACGCCGTGGCCGGCAACAAGACCGCCCGCCGCAACATCGAGACGGCGTACAACCCGGTGGTTCCGATCGGACAGGATGCCAGGCCGCCGGCCACCGACACGCTGCTCGGCGACGCCGACTCCGAGCAGGAGAACGTTGTCGCGCAGATCGCGGCCGGCAACTCCCTCGTCGTGAAAACCTTGCCCGGTACCGGCGGCACTCAGACCATCGTCAACGCGATCGGCTCGCTCGTGGCCCAGCACAAGCGGGTGCTCGTGGTGAGCGCCCGCCGTTCGAGCCTCGACGGCATCCACGGCCGCCTCGTGCAGGTGGGCCTGCCCGGCATCGCCGTGACCCCGCGCACCCTGCGCCGCGACCTGATCCAATCGATCACCCGCAATGAGAAGGCCGCCCAGCCGCGCGTCGGCGACGTCGACGACGCCCTTGTGCGCCTCCGCAAGGTGCTGCTCGACTACCGGTCGGCGCTCACCCGCCGCGACTCGGCCCTCGGAGTCTCCGTGCTCGACGCGCTCGGTGAACTGGCCCGCTTGGCCCAGCTGCCCGAGCCGCCGTCGACCACCGCCCGCCTCGACCGCCAGGCCCTCGAACTGCTCGCCCATTCCCGGTCAGCCGCTGCCAACACCCTGATCAAGGCCGCCGTGCTCGGCGAGTTCCGCTACGGTCCCGGCGACTCGCCCTGGTACGGTGCCTCGTTCACCTCCACAGCGGATGCCTCCAACAGCCACCAGCTCGCCAAACGCATCAACCAGATCGAACTGCCGCGTTTGCTTGAACGGGCCAACGGCCTCATCGGCCAGACCCGGCTGCGCCCGTTCGAGACCATCAACGAGCTCGGCATCTACCTGCGCCTGCTGCTGGATATTCGCGAAACGCTCGACAAGTTTCAGCCCGGGGTTTACGACCGGTCGCTCACCGAGCTGATCGCCGCCACCTCGTCGCGCCGCGAATCGTCGGAGATGAGTTCGGCCAGCCGCAGAAGGCTGCGTAAGCTCGCCGAGGAATACCAGCGCCCCGGCGTGCGGGTCAACGACATGAACGAGAGCCTCCGCCGCATCCAAAGCCAGCGCACGCTCTGGCAACGCTATGCCGCCGCCGGTGTCACGCCCGAGGTGCCGGTCGGCATCAACGATGTGCACGTCGCTTTTCAGCGAGTCTCCGAAGACCTCGGTCTGCTCGACGTTCCGCTCGGCACGATTGGCACGACGCGCGCTCTCGCCGGGCGCCAAATCAATGAGCTCGTGTCGATGATTTCCGGCCTCGCCGCCGAGAGCGAGGTGCTCGCGAACCTGCATGAGCGCACCGCACTGCTGGCAACGCTGCGCGAGCACAACCTCGACCCGCTGATGACCGATTTGTCCCAGCGACATGTCTCGGAGGAGAACGTCGCCGCCGAGCTCGAGCTGGCCTGGTGGCAGTCCGTGCTCGAGATCATGCTCGCGAGCGACCGGGCGTTGCTCGGCGCCAACACTGCGGTATTGGACCGCCTCGAGGCCGATTTCAAACTCGTCGACGAGGCGCACGCATCCGCTACCGGCAAGCTTTTGGCCTGGCTGCTCGCCGAAACGTGGAAGATCGGCGTCGTCGACTTTCCCGAGGAAGCCGACCAGCTGCGCCGCCTGCTGCGCGCCGACCGCGCCACCCCGGCCCGGCTGAACGAAGTTGCCCCGCACCTCGGCCGCGTCCTCGCCCCGGTCTGGCTGGCCTCGCCGTATGAGATCGCCGGCATCAGCGACCAGATCACCTTCGACACCGTGCTGCTCGTCGACGCCGGCGCCACAACCCTCGCCGAAAACGTCGGCGCGATTCGCCGCGGCCGCCAGATCGTGGCGTTCGGCGACCCGGTCACCCAGACCCCGTCGGCCTTCGAGACCGGTATCGCCGGCTCAGGGGAGACGGCCGCGCCCGAGGTCTCGGTGGACGCCCTGCACGCCGACTCCGCCCTGGCCCGCCTCGGCGAACTGCTGCCGACCCTCACCCTGACCCGCAGCTACCGGGCCGGCGGCGAAGACCTCGCCGAACTCGTCAACCACCGTTTCTACGGCGGACGCATCGACTCCCTGCCCTGGGCCGGCAGTTTTCTCGGCCACGGCAGCCTCACCATCAACTATGTGGCCGGCGGCCGCGGCATGCCCGACGCCGACAGCGGTGCCATCGAGAGCGTCGACGCCGAGGTTGTCAAGGTCGTCGACCTCGTGCTCGACCACGCGTCAAAGCGCCCGCGCGAATCGCTCATGGTGATCACCGCGAGCACCCGGCACGCCGTGCGCGTGCAGCAGGCCGTGCTCGCCGCGTTCGCCAAACGCACCGACCTCTCGGACTTCATTTTGAAGGACCGCAGCGAACCGTTCACCGTGCTCACCCTCGAGCAGGCCGTCGCGCAAAGCCGCGACCGGGTGATCTTCTCGATCGGCTACGGCCGCACCCCGCACGGTCGCCTGTTGTCGAACTTCGGTTCGCTCGGCGAGCCCGGCGGCGAACGCCTGCTCGCGATCGGCATGACCCGCGCCCGCCGCGCGCTCGACATCGTCTCGTGCTTCCGCCCGGCCGACATCGACGAGGACCGCCAGCGCCACGGCATCCTCGCCCTGTCCCAGGTGCTCAGCGAAACCGAAGCGCGGCGCGATGAGGTGCAGGTGCCCGACGCGAGCGAGGCAATGCTGGTCGACCTTGGCGGCCGCCTCGAAAAGCTCGGCCTCACCGTGCGCCTCGGCCACCGCGGCAAGCTCGCCCTCGCCGCGTCCTACGGCACCCGCGCGATCGTCGTCGAAACGGATGCCGTCGTCGGCCGCGCCAGCCTGCGCGAGTCCCTGCGGCTGCGCCCCGAAGTGCTGCGCCGCCTCGGCTGGCACTACCTGCGCGTGCACAGCTTCGAGCTGTTCAGCAACCCGGACGCCGTCGCGGCGCGCGTCGCTGCGATCGCCGGTGTGCCCAAAACGGATGCCGCTCCCTTTTCGACCGGCGACCCGATCGCTCCGAAGCGGCCCGGCGCGTGAATGCTTCTGACGGTGTGCCGCCTCTCGGAACGGCTCGTCAGCCGATCGTGAAGGCCGCAGGCAAGGCTCGGCGCGCCAAGCTGCTGCCGGCACCGGACACCGACCCCAACCCGCACCCGCCGGTGCTGCGCGAAGAGGGTGGCGTCGCGCACACCGGAAGTGCGCCCAGCGCGAACGAGGCTCAACTGCGGCAGGATCGCCCGCCGCACTGGTAGTTAGTGCTTGGGGCCCTGGTCAGCGGCGGCGTTCTTGGCCAGCAGATCACGGATCTCGGTGAGAAGGTCGAGCTCGGTGGTGGGGTCCACGACGACGGCCGCGGGAATACCCGCGTTGTGGCGGCGGTCCTGCGACTCCTTCAGCTTGTTGAGCGGCAGCACGAAGACGAAATACACCACGGCAGCGATCAGTACGAAGTTGATGATCGCTGCGATGACCGCTCCGAGCATAAGCGTCGGCGGATTCTCGCCGGAGCGCAACGGAATCGGCAGGGCTTCGGCGAGGGTCGCGGCATCGAATAGCGCGGCGATCAGTGGGTTGAAGATGTTAACGACGATGGCGGCAACCACGGCGGTGAACGCCGTGCCGATGACGACCGCGACGGCGAGGTCGATGACGTTGCCACGCATGATGAATTCTTTGAAACCGTTGATCACGGGGTGCTCCAATCGAATGACTTGGGAGACCGTCTTTGTCAGCGCCATCTACCTAAGACGCCTTCGCGGCCGGAACGGAGGAGGACGGTGTCGACGACTTGGCGGGCGTGCTGTCGGGCTTCTTCTCGGATTTCTTCTCGGCCGGCTTACTCGCCGACGAGTCGGACGTGTCGGCAGACTTCTCGGCCGGCTTGCGATCGAGGTTGGGATTGGACCGCTTCGAGTCCGACTTGGAGTCGTTGCTGTAGAAACCGGAGCCGCTGAAGGTCACGCCGATCGAGGAGAACACCTTGCGCAATTTTCCCTGGCAGGTCGGGCACACCGTGAGTGAGTGGTCGGTGAAGGCCTGCTGGATATCGAAGGCGGTGTCGCACTCGGTGCAACGGTAAGAGTAGGTAGGCACTGCATCTCCAGCTGGTTGAGCCGACAGGCAAACGCCTGCCAGTACTAAGGTTATGCGCGCCCAAGGGCCCGCACGTTCAGAATGCGGGTCATGAGCGGTAAAAACGGTCAGAAAGCGATGATTCTGGTCGGCGTTACGAGACCGTTGACCGGCTGATCGTGCACCTCGCGAGGAACTTCCTGCAGATATTCACTGTCGAACACCACGGCGTAGACCGGCGGGCACTTCTCCATCGATCCGAGGGTCTTGTCGAAGTAGCCGCGACCCCAGCCCATGCGCAGTCCGTCCTCACCGACGGCCGCCGCCGGAACGATGATGAGGTCGACATCGTTGATGGCGATCGGGCCGAGCAGGGTTCCGACGGCTTCTGGCACCCCCGAAATGCCGGTGAATTCTTCCTCACCGTCGCCGACGGTCCAATCGAGCAGGCCGTCTTCGCGTGAAATCGGAAACAGAATCCGGATGCCCTCTGCCGTGGCCCAGTTGAGAAAAGGTCGAGTATCTGGCTCGTTACGAGCCGATAAATAACAGGAGATCGACCGCGCCGACAGGTCGAGCACGAGGCTTTGCAGGTTTTCGGTGAAGCCGGCCGTGGCGGCCTCGCGTTCCGAGGAGGTCATGTTCTGGCGGCGTTCGCGCAATTCCGCTCTCAGCGCACGCTTGTAATGACCTGTGTCGGAGTCCATATAAGGCATCCTACTTGCCACTAACCTAGTGCCCATGGGTACCCCGATAACTAAAGCCGTCATTCCCGCAGCTGGACTCGGAACACGCTTCCTCCCAGCGACCAAGGCCATGCCGAAGGAGATGTTGCCGGTCGTTGACAAGCCGGCGATTCAATATGTCGTCGAAGAAGCCGTCGCGGCCGGCCTCAGCGACGTACTGATGGTTACCGGTCGCAACAAGAATGCCCTGGAAAACCACTTCGACCGCATGACCGAACTTGAGGCCATGCTCGAACGCAAGGGCGACCAGACCCGGCTCGCCAAGGTGCGCGAATCCAACGAACTCGCCGACATCCACTATGTGCGTCAGGGCGACCCGCGCGGACTCGGCCACGCCGTGCTGCGCTCGCGCATGCACGTGGGCAACGAGCCCTTCGCGGTGCTGCTCGGTGACGACATCATCGACGCCCGCGACCCGCTGCTGACCCGCATGCTCGAGGAACAGGTCAAGCGCGGTGCCAGCATCGTGGCTCTGCTCGAGGTGGACCCCTCGCAGATTCATATGTATGGCGCGGCCGCGGTCGAGTCCACCGACGATCCCGACGTCGTGCGCATCACCGGCCTGGTCGAAAAGCCGAGCGCCGCCGATGCCCCCTCGAACCTCGCCATCATCGGTCGCTACGTGCTGCGCCCCGAAGTCTTCGATATTCTGGAACACACGGCGCCCGGCAAGGGCAACGAGATTCAGCTCACCGACGCCCTGCAGGAGATGGCCGTCAACCCCGAGTCGACCGGCGGCGTATATGGCCTGATCTTTCGCGGTCGGCGCTATGACACCGGCGATCGGCTCGATTACATCAAGGCCATTGTGCAACTCGCCGTCGATCGTGAAGATCTCGGTGCCGACCTGAAACCGTGGCTGCGCGAATTCGTCGCCACGCTCGACTAAATCATCACCCAGCTTCCATTCCAGAACAGACAGGCGAACCGTGCCGATCGCAATTCCGACCCTTCGTGAGGGCGCCGTCACCCTGCGCCCCATCCGCTTGCGCGATGCGCGCACCCTCGAGGGCGAATTGCTGGCCAACCGGTCGTGGCTGCGCAAGTGGGAGGCGACCAATCCGTACGCGCCGATGTCCTTCGACACGCGGGCGAGTATCCGTAGTCTGTTGACGCACTCACGGTCGGGCCACGGTCTGCCGTTCATCGTGGAGCAGGACGGTGAACTGGCTGGCCAGCTCAACGTCTCGTCGATCACTTGGGGATCGCTGTCGTCGGCGACGATCGGATACTGGGTGAGCGAGAAATTCGCTGGCCAGTCGGTTACTCCCACGGCCGTGGCCCTCGCCACCGATTACTGCTTCTACCAGCTCGGCCTGCATCGCATGGAAATCTGCATCCGCCCCGAGAACAAGGCCAGCCTGCGCGTCGTCGAGAAACTCGGCTTTCGGTACGAGGGACTGCGCCGCCGCTATATCCACATCAACGGCGACTGGCGCGATCACTTTTGCTTCGGTCTGGTCGCCGAGGAACTCGGCCAGGGCGTCATGCGTCGCTGGCAGGATGGCCTGGTGCCAGCGGATGCCGCGAGCGTCACCACGGCAGATCTCGAGTCGGCCGCGCATCCGGTGCGTGTCATCACCCGATGACGGTGAAGAATTTCCCTGTTCGGGGGCAGGATCAGTGCATTAAGTTGGGTGACACACCGAGAGTAATCCTCGGCGGATGCGCCCGCGCCTCTTACCGTTGTCAACATGAGTAGTGAGGCATTGGGCGGCGGGGTCATGGTGGCGGTGGCTGCCGTGCTCTGGGTTGCCTATCTGATGCCCACCTGGTCGCGGCGCAAGCAGTATCAGGCGACCGAACGAAATGCGGTGCGATTGCAGCAGACACTGCGTATTCTGGCGGAAACAGCCGAGGTTCCTCAGCAAGTGCGGCTTGAGGCGACGGCTCGCACCGTGGCTGAGCAGCAGCGGGTTCTGGCCCGGGTCGAGCAGTCCGAACGGGTTGAAGCGCAGGCGGTAGCGGATGCTGCTCGCGACGTTCGCCGCGCAGCCGCCGCTGTGGCCGCCGCAGCCACACCGCGCCTGCCGGAGTCGCCGGTGAAGAAACTCCGCCGGCTTCGACGCTTTCGCGGCTTGGTGTCGACGATTCTGCTGGCCGGCCTCGTGCTGGCTGGATCAGGAATCGCGC
Organism: Cryobacterium sp. N21; assembly: GCF_002929575.1. NCBI lineage: Bacteria > Bacillati > Actinomycetota > Actinomycetes > Micrococcales > Microbacteriaceae > Cryobacterium > Cryobacterium sp. N21. The sequence continues at coordinate 136,848 of NZ_PJJQ01000035.1, read as the reverse complement.
CCGCTCTGGCGGGTTCGTTCACCGCGCTGGTCAGCGGCGGAGTCGTCATGGTCGCCGCGTTCGGCATCCTGGGCCGCCTGGCCACGGTCGCCCGCTCTGCCCGCATCGTGCGGCTGGAAGCCCCGGTTGAGCTGCCAGTGCTGATCGGCCAGACCTTTGAACCCGTTCAGCTCGAAGAGACTCCGGTCGCCGCAGCCACTTGGACGCCCCAGCCGCTGCCACGCGCGCTGCACCTGTCGCGCGGATCCATCGCGCAGACGGCGATGGCATCCGTTGAAGCGGCCAATCAGCTGCGCAAGGCTGCCGCCGAAGCGGAGGTAGCCCGCCGCGCCGCCGCGCTCGCCGAGGAAGCCAACCGGGCGGTCACGCCCTTGGCGCGCCCCGAGCCTGCCGCGGTGCCGAGTCGATTCGCGTCGATGGGTATCGTCGGTGAGACGGAGCCGGGCATGACCGACCTCGACGCCGTACTGCGTCGCCGTCGCGCGGTTTAGTTCGCCGCACTCGGGCGCCAGGCGCGGTCTCGAAATCGTGCCTCACGCTTGAAAGCGGTGAAACTGTCGCCCAGCCCGTGATATTCTTCAAAGGCAGTTTGGGGCTTTGGCGCAGTTGGTAGCGCGTCTCGTTCGCAATGAGAAGGTCAGGAGTTCGAATCTCCTAAGCTCCACCACACTGTAAGAAAAGTCCCGGCTTCGGTCGGGACTTTTCTCGTTCCCCGACCAGATTGCTGCCCGCTGCGGGTGGAGGGCCGGGCGAATGGGGCAGATTCCGTCGTCTCGCGTCGTTGGCTAGGTGAGTGGTGGCCGCTGCAGGGTCTGGGTGATGCGGCTGGCCTCGTCGAGCAGCAGCTGGCCGAGCACCTTCTGCCGTTCGGGCTTGAACCGTGGCTCGATTCCGGTGAGTGAGAGCGCCCAGCCCGGTCGTCCGCTGCGGTCGAAGATCGCTGCGCCCATGCCCCAGCTGCCCTCCAGAATGAGTCCGGGGTTGACCGCGTAACCGGTGACCCGGGTGCGTTCCAGATTGGCGCGGATGCTCGCGGGTGAATGCTGGGCGCCCCAGCGAGCCGCGATGGTCTCGGTTTCGCCGAGACCAGTGTCGGCGAGGAGGGCATCCACTTCGGCATCGGGCAGGTAGGCCAGAATCGCCATTCCAGCGGATGCGACCCCCAACGGAAAGCGCACCCCCTCGTGCAGCACGAAGGAGCGTATGGGGAAGCTGCCCTCCTCGCGGAGCAGGCAGACGGTTTCAGCGCCGCGCCGGATGGAGAGGAACGCGCTTTCGCCGGTCTCCTCGGCGAGGCGAACGAGACTCGGTCGGGCGAGCTCTTCAATCGGGTAGCGGGCGGCGGCGACCGTTCCCATGACGAAGACCTCTGGTCCGTAGTGCCAAGTGTGCCGCACGGCGTCATGGTCGAGCAGCCCCTCGGCGGCGAGCGAGGTGAGCAGTCGGTGCACCGTGGGCCGGGTCAGGCCGGAGTCCCGCACGATCTCGGCCAGGGGAGTGCCCGAAGGGTTTCGTCCGACCAGGCGCAACAATAGGGCAATTCGCGCCACGACCTGAGCGCCCTGCACGGGCTGGGCCAGCGGTGGCTGCTGGGCCGGGCGTGGTGGCTGCGTTGTGTGGGCCTTCCGAGGCTCGTGGGCGGGCGACTGACCGGTCATCTCGACTCCTTTGTCCATAATGTGGATGATTAGCAGCCTACTGTTCATGGGGTGGATTCTCATAAAACTAGCAATTGACAGGGCCTGTTGCGCCTGAATACCATGACGTTACGTGCCGATGTCCACAAAATGGACACCACAGGATCATCACTCAACGAGGAGACAGCATGTCTAAGGTTCAGGCCAGCGCGAGCGAGGCGCTGCAGGATGTACTGCGCGACGGGATGGTGCTCGCGGTCGGCGGATTCGGCCTCAGCGGAATTCCGGCCGATCTCATCGACGCGGTGCGGGCATCCGGTGTGAAAGATCTCACCGTCGTCTCGAACAACATGGGCGTTGACGGCAAGGGGCTGGGCGTGCTGCTCGAAGCCGGCCAGGTTCGCAAGGTCATCGCCTCGTATGTGGGTGAGAACAAGCTGTTCGCCGAGCAGTTTCTGGCCGGCGTACTCGAGGTGGAGTTCAGCCCTCAGGGCACCCTCGCCGAGCGGCTGCGGGCCGGCGGCGCGGGCATTCCCGCGTTCTATACCAAGACCGGTGTTGGCACGCTGATCGCCGAGGGCAAGCCGCTCGCCGACTTCGACGGCGAAACCTACCTGCAGGAACGCGGCATCGTCGCCGACGTCGCGCTGGTGAAAGCCTGGCGCGCCGACACCCTCGGCAACCTCGAGTACCGCTTCACTGCCCGCAATTTCAACCCGGTCGTAGCCACGGCCGGACTCGTGACCATTGCTGAGGCTGAGCTGATCGTCGAGCCAGGAGACATCGACCCGAACCACGTGATCACCCCCGGGGTGTACGTGCAGCGCCTGATCCAGGCCTCGGCGCGGGTCAAAGACATCGAACAGCGCACCGTGCGCAGCCGGCCCGTGCTGGCATCCGCTTAAGGAGAATGACCATGGCTTGGACCAGAGACGAAATGGCCGCGATCGCGGCGCAGGAACTGAGCGACGGCGACTACGTGAACCTCGGGATCGGCATTCCGACGCTCGTGGCCAACAACCTGCCCGAGGGAATCCACGTGACCCTGCAGAGCGAGAATGGCCTGCTCGGCATGGGGCCGTTCCCCTTCGAGGGCGAGGAAGATGCCGACCTGATCAACGCCGGCAAACAGACCGTCACAGTGCTGCCCGGGGCGTCGATCTTCGACTCGGCGACGTCGTTCGGCATGATCCGCGGCGGCCACGTGAAAGTCGCCATTCTCGGCGCCATGCAGGTCTCCGGGCTTGGCGACCTCGCCAACTGGACCATCCCGGGCAAGATGGTCAAGGGGATGGGCGGCGCAATGGATCTCGTGGCCGGCACCCCGCGGGTGGTGGTGCTCACCGAGCACGTCGCCAAAGACGGCACGCCGAAGATCGTCACCGAGTGCACCCTGCCGCTGACCGGCGTGCGCGTCGTGGACCGTATCATCAGCGACACCGCCGTCTTCGACGTCACGCCGACCGGCCTCGTGTTGCGGCAGCGAGCCCCGGGCGTGAGCTTGCAGGACATCGAGGACACTACCGAGGCCGCGTTTACGGTTGAGGAACTGGCTCCGGTCTAGTCGCCAAATCTGAAGGCCCCGCTCAGGTTCTGGGCGGGACCTTCAGGTATTCAGGATTCCGGTTCGTCGGTGTCCTGTTCGCGCGACCCGTCTGGGTTCAGGCGGATGCTGCGCGGCCGGGCCGCGCGCATCCGCTCGTCGTTCCAATCGTCAGTCTCGGGGTCGAGCTTTTGGCGGGCCACGTCGGCTGCGTCGCTCGGATCAAGCGGATGCTGCGACATAGGTATTCTCGATGACCGAGCCCCAGTACGGGCCGAACATGGTGTTGGCGATGTTGTTGTAGCCGAAGCTGTTGACTGAGTTTTGCAGGCCGCTGGAGCCGTTGCCGATCATCCACGGGCCGCCAGAGGAGCCGCCGGTCATGTCGCACGGGATTCCCTGTGACTGGCTCTGGCCGTAGGGGTCGGCGCTGGCGGTGCCGTAGCAGGACTGCAGGGTCTCGCCGGTGAAGGGCGGGGCCGCCGGGTAACCGTAGGCGGTGTAGGTGAGGCCGCGGCTCTGGTTGAACGTGACGCCCGAGGCTCCGACGCTGTCGCTCAGCGAGGTTCCGGTGGGCGAGGCGACGATGGCGAAGCCGGTGTCATAGCTGATATCGCCGTTATTGCTCCACTGGGTGGGAGCGTAGAGCTCGGTGGCATTCCACTGGCCGAACGGTGCCGAGCCGTTCTCGTAGGCCGGCACGAAAATGAGGCGTGAGGCGAAGTTGCCGGGACCTTCATTGACGCAGTGCCCGGCAGTGACGACGGTGTTCTCGTTCGCGGCCGAGATGGAGTTGCCGGAACAAACGTAGTCGGTGCCGCCGAGGGTGAAGAAGATCTTGCCGATGTGCGAGATGGGGGAGACCTGGGTGGCCGTGGGCGACTGGTCGGGGTCGGCCTGCTGCGGGGCCACGAGCGAGGTGGCTCCGGCTGCGACGGCGCCGATCATGCCGGCCGCGACGTTGTCCTGCACCAGTACTTCGCCGGGGATGGCGGACTGCATGCGCTCGGCGGTCCAGTAGTCGCCGCCCTGTTGAGTCTGCGGAACGACCCAACGGTCGACATCCGCAGACGTTGACGTGGTCGTAGTCAGTGACCCCGGCGCGATGGCGGCTGAGGCTGCGCCGGCCGACAGAAAACCGCCGGTACCGACTAACGTGCCGATCAGGAGCGCCGAGAGGGCGCCGGTCTTAACTTTGCTTCGCATCATGTGCTTCACTCCAGTTATCGATCGCATCCCGCGGACTGTATTGCCGTAGGTATTAATACAATATTGAGGAGTGCACTCCCTGTCTACCCTTTATGGGTCACACCCATTAGGGGGTCGATGATCTGGGTCGGCATTTGTTCGCGTGCTCGGGTGTCGGTGGCAGTTGCCATGCTAGGTGCATGTCGGACGGGCTACGATTTTGACCCCGATCAAACATTGTCGACGTCTACGTGGGGAACCTGTGGGGGTAATCCGTGCTTCACGGTGGCGCCCGCAGCTAAGCCGGGCGCAAGCGCACCGTGAGAACTCTTTTAGATTTGAAGCGATTGCGCGAGGGGGCTCGACAGAACTTGCGGCCAAAACCTTGTGGGATTGTTCAACAATTCGGTAGGCTCTGGAAAACGCTGATCGGGCATCCGCTCTGAAATGGCGAGCAATACCCCCGGTGATCACGGGTTTATTTGGCGTACCCGGATACCCGGGTACGCGGGCGCTACTGGGAGAAATATGCTCGTACTGATTGGTGTGCTGCTCGTCATCGTGGGGTTTGCCATTCGCATGAACCCCCTGGTCGTGGTCACGGTCTCTGGGATCGTCACGGCTCTGCTCGGCGGGCTGACGCCGCTGGAGATTCTGGATGCCTTCGGAACGGGCTTTGCCAGCAGTCGCTCGGTGACCGTTTTCGTGATCGTGCTCCCGGTTATTGGACTGATCGAACGCTTCGGCCTGCAACAGCAGGCCAAACGACTGATTTCCCGGCTGTCGCGGCTGACCACGGGCCGGGTGCTGATCGGCTACCTCGTTATTCGCCAGGCCACGGCGGCGCTCGGCCTCAACAGTGTCGGCGGCCACGCGCAGACCGTGCGCCCACTCATCTTTCCGATGGCGGAGGGCGCGGCCCTGCGGCGCTACGGCACGGTTCCCGACCCGATCAAGGAGAAGATCAAGGCGCATTCGGCGGCGACCGACAACGTCGGCGTGTTCTTTGGCGAAGATATCTTCGTGGCCGTCGGCTCGATTCTGCTGATCACCACCTTCGTCGATGCCACCTATGGTCTGCAGCTCGACCCCCTGCACGTTGCCGTCTGGGCGATCCCGACCGCCATCGCCGCCCTGCTCGTGCATGGATTCCGGCTGCTTCGACTCGACAAACAGCTCGACCGCGAGGTGCGCGCCATCGAGGCCGCCGACAACGTCGAGATCATCAACGCAGGAGGCACGGCATGATTGGCGTTGAAGCGGTTTACTGGTTTGTCGGCGCGCTCTTTCTGGCCTGGGCGCTGCTCATCGCCGGCGATGCGGGCCACCCTCGCCGCTGGGGAAGCTCAGCCTTCTGGGGCCTCCTGGGCCTCTGCTTCTTCTACGGCACCTGGGTGCAGAGCGAACAGGCTCCCGGCTGGATTCTCGGTATCGCCGTCATCGTCATGGTCGTGCTCGCGAGCACCGGCCGGCTCAAAGACGGCCGGGCACGCACGACCACTGCTGAGGAACGCGATGTCTCCTCTCGCCGATTCGGCAACAAACTGTTCATCCCAGCACTGACCCTGCCGGTCGTCACGGTGCTCATCGTGCTGCTGGCCCCCTACATCTCCATCAACGGACAGCTGCTGATCAGCCCGGTCAACACGACCCTGGTCGCTCTCGGAATCGGTTCGCTCGCGGGCGTGATCGTCGGCCTGTTCATTCTGCGGCCGCGCCAGCTCTTCACCCCCATTCTCGAAGGGCGTCGGATTCTGGAGTCGATCGGCTGGGCGGCACTGTTGCCGCAAATGTTGTCGACTCTGGGCATCCTCTTCACCAAGGCCGGCGTGGGCGTGGCCGTGGGCACCCTCGCGACCGTCGTTTTGCCGGACGGCTCGCTGATCGCCGCCGTGCTCGTCTACTGCGTTGGCATGTTCCTGTTCACCGTGCTGATGGGCAACGCCTTCGCGGCATTCCCGATCATGACCGCCGCCATCGGCTGGCCGGTACTCGTGCAGATCTTTGACGGCAACCCGGCCGCCGTCTTTGCCATCGGCATGCTCTCCGGATTCTGCGGCACCCTGGTCACCCCCATGGCCGCCAACTTCAACCTGGTTCCCTCAGCCCTGCTGGAGATGAAGGATAAGTACGGGGTGATCAAGGCGCAGGTCGGTACCGGCGTGCCCATGCTCGGCGTCAACGTTGCCCTGATGTACTTTCTCGCGTTCTAAACCGCACAACGAAGTGGAGCACCATGCCCGACGCATCAACCGTTCTCGACGCACCCGCACTGCTGGCTGGGCTGGCACCGACCTACGCCGATGTCGTTCTCGACAATCTGGCCAGGCCCTACCCGCACTCGGCGCACCACACCACGCATTCAGCGGATGATCGACCAACGCCCGAGCAGATCCACCCGTCGTTCTACACCTCGTTCGACTGGCATTCCTGCGTGCACATGCACGCCCTGGGCGTGATGCTGCTCGAGCACGGTCTGGACAGTGAGCGGGAGGCTGCCCTCCGTCAAGCGATCGGCGCCAACCTCACGGTGGAGAAGCTGCGCGTCGAGGGCGCGTACCTGCTCGCCAACCCCAGCTGGGAACGCCCATACGGCTGGGCCTGGCTGGTGCGGCTCGCGGCCACCTGCGCGGCGTCGACCGACGCCGAGATTCGCGGGTGGGCATCCGCTCTCGATCCGATCGTCGACACTGTGGCCGAACTGTTCGTGGCCTGGGCGGGCAAGGCCGAATGGCCGGTGCGTCACGGTCTGCACACCAATACGGCTTTCGGGCTTGGCTTGATGCTCGACGCTTTTCGAGCCCTCGGCCGCGCCGACGCTGCTGCGGCCTGTGAAACCGCGACCCTCGCCTGGTTCGAAGCGGATGCCGACTGGCCCGGCGACTGGGAAATGAGCGGCCAGGACTTTCTTTCCGCCGGTCTGAGCGAGGCAGACCTGCTGCGCCGGGTGCTGGCGCCCGAGCAATTCGACGCCTGGTTCGTGTCCTTTCTGCCCAGCTTGACGGCCGATTCACGCATCGTGCGCCCGTTTCGGGTCACCGATGAAACCGACGGCTACCTCGTGCACCTGCACGGGCTGAACCTCTCCCGCGCCGGGCAGGTGGCACGCATTCTGCGTGCGCTGGGTCGGGCGCCGGAGTCGGCACCAGCAGTGGCGGCCCTGACCGCGGCCAGGGAACCGCTGTTGCGGGCCGGACTCGAGGCCGTCGTCGCGCAGGAGTTCATGTCCTCGCACTGGCTGGCGACCTTCGCCTGGGATGCGCTGTTGTCGGCATCCGCCCTCGTGAAGCCGACCGATACGGCAGCATAGAACCTATGGCAACGATCGATCTGAACAGCGACGTCGGAGAATCTTTCGGCAACTGGACCTTCGGCGACGATGCCGCCATCATCGCTTCGGTCACGAGCGTCAACGTGGCCGGCGGATTCCACGCCGGCGACCCGACGACTATTCGTGCGACCTGCGCTGCTGCCGCCGCTGCTGGCGTGACGGTGGGCGCGCACCCCGGCTATCGCGACCTGGCCGGTTTCGGCCGCCGGTTCATCGAGATGGATGCGGCTGAGCTCGGCAACGACGTGATCTACCAGATCGGCGCGGTGCAGGCCCTCGCCCGCGCGGCCGGCACGCGGGTGCAGTACGTGAAACCGCACGGCGCCCTGTACAACACGATCGCTCGTCACCCGGTGCAGGCCCGCGCCGTGGTCGACGCCGTGCTCGCCGTCGACCCGGCCCTGCCGCTCATGGTGCTGCCGAACAGTGAGATCGAACGAGTTGCCCAGGCCGCGGGCCTGCGCACCGTGGCCGAAGCCTTCGCCGATCGTGCCTACAACCCCGACGGCAGCCTGGTGTCACGCACGCTGCCGGGCGCGGTGCTGCACTCGGTCGACGCGGTGACGGCGCAGGTCGTGCGCCTCGCCCTCGAGGGCACCGTCGTCGCCGTCGATGGTTCGGTCATCGCGGTGCCGGCAGCGAGCATCTGCCTGCACGGCGACACCCCCGACGCCGTGCGGCTCGCCGCAGCGGTGCGTTCCGCGCTGTTGGCCGCCGGCGTGTCCATCGCCAGTTTCGTTTAGCGGATGCCGACCCCCATTCGATCCATCCGGGCCGTGGGTGAGCGGGCGGTGCTCGTGCCGCTCGGCACGCTCACCGAGGTCCTCGGATTGTATGAGGCGCTGCGTGAGCATCCGCTGCCCGGGCAGGTCGATGTCGTCGCGGCCGCTGAAACCGTGCTCGTGACGGCCGACTCGGCAACAGCGGCCCGCAGCTTTGCTGCCCGGCTGCGCGCGATAAAACCGCGCGCGATTCAGGCCGGGAACGACGGGCTCGTGACCATCGACGTGATTTATGACGGGGACGACCTCGCCGAGGTTGGCGAGCTCACCGGCCTGAGCCAGGGCGGCGTGATCGCGGCGCACACCGGTCAGCTGTGGACCGCCGCGTTCGGCGGCTTCGCCCCCGGCTTCGCGTACCTCGTCAGCGACGACCGCCTGCGCGTCTCCCGGCGCGCCACCCCGCGGAAGGCCGTGCCGGCCGGCGCGGTGGCGCTCGCCGACGGCTATTCGGCCGTGTATCCGCGGGTCAGTCCCGGCGGCTGGCAGCTGATCGGCCGCACCGACGCCGCCCTGTGGAACCTCGACCGCGACCAGCCGGCCCTGGTGCAACCCGGCAACCGGGTGCAGTTTCGTGCCGTGCGTGAGTTCCTGCGCGTCGCTCCGACGGCCTCGACGGCCTCGATGGCGGAGGCACAGCGCCCCGGGGACCTCGTCGTCGTGCAGCCCGGCCTGCAAACCACCGTGCAGGATCTCGGCCGCCCCGGCCTCGCCCACCTCGGTGTGGCCGGCGCCGGCGCCCTCGATCGTGGCGCCCTGCGCCGCGCCAACCGGCTGGTCGGCAACCCCGGCTCGGCCGCTGTGCTCGAAAACGCCCTCGGCGGCCTCGTGCTCGAAGCCCGTACCGAGCAGGTACTCGCGGTGGCGGGGGCATCCGTTCTGATCACGATCAGTAAAGCGGATGCCGCCCCCCGCGTCGTCCCCACCGACGCCCCGTTCGCGCTGCACGCCGGCGAACAACTCAGCCTGGGCACCCCGCTCGGGGGCGTACGCAGCTATATCGCCGTGCGCGGCGGCCTGGACCTGCCGCTCACGCTGGGCAGCCGTTCCACCGATTCGATGTCCGGCATCGGACCGGCGCCCCTCAGGGCAGGTGCCGAACTGCCGGTGCTTCCGGCCCCGCCGACCAGCGTGGTCGGTGCCGCCGAACCGTCGCCGGCCCCGCCGGCCGAGGTCACCGTGCTGCGGTACGTGCCCGGCCCGCGCGCCGACTGGTTCAGCGCCGACACGCTCGCCGATTTCGATCGCTCCGAGTGGAGCGTCACCGCTCAGTCGAACCGCATCGGTCTGCGCCTCGACGGGCCGGCGCTGGAACGTGCGCGGGATGGCGAACTGCCGAGTGAGGGCACCGTCTCCGGCGCCATCCAGCTGCCGGCGTCTGGTGTTCCGGTGTTGTTTCTCGCCGACCACCCGGTCACCGGCGGCTACCCGGTGCTCGGCGTCGTCCTGCACGCCGACCTGGACCGGGCGGCGCAGCTCGGAACCGGCGCGCGCATCCGCTTCACTCCAATTCCTTCAAACGAGAGCTGAACCGTGCAGAAAGTACTCATCGCCAACCGTGGCGAAATCGCCGTGCGCATCATTCGTGGCTGCTCAGATGCCGGGCTCACCTCCGTCGCTGTCTACGCGGATGTCGACGCCGACGCCCTGCACGTGGGTATGGCCAACGAGGCCTACGCGCTGGGCGGTGACAGCCCAGCTGACACCTATCTCAATGTGCCGAAACTGTTGGCCATCGCCCGGCGGGCCGGTGCCGACGCCGTGCATCCCGGCTACGGTTTTCTCTCCGAGAACGCCGATTTCGCCCAGGCCGTGCAGCATGCCGGGCTGATCTGGATCGGCCCGAGCCCGGCGAGCATCCGGTTGCTGGGAAACAAGGTGTCGGCGCGCGAAATCGCCGTGCGAGTCGGCGCTCCGCTCGTGGCCGGCTCGAACGGCACCCTCGAGACCGCTGTGGAGGTGCGTGCCTTCGCCGAGGAACACGGCCTTCCGGTCGCCATCAAGGCGGCGTTCGGCGGTGGCGGCCGCGGAATGAAGGTGGTCTGGGAGCTGGACGCGATCGAGGAGGCGTTCGACTCCGCCGTGCGCGAGAGCATGGCCGCGTTCGGTCGCGGCGAATGCTACGTTGAGCGCTTTCTGAACCGGCCCCGGCACGTCGAAGCGCAGATTCTGGCCGACGGGCACGGCGGGGTGATCGTCGTCGGCACCCGCGACTGCTCGCTGCAGCGCCGCAACCAGAAATTGGTCGAGGAGGCGCCGGCACCGTTTCTCACCGCTGAGCAGCGGGATCTTATTTACACCTCGGCGAAGGCCATCTGCCGTGAGGCCGGATACGCCGGCGCCGGCACCGTGGAGTATTTGCTGGCCGAGGACGGCAGCATCTCCTTTCTCGAGGTGAACACGCGCCTGCAGGTGGAGCACCCGATCACCGAAGAGACCTCCGGCGTTGACATCGTGCTTGCCCAGCTGGCCATCGCCGCCGGCGGAGAGCTGCCGGTTGCCGAAGACCCGGTGCCGCGCGGCCACTCCTTCGAGTTCCGCATCAACGCCGAGGACCCGGGCCGCGGCTTTCTGCCCGCGCCGGGCACCGTAACCACGTTCACCGTACCGACGGGGCCGGGAATCCGGGTGGATGCGGGCATCCGCTCTAATGATTCGGTGGCGCCGCAATTCGATTCGCTGCTCGCCAAGCTCATCGTGACCGGCGCCGACCGGCCGCAGGCCCTGCGCCGGGCGCGCCGGGCGCTCGCCGAGTTCGAGATCGCCGGGCTGCCGACCGTGCTGCCCTTTCACCGCGCCGTCGTCGACCTGCCGGCGTTCACCGGGCCTGACCGGCTCGGCGTGTACACGAGCTGGATCGAGACCGAATTCGCCGAGCAGCTCGCGGCCGACCCCTCGCTCGCCCCGGCCGCCGCGCCGGTGGGCCGCCGCACCATCACGATCGAACTCGACGGGCGTCGGGTGGCGCTCGGGCTGCCAGAGAGCCTGCTGGGCGGCCTCGTGCACGGCGCTCCCGCTGTCGCGGCGCCGGTGATCGACGAATCCGACCCGGCCGAGCTCCACTCCGGCATGGTCGGCACCGTGGTCAAATGGCTGGTCGAGGAGGGCTCCACGGTGGCCGCGGGCGATCCTCTTCTGGTGCTCGAAGCCATGAAGATGGAATCGACCGTCGTGGCGCACCGCTCGGGAACGCTGGGCGGTGTGCTCGTGGCCGCGGGAGACAACGTTGCCCTGAACGAGGCCATCGCTCGCATCGATACCTGAGCGGCCCAATCGCTACTCTGGGGGAATGACTCTCGACCAGATCTTTGCCGACCTGCGGCGTCAGGGCGCGAAGGTGCGCCACGCCGAGACCGGCAGCTGGGCCGCGGAGGTGCTGCGCGGGCGCATCGCCGCCGGGCAGTTGGTTCCCGGTACGAAGCTGTCGGAGGAGCGGCTCTGCGATCTCCTCGGCGTCTCCCGGAACACCCTCCGGGAGGCCTTTGCGACGCTCGCCATCGAGCACATGGTGGCGCGCATCCCGAACCGGGGTGTGTTCGTGGCACGACCGACCGCCGATGACATCCGTGAGATCTACCGGGTGCGGCGCTTTCTGGAACCGGCGGCGTTGTTATGGTCGGCCAGCCCCACAACGGATGCCCTGCACGCCGCGATCGAGCGCGCCCGCCTGGCCCGGTCACGGAGCTCTGTGGCCGATATGGCCGGCGCCAACCAGAACTTTCATGCCGGCGTCGTGGCGCTGGCCGGCAGCGAGAGATTGAGTCGGCAGATGGCTCAGGTGCTCGCGGAGATGCGGCTGGTATTTCATTCCATGGTCGCTGACCCGCTGTTCCACGCGCCCTATGTTGACGAGAACGCGGGAATCCTCGAGCGTTTCGAGGCGGGTGCGCGCACCGAGGCCGCCGCGCTCATGGTCGAGTACCTCGAGCGGGCCGAGCGGCAGCTGCTGGAGGCGCACGCGCGCGCGTAGGGCCAAGCGGGGCATCCGCTCTGGGGTGGTCGGGGTTTCGTGGCCGGGCGCAGGTTTCGTGGCTGGGCGCAGGATCAAACCTTCGCCAGGCGAGCCAACGTGCGCCCAGCGCCGACGCTCGCCCGGACGGCCGCGACCCGACAGTGCTTAGAGCGCGCGCATCCGGTTATTGCGCGGGTTGTGCTCGCCCTCGGCAAGGCCGAGGGCTTCGAGCAACGGCGGAACGTACATGCCGAAACGACCGCGAAACCCGTTCTTCAGGCCGTACCAGCCTCCGACCGGGTTGCTCTCCGCGCGACCCCAGGCCTCGACGGTGTCGGGCTTGGCCGCCTTCTTCTCGTCGGCGGTACCCAGCTCGACCCAATCACCGTTCTCTGTGAGCATGGCGTGCAGGTCCTCAATGCAGCTCAGTCGATAGGAGAGCGTCGTGGACCCGACCTTGCAGATCAGTGCCGGCAGCCAGGCCGGCCGCGCGGCGCACAACGGGTGGAGCGCATGCCGGTAACCACCGACGGGTTCCATTCAGTGGAAGCAACCGGTAGCGTGGCGGGTGATGAGCGGAAAACCAGCACAGAAACGCACGAGCGGCGCCGAGAACGGCGTAACGGTCGACGATCGTTCCGTCGCGGCGCGACTCTTCGCCATCCTCGACGCCTTCGCCACGCCCGCCGGGGCGACGTCCTTCACACTCTCCCTCACGGCGATCGCCCAACGCGTCGGCCTTCCCCTCTCGACCACTCATCGGCTGGTCGCGGAGTGGGTCGGCTGGGGCGGCCTGACCCGCCAGGACAATGGCCAGTATTCGCTCGGCATGAAGTTGTGGGAGCTGGGCGTGCAGACTCCGACGGCCCGCAACCTGCGCACGATCGCGCTGCCCTATCTGGAAGACCTCTACGAGACGACGCGGGAACACGTGCACCTCGCCATTCTTGACGGGCGAGATGCTCTCTATTTGGAGAAGCTATCCGGGCACCACGCTGTTCGCCTGACCTCACGGGTGGGTGCGCGTCTGCCGCTGCACTCCACCGGGGTTGGCCTCGTGCTCCTGGCACACGCTCCAACCGATGTCGTGCAGGACTATCTGGCAACGAGTCTGGAGCGCTTTCTTCCCGGCACGGTGACAGAGCCGGACGCCGTGCGCCGACGACTGGCCGAGATTCGTCTGACCGGCGTGGCCCGCATGTCCGAGGAGATGACGCTGGGCTCCAGTTCGATTGCCGCTCCGATCCGGGATCGGACCGGGCTGGTCGTGGCCGCCGTGTCGATCGTGATCCGCACCACTGACACCGCCAACCCCGAGCAGGAGCGGGCCGTGCGCGTTGCCGCGCAGGGTGTCAGCCGTGCCCTCGGCTACCGGCGTGCCCAGCAGTAGCCACCCAAAGCCCATCGACAACTCAACTTTCACTGAGTGGAATACGTCCATTAGCGTCTGGCCCAGACCGGCACACTGATCGCAACACCCCCTGTCATCGTCGCTAGGAGAACCCGTGCCCCACGAAACAACCCGCGTCGCTATCATCGGCGCCGGTCCAGCCGGACTTCTCCTGAGCTGGGCCCTGCGTGATGCCGGCATCGACTCGATCGTCGTCGAAAACCGCTCGCAGGACTACGTGCAGGGGCGCATCCGCGCCGGCGTGCTGGAACAGGGCTCGGTCGAGACCCTGACCCGCCTCGGGCTGGGTGACCGCCTCGCATCCGAGGGCCTGCAGCACGACGGAATCTTTCTGCAATATGCCGGTGAGCGACACAATGTGAACTTCAACGAGCTGATCGGCCGCACGGTCACCGTCTACGGCCAGCAGCAGGTCGTGAAAGACCTCGTCACAGCCCACGAGCAGGCCGGATCGACGATCTACTACGAAGCCTCCGATGTGGCCGTCGACTCGCTCACCACGAAGAACCCGAGCGTGACCTTCGTACACGATGGCGAAGCGCACACCATCGACGCCGACTTCGTGGTGGGTGCCGACGGATTTCACGGCATCTGCCGCGCGTCGATCCCTGCCGAAGAAATCACCCTGTTCGACCGCAGCTACCCCTACGCCTGGCTCGGCATTCTCGCTGACGTGGCACCGTCCTCGGACGAACTCGTCTACGCGCTGCACGAAGATGGTTTCGCGATGCTCTCGATGCGCTCGCCGGTCGTCTCACGGCTGTACCTGCAGGTCGATCCGGCCGACGATATCAAGAACTGGTCGGACGACCGCATCTGGGAAGCTCTGCAGACCCGGCTCGGCACGCCCGGCTGGACCCTGAATCAAGGCCCGATCACCGACAAATCGATCACCCCGATGCGCAGCTTCGTGGCGTCGCGGCTCGCCTACGGCAACCTGTTTCTAGTCGGCGACGCCGGCCACATCGTGCCGCCGACCGGCGCGAAGGGCCTCAACTCGGCCATCTCCGACGTCACCCAGCTCGCGAGCGCGCTCACCGCCTTCTACGCCCAAGACGAGACGCTGCTCGGTCGGTACAGCGAGACCGCGCTGGCCCGGCAGTGGCGGGTGCAACAGTTCTCCCGCTGGATGACCGAGATGCTGCACACCAGCCCCGGCGATCTGCAGACCGGCGCGTTCGATTACCGCAGCCAGCTCGGCCAGCTCGACTACGTCACCCACTCGCCGCTCGCCCAGTGCATGCTCGCCGAGCAGTACACCGGCCTCCTGCTTTAATCTTGCCCCTGCTCGGACCGCGAGACGCCTGCTCTTGGTCACATTCGAGTCGAACCTTGCCCGGGGCCTTGACAAGAAGGTCCACCATTTCCATAATGTACTAACTAGTCCGTACTTAATAAACCTCATAACCAAGGACATGAATCAATGACGATTTCCGACCGGCCCGAACGCCCGCTCGTGCTCGTGGTGAACGGACCGAACCTGAACCTGCTCGGTTCCCGAGAGCCGGCGAAGTACGGCACCACCAGCCTCGCCGACCTCGAACAACGAATTTCCGGTACGGCTGAGCGGGTGGGCGTGGACGTCAAATTCGTGCAGAGCAACCATGAGGGCGTGTTGATCGACGCGATCCACGCCATGCGTCAGCGCGCAGCGGGAATCATTATCAACGCTGGCGCATTCACCCACACGTCGGTCGCAATCCGCGATGCGATCTCGGCCGTGGCCTTGCCGATGGTCGAGGTGCACCTTACTAACGTGCACGCGCGTGAACCGTTCCGCCGCCACTCCTTCCTGTCTGACATCGCAGAATCTGTAATCGTCGGCGCTGGTCCCAAGGGCTACGACTTTGCCCTGGAGCTGCTCGCTAGCCGGGTAGCCCAAGTGGATGCCTTCCACAACACGGCAGGGGCTGTCGAATGACTGCGCCGACCGAATTTCTCGTCGGGCTCATCGGCGAGGGCATCACCGCATCGTTGACCCCGCCGATGCACGAGCGCGAGGGTCGCCACCTCGGCTTCGACTACGAATACCGCATTCTCGACCTGCTCGAATCGGGACGAGCGCCGGAAGAGGTCGGCGCGATACTAGCGGAAGCGCGCGAGCAGGGCTTTGCAGCCCTCAACGTGACGCACCCCTGTAAACAAATCGTCATCCCGTTCCTCGACGAGCTCACTCCGGCCGCCGAACACATCGGTGCCGTGAACCTGGTGCTCATCGAGAGCGGTCGGCTGATCGGTCACAACACGGACTGGACCGGGTTTCGCTCAGCCCTGCTCACCGGACTTCCCGATGCGCGGCGCAACCGCATTGTGCAGTTCGGTTCCGGTGGTGCCGGCAGCGCCACGGCCTACGCGCTGCTGACACTCGGCGTGCACCGGCTCGCGATCGTGGACGTGCTGCCCGAGCGCGCACAAGCCCTGGTCAACGCCTATGCTCCGCTGTTTCCCGACCAGGAGGTGTGCGTGAGCACCACGGATTCCCTGCACA
Source organism: Cryobacterium sp. N21 (assembly GCF_002929575.1). NCBI lineage: Bacteria > Bacillati > Actinomycetota > Actinomycetes > Micrococcales > Microbacteriaceae > Cryobacterium > Cryobacterium sp. N21. The sequence goes on along the minus strand of NZ_PJJQ01000035.1, from coordinate 120,519 downwards.
CCGATCTGGCCACCGCCGATGGCGTCGTGCACGCTACCCCGACCGGCATGAAGGAACACCCCGGACTTCCCGTCGACGTGACCGCGCTCGCCGCGACTGCGTGGGTCGCCGACATCGTCTACCGCCCGATCGATACTGAGTTGTTGCGAGCGGCACGCTCGCTTGGCCACGAGGTGCTCGACGGAGGACGTATGGCTGTGGGCCAGGCCGTCGACAGCATCCGCTTGATCACCGGTTCCGAACCCGACGCAATACGCATGCGCACGCATTTCCTGGAACTGCTCGGCGACGGCGCGGCCTCACGCGTCGTTGCGGCCTGGGGGCGGGTCTGATGCGCTCCTCTATCGCGACCGTGTGCATCAGCGGGTCGCTCGGCGACAAGCTCACGGCCATCGCCGATGCCGGATTCGACGGTTACGAGCTGTTTGAACTCGACCTGGTCACGAGTCGGATGTCACCGGAGGAGGTCGTGGCCCGCTCCGCCGACCTCGGCCTCTCGATCGACCTCTACCAACCGTTCCGTGATTTCGAAGGAGTCGCACCAGACCAACTCGCTCGCAACCTCCGCCGCGCTGATCACAAATTTGAGCTCATGAACCGTCTTGGCGTTGACACCATGCTGCTGTGCTCCAATGTGGGCACCGCTACTCTCCCCGGGGAATCGGTTGCCGTCGACCAGCTTGGAGCTTTGGCGGTGCTGGCCTCACAACACGGCGTGCGCGTCGCCTACGAGGCGCTCGCCTGGGGAAAATTCGTCTCCACCTACGACCACGCCTGGCGCCTGGTCGAGCAGGTCGACCATGACGCCCTCGGCGTCTGCCTCGACAGCTTCCACATTCTGTCCCGCGGAAGCGATCTCGGCGCGATCGCAACCATCCCGGGTGAGAAGATCTTCTTCTGCCAGTTGGCGGATGCCCCGCTCATGAACCTCGACGTGCTCAGCTGGAGCCGGCACTTCCGATTGTTCCCGGGCGAGGGCAGCTGGGACCTCGCTGATTTCGTGGCCCGAGTTGTGCACGCCGGATACCAGGGACCCCTCTCCCTGGAGGTCTTCAACGATGTGTTTCGGCAGGGCGACCCCGGGGTTACCGCCCGAGACGCCCGGCGTTCCCTCGTGTTGCTCGAGGACGCGGCCCGCGCGGCCCGGCTCCCGCTCGCTGTGACGGAATCTGCCGTGACTGATGTTGTGCCTGCTCCTGCCCTCCTTGCCGGGCTGCCCCGCGTCGATGCCAGCCGCGGCTTCAGCTTCATCGAGGTGCAACCGGGCAATGGATCCGCAGTCGACGACCTCCTGACACAACTCGGCTTCATCCACCGGGGCAAGCACCAGCGCAAGAACGCCCAGCTCTGGTCGCAGGCCGATGTGCACATCATCGTGAACGGCGACCTCGAGGGGACGCGACCGCGCGTCGCGGCCATTGGGTTCGAGGTCTCCAACGTCCAGTGTGCGTCCGCCCGGGCAGTCGCCCTGCGCTCACATCTGCTGCCCCGGGACCGCGCCACTGACGAAGACATTCTCAACGGTATCCTGGCGCCTGACGGCACGGAGGTGTATTTCAGCGAACGCGCCGGCGAGACCCCTGGTTGGCTGGCTGAATTCGGCCCGGGTGCCAGCATCCCGACCGCGTCTTCGACTCTGCCTCACACCGGCATCACACACGTGGATCACATCGCGCTGGTGCAGCCTTGGCAGCGCGCCGACGAGGCCGTCCTCTTTTATCAGAGCATCCTCGGCCTCACCGTGTCCGACAGCCTCGACCTCGCCGGCGAAGCCGGGCTGGTCCGCAGCCGCAGCCTCGTCACAGCCGACCGCGGCATCCGTCTCGCTCTCAACGTGACGCCGCTGCAGCCAGGGGAGACGGAGGTTTACCCCAACCACGTTGCACTGCACACGAACGATCTCGTCGCGACAGTTTCTGTGCTTCGGGCCAGGGGCACCCGACTGCTGCCGATTCCACAGAACTATTACGAGGACCTCGACGCCCGGCTTGACCTGGGTGCTGAGAGAGTCGAGACTCTGCGCTCGCTTGAGATTCTCTTCGACCGTGACGACCGGGGCGATTTTCTCCACGTCTACACGATGCCGATCGGCCAGGTCTTCTTCGAGATCGTGCAACGAACCCGGGGCTACGACGGATACGGCGCAGCCAACGCCCCAGTGCGGCTTGCGTCGCAACGCGCCGAGGAGCGGGGGAGACCGACCGACTAGGACCGTTCCACCCGGCACCGACCACACTCAGACATAACTGACAAGAGGATCAATGATGACCCCTGGATCAACCCCGAGCACCGCACCCGCCGTCACAAAGGCCAACCCGCGCCGCGCCGCCGCCGCAGCCTGGATCGGCAGCGCTCTCGAATACTACGATTTCTTCATCTATGGCACCGCTGCGGCACTGGTCTTCGGCCGCGTATTCTTCCCCGACAGCAACCCGCTGGCCGGCACCCTGCTCGCCCTGGCTACCTTCGGCGTCGGCTACCTCGCCCGCCCGATCGGCGCCCTCGTTCTCGGTCACCTCGGCGACACCGTCGGGCGCAAGAAGGTACTCGTGCTTACAGTGCTGCTCATGGGAATCTCGACAGTGCTAGTCGGGTTCCTCCCGAGCTACGAGCAGATCGGCGTCGCCGCACCCGTACTGCTCGTGCTGCTGCGCCTCGCCCAGGGGTTCTCGGCTGGTGGAGAGCAGGCCGGTGCGAATTCCATGTCGATGGAACACGCCCCTGACCATCGCCGCGCGTTCTTCACCAGCTTCACGCTCAGCGGCACCCAGGCCGGTCAGATCTTCGCCACCGCCGTCTTCATTCCTGTGGCGCTGCTGCCCGAGGCCCAATTGCTCAGCTGGGGCTGGCGAATCCCGTTCTGGATCAGCGCCATTGTTATCGTCGTCGCCTTCCTGATTCGCCGCACGCTTGACGAAACCCCGGTATTCACGGCGGAAGTCGCCGGGGGTGTCGTCGCCGAGGTTCCCGTGCGGGTACTGTTCCGCGACCACTGGCGCGGGGTCCTGCGCGTTATCGCGGCAGCCCTGATCGCGTCGGTCAGTACCATTTTCACGGTCTACGCACTGAGCTTCGCGGTGAACACCGTGGGCCTGGACCGAACCACCATGCTGTGGGTCGGCGTGCTCGCCAATGTCGCCGCGCTCGGCACGATTCCGCTGTGGGCTATGCTCTCCGATCGGGTCGGACGAAAGCCCGTTTTCATCGCAGGCTCGCTGGGCTGCGCGGCGCTCATGTTCGCCTATCTCTATGCCATCGCGATCGCGAATTATCCACTCATTTTTCTGGTCGGAATCGGCATGTTCGGCTTTGTCTACACCGCTACCTCGGCCGTCTGGCCGGCGTTCTACGCCGAGATGTTTCCGGCTACCGTGCGTTTGTCGGGGATGGCCATTGGAACCCAGATCGGATTCGCGGTCGCCGGTTTCGCCCCCACCATCGCGATCGCAGTGGCGGGCGACGGAGCCAACGCCTGGTTCATCGTGGCCGTGATTACGGCGATCATTTGCCTCATCAACGTGATCGCCGTCGCGACGGCAAAGGAAACCTTCCAGACGCCGATGAGTCAGCTCGGGCTGAAGCAAGTTAGCACTGAGCAGGCATCGCGGGTCACTGTGTAACAGTGCACCCCGCGTAGGGTGGGGGAATCGGCGGCTGCGTCGGCCGATTCCCCCACCGGAGAACGGATTCGGCGAGGGTACGAAGGAGCACTATGACCGCGATCACACCGGCGGACGGCGGAAACCGCCGCGATCCGGAACGCACGAAACGAGAGATCCTCGAAGTCGCTACCGCTGAATTCGCCGCTAGCGGATTCGCCGGAGCCCGCGTCGACCGCATCGCGGAATTGACGCGCACCACCAAGCGCATGATCTATTACTACTTCGAATCGAAGGAAAGCCTGTACCTGCAGGTGATGGAAACGGCCTACGCGCTCATTCGAACGGTCGAACGCGAACTCGATGTCGCTGAGTTGTCACCGATAGACGGTTTACGCGCGCTCGCAGAGTTCACCTACGACCACCACACCAGTCACTCGGATTTCATTCGACTCGTGAGTATCGAAAACATCCATCGCGCCCAGCACATCAGCAAGTCGACGGTCATTCACGATCTCAACTCGACCGCGATCGATGCCCTACAGGACCTGCTCCGCCGTGGCGCGGTTGCGGGGGAGTTTCGCACCGACATCGACGCGCTCGACGTCCATGTCATGATCAGCGCCTATTGCTTCTTTCATGTGTCCAACCGCTATACGTTTCGCACCCTATTTGGGCGTGACCTGCTCGAACCCGAGCGGCACTCCTACTACCGGCGGCTAGTCGGCGACATGATCATCGCAACTATGACCGACTTGCAGCGTCCCGATCTGGTGCCCCCTTCACTGGGAAGCGACCTGCCGGGACCAAACTTCCACTGAGCGGAAGCTCGCCTCGCCGAGGGTTATCCCTCGGCCAGACTCATGTTATCCACCTGTCACCGTTGCTAGGAGAAACCGTGCCCCACGACTTCGTTTCGGCCCCTACGCCGGGCTCTGGCCGTGAATCTCAGGATTCCATCACCATTGAGATCGAAGCGATCGAAGCGGATGCCGCCGCCCGCGTCGCCGCCGGCGGCTCACCCGAGATGCAGCCCCGCCGCGACTACGCCCCGTACCGCAGTTCCCTGCTGCGTCACCCCACCCACGAGCTCGTGCGCGTCGACCCGGAAGAGGTCGAGCGTGTCTCACCCGCCTTCGGCCACACCGACGTGAACGTGCTGGAGAGCGACCTCACCATCCAGCACGCCGGCGAACCGATCGGCGAACGCATAACAGTGAGCGGCCGTGTGCTCGACGGCGAGGGCCGCCCGGTGCGACACCAGCTGATTGAACTGTGGCAGGCCAACGCCGGCGGACGCTACGTGCACAAACGCGACCAGCACCCAGCGCCGCTCGATCCCAACTTCACCGGAGTCGGCCGCGCCATCACCGGAGACAGCGGCGAATACTCGTTCACCACCATCAAGCCCGGGCCCTACCCGTGGAAGAACCACCTGAATGCGTGGCGACCTGCCCACATCCACTTTTCACTATTCGGCACCGCGTTCACGCAGCGCCTGATCACGCAAATGTACTTTCCCGGCGACCCGCTGTTCGCCCTCGACCCGATCTACCAGTCGATAGCGGATGCCGACGCTCGCGCCCGCCTGGTCGGGCAGTACGACCACAGCCTGAGCGTGCCCGAATTCTCGCTCGGCTACAACTGGGACATCGTGCTGACCGGCCCGAAGTCCACCTGGATGGAAAGCGAAGACGCCGATGAATAAGCTCCAAACACCGTCGCAGACCGTCGGCCCGTTCTACGGCTACGCCCTGCCCTATGCGGGCGGACCTGAACTGGTTCCCGGGTACCATCCCCGCGCCATCCGCTTTCACGGAACCGTCACCGACGGCGCCGGCGAGCCGATCCTCGACGCCCTGCTCGAGATCTGGCAGGCCGACGAGAGCGGCACGCTCGTGCGAGAGCTGGGCAGTCTCGACCGCGACGGCTTCACCTTCACCGGGTTCGGCCGCTGCGCAACCACGATCGCCGGGCACTACACCTTCACGACGCTCAAACCGGGGGCGGCCGGCACCGCAGCGCCGTATATTCTGGTGACGGTCTTCGCTCGCGGAGTCACCCACCACCTGTTCACCAGGGCCTACTTTGCCGAGGATGCCGCGCTGCACGCGACGGATGCCGTGCTCAGCAGCCTGCCTGCTGACCGCCGGAACACACTCATCTGTGTCTCAGAGGGAATTGTCGGGGGAGCCGAGTCATACCGCTTCGATATTCGCGTTCAGGGCGAGAACGAGACAGTATTTTTGGACTTTGATGACTAATTTCACCTTTGATGTCGGGCTGCTCAATCCGCTGAGCCACGGCACCCGCGAGTCTGAGCTCACGAGCGATCAGGCCTGGTTGCAGGCGATGGTCGACGCCGAGCTTGCGCTGACTCGCGCGCTCGTCGACGCCGAGCTGGCCCCCGAATGGATGCTCGCAGTCTGCGACGCGCTAGCGGATGCCAGGCAATTCGACCTCCGCGCCATCGCTGCCGAAGCCAGAAACGGCGGCAATCCGGTGATTCCGTTTGTGAAACACCTCGGCCGCGCCGCCGAACGGGTGCGTGCCGGGGCGTCGGACCACCTTCACGTTGGCGCGACCAGCCAGGATATTCTCGACACCGCCGCGATGATCGTGGCCCGCAAGGTCATCTGCGAGCTCATCCACCAGCTCGATTCCTTCGGCGCCGACCTCGCCGACCTCGCCGACGAACACCGCGGCACCGTGATGAGCGGCCGCACCCTCGGCCAGCAGGCCTCGCCGACGAGCTTCGGCTTCGTCGCGGCCGGCTGGCTCGACGCCGTGCTGCTGATCGTCACCCGTCTCGAAGGCATTCGTGACTCCCTGCCGGTACAACTCGGCGGAGCCGTCGGCAACCTCTCCGTGCTCACCGAAATCGGCCGCGCCCGGCGCAGTGAAACACCAGCCTCGGAGGTTCTCGACACTGTGCTGGAGCGGTTCGCTGACCATGTCGGCCTAGTCGTGCCGCGCCTCAGCTGGCACACCAACCGGGTCGTCATCTCCGAACTGGCGTCCGTGCTGGCCGCCGCGACCGGGGTCGCCGGCACCTTTGCTCTCGACGTGTCGGTGCTCTCCCGCAACGAAATCGCCGAGGTGAGCGAACGCCTCGCCCCCGGCCAGGGAGGCTCCAGCGCTATGCCGCACAAGCGCAACCCCGTCTCAGCCGTGCTGATCACTGCGGCGGCGCTGCAGACGCCGGGTCTCGCATCCACTCTGTATGGAAGCATGCTCGCTGAAGACCAGCGCCCGAGCGGGGCCTGGCATGCCGAATGGCAGTCGCTGCGGGTGCTCGAACGGCTCACGATTTCGGCGGTGACCGGTGCCGCGTCGCTCGTCGCTCGCCTCGACGTGGACCCCGATCGCATGCGCGCCAACCTCGACCTGACCGACGGACTTGTGTTCAGTGAGCGAGTCACCACGATTCTGGCCGAAACCGTCGGCAAGACCACGGCGTTCGCGCTAGTCGAACGCGCGTCCCAGGAGGCGTTCGCTACCAACCGGCCGCTGCAGGTTGTCCTCGCGAGCATCCTCATCACCGAGGGCTGTTCCGACGAACTGCGCGCGCAGATCTGGGCGGCCTTCGACTATGAGGGCCAGCCCGGCCAATCGGCGGCCGGCATCGACCGCGTCGTGCGCGCCTTTCGCCAGCGATCGGATGCCGCCGCACGGCGTGCCCGGGCGGCCAACTCTACCGATATGGTCGAAGGAGACGACGCGAAGGTGGGCGCCCCCGCTCGCTCGAACAATGCTCGATCGAACAATGCTCGATCCAACAATGACGTGAGGACCGCATGACCCAGCCCGTCATTCACTGCACCATCGAGCCGGCGCGAAACGGAGACGCCAACGCGCCACTGATCGTGCTCGGCCCCTCGCTCGGCACCACCACCGACCTCTGGGCCACCGTCGTGCCGGCGCTCGCTGCCACCCACCGGGTGCTGTGTTACAACCTGCCCGGGCACGGGTTTAGCCCGAAGGCGTCGGCCGCATTCACCCTCGAGGAGGTCGCCGACGCCGTCGTTGGCCTCGTCGATTCCCTTGGTGTCGACACGTTTCACTACGCCGGAATCTCCCTCGGCGGCGCCATCGGCCTCGCCCTCGCCGTGAACCACCCAGGCCGCCTCGTGAGCCTCGCCGTGTTCTGTTCCGGCGCAAAAATAGGTTCGTTCGAGGCCTGGACCGAACGAGCCGCCGGGGTGCGGGCGAGCGGCACCCCCTCGCTCATCGCCGGCAGCGCCTCCCGCTGGTTCGCCACCGACTTTCTCGGCCGCGACCCCAAGGCCGGCGCGCACGCCCTCAACCAGCTGCTCGACATCGACGACGAATCCTACGCACTCGCCTGCGAGGCGCTCGCCGTTTTCGACCAAACGGATGCCCTCAGCGGCATTCGCACGCCCGTTCTGTGCGTCTCGGGCGAGTTCGACGAGGTGACACCGACCGCGCAGCTCGGGGAGCTGGCTGCCCGCATCCCGGGCGCTACATCGGCCGTGATCGCCGGGGCCGCGCACCTGCCGTCGCTTGAACGGCCGGCCGAGGTCGGCGCGCTGTTGGCGGAGTGGGTGGCGGGAGTATCGGCTACGCCGGGCCCGGCCGGTGCTGGTCGTGCCTCGGGTACCGGTTCTGGTGGAGGCGTCGGTTCTGGTGCCGACGTCGGTTCCGCGGCGCCGCGACCCACCACCGCGGCCGAGCCGCTGCCGGGAGGCCGCACCGCAGCATCCGCTTATGACGACGGCATGGTCGTGCGCCGCGCGGTACTCGGCAACAAGCACGTCGATGCGGCGACCGCCGCGATCACCCCCGAAACCGCCGTGTTTCAGGACTTCATCACCCGCTACGCCTGGGGCGAAGTCTGGACCAGGCCGGGCCTCGACCGGCGCACCCGCAGCTTTCTGACCATCGCCGCGCTCGTCACCGGCGGGCACGAGGGCGAGCTCGCGATGCACGTTCGGGCCGCCCTGACCAACGGACTGACCCGCGCCGAAATCAGCGAGGCGATTCTGCACACCGCAATCTATGCGGGCGTACCGGCCGCCAACGCCGCATTCGCCGTGGCCCGCGAGACCTTTGCCGGGCTCGATGCGGCTGCTGATACCTGCACCGACGACACCACTATTCGGCCCAGCTAAGGACTTCGAACCATGGACAAGACCTATCCCTCCGCTGCGGCTGCCGTCGCTGACATTCCCGATGGTGCGTCGCTCGCCGTCGGCGGGTTCGGCCTGGTCGGTGTACCGATCGTGCTCATTCGTGCGCTGCTCGCGCTCGGCAGTACCAACCTGCACGTCGCGTCGAACAACTGCGGCGTCGATGGGTGGGGGCTCGGCGAGCTGCTCCGCGAGGGCCGGATCAGCCGGGTTATCGCTTCGTACATCGGTGAGAACAAGGACTTCGCCCGCCGCTACCTCGGTGGTGAGCTCGAGGTTGAGCTCACCCCGCAGGGCACTCTGGCCGAGCGGTTGCGCGCTGGCGGCACCGGAATTCCGGCGTTCTACACGGCGAGTGGCGTGGGCACCATGGTCGCCGACGGCGGACTGCCGTGGCGCTACGGCCCCGGCGGCGAGGTCACCGTGTCATCGCCGCCGAAGGAGACCCGGCTGTTCTCGTCGCTCGGCAGCGAGAAGGAATACGTGCTCGAAGAGGCCATCGTCACCGATTACGCCCTCGTGCGTGCAGCCAAGGGCGACCGGCACGGCAACCTCGTGTTCGAGAAATCGGCCCGCAACTTCAACCCGGTGGCCGGCATGGCCGGCCGCATCACCATCGCCGAGGTCGACGAACTGGTCGAACCCGGCCAGATCGACCCCGACGAGGTGCACCTCGCCGGCATCTACGTGAACCGCATCGTGCAGCTCGGCGCGGTGGATGCCGCTGATCTGCCGATTGAGAAGACGACGACGCGGCCGCGACCGTCGACGGAAACTGGGGCGAACTGATGGCTCTCACGCGTAACGAAATGGCTGCCCGCGCCGCCCAAGAGCTCGCCCCGGACTCATATGTCAATTTGGGCATAGGCCTCCCGACGCTGATTCCGAACTTTCTCCCCGACGGCGTGCACGTCGTGCTGCACTCCGAGAACGGTGTGCTCGGCGTGGGCCCGTACCCGTGGGAGGGCGAGGCCGACCCCAAGCTCATCAATGCCGGCAAAGAGACCGTCACGGTCAACCCGGGAGCGGCGTACTTCGACTCGGCGCAGAGCTTCGGCATGATCCGCGGCGGGCTGATCGATGTGGCCGTGCTCGGCGCCATGCAGGTGAGCGTGGTCGGCGATATCGCCAACTGGGCGGTGCCCGGCAAGATGATCAAGGGCATGGGCGGCGCGATGGACCTCGTGCACGGCGCCGACACCGTCATCGTCGTCATGGAACACACGACCAGGACCGGCGAGTTCAAGATCAAGAAGGTCTGCGACCTGCCTCTGACCGGCAAGGCCGTCGTCACGCGCATCATCACCGATCTCGCCGTGATCGACGTCAGCCCTGACGGCCTCGTGCTGCGCGAGGTCGCGCCCGGCGTCACCGTCGCCGAGGTACAGGCCGCCACCGAGGCCACCCTGCTCGTGCCGACCCCGCCGACCACCATCACGACCCTGATCGGCGCTGGCACGTGATGATGCTCGCCGCGACGACCTTCCGAAACACCCGCACCGCCCTGTGCGGGTTGCCCGCCCGGTGTGCCCGTCGCGACCGGGGCGCTGTGCCCGCCCGGAATTGCTTCACCACCACCCTCAGCAACGGAGCCGCCGCATGACCACCACCACCACCCTCCGCCAGGTCGTCATCTGCGAACCGCTCCGCACGCCGATCGGCCGGTTCGGCGGCGCGTTCAAGACCGTCGCCCCGGCCGACCTCGCTGCGGCGGTCATCGTCGCGCTGCTGGAACGCACCGGACTCGACGGCGCCCTCGTCGATGACGTCATCTTCGGCCAAGCCTATCCCTCGGCCGAGGCCGCGCCCGTTGCCCGGGTCGCCGCCCTCAACGCTGGCCTGCCCGTCACCGTCGGCGGCGTGCAGGTCGACCGCCGCTGCGGCAGCGGCCTGCAGGCCATCCTCGACGCCGCGATGCAGGTGCAAACCGGCGTCAGCGATCTCCTGATCGCCGGCGGCGTCGACGTCATGAGCCAGGCCCCGCTCTACACTGTCGATTCCCGCTGGGGCCTGGCCGGAACCGCCGGCGTGCTGCTACGCGACGCCCTCGGCCGTGGCCGCGAGACCGCCGGCGGACGCAACTATCCGGTGCCCGGCGGCATGCTTGAAACCGCCGAGAACCTGCGCCGCGACTACAGCATCGACCGCGTCGAACAAGACCAGCTCGCTGTGGAATCCCAGCGCCGCGCCCTCGCCGCCGTCGCCGACGGCCGCTTCGTCGACGAGATCGTGCCGGTCACCGTACCCGGTCGAAAGGGCCCCGTCGTCGTCTCCGTCGACGAAACTCCGCGCGACACCACCCTCGAGGCCCTCGCAGGCCTCACACCGATCATGGGCAAAACGGATGCCGCAGCCACCGTCACCGCCGGCAACGCCAGCGGCCAGAACGACGCCGCCGCCGCGTGCATCGTGACCACCCCGGAGCGGGCGGCTGAACTCGGGCTGACTCCGATCGTGCGGCTTATATCGTGGGCACGCGCCGGAGTCGAACCATCCCGCATGGGCCTCGGCCCGGTGCCCGCGACGAAGCTCGCACTCGAGCGCGCCGCGCTCACTCTCGCCGACATGGACCTGATCGAACTCAACGAGGCCTTTGCCGCCCAGGTGCTCGCCGTCAGCCGGGAGTGGAACTTTGTTCCCGAAGACTGGGCCCGCACCAACGTCAATGGCTCGGGCATCTCGCTCGGTCACCCGGTCGGCGCGACCGGCGCCCGTATCCTCGCCACCGCGAGCCGCCACCTGCAGCGCACCGACGGACGCTACCTGCTCGAAACCATGTGCATCGGCGGTGGGCAGGGCCTGGCGGCCATCTTCGAACGCGCCTAGCAGCATCCGCTTCGCCGAGGTGTGAGTTTGCGCCCATTCTCGGCCAAATTCGGGCTAGGACTCACACCTTGGCGAACGGATGCTTCAGACTACGCCGACATCGAGGTTGATGTAGCCCAGATACCCCGTTGCGGTCATCATCGAAGCCGACCTGGGCGGTCAGTACGGTGGCCTTGTTGACGTGCACCTTCAAGTGGATGTGCACGGTGCGGCCCCGATACCAGCCTGGCCAGATCGTCGTGAACTGCACGATCCCGTTGGCGTCGGCGACCTGGGCCCCGCGCAGATAGGTGCCGTCGTCGCCGGGCGTGGCCTCGGAATCGCCCTCGGTGTAGCTGCCGTCGGTCGTGGCACCAGACCCGCCAGAACCAAAGCGAGGTCGTTGCGAATGGAATCCACGTCGAAGTAATACGGCCCGGCCGTGCGCGACTCGGTCTCAGTGCCGCAGGATGACCCGACCGCGTCGAGCTTGGCCACGATGTCGCCGGCCGCGCTCGTCGACGGGGTCAGTGTTGCCGTGCCGCTCGAGGTCGCCGCCGTGGTCGCTGAGCCGGGCTCGGCCGTGCTGCACGCGGTGAGCAGGGCACCGAGTCCGATCGATCCGCCCAAGCCGAGGGCCCTTCGGCGGCGTCGTGAGGCGACCAGCGGCATCCGTCTTGGGGATCTCCGGGCCCGCAAAACGCTACTGGAACGCGGAGATGCCGGTGATGGCGCGGCCGACCACGAGGGTGTTGATTTCGTAGCTGCCCTCGTAGGTGTATAGCGCTTCGGCGTCGGCGAAGACGCGGGCCATGCCGAAATCGGTGGAGATTCCATTGCCGCCGAACACAGAACGGCCGAGCGCCACGGACTCCCGCATGCGGGCGCTGGAGGAAGCCTTGGCCAGCGCGGCGTGCTCGGGCCGCAGCGTTCCGGCCTGCTGCAGCTGGGCGATGCGTACCATCGTGCCGAGCGACGTCGTCGCGTTCTCGAGGATGCGTACGAGCTTCTCCTGCACGAGCTGGAACGAGGCGATCGGCTTGCCAAACTGCTGGCGCTCGAGGGCATAGCGCAGGGCATGGTCGTAGGCGGCGAATTGCAGCCCGACGGTCTGCCAGCCGACCCACACGCGGGAGTTGGTGAGCAGCCGGTTGGTGTCGCGAAAGCTCGAGGCTCCCGGAAGGCGGTCGCGCTCGGCGACCACGACATTGTCGAGGGTGATCGTGGCGTTCTGCACGATGCGCAGGGCGATCTTGTTTTCGATGGCCTCGGCCTTGTAGCCGGGCAGGGTGGCGTCGACGATGAAGCCCTTGATCTGGTCGTCGGCGGTGTCGCGCGCCCAGACCAGCACGTTGGCGGCGAAGGTTCCGCTGCCGATCCAGCGCTTGACGCCGTTCAAGGTCCAGCTGGAGCCGCTGCGCGTGGCGGTCGTCTCCATATTGCGCGAAACGTCAGAGCCGTGCTCCGGCTCGGTGAGGGCGAAGGCTCCGATCTTGCGCAGGGAGACGGCGTCGTCCAGGTAGCGTTCGTGCTGGTCGTCGGTGCCGAGCTGGGCAATGGCCGCCGCGAACAGTCCGCTATGCACGCCGACGAAGGTGGAGATGGAGGCATCTACCCGGGAGAGCTCGAGGGTCATGAACCCGTGCAGCAAGAAATTGTTGCCGCGGGCGCACAGCTCAACCAGGTTGAGGGAGGTGAGCACGGGAATGATCTCGAACGGGAAAGTCGCGTTGTTCCAGTGCTCGGCCACGACCGGGCGGATCTCGCGTTCGAACACAGCACGGGCCTGGGCTACGAGCTGCTGTTCCTCGGGGGAGAGCAGGTCCTGGTAGGAGAAGAAGTCGGCGGTGGGGCCGGTGAAGAAAGCGGGGCTGGCGGCATCCGTTTCGGGGTAGGCCGTTGCGTCGTCTATGCCGCGGGTGGCGGCGATGTCGGTGCTGGCAATGACAATGCTCATGGCTGGTCCTCTCTGACCTGGTACACCTGAATTGTGCGCCAATGAGCCCAATTGCGCAATCTCTCGCCTGAAGACCGTGCATAATGCCAAAGACTTGGGGGAGGAGGCCCGCCAGATTGCCCTCTCTGCGCGAGTGGACCGAGCGCCCAATTGTAAGCCCCCGAGGCGGGCGTCAGGAGGTGATCGCCGAGGTGCGTCATCGACCCGTGAGTTTCGTGCGCCGAGGTGTGAGTTTGAGTGCGAATTTTGCTCAAAATGGCCTCAGACTCACACCTCAGCGAGCGGATGGCTACCGCGCGCGACCCGCTAGCGCGTCGCGGAGGTGTTCATAGTCAGAACGTCGGTGCCGTCCAGGTCGTGCAGGCCCAGCGTCACGGTCACGACACCGAGGGTGCTGAGCGACGAAACGTGGGTGCCGCCACAGGGGATTCGCACGCTCGTGCCCGGCAGCTCGCAGACCCAGTAGCGGCGATCGGTCAAAAGGTCGCCGTCGCGGTCGATGTGCACCGCGGCTTTCGTTGATGTCCAGTCCAAGAGGGTCGCGTTGATGGCTGCTTTGAGCTGGGGCAGCGCTTCGGCGAACCCGTCCACGGAGAAACCCTTCTTGCGCAGCGACTTGCCGAGCCGGTAGGTGTCGACCGAGGCGTTCGGCCCGATCAGCGACTCGTCGATGGCGAGGCCGTCGAAGTCGGGATGGCCCAGGGCGTCGGGGCGCACCTCCTTTTTCCAACGGTCGGCGAGTGCGAGGTTGAGCGCGAGCGAGGCGAGGTGGCAGCTCGTGTGCCCGGCGCTCGTACTGTCGCGCAGGCCCTCGTCGACCTCGACGGTGACGGTGTCGCCGGCCGACAGCCCGTCCGTCTCGACCACGTGCACGACGACGAAGGCCCAGCCGGGCGTTCCCTTGCCCACCGGAATGTCCTCGCCGATATACAGCGCTGACCCGTCGGTGGCGCCCACGATGCAGTCTTCGACCGGCCAGAACGCGGCGCCGTGGTGCAGCAGGGCGAGGTCGGGGCCCTGGTCGGGCCAGCCCGCATCGACCGGATGCACGGGTGTCACGTCGAGCAGAACCGCAAACCCGCCGCCCGGCAGCAGCTCGGAGTGCAGAACGGTCGCCTGGGCGTCGACCGCGCCACCCGGGTAGAGCACACGGGTGTCTTCGGTGGGCAGGGTCATGGCTGGTCCTTTCACTGTGGCAGACGGCGCGTCATCCGAGCGGATGCTACGGCGCAAGCGGGTACATCAACCCAGCGGATTGAAGTGGTGCGAGAAAAAAAGAGGTGCCGCCACGATCGTGGCGGCACCTCGTGCGCTGGTTGGAACCTAGCTCTTGCGGGCCCGAGAAGCGGTCTCTTCAGACTTCGCCTTCTTGTCGGCCCTCTTTTCCTTGAGGGACTTGTCGGCAACCTTCTTGGTTGCATCCTTTTTCGGTGATTTGTCAGCCATTGTGTACTCCTTCGCGCCGAGCCGTGGGGCCCCGTCACCTTGAGAATACGCGGGTTTAGCGCAAACGTCATCTTGCGGCACGGCTCAGCCGGCCAACCCGCCGGCAGCCCTGTGCACGACTGCCGGTGTGTCGTATGCTGTCGCTCTACCGAACCGTTTCTCGTCGAAAGGTCACCCTCATGAGCCATAGCGCCACCTACCGTGCAGTTCTCTTTGGACCGAACCCGATCGCCGCCGGAACCGAAGTGGAGCTGGAATATATCGACGGTGCCTACCAAGACGTCGTGGTGCTCGAGTCGGTCGAAGATACGGAAACGATCACCCGCACCTACAGGCGCGGTCGGGAGACCGAGGAGCCCATTCCGTACCGGTTCGTCGAAGAAGACGTCGCCGAAGACGACGGAGAGGCCGACGTTCCCAACTGACGCGAGTGGCGGCATCCGCTTTCACAGCGGATGCCGCCACTCGTTCGAAAGTTAAATGCGCTTGGTGGAGTCCCGGCCGAGCCGCACCGGCAGGGCCATGAGCGGTCCGACGAAGCGGCGCTGCAGGCGACGAGCCGGACCCCAGACGATCTGCACAACGTACTGCGACAGAAGAGCGCCGGCCGCGAGTGCCATGGCAATGCCCGCCGCGGTGAGCAGCGAGAGCAGCCCATTGATGTCGCCCTCCGAGAGCTTCAGCAGTCCGCGAAACAGGGTGAGCCCGGGAACGAGTGGTACCAGGGCCGTCACCATGATCACGAGCGGGGGAGTGCGCACCATGCGCGCGGCGACCGCGGCGAGCAGGCCGACACCGAGGGCGCTCGCCGCTGACCCCCAGACCAGGCCAAATCCGCCGGCCATCGCGGCCACGAACAAAAACTCAGCGAGGGCGCCGAGCACACAAACCACCCAGATCGCCCGCCACGGCACCTGAACGGCGAGCGCAAACCCGATAACGATCACCACGGCAGCCACCAGCAGCACCGGCAGAACGGCCAGGGTCACGATCGGGTTTGAATCGATCTCGAGAACCAGGCCGAACCGCGCCAAAAAAAGCGCCGAACCGGACACCCCGGTGACCAGGCCGGCCGTGATCAGCAGCGCCTCGACCAACCGGGCGGTGCCGGTGAGGTAGAACCCCGACAGTGTGTCGTGCACGGCGCCGAAGGTGGTGACGCCGGCCAGGAGCATGATGATGGTGGCGACGACCACGAGTGAGGGGCTCGCGGTGGGGTCGATCACGCCCACGATCGCGGCGACGATCGGGCCGACCGCACCGCCGACCACGGTCTGGTAGAACAGCGGAACTTGCCGGTGGTCGAGCACCGAAGTGATCCAATCGATGATCCAGGTGGCGATGAACGCGGCGATGATCACCGTCGGCCCACCGCCGATCAGCACGGCAGCGCCCGCACCGACCAGGCTCCAGCCGATGCGGCGCCACTGTTTGGGCACCTGAGGCTTCGAGCTGACGATGGTCGCCAGAATCTTGCGCGCCTCGGCCACCTCGATCGGCTTCTCGATGATGTCCGCGATCAGCTCCGAGGTGGCGGTGAGCTTGGAGTAGTCGAGGGTTCGGTATTTCACGTTGCGACTGCGGGTGATCGACTCGTGCGTCGCCGGGTCTTCCTGCGTGAGCGTGATGATGGTGTGCGTGATGTTCGCGTCGGTGCCCTTGAGCCCGTAGGCACGGGTGAGCGCGATCATCGCGGCGGTCGCGTCTTCGGCACCGGCTCCGGCGGTGAAGATAACTTCCGCGAGTCGCATGGTGAGGTCGAGAACGGCCCGGGTATAGCCGGAGTGGTCGAGGGTGATGGCGGTGGTCTTGCTGAAGGTCATGGGGTGGGCAGATCAATCGGGCCGAGAACGGATGCTGCGGCGGTGGCGTGCGCGGAATCCGCGTCGGAGGGGTGGAAGAAACCGGCGAGCACGTCGCGGTAGAGCCGGGAGAGTTCGGAGGTCGTGTTGTAGGCCTGGCCGCCGGCGACTTGCACGGCGGTGTCCACGACGAACTTGGCGTTCTGTGTGGCCCGGTATTTGAGCCCGGACAGCTGCGCGAACCAGGCCGGTCCGACCGTGAACGAAAGCTCGTCGACCGCGCGGGCGAGGGCGTCGATTTGCGGGTAGATGCCGTCCATCGCGATGACGAGGTCGCCGACCCGCCATCGGGCCACCGGATCCTGCGCATGCGTGCGCCCGTCGTTCTTCAGCGAGGTGCGCCGGTGCGCTCCCGCGACGGCGAGCTCCAGCGCGCGCCGGCCGATTCCGGTGTAGACCGCGGAGAGCAGAATCTCGAAGTTGGCGAAGATTCCGGCCACGAGCGGGTCGCCGTTCGGACCGACCGGCAAGCGTCGCACGACCCGGTCGGGGCGGGCCAGAGCGCCGTCGAGCACGGTGCTCTGGCTCTGGCTGGCGCGCATGCCGAGGGTGTTCCAGTCATCTTTGGAGCGGATGCCGGCATCCGCTTTCTCGAGAAACGCCCAGACGATCGCGGGGTCTGACGGGGCGGTCGAGTCGAGTCCGAGGGTGCCGAGCCGGGTCCAGGCGGGGGACAGCGACGTGAAAACCTTGGTGCCGGTGAACCGGTAGCCGCCTTCTGGCGTAGGGCGGGCGTCCGTTTGGGAGCCGAACAGAACCAGGTCGTTGCCGGGTTCGCTCACGCCGAAGCCGAAGATTTCGCCTCGGCCGGCCTCGTCGAGCAGAAAGTCGAGCGAGCGGTCGCCCTGGGCGTGCAGGCCGCGGGCGACGCCGGTCCAGACCAGGTGCATGTTCACGGCGAGGGCGGTGGCCGGGGCGTGCGCGGCCAGTCGGGTCTGCTCGCGCATGATCTGCTGCAGGGTGAGTCCGAGTCCGCCGAACTCTATCGGCACCAGGGCGCGCAGGTAGCCAGCGGCGACGAGCGCTTCGAGGTCTTCGGTGAAGAACGCGTTGGCCTGGTCATACCCGGCAGCCCGCGAGCGGATGCCCGCCAGCAGCTCGGCGGACAGCAGCGATTCGTCGCTGGAGGGTACAAAAACGGGCGCCGCGGGCAGGGCTATGGCAGGGAGAAACTTGGTCACACAGACAAGCCTATGCAGCCTTGCGGCGCCGCGCGAACATGCGCACGATCAGAAGCACAATTGTCCCCACAATCGCCAGCAGGACCAGCCAAGGCAAGGCAACTCCGAGGCCCACCAACAGGCCGCCGAGGGCGGTCACGAGGGCGGTCCAGCCGGCGATGATTCCGCTCCAGAAGGTGTCGGGACCGCTCGCGGCGACGGTGCCCTCCGCGACCAGTTCGAGCTGCACGGTGGAGTAGTCGATCTGGTCGGCGAGGTAGTCGCGCTGGGACTGCAGGCTTTCCAGCTCGCCCTGGCGACTCGACAGGGCACTTTCGATGCTGATCAGGTCGGCCGTGGTGGTGGCCGACGCCATCAGCGCCAGCAGCCGGTCGACCGAGGTGGTCAGCGCGGTGATGCGGGCGTCGAGGTCCTGGCTCTGCTGGGTCACGTCCTGCGCGGTGAGCGTGACGAAGTTGAGGGTGCCGAGCTTTTTCAGCTCGGCCAGGGTGCGGTCGAGTTCGTCGGACGGAATGCGCAGGGTCAGGTTGGCGCTGGCCGGCTGCACGTCGGTGGCCGGGTTTTCGCTGCGGCTGTCGACCCGGCCGCCGGCCTGTTCCGTGATCGTGACGGCCGATTCGCTCGCTTTCACCGGGTCGGTGGCGGTGATCGAGAGGGATCCGGTGGTGATGACATCGCGGCTGGAGGTGTTCACGTCGCCGGTGGTGCCGGTGACGGAGGCCTTATCGCCCGCGGCAGGAGCTACGCCGCCGGAGACGCTTTCCGACGAATTTCCCGAATCGCTGCTCACCGAGCTGCCGCTGTTCGTCGTGCATCCCGCCAGCAAAACGGCCGCCAGAAAAACCGCGATCACACCCCAAGTTCGTCTCATGTCTCACTGTATTGGCGCGCCGACGCCCGGGACTGGAGGCAGTCTGGGAGTCGGATCACAATTGGGACTCGATGTCTGTCCCCCGAAGTAAGGTCGTGGGGTCGGCGGTTCAGCCCGACTCGCGACGACCAGGAGGACGACATGGGATTCATTGACGATGCCAAGGATGCACTCGACGCCACCGGCAAGAAGATCGGCCGGGCTGTGGATGACGCCAAGGACCGCGTCGAAGACAAGGCCGATGAGGTCAAAGCCGACGCCAAGGTGAAGAAGGCGGAGGGCGACGTGAAGCACGCCGAGGCCGAGCGGGGCGTCACCGAGGCCAAGAATGACTTCAAAGCCACGCTGCGCGACGATAATTAGATATGACCTGGTGGGCGGAGCGGATGCGCAGAGCGCGTCGGCCCCGCCCGCCGCTCTTGCACGTCGCAACGGATGCCGGCAGCGGCCCGGTCGTCATTCTCGTGCACGGCATCGCGTCGTCGTCGGTCACCTTCTACGAGGTGATCCCGATGCTGACGCCGAATCACCGGGTGATCGCCGTCGACATTCTGGGCTTCGGCCAGTCGCCCGCGCCAGACGGGTGTGAGTACCGGCTGGAGGATCATGTCGGGGCCTTGGCCGCGACCATCCGCTCGCTGAAGCTGAAGGAACCATTCGTTCTGGTCGGGCATTCGCTTGGCAGCCTGATCAGTACCCGGTATGCGGCCATGGAACGGCACGGTCGGTTCTGGGCAGCGTGGCGCCGGCTGACCGCCCGCGGACCGGTCTCCCGCTTGCTGCTGGTGGGACCGCCGGTGTATCTGTCGCCGAGTGATATCGGGGATCCGCGGGTGCGGGCCCGGGTGAGCGCCTACCTGCGTGCCTACGATTTTCTGCGCGCCAACAAGGAGTTCACACTCGCCAACGCCGCGATCATGTCGCGCCTGCTGCCCAAGGGCATCTTCGAGCTGACCGAGAAAACCTGGACGCCGTTCATCAAATCGATGGAGCACTGCATCGAATCGCAGACCGTGGTGAGCGACATCGCGAGCCTCACTGTGCCGGTCGATGTGATCTATGGGGCGCTCGACGCGTTCATCGCGCAGGGCAGCATGACCGTGATCGAGCGGATGCGCCACGTCACCATGCACCGCGTGGAGGCCAACGACCACATCATTCGGAAGCGCCTTGCCCGGGTGCTGGTGAAGGTGATCGACGGCTAGACGGCCGGGAAGGTGACCCCGGTGAGCTCCTCGGAGAGCGACCAGAGGCGGCGGGCATCCGCTTCATCGAGGGAGCGCGGGGGCAGCTTGGCCGGCGCGGGGCTGCCGGTGAGTTCGCCGAATCCGCCGGGGCCGTAGTAGCCGCCGCCGGCCGCGGCCGGGCTCGTCGCCGCGTAGAGTGCGGGCAGGATGCCCTGGTCGATCTGCTGCCACATCCAGCCGATGCGGTGGCTGGCTTCGTTCACGGCGAGGAAGACCTTCGCCGACGCGCCGTTGTGCGTGGGCCCGGTGATCTGCAGGTTCGTGACGGTCGCGCCGGGGTGCGCGGCGACGCTGCGCACGCCCCAGCCGCCGATAATGCTGCGCCGGTTGAGTTCGCGCGCGAACATGAGCGTCGCCAGTTTGGAGAGAGCGTAGGCGCGGTGCGGGCGGTAGCGCAGGCTCTGCAGGTCGTTGAAATCGAGGCGGCCGGTGCGGGCGATCAGGCTTGAGAGGCTCACGACCCGGCTGGTTCCGGCGGCGCGCAACAGCGGAAGCAGGTGGGCGGTGAGCGCAACATGGCCAAGGTGGTTGGTGCCGAACTGCAGCTCGAACCCGTCTTCGGTCTCGTCGCGCACGGGCGGCATCATGAGGCCTGCGTTGTTGAGCAGGATGTCGATCGGGCGTCCCTCCTTAGTGAGTTCCTCGCCGAATCCGGCGACGCTTGACAGCGACGCGAGGTCGAGGTGACGGATGCTGAGGGTCGCGTCGGGGTTCTCCTCCTTTATCCGTTTGATGGCCTCACTGCCCTTCTCCTCGTTGCGCACGGCGAGGATGACCTCGGCGCCCGCCCGGGCGAGGCGGCCGGTGAGTCCGAACCCGAGTCCGCTGTTGGCGCCGGTGACGACGGCGAGCTTGCCGCGCAGGTCGGGAACCTGGATATCGGGGAGGGTCTTGGTGCTGGTCTTCGTCATGAGGCTCCCGTTGTCGTGGTGCTCTATTGAACCCGTTCGGGCGGGGGAAGTCACGCGGCTGCCGGTGTGCCGGGCACATTCACGGGTGCGCACTGGCCGGTCTGCGACTGCTCTGCGGCTGCTCCGCGGCTGCTCCGCGGCTGCGATTTCGCTCCAAGACAATGCCCCAACTCCCGCGCATTGGCGCAGCCCCCGCGAATCAGCGCACCTCCCGCGCAGCGTGGCGCCACCTCACCGTGCCACGTCCCGCCTGACCCACCTGCTCGCACCCTCGCTGAGCTTGCCCCGCTGCTCGCCTGACCCCTCACTCTCGGGGACGGGGCCCAGGCCCCGTCCCCGGGCCCAGTTTACAAACTGGGCCCAAGGCCCGGGCCCGGGCCCCGTCCGTCTTGCCGGCGCCCTGCAGGCCGGAGCGCTCAGCCCTGCGGCGGGTCGCCGATGCGTTCGAGGGCGTCGACGATGAGCGCCCAAAACTTCTCGTGGTCCAGGTCGACGGCAACCTGGGTGGTGCAATCCGATGGGGCCGGCGCGCGAAAGTCCGCCACGGTCATGCCGAGGGTGAGGGTTCCGGCCAGTTCCACGTCGAGCGGAGCCTTCCGCACGGTGATCACACTCGGATCGATCACGTAGGCGACCGCGCACGGGTCGTGCACTGGTGGAAAGTCGAAACCCTGGGCATCCTTGTAGGTCTCGGCGAAGAAGGCCAGCAGATCGCCGACGAACCGGGCCGGCGCCGTGCCGACGGCCGCGATGCGGGCGACGATATCGGGGGTGGCGAGAGCCTGGTGGGTCAGATCGAGCCCGATCATGGTCAACGGCCACTTCTCGTTGAAGACGATGTGGGCGGCTTCGGGATCGATGACGATGTTGAACTCGGCCGTGGCCGACCAGTTGCCCACGTGGTAACCGCCGCCCATCAGCACGACCTGTTTGACCCGCTCGACGATGCGCGGCTCCTTGCGGGCGGCGAGGGCGATGTTGGTCAGCGCGCCGGTCGGCACGAGGGTGATCTCACCCGGCTCGTGCGCCATGATCGTGTCGATGATGAGGTCGACGGCGTGCCGGCCGTCGAGCTCGAGCGTGGGTTCGGGCAGCACCGGGCCGTCGAGGCCGGACTCGCCGTGAATCGACGGCGCCGTCTCAATCTGCCGAACCAGTGGGCGCGGGCATCCGGCGGCAAATGGCACGCCGGTGATGCCGGCTACGCGGGCGACCGAGAGAGCGTTGCGGGTGACCTTGGCGAGGGTCTGGTTGCCCATCACGGTGGTCACGGCGACGAGGTCGATGTTCGGATTGCCGTGCGCGAGCAGCAACGCGATCGCATCGTCGTGGCCGGGGTCGCAGTCGAGGATGATTTTGGAGGGCACAGCTCAGGGTACGTGGTCGTGCGCTTTCCGAGCCCCATGCAGTCTGCAAGACGCAGCGAGGACGGGCGACCAAAGCGACGGGAGGCGCGGCATCCGCTCGCCGCATTTCTGATGGTCCGTCCAGAGCGCCTCCGATAAGCTGGGCGCGCGGTTGTAGTTCACATCCGCCCCCGTACCGAGGAGCTTGTTCGTATGACTTTGATCGAGGAATTCCTCATGCCCGGCGGCGGCACGAGCATCAACACCCTGCCCAAGGTCTCCCTGCACGACCACCTCGACGGCGGCCTGCGCCCGCAGTCCATCATCGAGCTGGCCGACTCCATCGGATTCGTGCTTCCCACAACGGATGCTGACGCCCTGGGCGAATGGTTCTCCGACCAGTCCAACGCCGGCTCGCTCGTGGAATACCTGAAGACCTTCGACGTCACGACGGCCGTGATGCAGACCCGCGAGGGCCTCAGCCGCGTCGCCCGCGAATTCGTTGAGGACCTCGCCGACGACGGAGTCATCTACGGCGAGATCCGCTGGGCTCCCGAGCAGCACCTGGCCCGCGGACTCACCCTCAACGAGGTCGTCGAAGCCGTGCAGGACGGTATCGAAGCAGGCATCGAGAACGTCGAGCAGTCCGGCCGCAGCATCCGCATCGGCCAGCTCATCACCGCCATGCGCCACGCGAACCGCGGCCTCGAGATCGCCGAACTCGCCGTGCGCTACCGGTTCGACGGCGTCGTCGGGTTCGACATTGCCGGTGCCGAAGCCGGCTTCCCGGCCGGAAACCACCGGGCAGCCTTCGACCTGCTGGCCCGCGAATTCATGCCGGTCACCGTGCACGCCGGCGAGGCCGACGGACTCGACAGCATCCGCGGCGCCCTGTTCGACGGCCGCGCCCTCCGCCTCGGCCACGGCGTGCGCCTGGCCGAAGACGTCACGATTGAACGTCAGGACGACGACAACACCTTCGTCACCCTCGGCCCGGTGGCCCAGTGGGTGCGCGACCGCGAGATCACGCTCGAACTGAGCCCCTCCTCGAACCTGCAGACCGGAGCGGTCGCCGCCTGGGGCGAGGAACTGTTCGACCACCCGTTCGACCTGCTCTACCAGCTCGGCTTCAAGGTCACCGTCAACACCGACAACCGTCTGATGAGCGACACGACCCTCACTCAGGAGCTCGCCCTGCTCTCGGATGCCTTCGGTTACGACCTCGGCGACCTCGAGACCTTCCAGCTTAACGCGGCCCACGCCGCCTTCCTGCCGCTGGAAGACCGCGAAGAGCTCGTCGAAGCCATCGAAGCTGGCTTCGGCGACGCCTGAGACCGGCCGCCCGAGCCGGCACCTCCACGACCCGGCTCACCCGCACCACCCGTTTACCCGAAAGAAATCATGCCTCTCCCGCACCTCCCGCTAAACGCCATCACCATCGGCGCGCACGCTGACGACTGGCCGGCCGCCATCACGGCGGCCGGTGACGCCCTCGTGCGTTCCGGCGCCGCGACATCCGCTTATACCGAGCGCATGATCGCGGTGATTCGCGAATTCGGCGCGTATATCGTGATCGCGCCGGGCCTGGCGCTCGCGCATGCCCGTCCGGGAGCGGATGTTCTCACCGACGGACTCTGCGTCGTCACCCTCGCCGAGCCGGTCGCCTTCGGGCACCCGCACAACGACCCGGTCAGCGTGATCGTCGGTCTGGCCGTGACCGGCGCCGACGACCACCTGCAGTTCGTCGCCGAACTCGCCAACGTGTTCAACGACCCGAAGGTGATTTCGGCGCTGGCCGGCGCGACCACCGCCGAGTTCGTGCAGAGCGTGTTCGGTCGATCATGAAGATCGTCGTGATGTGCGGAATCGGCCTGGGCACTTCGGCCATCCTCAAGGTCAATGCCGAGCGCGCTCTCGAACGCCTCGACATCGACGCTAGTGTGCAGGCCACGGATGTCGCCGGTGTGCGCGCCGCCGCCGCCGACGCGCAGGTCATCCTGACTTCGTCGGAACTCGTCAACGCGATCGGCAAGACCAACGCCGACGTCATCGTCATCAACAACTACTTCGACGTCGACGAACTCGTCGCCAAGCTTGAGGTCGCCCTGGGCTCCTAGCCCCCGCTTTGTGCGCACGCGGGTAGCGTTCGGTGCCCGCATTGTGGACGGTTTACGCATCCCCGATGGTGCCCGCATTGTGGACGGGGCCCAGGCCCCGTCCACGGGCCCAGTTTATAAGCTGGGCCCCGGGCTATAAGGTGGGCCCGGCGTGCCGATTCCCCGCTTGGAACTTTCCGGGCCCGGTCCCCGAAGGTGGGCCCGGCACCCGCACGCCGTCGCTCACTCCGCGAGCGCCGCAAAATGGATACCCGCCAGCGCGAGCACGCCGCGCGGTGGCATCCGCTCGCCGAGCCGTGAGTTTCAGCCCGATTTAAGCAAAAATGGCCTGAAACTCAAGGGTCGGCGAACGAAACTCACAGCTCGGCAAAACTGACGCTACCGCTCCCTCAAACCAACGGAAGCGAATGCCGCAGCCCAATCCGCGCCGCGGCATCCGCTCACGACGCTGTGGCATCGTTTCGCGACCAGTACGGCCAGGCACGAGGAGTACGGTCATATGCGTATACATGTACTGACCTAATTGCTTGAAGTATTAGAAAGAAGAGAAAATGCGCGCCGTCGTATTTGAGGCTTGGAAGACTTTCCCGACTTTGAAGGACATCGAGAAGCCCACACCCGGTCCGGGTGAAGTGCTGCTGAAGGTGGCCGGTGCGGGCGCGTGTCACTCCGATGTTGCCGTGTACAAGGATTTCGAGGCAGCCACAGCGCCCCCACAGCTCGCGCCCAGTTATGTGCTGGGCCACGAAAACTCCGGCTGGGCCGAAGAGCTCGGGGAGGGAGTCGAGGGCATCACCCTCGGCGACGCCTTCCTGGTCTATGGCCCGATCGGCTGCGGACACTGCGTGGCCTGTTCCCGGGGCGAAGACACCTACTGCTCCAACGCTGCCACGATGCCGTACCTGGCATCGGGCCTCGGCCGCGATGGCGGCATGGCCGAATACATCGTGGTTCCGGCACGCAATCTGGTGCCGCTCGGCGATGCCGATCCAATTGCGGCCGCGCCGTTGTCGGACGCGGGCCTCACGCCGTATCACGCGATCAAGAATTCCCTGCCCAACCTCGCTGGCGGCGGCAAGTTCGCCCTCGTTGTCGGGCTGGGCGGCCTCGGCCAGGTTGCCGTCCAGATCCTCACGGCGCTCACCGGTGCCACCGTGATCGCGACCGATTCCAAAGCGGATGCCATGACTCGCGCAGAAGCGCACGGCGCCATCACCGTGGCCAGCGGCCCGGACCAGGCCGCGAAGATTCGCGAAATCACCGGTGGACGCGGCGTCGACGCCGCCTTCGATTTCGTGGGAATCGCTCCGACCATCGCCCTCGCCACCTCCGTCATGGCGACCAAGTCGCGCCTCACCGTCGTGGGGATCGCGGGGGGAAAGTACGAGTGGTCATTCTTCACCACGCCCTACGAGTCCACCTTGACGAACACCTATTGGGGAACCATCGAGGACCTCTACGAGGTCGTGGCCATGTACAAGGCCGGGCAGATCACGCCCGATGTCGAACTCTTCGCCATGGAAGACGCCCTCGAGGCGTACCGCAAGCTCGAAGCCGGAGAACTCACCGGCCGCGCTGTCGTCGTGCCGCACCTCGCCCGGTAGCCCGCCGCTGGCTGCGCGCCGGCGGAGGCGTGGCATCCGCTGCACCGTGGACGGGGCCCAGGCCCCGTCCACGGTGCCAGTTTCTAAACTGGGCCCCGGGCTATAAGGTGGGCCCGGCGCGCCGATGCCGCCCTCGCGCCGCTGACCGGCCGCGCCGCGCGACTCCGAAACCCCGCACTCCTCCTAGTCCGAAACCCCGCACGGCGCGTGGGCACGCCCAATGACCGCACGACGGGCCTATGCTCAGCGGCATGAGCGACAATGTGAAGCGGGGTGCCAGGGCCGAACATCGCTGGCCGGCCGTACTCGGGTTGCTGATTGCGCTCGCGCTCTACGCGACGCTGCCCAGCACGTTCCTCCCCGGCCTGCGCTACACGGTCGTCGCCATCGGTATCGCCCTGCTGATCCCGCTCATCGCCCTGAACCCGCATCGGCTGCACCGGGAGACCCGCTGGTCGAAATATATCGCCACTGGCCAGGCCTTTCTGCTGGTCGTCGCCAACGAGGTCGCGCTCGTGCAGCTCGTTATCCAGCTCACCTCGAGCGGCAAGAGTGACGGCCCGACCCTGCTGCTCGCGGCGCTGCAGGTGTGGGTGACCAACGTGATTGCGTTCGCCCTGGTCTACTGGGAACTCGACCGCGGCGGCCCGGTCTCCCGGCGGCATGCCGACCGTGCGGACTTTCCCCCGGCCGACTTTCGCTTTCCGCAGGACGAGGACCACGACGCCATCGACGAGGTCGCGGCCCGCTCCTCGCGGCGCATCGGCTGGGTCGCGTCATACTTCGACTACGTGTACTTCTCGCTGTCCAACTCCATGGCGTTTAGCCCGACCGACACGATGCCGCTCTCGCTGCGCGCCAAGTCGCTCATGGCGCTTGAATCGTTCGGCGGCTTCGTGCTGCTCGCCCTCGTGATCGCCCGGGCGGTCTCCCTGCTCGGCTAGCCGCCCCCGAACCACCGCGCCGCGGACGGGGCCCAGGCCCGAGCCCTGGGCCCAGTTTATAACCTGGGCCCGTGGACGGGGCCTGGGCCCCGTCCGTGAAAGCCCGAGCACTGAGCAGCGCCCGCGCGCCCAGCCGCACCACCTACGCGATCAGCGCTCGCATGCCCCGATCGAGCTCATCGAGCGCCGCCTGCGCCGCAGCGCGCCGCTCGACCAACGTACCGACCGTGCTGCGGGTGTCGATGTACACCTTAAGTTTCGGCTCGGTTCCGCTCGGGCGCACCATGACGCGCGACCCGTCCGTCAAACGGATGCGCAACACGTCACTCGGGGGAAGGTCGCCCAACCCCCAGCGAAAGTCGTCGATCTCGTCGACCCGAATGCGCCCGACGTGGGTCGGCGGGGACTCCCGCAGACGCGTCATCACGAGCGCGATCGTGGACAGTTCGGACACCCGCACTGAGATCTGACCCGACGCGAAGTGTCCGAACTTCTCGCTGAACAGGTCCAGGTAGCCGGCGAGAGTGGTCCCCTCCGACTTGAGGTCGCTCACCAGCGAGAGCAGCGCGACCGCGGCCGAGATGCCGTCCTTGTCGCGCACGGTCTCCGGGTTGACCAGATAGCCGAGCGCCTCTTCGAAGCCGTAAATCAGGTTAGGCACCCGCGATACCCACTTGAATCCGGTGAGGGTTTCTACGAAACGCAGGCCGTAGGCATCCGCTACCGCATGCAGGGCGGGAGACGACACGATGGAACACGCGAGTGCGCCGGCCTCCTCAGTGATAACAGCGTCAGGGTCAGAACCAGCCAGCGCAGCGGCCCGCCAGCCGAGAATTGCGCCAACCTCGTTGCCGCTCAGCCGGCGGTAGCCGCTCGCGCTGGACAGATCGGGGATGGCCACGGCGAGGCGGTCCGCATCCGGATCGTTGGCGATGATCAGCTCGGCGCTCACCTCGCGGGCGGTCTCGTAGGCGAGATCCATGGCGCCGGGCTCTTCCGGGTTCGGAAACGCGACGGTCGGAAAGGCGGCGTCCGGGGCGATCTGCGCGTCGACCAGGGTCGGCAGGTCGAAGCCGGCCTTGACGAGCACGCGGCGGGTGGTATCCCAGCCGACCCCGTGCATTGCGGTGTACACCGCGTTCACCTGCGCGCGCGGCGTGTGCGCGATGCCGGCTGTCGCCGCGATGTAGGCGAGCACGACGTCTTCCTCGGCGGTCTCATACGTCCCGCGCGGAAGCTTCAAGACGTGCTCGTCGGCGGCGACGCGCAGAATCTCGTCCGAGATCGCCTTGTCGTCGGGGGAGACGATCTGCGCGCCGTTGTTCGCGCCGCCCAGATACACCTTGTAGCCATTGTCATTGGGCGGGTTGTGCGACGCGGTCACCATCACACCGCAGCTCGCGTCGAAGTGCCGCACCGCGAACGCGAGAACGGGCGTCGGCAGCAGACGCGGCAAGAGGATGGCGCGCACCCCCGCGCCCGCCATCAGCGCCGCCGTGTCGGTCGCGAAGACGTGCGAGTTCTTGCGTCCGTCGTAGCCGATGACCACCGATGGCGTCACGCCGGGCGCTGCGTGCCGGCGCAGGTAGGTGGCGAGGCCGGCCGCGGCCTGCGAGACGAGCACGCGGTTCATGCGGTTCGGTCCGGCGGAAATTTCGCCGCGCAGCCCGGCCGTGCCAAAGGCAAGGCGGGTGTCAAAGCGCGAGTGTAGGTTCGACAGGGCCACCGTGTCGCCGTCGTCGACGGCATTGATGAGAGCGCGCAGCTGCGCCTGCGTCTCCGGATCGGGATCCTGATTCAGCCAGGACCTGGCCGCCTGCAGCAGCGCCGCTGTGCGGTCGCTCGGAGTCTCCGGCGCCTCGTGCGCGACCGGAGCCGTTGCGAGGTCGTCGACATCGTCGTTTGCCGTGCCATCAGGGCTCATCGTCTGGATGGCAACGGTCTGTTCTGAGCCGGCATCGTCGCTGTCGTGCACGATGGTCTGCATGGCGACGGTGGGCTCGGAGCCGGCATCGTCGCTGTCCTGCACGATCGGCAGGGCGCGGGTCGGGGTGTGCACTTCGTCGGCCGCGTCGGGGTCGGTGACGTGCGGCGCGGCATCCGAGGTGGCTGGCTCCGAGGTGGCTGGCGGCGTTGCGGGCGCGGTGACCGGCGCAACGACCGGCGCGGTGACCGGCGCAACGACCGGCGCAGTGACCGGCGGGGCCGAAGGGGTCACGTCGGCCGCGGCATCCGCTGGCGGGCCGGAATGGCGACCGCCGCTGCGCGAAACCGTCGGGGCGTCGTTCTCGGAATCGCCACGCTCGCTGCCGGTCACAGCTTGGCCACGATCCGGGCGAGGAGCGCGCTGATCACGGGTTCGGCCAGCGCGCCGGCCTCGATCACTTCGCCGTGACTGAGCGGGGTCTTCTGAATGCCGGCGGCGAGGTTGGTGATGAGCGAGAGCCCGAGAACCTCCATGCCGGCCTGCCGGGCCGCGATGGCCTCGAGCGCGGTCGACATGCCCACGATGTGGCTACCGATGGCCTTGGCCATCTGTACCTCGGCGGGCGTCTCGTAGTGCGGCCCGCGAAACTGGCAGTACACGCCCTCGTCGAGGGTTGGGTCGATGCCGCGCGCGAGATCGCGCAGTCGCTTCGAGTACAGGTCGGTCAGGTCGACGAAGTTCGCGCCCTCGATCGGGGAATCGGCAGTCAGGTTGATGTGGTCGCTGATCAGTATCGGGGTTCCGGGCTTCCACGATTCACGGATGCCGCCGGCCCCGTTGGTCAAAATCATCGTTGTCGCACCGGTCGCCGCCGCCGTGCGCACACTGTGCACAACCCGGCGCACGCCGTGGCCCTCGTAGTAGTGCGTGCGGGCGCCGATCACGAGGGCGCGCTTGCCTCCGGGAAGCAGGATTGAGCGCAGCGTGCCGGCGTGGCCGACCAGCGCTGGAGCGCTGAACCCGGTGATATCTGCGGCGGCCACGGTGTGCGTGGTCTCGCCGATCAGGTCGGCGGCCTTGGCCCAGCCGCTGCCGAGGGTGAGAGCGATGTCGTGCCGGGGCACTCTCGTGATGCCGGCGATCTCCGCAGCGGCCGAACGTGCTGCCTCAAACGGATCTGTTTCGGGCAGGTCTAACGGGTTGATCTCGTTCGTGAACATTTCACTACTCTAGAACCCCCACCTTGAGCACGGAGATTCTGCGCGAATTCTGCTCATCGGCGCGCCGAACGGCCGTCGAAACGGTCATTCGGCGTGTTTTCGCCCTTTTCGAGGGACAAACCGGGCTCCGCGGGCGGCGAAGCGGTTTTGTGGGGGCTCGGCGCCTTGAGAGAATGGAGTACATGGCCTATGAGTTCGAACGCAAGCAGCGCATCGCAGTACTAGGCGGTGGGCCCGGCGGATACGAAGCGGCCATCGCCGGAGCACAACAGGGTGCTGACGTCACCCTCATTGAAAGCGTCGGTGTCGGCGGTTCCGCCGTGATAACGGATGTCGTCCCCTCCAAATCCCTCATCGCCACGGCCGAGGCCTCGAACTCGATCGGCGAGGCCACCGACCTCGGCGTGCAGTTCTTCGTGCGCGGAGAAACGGGCAAGCCCCTGCGCCCGGAAGTGGCCATCAACCTGGCCGCCGTCAACAAGCGCCTGCTCGCCCTCGCCCGCCAGCAGTCCGAAGATATGAAGGCCACGCTCATTCGCGCCGGCGTGCGCTATGTACAGGGCCACGGACGCCTCGACGGCACCACCGGAATCATCGTCGCCACCTCCGGCGACTCGACCGCCACCGACTTCGACCGCATCGACGCCGACACCCTCGTGGTCTCGGTCGGGGCGAGCCCCCGCGTGCTGTCCTCCGCACTTCCCGACGGGGAGCGCATCCTCACCTGGACCCAGCTCTACAACCTCAAGGCAATCCCCGAGCACCTGATCGTGGTCGGATCGGGCGTCACCGGCGCCGAGTTCGCCTCCGCCTATCGTGCCCTCGGCGCCAAGGTCACCCTCATCTCCAGCCGCGACCAGGTTCTGCCCGGTGAAGACGCCGACGCCGCCAACGTCATCGAAAACGTCTTCAAGCGCAATGGCATGACGGTGCTGTCCAAGTCGCGGGCCTCCTCGGTGGAACGCACCAAGACCGGCGTCATCGCCACCCTCGAAGACGGACGCACGGTCGAGGGCAGCCACTGCCTCATCGCCGTCGGCTCCATTCCGAACACCGCCAACATCGGGCTGGAGCAGGCCGGCGTGCAGATCACCGACTCCGGTCACATCCAGGTCAACCGCGTCGCCCGAACCTCGATTCCGAACATCTACGCGGCCGGGGACTGCACGACCGAGATTCCGCTGGCATCCGTTGCGTCGATGATGGGCCGCACCGCCGTCTTCCACGCCATGGGGGACACCGTCAACCCGATCGAGATTCGCAACGTGGCCGCGAACATCTTCACGCAGCCCGAGATCGCGACCGTCGGCTACACCCAGAAGCAGATTGAAGACGGACTCGCCCAGGGCGAGATCTACAAGTTGCCCCTGTCGCAAAACCCGCGCGCCAAAATGATGGGAATCAAGGACGGCTTCGTCAAGCTGTTCGCCCGCACCGGCAGCGGCACGGTCATCGGCGGCGTCATCGTTGCCCCCAAGGCCAGCGAGCTCATCTTCCCGCTCGCCCTCGCCGTCGAGCACCGCCTCACCGTCGACGAGGTTGCGCGAACCTTCCCGGTCTACCCCTCCCTGACCGGCTCCATAACGGATGCTGCGCGAGCGATGCACGTAGTCCTCTAGTTCCTCAATCCCCGCGCCTGCTCGAAAACGAGGCGCGAGGGCTGAAGGCTAGGCGGCGTCGGAGACCGTCAGCAGCACCGAGCCGGAAGAGACCGTCTCGCCGACGACGGCGGCGACGTTGCCCACGGTGCCGTCGCGGTGCGCGACGAGGGGCTGCTCCATCTTCATGGCTTCGAGCACGAGCAGCAGGTCGCCCTTGACGACCAGGTCGCCCTCGGCGACGAGGAGCTTCACGATGGTCGCCTGCATCGGCGCCTTGATGGCGTCTCCGGTGGCGGTGTCGACGGAGTGCAGGCCGCCGCGACGCTTCGGTGCTGGTCCCACCGAACGAGCGCTCGCGCCGCCGGGAAGCAGACGGGTGGGCAACGTCACCTCGATGCGGCGTCCCTCCACCTCCACGACGATACTGTGGCGCTTCTGCTCGCCCGAGGCGTCTTCCATGCTGCCGCTCCACGGTTCGATGTCGTTCTCGAACTCGGTCTCAATCCAGCGGGTGAAGACCGTGAAAGGCTTGCCATCGGTCGGCGCGAAGGCCGGGTCGCGCACGACCTTGCGGTGAAAGGGCAGCACGGTGGGCAGGCCGGCCACCTCGAACTCGTCGAGGGCACGGCGCGAACGCTCGAGCGCTTGTTCACGGGTTGCGCCGGTGACGACGAGCTTGGCGATGAGCGAGTCGAACGATCCGCTAATCACATCGCCCGACTGCACGCCGGTGTCGACACGCACGCCGGGCCCGCCGGCGGGCTTGAAGACGTGTACCGGGCCGGGGGCGGGCAGAAAGCCGCGGCCGGCATCCTCTCCGTTGATGCGAAATTCAAAGGAGTGAGCGGATGCGACCGGGTCGCCGTAGGTCAGTTCGCCGCCCTCTGCGAGGCGGAACTGCTCACGTACCAGGTCGATGCCGGTGACCTCTTCGGAGACGGTGTGCTCGACCTGCAGGCGGGTGTTAACTTCGAGGAACGAGACGGTGCCGTCCTGGCCGATCAGAAACTCGCAGGTTCCGGCGCCGAGGTAGCCGACCTCTTTCAGAATTGCCTTGGACGCGCGGTACATCTCGGCCGTTTGCGCTTCGGTGAGAAACGGTGCCGGCGCCTCTTCGACGAGCTTCTGGTGCCGGCGCTGCAACGAGCAGTCGCGGGTCGACACGACGACGACGTTGCCGTGCATGTCGGCGAGGCACTGGGTTTCGACGTGGCGGGGGGAGTCGAGATACTTCTCGACGAAGCATTCGCCGCGACCGAAGGCTGTAATGGCCTCCCGAGTGGCGGAGTCGAACATTTCGGCAACCTCGTCGCGGGTGCGGGCCACCTTGAGGCCGCGGCCGCCGCCACCGAAGGCGGCCTTGATCGCGACGGGCAGGCCGTGCACGTCGACGAAGGCGAGCACCTCGGCGGCATCGCTGCACGGGTTCAGGGTGCCGGGCGCCATCGGTGCATTGACCTTTTCGGCGATCTTGCGGGCCGAGACCTTGTCGCCGAGCTGCTCGATGGCCTCGGGCGACGGCCCGATCCAAATGAGGCCAGCGCCGATCACGGCGCGGGCGAAGTCGGCGTTCTCGGCCAGAAAGCCGTAGCCGGGGTGCACGGCGTCAGCGCCGCTCCGGCGGGCGATCGACAGAATCTTGTCGATGACCAGGTAAGTTTCGGCGCCGGTGGTGCCGTCGAGACCGTACGCCTCGTCGGC
Organism: Cryobacterium sp. N21; assembly: GCF_002929575.1. NCBI lineage: Bacteria > Bacillati > Actinomycetota > Actinomycetes > Micrococcales > Microbacteriaceae > Cryobacterium > Cryobacterium sp. N21. The sequence goes on along the minus strand of NZ_PJJQ01000035.1, from coordinate 87,030 downwards.
TAGACGGGCGTGCAGAGCGTCGCGATCCTGGTCGGCGTAGACGGCGACAGAGAGAATTCCACTGTCTTTCGCGGCACGGATGACCCGAACGGCGATCTCGCCTCGGTTGGCGATGAGGACCTTCGTTATGAGTGACACAATCACTTAGCCTATTGCCCGCCGCCGCATCCCTTTTGGTTCTGTCCCACAAAAAGACCCGGCAGATTCTTGCGGATGCCTACAACTAGAGTGCTCCGGGGCGATTCCACAGGGTCGGCCACTCGTGTCCGAGGGCGCGCACCAGCCGCCGCAGCGTCGGTAGCGACAGCCCCACCACGGTCGACGGATCCCCGACGATACTCGTAATAAAGGGAGCACCGAGACTGTCGATCGTGAAGGCCCCCGCCACGAACAATGGCTCCCCGGTGGCAATATAGGCGTCGAGCTCGGCGTCGTCGAGGTCGTCGGCGAAGGTCACCTCGGCCACCGCGACCGCGCCGATCGCCCGCCCGGGCCGGCCATCAGCGACCTCGATCAGCCAGTGCCCGGAATACAGCGTGCCGGTGCGACCGCGCTGGCGCTCCCACCGCTCGCGGGCAGCATCCGCTGTGTGTGGCTTGCCGTAGATGACGCCGTCGAGCACGAAGACCGAGTCGCCGCCGAGCAGCAGGCCGGTCAGCGGTTCGTCCAGCCGAGCGGATGCCGCTGCCTCCGCTTTCGCGCGCGCCAGCAGCTCCACGAGTACTCGCGGCTCGAGCGCCGAGCCCACAGCGGCTTCAGTCTCGGCGACGAGCCGAGCCTCGTCCACCTCGGGGTTGATCAGCACCGGTTCGATGCCGGCCGCGCGCAGCAGGGCCAGGCGAGCCGGAGAGGTGGAAGCCAGATAGAGGCGCATGGTGATCCTTTTCAAACGGGGCGTAAGCATCCATTCAAGCAGGCGGCAACCCGCAGCCCGGCAAACGGTGTGGGATCATCGTTAGATGAGCAACACGAGTCACCAGCCCCAGGCCTCCGAGCCGACATTGTCTGCCAGTGTCGGCGACGAGCTTGAACTGAACATCACCAACGTCGCCCACGGCGGAATCTTCATCGCCCGCCACGAGGGCCGCGTCATCTTCGTCAGCGACACCCTGCCCGGCGAACGGGTGCGGGCCCGTCTCACCGAGGCCAACCACAAGAGTTTCTGGCGGGCCGAAACCGTCGCCGTCATCGACGCCGCCCCCGAACGGCAGCCGCATATCTGGAGTGCGGCATCCATTGACCGCGCCCCCGAAAATCGGGCCGGCGGCGCCGAGTTCGGCCACATCGAACTCGGCTTCCAGCGCGAACTCAAGCGCCAGGTACTCGCCGACGCCCTGAAGCGCATGGCTGGGCTCGCCACCGACGTCGTGGTCGAGCCGGTCGCGGTCAGCGTCAAGGCCAGCCCCGGCGACGCGATGGACGGCACCGGATGGCGCACCCGGGTCAGCCTGCACGTGGCCGCCGACGGAACCATCGGCCCGTACGCCGTCCGCAGCCACCGGGTGATTCCGGTCGACGACCTGCCGCTCGCCGAACACGAGCTCGAACTGCGCGCCCCGCTCGACACCCTGTTTCACAACGCAGCTCAAGTGGACCTGGTCGCGCCAAGCAAGGGCGACGTGCAGGTGCTGGTCTCGGCCAAAGACAGCAACGGCAAGCCCAAGCGGGTGCCGCACGGTCTCATTCACGAGATCGTCGCCGACCGCGAATTCGAGCTGGACCGCTCCGGATTCTGGCAGGTACACTCCATGGCCGCCGACACGCTGTTCCACGCGGTGCAGAACATCATCGATCCGTCGTCGTTCGACCCGCGCGCCTCCAACCTCGACCTCTATGGTGGTGTCGGACTGCTCGCCGCGGCCGTCGGCGATAAATTCGGCCCGACGACCCGCATCACCTCGGTCGAAAGCGACCCCGAAGCTGTCGCGTTCGCCGCCCGCAACCTCAAGGAATGGGCCGGTGCCACCGCCGAGGCCGACCGCGTCGACCGCTTTCTGCAGCGCCTCTTGCGCGAAGCGGATGCCGCCGAACGCGCCCGTCTCGCCGCCGCCACGGTGGTGCTCGACCCGCCACGCTCCGGAGCGGGCAAGGCCGTCGTTGACCAGCTCGTCGCCATTGCACCGCAACAAATCGTCTACGTGGCCTGCGACCCGGTGGCTCTGGCCCGTGACGTGGCCCTGTTTGCGAAGCAGGGTTACCAGCTGAAGTCCCTGCGCGCCTTCGACCTGTTCCCCAACACCCACCACGTCGAAGCCGTCGCGCTGCTCTGCAAATAGCTATCGTTGTACCCAAACAACCCGAAGGCAGCCCTACCGTGAGCAACACAGCAGCAGATCCCGCACCAACCACCCCCACCGACGCGCCCGTTCGCGTCGGTATTGTCGACGACCACGAGTCGGTACGACTGGGCTTACAAGCCGCCTGCGAGAACGCCGGCTACGAAGTTTTGTTCGCGGCAGCAACCGCGCAGGCGCTCGTCGCCGGCCTGGCCGGCCGCAAGTGCGACGTGATCGTGCTCGATCTTTCGCTCGGTGACGGGTCGCTCGTCACCGACAACGTGCACCTCGTGCAAACCACCGGCTCCGCCGTACTCGTGCACAGCATCGCCGACCGGGTCGCCTCGGTGCGGGAAGCCCTCGCTGCCGGCGCGGCCGGGGTCATCCCCAAGTCGTCGCCGACCACCACGGTCATGGCGGCCGTCGCATCCGTTGCCCGCGGCGACGTGCTCAACAACCTCGAGTGGGCCACCGCCATCGACGCCGACCGGGACTTCGCCAAGGCGCAGCTCGGCCGCCGCGAACGCGACGTGCTGCACCTCTACGCTTCGGGCCTGCCGCTCAAGATGGTCGCCATGCAGTTGGGGATCGCGCACTCCACCGCCCGCGAATACCTCGATCGCATTCGCGTAAAGTACGTCGAGGTCGGTCGCCCCGCGCCGACCAAGGTCGACCTGCTGCGCCGCGCCGTCGAAGATGGAATCCTGCCCGGGCTCGACGCCACCGAAGCTGACCGCGGTGTCTAAACGGGCCGCCCGCCAGGGCGACCGCAACCGCCAGGGCACCCTGGTCTCCACGGCAACGCAGCCATTCACGGCCGTCGGTGACGACGCACTCGAGACCGACGGCAGCCTGTTTGGCCACGCCCGGCAGCCGCGCAACCCGATCAGCCACGCCCAGATCGAAATCGTGCTGTCGCGATCGGTGGCCGCCGTCGCGGTGATCTTTGCCCTGCAGTCCGTACCACTTATGCTCGAGCAACTGTCCAGCCGAAAAACCGAGGCGGCCATCCCTCTCGCCGGGCTGCTCGGCCTGTCGATCCTGGTGTTCGTCTTCGCGACTCTCCTGCGACGTGGCATTCGCAGCTCCGCTGCCGTGGTGAGCGGCATCTACCTGGTCGCGCTCCTGGTCTGGCCGCTGGTCATGATTGATCCCACCCTCGTGCTCGCGAGCAAACCGTGGCTGTGGTTCATGTGCACTGTCGCCACCTCCTGTGCCGCCATCGCCCTGCCGTTGTTCTGGGCCGTCGCCTACACCGTGATCACCCCGGTCGCCTTCGGACTCGTGCGGGTGCTGCCGTCCGGCGGCGAGGCCGAGACCGTGCTCGCCGTGCTCGACACGTTCTATGCAATGTTGCTCGGCGGCACCGTGCTCATCATCATCTATGTGCTGCGCGAGGCCACGGCCAAGGTCGATTCCGCCCAGTCCAATGCGCTCGCAAAGTACTCCGTGGCGGTGCGTCATCACGCCACCGAGGTGGAACGTGTCGAGGTTGATTCCATCGTGCACGACAGTGTGCTCGCGACCCTGCTCTCTGCGGCGGGCGTGCGCAATGCCAGGGGCGCGGAACTGGCCGCCGCCATGGCTCGCAGCGCCATCATCCGCTTGCAGGAAGCCAACGGCGAGCGCAATCTTGACGATGCGTCCGTCGCCGTCAGCAAGTTGGTCGCGCGCATCCGCTTCGCCGCGACCGCGACGGGCGTGTTCACCGTGACCGAGCTCTGCGTGGATGGCCTCAGCATTCCGGAGCATGTCGCCGAGGCCCTCTACTCGGCCAGTGTGCAGGCCATGGTCAACAGCGTGCAGCACGCGGGTCCCGCACAATCGCGCAGCGTCACGGTGGGCGGTAACGACCAGAGCGGATGCACGATCGACATCAGCGACACCGGCCGCGGTTTCGACGTGTCCACCGTCGCCAGCGGCCGCCTGGGCTTGCGGGTGTCGATCCATGACCGGGTGGCCACCGCCGGCGGCGTGGCAGTGCTGCGCACGAGCCTGGGCCAGGGCACGACCATCACCATCACCTGGCCACGGCCCGGTGAGGCGGGCGAGCCGATCGCCGACCAGCCAGCCGAGGCGAAGGGCGCGCTGTCCGGGCGCGACGCGGGCGGCCAATGATGACCGGCGTCGTCGTTGTCTCCCGTGCCCTGGCCCTCATCGTGGCGGCCTTCTTCTCTGGCTATCACGTGCTGCTCGGCGTATATTCGCTCGACACACCGCATTCGGCAGCACCGATTTTCGCTGCCATGGGCCTGTATCTCGTGGCGACGGTTGCGAGCCTCTGGCCCTCCAAGCCGATGCGCATGTCGCTGCCGCTGGCCCTGTTCAATGTGGGTGTCTCGGTGGCGATTCCGCTGATCGTGGGCAGCCAGCTCGACGGGTCCTCCGGCAGGCTGGGGTACGCCACCTGGTACGTGGCCGCGGTGGGCACCTTGATGACGATCACCGCCACCCGCAAGCGCCCGCAGCTGGCCCTGCTGGGGGTCGGCGCGCTCGTCGTGCACAGCGTCATCTGGGCCGGCGTCGGCGAGCTGGGGCACATGGGCGTCATTGGCAGCGTGGTCTGGGTGGTCGCTGCCGGGCTGCTCTCTCGAGCCCTCGTGAAGGCCAGCCGGGATGCGCGCCAGTATGCGCGGGCCGAGCGTGAGGCGAGCGGATGGCATGCCGCCCAGGAGGCTCACCTCTACGAGCGCCAGGTTCGGCTGACCCAGACCATGCGCCTGGCCATGCCCATGCTGCGCCGCATCAGCGAGAGCGACGGCGATCTGAGCGAGGCCGACCGCCAGGAGTGCCGGCTGCTCGAAGCGGCAATTCGAGACGAAATCCGCGGGCGGCGTCTGCTGAACCACGCCGTGCGCGAGCAGGTCATGGCCGCCCGGCGACGGGGTGCGAGCGTCACCCTGCTCGATGAAGGCGGGATCGACGACCTCAGCGGATCTGAGCTCGAGATCGTGCTCAACGCCCTCGCGACGGCCATCGGCCGCACGAACGCGGATAAGATCATCGCCCGCACGTCGGCCGACAGCGCGACCATCGCGGTGACCGTGGTGGGCCTGAACAGCCCCGACCCGGCCGTGAGCGCCCTCGGACCGGACTCATCCGGCGAAGAAGAAGTCGACCTGTGGATGGAGATCCCTCGGCGGGCAGCGACTGCCGTGGTCTGACGGGGGCGTGGCTGGCCGCGTGCCGGGGTGCTTGACGGGCGGCGAAGTAGGCGGCGTGACGGACCATCCGCTGGTGGGAACGCGAAAGGGGATCAGCCGAAGCTGATCCCCTAACGACTATTCGAGAAAGGACGCCAACCCGAATGGCATCCGTTCTCGCCCCCAACACATTCGCTCGCTTACCCTAGTCAGCGAATGATTGGTGGTGAAACTCCAGGAGCGTCACCGAGCACCTTCAGTCTGTACTATCCCCGCTGCCCGCACAGTCGGCATTTAGGAGGACAGACCGACCGGCAGTTGCGCCCCCGCATTTTGGGGACGGGGCCCAGGCCCCGTCCCGGGGCCCAGTTTATAACCTGGGCCTGTGGACGGGGCCTGGGCCCCGTCCACAGTAGACACGGGCGAGAGGCGGGGGAGTCAGCCGGTGAAGCCGCGCCAGCGACCGGCGCCGGGGTACACGGGCTTGCGAATGGCACGCTGGTTCTGCTGCCAGGCGCTCTGGCCCAGTTCCGGCGCGGCCCGACGCTCGTCGGACTCTTCCTGCAACAGACCACGGATGACGGCGCTCACCGCCGACACCTCGACATCACTCACACGCGTGGTCACGAAAACCAGCTCTGACGGGTCGAACTCTGAAGGCTTCGAAGATGGCATTAGAGCGGAATATTCCCGTGCTTCTTGGCAGGCAGGGTGGCCCGCTTGGTGCGTAGCGCGCGCAGCGCCTTGATGACCGATACCCGGGTTGCGGCCGGCTCAATGATGCCGTCGAGCTCCCCGCGCTCCGCAGCGAGAAACGGGCTCGCTACGTTGTAGGTGTACTCGTTGGCCAGGCGGGTGCGCACAGCGGCGACGTCTTCGCCGGCCTGCTCGGCCGCCTTGATCTCGGCGCGATAGAGAATGTTCACGGCTCCCTGGCCGCCCATGACGGCGATCTCCGCGGTCGGCCAGGCCAGGTTGGTGTCGGCTCCAAGCTGCTTGGAACCCATCACGATGTACGCGCCGCCGTAGGCCTTGCGCAGGATGACGGTGACCAGCGGCACGGTGGCCTCCGCGTAGGCGTAGAGCAGTTTCGCCCCGCGACGGATGATGCCGGTCCATTCCTGGTCGGTACCGGGCAGAAAGCCGGGCACGTCCACGAGGGTGAGAATCGGAATGGAGAATGCGTCGCAGAACCGCACAAAGCGGGAGGCCTTCTCGCCGGCCTCGATGTTCAGCGTGCCGGCCATGGCGTTGGGCTGGTTGGCCACGATGCCGATCGAGCGGCCCTCGACCCGGGCAAACCCCACGACGATGTTCGGAGCGTACAGCGGCTGCGTCTCGAGAAAGTCGCCGTTGTCGACGATGTGCTCGATGACCGTTTTCACGTCGTAGGGCTGGTTGGGCGAATCGGGGATGATCGTGTTGAGGCGACGATCGGCATCCGTTGTTTCGAGCTCCACCTCGCTGTCGAACACGGGCAGCTCGGCCAGGTTGTTGTCGGGCAGGTAGCTGAGCAGGGCGCGGGCGAAGTCGAGCGCGTCGGGCTCGTCGCTGGCGAGGTAGTGCGAGACGCCGGAAATCTTGTTGTGGGTGAGGGCGCCGCCGAGCTCTTCCATACCCACGTCTTCGCCGGTGACGGTCTTGATCACGTCGGGGCCGGTGACGAACATCTGGCTGGTCTTGTCGACCATGATCACGAAGTCGGTCAGCGCGGGGGAGTAGACCGCGCCACCGGCGGCCGGGCCGCAGATGATCGAGATCTGCGGAATGACACCGGATGCCGCCGTGTTGCGACGAAAGATCTCGCCGTACTTGCCGAGGGCGACGACGCCCTCCTGGATGCGCGCTCCGCCGGAGTCGAGAATGCCGATGATCGGTACCCCGGTCTTCAGGGCGAGGTCCATCACCTTGATGATCTTCTCGCCGGCGACCTCGCCGAGCGAGCCGCCGAAGATGGTGAAGTCCTGGGAGTACACGGCCACCTGGCGGCCGTGGATGGTGCCGGTTCCGGTGACGACGGCGTCGCCGTACGGCCGCTTCTTCTCCATGCCGAAGGCCACGGTGCGGTGCCGCACGAACTCGTCGAGTTCCACGAAGGACCCCTGGTCGAGCAGCAGGTCGACGCGCTCGCGGGCGGTCATCTTGCCCTTGGCGTGCTGCTTCGAGGTGGCGGTCGCCCCGCTGGCGGTCACGGCTTCGTGATAGCGCAGCTTGAGGTCGGCGAGTTTTCCCGCCGTCGTATACAGGTCCGGTGCCGCAGCGGGCGTCTTATCAGTCACCGTTTTACTCTACCGGCACCCCCCGGGCGCTTTCCGTTGACGATATTCCGCAACTTTGCGGCGCAACCCTGGTCGTTTCCCCCTCTGGCCAAGCATTTCAGCCCGCATCGTGGCTCAATCCGCGACCTCTACCGCCCTCCCCGTTCATAACTGCGGAGATCCTGGCCGAAATGGCAAGGAATAACACATTTGGGGTCAGATTCGGCAGAATTACCGCAGTTACGTTTGAAGGAGAGAGTAGCCATGGAGTTTTCGCTCAGCCGCACCGAGGTCACCTGGTTCGAGTACCGGTCCGAGGCCGCCTCCACCAACGATGTGCTCAAAGAACTCGCCACAACGGATGCCGCCGCCTGGCCCGATTTCTCGGCCCTCGTCACCGACAACCAGACTCAGGGGCGTGGCCGGCTCGGTCGCGTCTGGCTGGCCCCGACCGGCAAAGCCCTGGCCATCTCGGTGCTGATCCGACCCCAGTTACCGCCGGCGACCCTCGGCTGGTTCCCGCTCCTGGCCGGCGCCGCCATGACCCGTGCCGTCAAAAACGTGGTGGAAAAAAGCATGAAGCCCGTCGAAGGCGTCAAAGAGGCCGAGGATCCCCGCCACGACGTGACCCTGAAATGGCCCAATGACGTGCTCATCGACGGCTACAAGGTGTGCGGAATCCTCTGCGAACTGCTGCCCGACGGCACAGGCATCATCATCGGCGCCGGCCTCAACCTCACGCTCGACGAGCACGACCTGCCCACCCTCACCTCCACCTCGCTGCTGCTGGTCACCCGCACCGCGCCCGACCCCGACGCGGTACTCGCCGCCTACCTGCACGAGCTCGCCACGCTGTACCGGGCCTTCCTGAAGGCCAACGGCGACGCCCAACACAGCGGACTGCATCAGCAAGTCGAAGAACTGTGTGGCACACTCGGCAGCGCAGTACGGGTGGAACTGCCCGGCGGCACCGACCTGGTCGGCACCGCCACCGGCATCGACGCCGAGGGAAGGCTGCGCGTCGTCAACCAGGTCGATGGCGAAGAACGGTCTGTCGCCGCCGGCGATGTCACCCACCTGAGGTATTAATAGAAGTAATGAAAGCCAAGAAGACAGAGCCCAACGAGACCGAACCCTCCGGCTACGCCCGCGAGAGCCGGCCCGAGAAGGTCGTTGCCCGCCTGCGCCCGCACGCCCGGGTGCTGGCCTGGCCCACCCTGCTCTTGTTCGCCCTGGCCGGCGGCACCGGCTACTTCTTTGGCAACCTGCCCGAGCCGTGGCAGAACGCCGCCCTGCTCGCCGGTGCCATCCTGCTGGCGCTACTCGGCTGGCTGCTGCCGCTCGCCGCCTGGCTCACCAAGCGCTACACGATCACCACCCGCCGCATCATCTTTCGCCACGGGTTCTTCGTGCGCATCCGGCAAGAGCTGCTGCACAGCCGCGGCTACGACGTGAGTGTGCGGCAGAACTGGCTGCAGGCCGGGTTCCACTCGGGCACGGTGCTCATAAATTCGGGGCTGGAGCATCCGCTTGTGTTGAAAGACTTGCCCAACGTCGACCTCGTGCAGAGCACGCTGCACGACCTCATGGAGCAGGCCAGCACGGTCATGGGTTCCCGCCGGCAGGAGCAGTCGGCGCTCTCCGAAGAGTCAGCGTTCTGGGGTCGCCGCTAGCCGAATAGCCCCGGTGCGGGTACTGACCACGGCGATACCAACGGATGCCGGCGCCCCGCTCCGACTCGGCGCGAACACCCAGTAGCGGTACAGCGCGAAACGAAACACCGCGCCGAGAATGAGGCCAACGACGTTGCCCGAGATGTTGTCGGCGAGAACGCTGGTGTAGCCGAGCACGTAGTGGCTGAACCAGAGGCAGCCGATGCCGATGCCCATGCCCACGAGGCTCACCGCGAGAAACTCCAGGCCCTCGCGAGCCGTGTGGTCCTGCCGGTTTTTGCTGAAGGTCCAGTAGCGGTTGCCTAGCCAGTTCACCAGAATGGCGAGCACGGTCGAGATGACCTTGGCGTAGATGGGGCCGGCGTGTACGTCGGCGGAATCCAGCACGGTGGTGCGCAGCAGGTTGAACACCGTGAAGTCCACCACGAAGCCCAGTGCACCGACGGCGCCGAACTTGAGGCCCTGACTCAGAAAGCTGAGCAGGCGCTGCTTCAGGGTGATCGACATGCGTCCGTCCGACGTTCGGTAAAGTGGCACTAGGAAAGCATTGAAGTCTCGCAGTCTACGGCGTGTTGAAATTGCCTGGCTGGGTATTCCCGTTCGTTTAGCTGAACGCTTGTATAGAAAATGGTGAACAAATGGCTTTAACCGTCGGTGTGATTGGCGCAGGCCAGCTGGCCCGCATGATGATCCCCGCGGCCGTGAACCTCGGCATCGAGCTCAAGGTTCTCGCTGAAGCCGATGGCATGTCCGCCGAACTCGCCGCGGTCCGCGTGGGCGACTACCGCGACCTGGCCACCGTGCTCGCCTTCGCCAAGACCGTCGACGTGATCACCTTCGATCACGAACACGTGCCGCAGGAGATTCTGCGCGAGCTCGTGCGCGAGGGCGTCAGGGTGCACCCCGGCCCCGACGCCCTGCTCTACGCGCAGGACAAGCTGCTCATGCGCGAGAAACTCGCCGAACTGGGCCTGCCCGTGCCGGACTGGGCTCGCATCACTGACGTGGCCGGCCTCGCCGACTTTTTGAAGGACCACGGCGGCCGCGCCGTCGTGAAGACCGCCCGCGGCGGCTACGACGGCAAGGGCGTGCGCGTGGTCAGTCACGAACACGACGTTGACGACTGGTTTCAGGCGCTCGCCGAAGACGGCAACGGCGGTGCCCTGCTGGTCGAAGAGCTCGTGCACTTCAGCCGCGAGCTCGCCCAGGTGGTCGCCCGCCGCCCGAGCGGCGAGATCGCCGTCTGGCCGGTCGTGGAGACCGTGCAGAAAGACGGCGTCTGCGCCGAGGTCATCGCGCCGGCCCCCCAGTCCATGGGGCGTCTCGCCGACGTCGCCACCGACATCGCCGTTGCCGTGGCCGAGGGCATCGGCGTCACCGGGGTGCTCGCCGTCGAGCTGTTCCAGACCACGGATGAGCGCCTCCTCATCAACGAGCTGGCGATGCGCCCGCACAATAGTGGTCACTGGTCGATCGAGGGTTCGACCACGAGCCAGTTCGAGCAGCACCTCCGCGCTGTGCTTGACTTGCCGCTCGGAGCGACCGGCGCCCGGGACCCGTGGACGGTGATGGTGAACATCTTTGGTGGACCCGCGTCAGGCTCGCTGGGTGATCGTTATGGGAGCGCTCTCGCGGAGCATCCGCTTGTAAAGGTGCACAACTACGGCAAGGCATCGAGGCCCGGCCGCAAGGTGGGCCACGTGACGGCGGGCGGCGACGATCTCGATGAAGTTGCCTATCAGGCGCGCGCCACTGCACAAATCTTTCAGGACTGAGCCATAGGATCATCTGCGTGCCAGATAACACCGAGACATCCACTGTGCCTACTGACGGCAGCAAGCCTATCGTCGGCCTGGTCATGGGCAGCGACTCCGACTTCACCGTCATGAGCGCTGCAGCGCAAACCCTGAAGGACTTCGGGGTCGCGCACGAGGTGCAGGTTGTCTCGGCACACCGCACCCCAGAGCGGATGCTCGACTACGGCCGCACCGCGCAGGCCCGCGGCCTCAAGGTGATCATCGCCGGAGCCGGGGGAGCCGCGCACCTGCCCGGCATGCTCGCCGCCATGACCACGCTGCCCGTGGTGGGCGTGCCCGTTCCTCTCGGGCTGCTCGACGGCCTCGACTCGCTGCTGTCGATCGTGCAGATGCCGGCCGGCGTTCCGGTGGCGACCGTATCGATCGGCGGAGCGAAGAACGCCGCGCTGATCGCGATCAAGATTCTGGCCACGAGCGACGACGCGCTGCGCGTGAAGCTCGAAGACTATTCGGTACAGCTCGCAGATCTGGTTGAGCAGAAGAACCGGGACCTCCAAGAGCGATTATGAGTAGTGTTTCCGACCCGATCCGGCACCCGAATTCCGGCTCCGCACGCATTATGACGACGCGTGCGTGGTGGCTTGTCGTACTCAATTTCGTTCTGCCCGGTTCGGCGCAGGTGCTGGCCGGCAACCGTCGGCTCGGCCGGTTCGGCCTCGGTGCCACCCTCACCCTGGTGGCCGTGGCCATCATCGCCGGCGCCGTCTATCTGTTCTGGCCCGAAGTGCTGCTCACGGTGTTCACGAGCACGATCGGCCTCTGGGTCGCCGCCGCAGTGCTCGCGTTCTACGCGGTCACCTGGCTCGTGCTCACCGTCAACACCCTCAGCCTGATCAACCTGATCAAGGCGGCGCCCGGTGCCCGCCCGCTCATCGCGGCGTTCTCCGCCGCGCTCATGGTTATCGTCTGCGGCACAGCCGGCTACGGCGCCTTCGTCGCCACCTCGGCCAGCGGATTTCTCTCCTCCGTCTTCGTCGCGGGCCCGAGCCAACCGCCGGTCGACGGCCGTTACAACATTCTGCTGCTCGGCGGCGATGCCGGTGCCGACCGTGACGGCCTGCGCCCCGACAGCATCTCAGTGGTCAGTATCGACGCCACAACCGGCCAGGCCACGACCATCAGCCTGCCGCGCAACCTCGAGAACGCGCCGTTCTCGGCCGGATCCTCCCTCGGCGCCCTCTACCCCGAGGGCTATGGCTCGATCGACGGATGCGACGTCTCGGCCTGCATGCTCAACTCCATCTTCACCGAGGCCGAGTTGAAACGCCCGGAATACTACCCCAACGCCACGGCCGAGGGCAGCTCCCCGGGCATTCAGGCCACGCTCGAGGCCGCGCAGGGCATTACCGGACTCACCATCCAGTACTTCGTACTCATTGACATGCAGGGCTTCTCCGACCTCATCGATGCCCTCGGCGGCGTCGACATCGACGTGAAGAACCGGGTTCCGGTGCACACCGACGAGACCTTCAGCAAGGTGCTGTTCTGGTTTGAGCCCGGCATGCAGCACATGGATGGCTACCACGCCCTCTGGTTTGCCCGCTCCCGCCACGGCACGAGTGACTACGACCGCATGCAGCGCCAGACGCAGATGCAGGAGGCCCTGCTCGCGCAGGCCAGCCCGGCGAACGTGCTCTCCAAGTTCCAGGGAGTGGCCGCTGCCGGCACCCGCGTCGTCAAGACCGACGTGCCGCAGGGCATGCTCGGCTACTTCGTGAACCTCGCCAGCAAAACCAAAGAACTGCCGGTCATCTCGGTGCCGCTGATTCCCGAGAACGGCGTCGACCCCGAAAACCCCGACTACGCGGCCATCAAGGCCATGATCGCCACGGCACTCGCCCCCGCGCCCACCGCCACACCGGCCCAGTAGCCCTTCGTTACCAACCGCGTTCGCGCGCAAGTGTGAAGATCGATTTTGACACCGTCGTCGCAAATCCCTGTTCCTCCGAGCCACCACTGACGCTCCCGGCGGCATCCGCGAATGCGCCGGCAACATTGCCGCGTATGTAGCGAACACGCTCTTCAGCGTAATCTGCAGGGATCTGCAGTTTCGCGGCCACCGCGAGAAAGTCCTGAAGCCCGATGGCGTTCATGCGATACTCGTCACCGACCTTCATCGCCGAGCGAAGCGCACCAGTCGCCGGATACGGCGCATGCGTACCGAGGTCATAAAGCGGGGCGAGCACAGCGCGGTCGCCACGCAAGAGAATCGAAATGTTCTTTGCATGCGCGTCGGTGCAAGCGGCCGAAACGTTGAACACGAGGGAATCAAAGAACCGCTTCTGGCTTGCCTCCCGATCGTTTAAGGGCAATCGGCCGAGCAATTGAGCGATGGTGCCAACGCCCGGGCCGCCGTCCTGCTGATACTTGAGGTCTGGTGGAACGCTTAGAGCCTGGCAGAGGTCTTCCTGATGTAGCCGTGCCCATCGTCCGTCGAATTGTCGTCGGTCGTATCGGCGGGAGACAAAGACGCGATCGTCCTGCTCCGTCGTCGTGAGCTCGTGGTCGGCGACGTTGAGCCCCAGAAGCCGGGCCGCGCGCATCGTCACATACTCGTTCACGTCATGATTGGAGTACGGCGCGATGGCCGGTTTCAGAATGTGCGTGGTCGGCGTGGAATCGTTGGGCACGCCCCACCCTCCATCATCGAATCGGAATAGGGCAACCTTGGGCTGCGCGCCAGGCAAACTCCACCGCGCGTCGTCGCCGCGCTGTCCCCAGGTATCGGAGTGCTGAACGATGTCTTTGATGAGGCTACTGAATTCATCATCGGAAAGTCGTTCGACATCTCCCTGTTGAGTGGCGGCATCGGTCGAGGTCTCATCGGGCGGCAGAATCTGTACGGCTCCCGCGGCATCCCGGCCGACGTGGGCCAGCAGCCCGAAAGCGTTTCGAGCGGATGTTTGATACGTTGCAGCTAGCTCAGCAAGCTTGGTCGGGCTGTCGGTCAAAAGGCCCTGCAGGAAGGCCGTGACGACCCGCAATGGGTGCTCGCGCCTTGCCAGCGGCATGGAAAGCGATAGGGGCGTCGACCGACTATCCAACCGGTATCGTTCGTCGTAGGCAAAGGTGGTTTTGCCCTGTTTGGTTTGGGCGAGCGTGCCGACGCGCTCGCCGTCGAGGTAGACGTAGAGTTCGGAGTTCACCGGTCATCGCCCCAGATCGGCAAAGACATCGTCAAGCACATTGTGCGGGTCCGGGGCTCGATCGCTGACATCCAGGGCGAGCTGCAGCACCTGAAGCACGTCGAAAACACGAAAGAGCGACACGCCCACCTTCGCGGATTCGAAGTTGACGAGCCATTCACGAGAGACTTTTGCGCGGTCGGCTACTTGCTGTTGAGTAAGTCCCAAGGCCTCGCGTTTCGCGCGCGCCAGCGCACCAAGATCTTGTGCGGAACGTGTATACATTTTATCCTCCAAGATGGATGATCGTCCACAGTTTCCATTATGGATGATCATCCACAATCCAGCAAGTGTATGATCGTGCACATGCTCTCCAGAACAGCAACCCACATCGCGAAGCGGCCACCTACGAGTGGGTCACCCATCGGCGATCGGCGGCTAACCCTCGCTTCACTCACCACTGCGGCGAAACGAGAACTTCTTGTGCCCGAAGAAGCTCAGCAACGTCGTGACCAGGAGAATGAACAGCTGGGCGAGCAGCGGCGGCACCAGCACGACTTCAACCAGCAGCGGCAGCGCGGCCGCATTGATGCCGATCGCCACCAGGTACACGCTCACGAACCGGGCGAAATCCCGCAGCACGTGCCCGTGCACCACGAACCGTCGGTACAACACGAACGCCAGGGTGATACCGACCACGTAGGAGAGCGCGAGGCTGATCAGGTAGCCGAGGTAGACATCCGCGAACACCCACAGGGTGAAAAAAGAGAAGACCAGGTACCCGACCGCCGTGTTCGTGGCACCGACCGCGAGAAACCGCACGCGCTGGTCTCGCAGCAAGCGCAGAAAGCTCACGACTACAGGTCCGCGTGTAGCTGCCAGACCCGTTCGGCCGAGTCGCGCCAGCTGAAGGCCCGCGAGCGGTCGCCGCCGAAGATCGTCATGCGGTTCCGCAGCACGCTGTCGCCGAGCACCCGGTTGATCGCATCCACGAGTCGGGCCGGGTATTCCTTGGGGTCTGACCGCTCGACCGCGACGCCGGCATCGCCGGCCGCTTCGAGCAGTGCCGGGGCGTCGGAGTGCACCACCGGGGTCCCCAGGTGGAAGGCCTCGATGATCGGCAGTGCGAAGCCTTCTTCCAAGCTCGGATACGCGAAGACGCTCGCCCGGGCAATCACCACGGCCAGATCGGAGTCGCTCAGGCCCGACAGTGCGCGCACGCGCCCCGGTGCGAGCCCGGCCTCGTCGGCGACCGACGCGAGGTCGAGTTCGCCCCAGGTGTCCGGTCCGAGCACGATCAGCGGTAGGTCCGGCGCGCCCGGTAGCCCGAGCGCTGTGATCAGCGCGGTCACGGCCTTGCGCGGGTCGAGCGACCCGGAGGTCAGGATGTACTGTGACGGCAGCTCCAGCGCCTGCAGGCGCTCTTCCACCAGGGGAATGGCCGGCAACACGAGCCCGCGCCCGACGGCGCCGCCGATCACGCGCACCCGGTCGCCCAGGTCCATGATCTCGGTCAGCTGCCTGGCCACGGCGTGGCTCGGCACGACGATTGCGTCCGCGTGCTTGCGGGCGCGCTTGAGCATGCCCTTGGTCCAGACCACGGTCGTCGGGGTCAGCGACGACGGATGCGTCCACGCCAGCACGTCGTGCAGCGTAACTGCAATCTGGGTGCCGTCGTCGGCACGGTTGTGGCGGCGCAGCGGCGCAAGCAGTCCCGGCGCGTGAATCAGGCCGGTGCCCGACGCTGCGGTCACGCCGAGCGCCCAGGCCGTGGCCAGCTCGCGGCGGGCCAGCGTCGTCTTGTGCAGGTTAGCCAGGCCGGGCAGGGCGGCCTCAATGAGTTCATACTGTGCGGGTGGCGACGACGAAACGATGCCCTCAACGTCGCACTCGGCCGGCGCGGTAGCAATCAGTGCGCGCGTGAGTTCCTCGGTGTAACGCCCGACGCCGCCCGGAACCGGGGCGACCATCTGGTCGACGACTACCCGCAGAGTGATCATGCTGTCTCGAAAACCCCCGCGGCAAAGGCCTCGGCCTGGGCGTCCTGCCAGCTGCGCATTGGCGCGAGCCCCGCGGCGGCCCAACCGGCGTGACCGAGCACCGAGTAGGCCGGCCGGGGTGCGGGCAGCACGAAGGCTGAGCTGTCGGTCGGCAGCACGCGCTCGGGGTCGAGTCCGGCCAGGGCGAACACGTCGCGGGCCTGGTCAAACTTCGAGGCGACCCCGGAGTTCGTGCCGTGGTACATGCCGGCGGGCGCATCAGAGTCGAGCAGCAGCACGATCTGCGCGGCAAGATCCACCGTCCACGTGGGCTGGCCCACCTGGTCGGTGACAACGCTCAACGTGTCGCGCGTGTCAGCGGCCTTGAGCATGGTCTTGGCGAAGTTCGGGCCGTTCTTGCCGTACAGCCAGGCGGTGCGCACGATGTAGCTGCGCGAGCCGTTTTCCACCTGCACGAAATCCTCGCCGGCCGCCTTGGTGCGGCCATATGCAGAGATTGGGCTGTGCGGAGTGTTCTCGGCGTAGGGCGTGGTCGCGCTGCCGTCGAAGACGTAGTCCGTTGAGATCTGCACGAGCTTGGCTTGCAGAGCGGATGCCGCCACCGCCAGATTGTACGGCCCCACCGCGTTCACGGCGTAGGCCTCGTCTTCATGCGTTTCGGCGTCGTCGACCTTGGTGTACGCGGCGCAGTTGATGATGACGTCGTGCCCGGCAACGGCGGCCGTGACCGCGTCGAGATCGGTCACGTCGAGGTCGCTCCGGCCGAGGGCCGTCACCTCGCGGCCGGCCAAAGCCGTCTGCAGGTCGCGGCCCAGCATGCCGGTCGCTCCGGTGATCAGATACTTCATATGCTCCTCGAACAAATAGAAGGTGAAGACGCTAAAAGAATACAGATCCGCAGTTCAGCCAGTGTACGAATCATTCTCTGGAGATACGTATCCGCGAAACTAGACAAACTGAATCCTCGATAAGAGTCGATGTAGAAAAGCTAGGTTGTCGGCACGTCCGTCGCACCCCGTCGGAAGGAAAAGGATTTGTGTCCGAAGAAGCTCAGTAGTGTCGTCGCGATGAGGATCACGAACTGGGCGAAAAGCGGCGGCACTTTAGCTACCTCAACCAAAATTGGCAGAGCGGCCGTGTTGATAGCAATCGCCACAACGTAGACGCTCACGAACCGTGCGAAATCGCGCAGGACGTGCCCGTGAACCTTGAATACGAAGCGCCGATAAAGGATGAAGGCCAGTGAGATCCCGATCGCATACGAGGCGGCGAGGCTCAGTAGGTAGCCCAAGTACATTTCCCGAAAAACCCAGAGTGTAAGTGCCGAGAAAATGATGTACCCAACGAGCGTGTTTGTGGCACCCACAGCGAGAAACCGCACGCGTTGGTCATTGGCAAACTTGCTGAGCATCATTTTCTTCATACGCCGGGTGCGACGAAGACTAGTTCAGCGCCGCACGAGCCTTGAGTGGTTCCCACCACTGGCGGTTGTCGCGATACCACTGCACGACGTCGGCCAGGCCCTGCTCGAACGGAACCTCGGGCGCATAGCCCAGCTCGGCCTGAATCTTCGAGATATCGACCGAGTAGCGCAGGTCGTGGCCGAGCCGGTCGGCGACGCGGTCAACGTAGGACCAGTCCTTGCCGGTCGAGTCGAGCAGTAGCTGGGTGAGTTCCTTGTTGGTGAGTTCGGTGCCGCCACCGATGTTGTAGATTTCGCCGGCGCGGCCGCCGACGAGCACCATGGCGATGGCCCGGGTGTGGTCGTCCACGTGCAGCCAGTCGCGAATGTTGTTGCCCTCTCCGTAGAGGGGAACGTGCAGGTCGTCGATCAGGTTGCTGACGAACAGCGGAATGACCTTTTCGGGAAAGTGGTACGGGCCGTAGTTGTTCGAGCAGCGGGTGATCGACACGTTGAGGCCGTGGGTGCGGTGGTAGCTGCGGGCGAGCAGGTCGCTGCCGGCCTTCGACGCGCTGTAGGGGGAGTTGGGCTCGAGGGCCCGCTCCTCGTTCCAAGAGCCCTTGGCGATCGAGCCGTAGACCTCGTCGGTGGAGACGTGCACGAACCGGGCCAGCTTGTGGCGAAGCGCCGCGTCGAGCAGCTGCTGAGTGCCGAGCACATTGGTCTCGACGAAGATCGTCGAGTCCATCACGGAGCGGTCCACGTGGCTTTCGGCGGCGAAGTGCACCACAGCGTCGAGCCCGGGGAACAGGCTGTCGAGGAGCTTGCCGTCGCGGATGTCGCCGTGCACAAAGAAGTAGCGCGATGAGTCGGCAATCGGGGCGAGGTTCTCGAGGTTGCCCGAGTAGGTCAGGGCGTCGAGCACGACAACCTCGGCGCCTTCCAGGCCCGGGTACTTGTCTTCAATCGTGCGTCGTACAAAGTTGGAGCCGATGAAACCGGCTCCGCCGGTGACGAGGATCTTCATATAGGAGTAACCGTTCCGTTCGCTTGCATGGCTTCCGCGATTCTACCGGAAGCCGCTTGGTAGACTTCCCACCGTGCAGATTCGCGAACTCTCCATCCCAGACTCCTACGAGATCACCCCCAAGCAGTTTGGTGACGACCGGGGAGTCTTTCTCGAGTGGTATCGATTTGACCGTTTGGAAGAGAGGGTCGGGCATTCACTTCTTCTTGCACAGGCGAATACGTCTATTTCGAAGAGAGGCGCCGTGCGTGGCATACATTTTTCCGATTTGCCGCCCGGCCAAGCGAAATATGTCACGGCCGTATCTGGAGCTGTGCTGGACTTTGTCATCGACATACGAATCGGATCGCAGACCTTTGGACAATGGGACAGCGTTCTGCTGGACGACGCCGATCGTCGCGCCGTCTATATTGCTGAGGGACTCGGTCACTGCTTCGTCGCGCTGACCGACAACGCGACGGTCAGCTACCTCGTCAACAGCACCTTTAACCCGGGCCGCGAACACGGCATCAGCCCGCTCGACGAAGAGATCGCCCTAGTGTTCCCGCCCGAGGCCGGCGAGCTGCTGCTGTCTCCTAAAGACACGGAAGCCCCTACTCTCGCAGCCGCGGCCGCTTCTGGTCTGCTCCCCACGTGGGATGCCGCCCGCGCCCACTACGCCACTCTGAACGACAGGAACTAACGCTGATGCGCGGAATCATTCTCGCCGGCGGCTCGGGCACGCGCCTGTGGCCGATCACCAAGGGCATCTCGAAGCAGCTCATGCCCATTTATGACAAGCCAATGATCTACTATCCCTTATCGACGCTGATGATGGCGGACATCAAGGAGATTCTCATCATCACCACTCCGGAGTACAACGAGCAGTTCCGTGCTCTGCTCGGTGATGGCTCAGATCTGGGTATTCGTATCGAGTACGCGATTCAGTCGTCTCCGGACGGTCTCGCCCAGGCATTCATTATCGGTGAAGAGTTCATTGGGGATGAAAGCGTTGCGCTGGTCCTCGGTGACAATATCTTCCACGGAGCCGGTCTGGGATCTGCGCTCCGGGGCAATGCGGAGATTGAAGGTGCTCGAATATTCGCGTACCATGTCAGTAACCCCACATCATACGGAGTCGTCGAATTCGACGAGACCGGTACGGCGATTTCTATTGAAGAGAAGCCGTCCAAGCCCAAGAGCAACTATGCAGTTCCCGGATTGTATTTCTACGACAATTCTGTCGTCGATATTGCAAAGACCATTGAGCCGAGCGCTCGGGGCGAGTTGGAGATCAGCACAGTCAACGAGCGATACCTGGAAC
The DNA here is from genome assembly GCF_002929575.1 of Cryobacterium sp. N21. Classification (NCBI taxonomy): domain Bacteria; kingdom Bacillati; phylum Actinomycetota; class Actinomycetes; order Micrococcales; family Microbacteriaceae; genus Cryobacterium; species Cryobacterium sp. N21. The sequence goes on along the minus strand of NZ_PJJQ01000035.1, from coordinate 67,006 downwards.
AAGGGACGCTGCACGTGCAGGTGCTCGACCGGGGCACAGCGTGGCTTGATACCGGCACGTTCGAGTCAATGATGCAGGCCTCCGAGTACGTTCGCGTCATCGAAGACCGTCAGGGATTCAAAGTGGGGTGCATCGAAGAGATTGCGTGGCGCGCAGGCTGGATCACGGACGCCCAGCTCGCAGTTCTCGCCGCTCCACTCATCAAGAGCGGATATGGTCGGTATCTGGCCGCGTTAGCTCAGCCTTAACGCCTCCTCCGTCCGGCTTCGAGACGGGAGCGTATGCCGAGGCCGACTGCCAGTGCGATTCGCACTGGCAGGAGGAACGGGCCGGAGTATTTTTTCGACAGGAACTTTTGGGCACTCTCATGGTGTGCACGGATCATTCGCGCGGATTCGTCTGTAGTGGATGTGGAGTGCGCGCCAGTGTGTACCACGGCGGCGGCAGGCTGGTAAACGTTCCGAAGCCCCAGCTTTCCGATCCGGTATCCGAGGTCGACGTCTTCAAAGTACATAAAGTATGATTCGTCGAATCCGCCAAGCGCCTCGAACACGGAACGCCTTACCACTAGGAATGCGCCGGACAGCCAGCCCGCGTCGCGCTGGCTTAGGCACGCATCGGTCTCTTTGCGATACGTGCGGGACCACGGGTTTGAGGGCCATAAATTGGCGAAGATTGCGTGACCAATTCCAGACCTGAGGGAAGGTATTGTTCGGGCGGACGGATATACCTCACCGTCCGAGGTGAGAATGCGTGGACCCACGGCGGCTATAGTCCAATCCGCGTCCGCAGTCGCGAGCAGAAGGTCGATAGATCCAGGGTTGACCGTGACGTCGGGGTTGCTAATTACCACCCAATCCACTTCGGGACGAAGGCTCTTGACTGCCTCATTAATGGCGTGCCCATAACCGCGATTCATCGGTAACGGCAAGTATTCAGCGCCGGCCTCGACTGTCAGTTCTGCAACTCTGCCACTGACGCCAGTCGCCTTGTTGTCCGCGACGATAACGAGCGGTGACAGTGCTGTACCGTTCGGGATGGAGGCGAGAAAAGGTCCCAGGACGTCTTCCGAGCCGTAACTGACCGTCACGACAGCAACGCGTCCGATGAGCGATGGGGAGGTGTGTGTGGTGGCCATACGACTCTCAATCATAGTTCTAGGCTAGATTGAACTTCGGCCATCTTGACCAGCTACCCAGTGAGGCTACATGCGATATCTACAGGAGGTTCTCGCGTCACGAGAACTTTTGGCGAATCTCACCCTGCGTGAGATTCGAGGTCAATACAAACGAACGATTTTTGGACAACTCTGGTCCTTGGCTAATCCGCTGGCCTCCATGCTCGTCTACACGATTGTGTTCGCTTTCATCATTCGGGTAACGCCCCCGCCCGGTGACCCGAGTGGACTAGATATTTTTGCGGTGTGGCTGCTCTGCGGTCTGCTGCCGTGGACGTTTTTTTCCAGTGTTGTCCAACAAGGTATGAGCTCCATTCTCGGCAACGTCGGTTTGGTTCAAAAAGTTTATTTCAGTCGCATCGTGTTGCCCCTGTCGAAGGTTGGCTCGGTGGGATACAACTGGCTGTTCGAGATGGCTGTCCTCGTCGTTGTTCTGGCGCTCGTGGGCAGTTTTATCTGGCCCTGGATACCTCTGGTCCTTGTGATGATGGTCCTCCTCGCGATCTTCGCCTCTGGTCTGGCCCTGATGCTAGCCGTTGCAAACGTGCATTTTCGTGACACTCAATATTTTGTATCGATTGTGATGCAGATCTGGATGTACCTCACCCCGATCATTTACCCGATCAGCCTTGTCGAGGAACAGTCAGCAAAGTACGGGGGGCTTTTCGGTACGTCGATCACGATCCTAAATCTGTATCAGGTCAATCCGCTGGAACGATTCGTCGCCGTCTTTCGCCAGATCATGTACGACAACAGATGGCCGGATTCGCAGGACTTCATGTTGTGTGTTATTTGGGCGGTGGTTGTGTTCGCGATTGGCCTCTGGATCTTCCGACGCAGCGAGAAGGGTTTGGCCGAAGCACTATGAGCGACATCGCCGTGCACATCGAAAACGTCAGCAAGAAATTCCGTCTATACCACGAGCGAAACCAATCGATCAAGTCGGCGCTCATGCGAGGTCGCCGCTCCGTGCACGAGGACTTTTGGGCTCTACAGGACGTTGGTTTCGAGGTACCAACAGGATCCACCTTCGGGCTCATCGGCAGTAATGGCTCCGGTAAATCCACTCTGCTGAAGTGCCTCGCGAAGATCTATTATCCGGAGAAGGGGAGCATCACCTACAACGGTAAAATTGCGGCCCTGTTGGAAGTTGGGTCAGGTTTCCACCCCGAGCTGTCAGGGCGGGAGAACATCTTCCTCAATGGCTCCATTCTTGGCATGTCCAAGAAGGAGGTCACCCGCAAATTTGACGAGATTGTCGACTTTTCCGGCGTGGAACAATTTATCGACCAGCCGGTGAAAAACTATTCCTCTGGCATGTACGTGCGTCTCGGATTTTCAATTGCGATCAACGTGGACCCGGATATTCTGGTTGTTGATGAAGTTCTCGCAGTTGGCGATGCGGAGTTTCAGGCCAAGTGCGCGAAGAAGTTTGTGGACTTTAAGTCGCAGGGACGCACCGTGATTCTCGTCAGTCATTCCATGGAATCTGTCCGCGACATGTGCGATAGCGCGGCGTGGCTTCGAAACGGAAGACTCGTCCAGGTCGGCGGGGCCGACGAAACGATCACGGCCTACCTAGACTCCCTGCCCCAGTTGGGGCACTAAATAGCCGCCAATTTGTGCGAAATTCATCGATGTTACCCGCCCATGCGAGTGTCACTCGGTGATAAATTAATTAGAATCTGTGCGTGCCGCATAGGCCCTCGATTACGGCACGATTACTCTAGGGCTAGTTCTGTTCGCATCGTGGGAAGATATTCGATATGTACGCGTTAATTCGACGGGCGTGTGCATTTGTCGCACTTCTGGCCTGCTTCGGCGCTCTTCTCGTTTTTGCTCCACAGCGTGCGGAAGCGCTGACGGGTTCGGAATTCAACCCGGGAAACATCATTTCCGATGCGCAATTTTATGCATCTGACGCAATGTCTCAGGATCAAATTCAGGCGTTTCTCGACGCGCAAATTGGTACCTGTCAGAACTCGTTTTGTCTGAATGTTCTGCGTATCGACACGACGAACACAACTCTCAACTTCGGTACTTGCGCGCCCTACCCAGGTGAAGCAAATGAATCTGCTGCACGCATGATCTTCAAGGTGCAGAGAGCCTGTTCCATCAGCGCCAAGGTTCTCTTGGTGACGCTGCAGAAGGAACAAGGCCTGGTCACGAGCAAGGCGCCGACGGAGGCCGTATTGCGCAAGGCGCTCGGACAAGGCTGTCCAGATACGGCGGCGTGCGATTCTACATATTACGGATTCTTCATGCAGGTATATTCCGCGGCACGGCAGTTTGCCTGGTACGGGAATCCGGCGGGCTCTCACACCTCGATCAAGGTGGGCCAGTCGAACGCTGTGCGGTTCCACCCTGAGGGATGCGGATCATCCAATGTAGTTATCCAGAATCGAGCTACTGCTGCCCTGTACTACTACACGCCTTACCAGCCCAACGCGGCCGCGCTGTCGAATCTGGGGGGTACAGGGGATTCCTGCTCGTCCTACGGAAACAGGAATTTTTGGGTGTACTTCAATAACTGGTTTGGTTCGTCGGTGACCCCGGGCACGACACTTATGAGCGAGCTATATCGCTCACAGGGCGGAGGATCCGGCTGGATGGGCGCCGCGTCGAGCGCGCTCACCGAGATTCGGTCGAACGGTGGAGGCCTGCGGCAGGGATTCGTGAATGGGTCAATATATTGGAGCCAAGGCGGCGGAGCACGGATAGTATCCGGTGCGATCTTGACAGAGTATCTCGAGGCGCAGGCGGAAAGTGGATCACTTGGTTGGCCAACCGGTCCCGTCACGGAGAGCACCGCCAACGGTGGCGGACAAAGCCAAACGTTCCAGAACGGAGCCATCTTTTGGACGGTCGGTGCTGGTGCCAGAATTGTTTCTGGCGGAATTGGTCAAGGATTCCTCTCGGGAGGATCCATGGGCGGATTCCTGGGCTGGCCCATTTCTGACGCCAACTATGACTCCGCGAATGGGAGCGGAATGAAGCAGGTTTTCCAAGGCGGTGAGATCTTCTGGAATGCCTCTACCGGACCTCGAATCGTCTCCGGGGCGATCCTGACTACGTATCATGCCGTTTCTGGCCAGAGCGGGCTGCTTGGCTGGCCCAGCAGTGGTGTCGTTCAGATTGGTGCCAATGGCGGCGGTCAGGCCCAAGCCTTCCAAAACGGCTCCATTTATTGGACGTCGGCCGCCGGTGCAAGGGTAGTCACTGGCAACATGCTTCCTGCATACTTTGGTGCTCTCGGTGAAGGTGGTGTGTTGGGTTGGCCAACGAGTGACGTCATGACTGTCTCGGTGCGCGGTGGAGGCACCGCCCAGAATTTCCAGATGGGGACGATTTTGGCCTCCTCGTCGACAGGTGTGCGTGTTGTGTCGGGCGCCGTGAGCTCTGCATATGGCTTGGCAGGTGGCGTAGCTGGTGCTCTCGGCTGGCCGACAAGCAATTTGATATCGTCGACCGCCAATGGAGGCGGCACCGCCCAAGCCTTCCAAGACGGCTCAATCTACTCCTCAGGTGCCGGCGCATTCCCTGTAAGTGGGCCCATTCGGTCTTTCTACTTCAGCCTCCTCGGCGAAGGCGGGGCCTTGGGTTGGCCTACGAGCGTTCAGACCTGTGTCTCTGCCACTTCCTGCACCCAGTCATTCCAGAACGGTGCCATTGACTGGTCTTCATCGGATGGCGCATCTCTCGGCTCGGTGCCGCAAATAGCAACAGCCCACGCGGCCCTCGGCGGTTCCACGGGCGAACTCGGCAGGGCAACCAGCGTCGTAGTGACCATCTCGGCGAATGGCGGCGGACTCGCACAGGCGTTTGAAAAAGGGTCAATTTATTGGTCCTCGTCTAGGGGAGCGTTTGCCGTGACTGGCCCAATTCGCAATGCGTATTGGTCCGCGTTGGGGGAAGGCGGGAATTTGGGATTCCCTGCCGGGCCGGCCACCACCGTGTCTGCCAACGGTGGGGGGCTGGGGCAGTCCTTTCAAGGTGGTTCCATTTATTGGTCAGCCGCCGGTGGTGCCCACGCCGTATCAGGCAACATCAGGGATGCGTACGTCGCTGCAGCCGGAGAAACGGGTAAGCTCGGCTGGCCGACAAGCGATCTGGTGTCAATCACTGCGAACGGTGGCGGAACGGCACAGGCCTTCCAAGGCGGTTCAATTTATGCGGCGGCCGGCGCACGCGGTTTCCCCGTTAATGGTCCAATCCGCTCTTACTACTGGTCGCAGCTCGGTGAGGCAGGTCTGCTTGGATTCCCAACGGCCGTGGCTACGTGCGGGCTCAGCGACGGGGGGTGCTCACAAACATTTACAGGTGGAACGATCTACTGGAGTTCGAGCACAGGAGCACGTACTGTCATGCCGCAAATCGACGCAGCCTACGCGGAACTCGGCGGCGCGACCGGTTCTTTGGGCTCGCGAATCGGTGGTTTGCAGCAATCATCAGCGAATGGTGGGGGAGTAGGACAGGGCTTCGAGGGAGGGTCGATTTATTGGTCCGCAGGTGCTGGGGCCTTCGCGGTGACGGATGCAATCCGCGATTTCTATTGGTCGCAATTGGGCGAGGCGGGAACACTCGGTTGGCCGACGGCTGCGGCCGTCTGTGGGCTTGCCGAGGGTGCCTGTTCACAGACGTTCCAGAGCGGGTCCATCTACTGGTCGCCGTCTCAGGGCGCGCGTCTGGGGTAAGTGGTGTCCCGCCAGGTTTCCTCAAAGTCTTTGGCCCACCACACCCCCGCGACCGCGAACCCAGGGGCCCTAGTACGTTCGCCTAGCCTAAGATCATGCCAGGCCGGGGAGAATCAACCGCCTGCATTTACCGCTAACCTCGCCGCAAGCCGGGCCTGACGATCTTCGCGCAATGTCAGGACCAGTACGGGCGCGAGAAGAGCCATCAACTTGAGTGGCATCAAATACCGGACCTCCACATGCACAATTGCGAATGGCGCCAGCAGAACCAGTGCCAGGACGGGAAATACGAGGAGGGCCCACCTCCCCCGGATCGCCAGCATGATTGCCGTTGTCAAGGCTAGGAGCATGAGGCTCAAATAGAAGAGTCCCTGAGGTGGATTCAAGTTTTCCGAGGATGAATACGAGACCGGACCAGACGTGAAATCCGTCTCCACGTGCGAATACGAGTCGAGCTCATCACCAAACCATTGCTCGGCAACGACGGGAACACGATTTCCAACGAATTCCAGTGGATTCGTCAGAATCGCTGTGATCAATGCGTCTTTGAGGGCGTCGGAGCTTGCGGCTTGTCCTGCCAAGGCTTCCCTCTGGAACACTTCACATTGCACCGGATCGATATCGCAGCCCACTGTGGAGCCACCATCCCGCATCCACTGTGGAATCGGGTCGGATGTTGGGTCTTCCCAAGCATGCTCATAGACGAGATTTTCTGTTTGCACGAATTGGGACCGGTCCATTGTTCGCTGCACGAACGAGGAGTAAGGCTGCATGAGGATAGCGATACTCAGCGCCGCAGTCGCGACGAGAACGGCTTGACGGAGCAGGCCGGAGGAATCGGCCTTTCTCGCGTGGGCGACGAGGGCGAGCACTACCACCAGTAGGGTAACTGCGGCGAGGGCGTAAGGCACCAGCTGGTACGAGGCCCGGAGGTAGATTGCTGACGCGAAGGCGATACCCGCGAATAGGCCGTCACGGATCCAGGATTGAAGTGGGGCAGGTTTTCGCACTCGAATCACGATGAGCGTGAGTCCGATGAGGAAAAGCCCGGCGGCCAGACCGTCAGCGTAGAACAGTCCTTCATCGAACATCCAGGATTGGAAGGGGGACGTGGACATGAGGAGGACTTCGATCAGAAAGACAATGGCCGCGGCTCGAAGAGTCCGGATGAACGGCCAGGTTAGGAGGGCAAGTGCAATGCTCCAGACGAGGCTCGTTACGAGGCCGATGGTGACTCCGAAGCTCAACGGAGAGAACCGAATGGTCAAGGCGTCAAGCCAGACCATGCCCGGGGGCCACAAATTGTAAACCCACTGCCACTCGGAAACAATTCTGCCGTTTGCGACCAGGTTCTGCGCGGCCTGCAGATACGAGCCAGCATCGGCGAACCCGAAGATCTCGATCATTCGGGCGGGCGACAGCCCCATTGTCACGAGACCGTGAGGAGTATTCAACCCTTGAAAGAAGAGGAGGGTCAATGTGAGGGCGAATTGAGCTGTCCAATTCGCGGTCATCAGTACTGCAGGTCGGTGAACCCAATCTTGAAACGGGGCCGCGCGAAGGCGTGAACGGTTCCACGGTGAGATCTTGACCATTAGCTGAGCCACTTCGTCAGGAGCGTGATGACTGCATAGGCTAGAAAAAGAAGTCCTACGGCCGAACCCAGCGAGATCCATTTACCCACGAGTGCCATCTTTGGTCGGCATCTGTGCGACTTTAGGTGCACGGGCGGCAGTGTTTGAATGGCGAGTGCGCACCAGATATGTCGGTTTTTGCATGCTTCTGAAATGCTGACGCCCGAGGTACTCGCCGATGATTCCGATCGTGATCATCTGTGCCCCGGAAAACAACGAGATCAATGCAACAGTCGTGGTAAATCCGGCCACGGTTGTCTCCCCGAGCACGTAATGAATTAGGACAACCAAGAGAAGAACGATTCCCAATACGCCGCACGCGAACCCGAGCCATGTCGCGAGCTTGAGAGGAACAACACCATATCCGGTGACCATGTTCATTGCGTGGCTGACAAGTTTTGAGAAACTGTAGCTCGAACGCCCCTGTTCCCGACGGTTCATTGTCACGCCGATTGGAGAGACTGCCGTAGTCGACCACGACAGCAGCACATCCAGATTCAGTTGGGAATCGTTGACTGACGCAAAACCGTCCCGTAGATCCGTCTTGAATGCCCGAAAGGCACCAACCCACTTCGCGTTGTCAACTCCCGCCAAAGCCAGGGAAGCTTTGACAAAGCGGGAAGCGCTTGAGCGCATTGCCCCATGTTCTTCTTCCTCTGGGACGGCATAGACAAGGTCAACTCCCGGGTCGGTGAGAACCGCGAGGAGTTTGGGAATCTCCTCCGGAGGGTGCTGAAGGTCATCATCGATCGTCACAGTGGTCTCGAAATTCGCATCGCGAATTCCCGCAAGCAAGGCATTGTGCTGGCCGAAGTTGCGTCTAAGTTCCAGAACCCGAACTCGCGGCTGTGAGTTCACGAGTTCAATTGCCACGGCGGCCGTGTTGTCGGGGCTCCCATCCACGACGAGGATCAATTCCCAATCGTCGACAACTCCCTGATCCACGAGAGCTGTCATCGTGGCCGCGGTTCGTTCGACAAGACCTGTCAGCACCAACGCGGACCTGTAGCAGGGAATCACTATGGATGTTTTCATGATGGACCTTCTTCTTGCGACAACAGAATATCGTGTGGTTTAACTGTTTCAGGAACCTCGTGCCCACGTCCGGTCAGGAATTGCCGGAGCTGTCATCACATGAATGCGGACCGCGAGTCGGCCCGTCATCGCGTTCTCAGCCGTCGGCATTCTTTTCTATCCTATCTGGTGCACGACTTCAGCTTTGCAGACGCAGTGGCGCCCTTGGACGCGTTTTCACTGCTCGGACGCCGGCAGTCTGAATGTGATCACGGTTCCCGATGCTGACATCGTGGAATACTTTGACTTATGTCCCTTCCAGTCATTCCATTCAGTCGGCCCTTCCGCTCCGCAAATGAGAGCCGTAACCTCGACGCGGTGTTGGCGTCGGGGCACGTTCACGGGGACGGCCCGTTTACGGAATCCGCAACGGAGCGGCTTCAGGGGATCTCTGGTGCCCAAAACGTTCTGCTGACGTCTTCCTGCACCCACGCGCTTGAAATGACAAGTCTTCTCCTGGGGCTGACGGTGGGTGACGAGGTCATTCTCCCGAGTTTCACATTTCCTTCGGCTGCAACAGCCATCGCTCTTACTGGTGCAGTTCCGGTATTTGTCGATATTGACGCCGCTTCCGGGAACATCGACCCTTCTCTCATTGAAGCGGCAATCACTTCACGGACTAAAGCGCTTTCGATTGTCCACTATGGCGGTGTAGCCGTTGACATGGACGAGATCATAAGGATTTCGGACGAGCATGGTCTCCCGTTCGTAGAGGACAACGCACATGCACTCGGCGCTATGTGGAAAGGACTGCATTTAGGGACCTTGGGTTCTCTCGGAACCCAGAGTTTCCACGATACGAAGAACGTCCATTCGGGCGAGGGCGGAGCGCTCCTCATAAACGATGAAGCCCTGCTGGAACGCGCGGAAATTATCCGCGAAAAGGGAACCGATCGCTCACGTTTCCTCCGTGGGCAGGTTGACAAGTACACGTGGAACGACATCGGGTCCAGTTATCTCATGAGCGAACTCAACGCAGCCGTATTGGACTCCCAACTCAGTGAGTTTGATACGATTCAGGGCTTGCGGCACGCCGTGTGGAACCGATATTCCTCAGAGTTGCTGGAATGGTCGGAGGACGTGGGTGTGCGTCGAATGTTCGTGGACTCAGACCGGAAACACACTGCACATGTCTTCTACCTTGTGATGCCCGACCACGACCAGCAGACGGCGCTACTGGCGCATCTCCGAAAGCATGGAATTGTTGGTACCTTTCATTACATTCCCCTGGACTCTAGTCCGGCCGGGCTTCGCCTGGGGCGTACTCCCTACGCCTGCGCTAGCAGCCTGGATTTCTCGCGACGACTCGTGCGCCTCCCTTTGTGGGCCGGGCTTTCTGAATCTGACGTTACGCGAGTGATTGAAGCGGTAAAGTCCTTCCGACCTCTGGCCGGAACGAAGGGCTAGATCGATGGGCCTCGCGGAATACCAGAATTCTGAGATCACGCGCAAGCCGAGCCTGAGTGAGACGACGAGGTTCGGATTCTCGACCGACCGCACCACTGTGGGACTATTTGCTGCGTCGTCGCGGCCTGACCGGGAGCTAGTCGAAGCGGCCCAGCGAGTGTTGGACGGGACTGCCGCCTCAATCAATATCCTGCGCTACCCCTCGGAGTTGGTCTCACTTCTGCGTGACCTCCGCACGGACGGAATGTCGGTCTTCCCCGGTGGTTCCATACTCTACTGGGAGGGACCGGCACACAGTCATGCTGGTCCCGAACCCGATACGCGAGAACTGGTCGGCCCTGACAGGATCGAATTCGCCCAGAAGATCGAGACCGTTCTGGAAGATTCGTTTCACGGGTATGTAAACCACTACTCCGCAAACCCGCTCCTACCGCCCGGAATCGTCGTAGCCGGGTACGCCGACTGGGCGAAGTCGACGATGGCTCGCACAGGAAACAAAGTCTTCGTGGTCCTGTCCGACCTTCGCATTGTCGGAGTTGCGGTCATCGGAGTTGTGGGCACGATCTGGGAAATCGAACTTGCAAGTGTCGCCAGCGCGTCCCAGGGCAAAGGGAAATACCTCAAACTGATTCGCGCTGTCCTGTCTTCTGCTCACAGTGCTGGCGCGACTCGGGTTGTCATCTCCACACAGTCACACAACATCGCAGTTCAGCGCGCCTGGGTGAAATTGGGCTTCCAACCAGTTACATCGATTGAGACGGTCCACCTAGTGGATACGAAGGCCTTGGGCAGAGAATAGCGCGGGCCTGCTTTCTGATCAGGTATGCACCCTGCGTAAGTTGGCTTTATAGTCAGAGTCCCCGGCGAGTGCAGTGATGAGGGCAGCCTCGAAATCTGTCGCATCCACTGTGAAATCCGAGTGCAGCCAAGCGTTCCGTGTTTGGCACTCGATGAGGGGGATCACCGTGGGGCCGGTGACGTAACTGAAATGAGCGCCGACGGCGGAGGCAATCGCTGCTGGAAGGACAAAGTCACCGAGAGCTTCTGAGGTGAGGGCCAGAATGCTGCTCCCCGGGGCCATCAGAATGTAGTTGGCCATAACGGCACCACTGGCACCAACCAGCAAGGAGGTCGTTGAGAACATCGTCAGCTGCTCGGTCCAGGTCATCGTGCTTGGATCCAGGATTTCCAGCCCGTGGCGGCGAGCGATGCCGGTCAACTCCGCTTCGTTACGCAATCCGCGGTGCGCTGACTGTCGCTGAAGGAAGACGCGGCGCGTGGGCGGCAAGAGATCTGTCACCCCAAGTTGAGCGCGCATTTCATGGAGGGGTCGTGGATTCATGCTCAAGCCCTGAGCCCACGGTACCCGGGTCGTATCGAGAATCTGCACAGGCGGTGCCATGACATGAATGACATCTACTTTGTGCGCCAGCTCGGCGTCGAGGACGACGATTTCTCGAGTGGTTAGTGAACGGAGGGCGGCGATCCCGGTTTCGGGAGTTCGTGAACTTACGACCACCGGCACATCGGCACCCACATTGTCGCTAATCTGCGTTAAGCGGGGTAGGTATTCGACCAGCCAGTGAAACCAATTGGAATCGTTGCGTCCAGAGAGCAAGATTCCCTCGGGAATTACTTTGTCTGCATATTCTCGCTTACGTAGGAGAGCAGAGTCTGGGTGGTGGCGGGATCCAAACACTGTCTCCCATTGACCCGCGACAAAATCGAGACAGGGATCAGCCGCGGCTTCATAGCTGATCAGCTGATCGCCCACTACCAGAGTTCCACCGTCCTGAACGAACGCATTCTCATATCGCAGCCATTTCTGGCTGGGCTGTCGCATGACCGTGGGCCCAGCGACGAACTTGATGACGGCGCCATAATGCTCCATGACAGGGAGGTGGATCCCTGTCCCGGGAGCCGGTGTCCCCATCGGATTCGGTCTCGAGACTGATAGGAGCATTAGGTCGCTTGTGTAAGTCCCCGATGAACCGTGTGCCGAGAGATTTAATCGATCGGCCCAAAAAGAATCGATTGGATACTTACCCAACAATCGTGCTGCATCGGGGGCCAAGAACCGCCCTTCCTCAGAGTCTGCCAGCTCGAGAATCTCCCGGGGAAAGCGATGTACGAGCGCATCAAACCACGTATTCGGTTCTGAGCTAACCGGAATGAGGGATTGGATAATGTTGTCAACGTATCCAAAGGGAGGTTGCGCGCAGTCTCTGACGTCTGCGACCGCGGTGTGCTGATTTCGCGCGCCGTACTTCAGACGTTCCGCGACGTCAAAGTTCGAGGCAGGCAATGAGACAACGTGCCCATCCTGGCTAACCACACCGAAGACAAATTGGGGCAGCGACGTTGCACCCCTTGCACAGACGTGAAACCCGAAACGCTGCCTGCGGGGCTTCCCTGCCACGATCACGTCCTTGCGAGCTACGCGAACTACGGAGACTTTGTATCCGGGGTTGAGGTTCCTCAACGTCCGGCGGGTAAGCCTGTAGCCCGATTGTGGCGTTAGCCATCCCGAAATGAGTACTTCCTGTCGGAGTGGAACCACGTGCTCGTCGACTTGGTCAAAAAGTGCTTTCACCTCTCGGGCACTCTTGCGGAGCAGTTCCCCATCATGATTTCGCGAGTAGGCCCGAATGGGTTCGAGGACCGCGTCCTCGAAGGACCGGAATTTTCGTGGTAAAATACCGAAGCGCTTCACGAGATTAGACGCTCTATGCGGCTGCCGTCCTCGACTTCGCGGAAACTATCGCCGGTTGCATGACAATGCCAAAGTCCGTCAGTCTGAATGAGCAAGTCGCCGGTGCGCCCGACCCACCCAATGCGTTTTGCAGGAACTCCGGCCACGATCGCGTGCGGTGCTACATCAGAGACGACCACTGCCCCGGCCGCTACGGTGGCCCATTCGCCAATCATGACCGGTGCGACGCAGATGGCACCTGCGCCGATGGCCGCACCGTAGCAAACCGTTACGCCAACGGGAGTCCAGTCCGCTGCGCTCTTCTGGGTGCCATCTGGTCGAATCGCTCGGGGGTGACGATCGTTCGTGAGAATGACCCGCGGTCCGATAAAGACACCGTCGGCCACTATCGCTGGTTCATAGATCATGGCCCCATTTTGGATCTTACAATCGGCACCGATCCTGGCCCCCGGGCCAATGTATGCCCACTGGCCGAGGCTGCTCCGGGCACCGATCTGGGCAAATTCTCTGATCTGCGCTCCTGCCCACGCCGTCACGGTGTCGTCGACGAGGGCGCGGGGATCTATCGTCGCGTCGGGGTGAATTGCCATCTGAACACCATTCCTAAATCCTACGAAGCCGTAATTCGATTGATTGCCTGTTGGACCCCTAGGGCGCGGCTGACATCTCCCAGGTTGTTGTGATCGGCCTGCACTGCAAGTCGGGATAAGTCATCTCGCGTGAGGCCGAGTCGGGCAAAACGCACCGCGGAATCAGGTTCGCCAGCAATCCCAAAGAGAAACGAAACGCCGTGGCGAACCATGAGCCGATCACGATGCGACAGCTGAATAAGCGCGATTTTCTCCGATGCGGTGAGCGCCGTGAATCGGCCGAGGTCGAGTCTTGCATACCGTGCAAGTCTATCCATCGTTGCCGAGGAAGCGCTGGTCAGGAACCTGGTGCGAATAAACTCTTGTTCTGCGTCCAGCCGCCGATGCTTGACCGAATCGAGACCGGAATACTCGCGGGACAGATTCTTGCCATGTTTCCGATATTCGACAACCGGCTCATCGATTACGGCAAACCGGCCGTCGGCCGCGAGCCTAAGCCAGAGCGCGTAGTCCTGAAGAAGGTCGAGACCCCCAGGGAAGCCACCATGGCGCAGGTAATCCGCGCGTCGAACGGCCGCAGCGGGCGCACAGATGTAATTCGCGTGGAAGAAGAGAAAAGTCAGGGGGTCGATCAGCTCGCGTCCGGCATGAAACTCAGAGGCGAGAGAATCAGGAAGTTCCATGCCTGCGGAATCAATGACGGTCGGGAGGCTGTAGGCCAGTGATACGTCTGGATCGTTCAGTGCGTCTATTTGTCTCGCGGCCCTGCCCGGCAATGAGCGATCGTCTCCGCCCTGGATGAGGAGGAGATCGGAAGTCGCAGCTGTGACAGCCCTGTTATAAGTTGCTGATACACCGCACTGCGTCTCGTTGTGGAGGACTCGAAGGTTAGATATTTGGAGTTCGTCGAGTGCCGCTCGGGTGCCATCCGTCGACGCGTCATTGACAACGATGATCTCGTCGACCTGAACAGCCAGGCTGACAACGGCTTCACGGATAAAATCCTGCTGGTTATAGGTCGCGATGATACCCGTGGTTGTGTGGGTCTTCACGATTGGTTGCCTACTTCGCTGCTGGGGAGCACGAACAACGCTGCGTCTTCCACTATGCACTCAATGAGTTCGACGAGCGCCCGTTCGACCAAGATGAACGGGCGATTCTGGAGTATGGGGAGCCATGTAGATACGTTCGTTTCGTCGACGATGCAGAGAGAGGCTCCTTCTGACAGGAGACACGAGAGTCGATCATCTGCGCTGGCCCGCCGAGAGTGCTGCTGACTGAGGACAATTGCGATATCGCCGGACCTCTCGGAGCGCGACCATGACCAAACAGGCAGGGGGGAAGGCGCGGGCGGGGACTCGACCACGGCGCGCATGCTTCTGACCTTGACTTGCACGCCGTAGGGGAGAACTTCAATGTGGGGAGCATCCCGAGTCTCTAGGACTTGGGCAAGGGCCAGTGCCTGGGCAGCGCTGTCTGGCGAAATAAATGTGGGGCCGTCCATGGAATCCACTATCTCTGACAGATAGCCTCGGACGCAGGGGCCGGTCAGGTAGACAAGGTTTTCCGATGACACCGATCTGCCCGAACCAACACTAAGAAATTCTGTTACTAGTCGGATGACTGTTGAATCCGGGCTTATGCGTACGCCGTCGTGGGACGCGACCTCTTTGCCTCGGGAGCCCAGAAAGAACCCCGGCACGACCGTATATTCAGCCGCAGTTTTCTCCCCTGAGGGCTGGATTGCTCCAGAACGGGGGGCCCAGATGCTTATCGGCGCGAATTGTGATCCAGGATGGTTTCTGGTTAGGAGGACTGTGCTCCCGATCATCCTTGCGCGGGCCGCGGAGGGCGATGGAGAATCGACGAGCATCAGGCGTTTGCGAACCCATTGGCTGTCCAAGTAATGCGTCACAATTTGAGTGAGCGGGTTGGAGACCCCATCCCAATTTCCGCTCAATACGAATTTCTGACAGTCAACATATGGACTTGTATCAAAGACCCACAGTCGTGGTGATGTCAGATATCGATCGATGACCTCACTTCGAAGGACTTCGGAAACGGACACAGCGAGAAATTCGCTATCTATCAACGGGTGAGGCGAACGCCCTTCGGCGCGACCGTGCACGTGGTAGTGCAACCACGGCGACACGCCAGCGGCTGCGATGTCGGGGTTGACTGCATCGTAGTATTCAGCGGAAAAGAGTGGATGCCAGCGTATTTCGCGTGATTTGACGCCGTCAGCCGCACGGGACAGCATTGCTCGTGCGCCATCGGGTGACCGGTCCCGGACACCTCCGGTCATGAGGAATGCATCGGGGAATTCCTTGAGTTTGAATTCCTTGAGTACGTGGAAGAGCTCGGGCACGTTTATTCCGGGGTAACTTGCCCTGAGCCTTTCGCGTAGTCGACGCAGGCATTCGAGCTGGAGGTCTTCTGAAACGGGGGGGTGGATCGAAACCGTCCCGGATGAAAGCACGGCCTTGGCGATGTGCACTCTCACTACTTCCTTACGAACCGTTGGTGTCTGGTCGGACTCCCGCTCGTACCTCAAGGCCTTGAGTGGGACCTGCAGATCGGGACTACATGGCTAACTGTTACAGTTTCTAGATGACTGACTGGGATGTTCCGACCCTCATTAATGTACCTGAGTTCCGTGATGGGCTTGGTGCTCTAGGGGTGGTGGAGAAAGACGCGCCGTTCCCGTTCCCGATCAAACGCGTGTACTTCCTGTACGACGTCCCGTCAAACGCCGTCCGCGGATCCCATGCTCACAAGGACCTACACCAACTTATTGTCGCCGTATCCGGGAGTTTTCAGGTCGACCTAGATGATGGCAAGACGAACAGCCGGTTCATACTCAATAGCCCGAATAAGGGCCTAACGGTGCCCCCAGGGTACTGGCGCACGCTCCGCAATTTCTCCGCCGGATCCGCCGCATTGGTTTTCGCGTCCTCCGAGTACAACCCAGACGACTACATCCGCGACTACGACGAGTTTGCTGAGTGGGCGCGGGCATGATGAATGTTCCATTCTTTGATTTGGGCAGCTTCACCAGGTCGCACGCCGATGACCTACACGCATGTCTCGACGAAGTTCTCGAAGGCGGATATTTCGTCGGTGGACCGCTCACGGAGCGATTTGAAGACGAATTTTCGGCATTCGTTGGCTCGAAGTATTGTGTGGGAACGGCCAACGGGCTGGACTCTATACGGCTTATTCTCGAGGCCTACGGCGTAGGC
The DNA here is from genome assembly GCF_002929575.1 of Cryobacterium sp. N21. NCBI lineage: Bacteria > Bacillati > Actinomycetota > Actinomycetes > Micrococcales > Microbacteriaceae > Cryobacterium > Cryobacterium sp. N21. Next base: position 50,475 of record NZ_PJJQ01000035.1, on the reverse strand, counting down.
CCGGGCGATGAAGTCATTGTTCCAGCGTTTACGTTCTATGCGACCTGGCTCGGGGTCACGCAGACAGGCGCTACACCTGTGCCGGTCGAAGTAATGTCCACGACTGCAAATATGGATCCAGCCGGGCTCGAGAAGGCCATCACTGAGCGCACGAAGGCCATTGTTCCCGTGCATCTCTACGGTCAGGCTGCCGACCTACGGTCGATCCTTGCCGTGGCCAGAAAACACAATCTCGTCGTAGTGGAAGATGCTGCGCAGAGCCATGGCGCGGTCTCGAGCGCCGGAATGACCGGTTCAGCTGGTGACGCCGCCGCATTTTCCTTTTATCCGACAAAGAATTTGGGTGCCCTCGGTGACGCCGGTTGTGTCACTACGTCAGACCCAAACATTGCCGCCCGCATCAGAAGCCGACGGTCGTATGGCCAAGGGGCGGCCAAATATGACCACGTGGACACAGGCTGGAACTCCCGGATGGATCCTCTTCAGGCCTCCTTTCTATCGCTTCATCTCAGGAGCCTGGACGACTGGACCGACAAGAGGCGCGCTATCGCGACCTCGTATCGTGATGCGTTGGGAGAGGGCAAGGCCGCGTCGGTCGTCGGTCCAATGGACGTTCAGGGGAGTGTCTGGCACCACTTCGTTTTGAAGGCCGCCAACCGAAACGAACTACAGTCCTACCTGTCCGAACATGGCGTGAGTTCCGATGCGCACTATCCCTATTCCGTTTATCAACTTGCCCCCATGCGCGCACTTATGAATACGCTCAGCCTCGAGCAGGAATTTCCAGTCGCAGACACGTTGGCTGAGCGGGTTACGAGCCTTCCTATGGGACCGTGGATGTCCGCCGATCAGATTAATCACGTCGCCGCCGTCCTGAAGGAAATGCCGGACCGCCTCCTGGCGACCTAGCGATCGACCGACCTATTTTGCTCAATTTCTACTTGATTCGCTTCGATGTACGTATCCCCTGCGCAGAAAGCACGACAAATGCCTCTAGTTAAGTCCGGCCTCGTCTCCGTCATACTCGTGAACTTTCGCGGCGCAAGTGACACAATTGAAGCCCTGGAGCACCTCAAGAAACTCAATTGGCCGCAGGATCAGCTCGAAATTGTTATTGTCGAAAACGCCTCAGGTGATGACAGTGCGGAGCAAATCCGAGCTGCAGCGCCATACGTCAATCTCGTGGTGTCGAGTGAGAACCTAGGATTCGCCGGAGGCTGCAATCTGGGAGTGGCAGCGAGCAGCGGCGAGTATTTGGCCTTTCTCAACAACGACGCGAAGCCCGACCCTGAGTGGGTTGCCGCTGCAGTTGCGACTTTTGAGGAGTCGCCACGGATCGGGGCGGTTGCATCGAAAGTTTTGGATTGGGATGGCGCGCTCGTGGATTTCATTGGCGCAGGTATGACGTGGTTCGGAATGGGCTACAAGCCGCTCACCGGCCAGCCCCTCCCGACGACACCTGATCGTGCCCAAGACGTGCTTTTCGGTACTGGATCGGCCACGTTCGTTCGGAGATCCGTCTTTCTCGACCTGGGCGGCTTTGACGAACGCTTCTTCATGTTCTTCGAAGACGTCGACCTCGGCTGGCGTTTGAACCTCAAGGGCTGGCGCTATGCCTACGCGCCTACGTCCATTGCTTTTCATAAACACCATGCGTCGATGACTTCGTTTGGTTCCTTCAAAGAGACCTACCTTCTCGAACGAAATGCACTTTTTAGCCAGTACAAGAACCTGAGCGATGAGGCTCTGGCCAAGACTTTTCCGGCCACCCTTGCTTTGGCGGCGCGCCGGGCAGTTGCCCGCGGAGATTTGGATTCGACCGAATTTGATATCAGAAAGGGCGGCAATGACGGGCCGTCCTCCACCGTGGCGAAGGAGACGCTGGCGGGCCTGTACGCAATAGATCAGTTTGTCGAGAATCTACCGTCTTTGGTGCAATCGCGAACTGAGATTCAGGCCAGCCGAATGGTTGGGGACAACAAGATTTGGGAGCTTTTCGGCGAGACGGACGCTCCCTCCTACTCCAAGGATCACTATCTATCCGGATACGAGAAGATCGTTACAGCATTTGGCGTGACGGAAAAGCCCGCATTGACCCGTGTGCTTATTATCACTGGCGACCCAATCGGCGCCAAGATGGCGGGTCCAGCGATTCGAGCGTGGCATATCGCTGAAGCCCTGTCGAAAGACAACGCGGTCACTCTGGTTACGCTGGCTGGGGCGGCGTTAACTTCGGCTCAGTTCAACATCCTGCACATTCAGCCCGGTGATGACCGTGCCATGAGGCGACTTGAGTCCGATACTGACGTCATCATCTTTCAAGGTCTGGCTATGGCGCTGTTTGAGTCATTGAGAAAGACGGACAAAATTGTTGTCGCCGATATTTACGACCCTATGCACCTCGAACAACTCGAACAGGGCCGAGAGAAAGGCGCGGAGCAATGGGGTCGACAGGTATCCGACGCCACCGACGTGCTCAATGAGCAGCTCGCTCGTGGCGACTTTTTCTTGTGCGCATCTGAACGCCAAAGATTTTTCTACTTGGGCCAACTCGCAGCCCTAGGTAGGGTCAATCCGGCCAACTACGCCGATGACCCCGATTTGACGGGCCTTATCGACGTTGTGCCGTTCGGACTCAACCCGGTGTTCCCCCCAAGTAGCCGGCCGGTACTTAAGGGTGTACTGCCGGGTATCGGGAACGACGACAAACTGCTCCTGTGGAGCGGTGGGCTATATAACTGGTTTGACCCCAAGACCCTGATTTCCGCTGTGGCCGACCTATCGACTCGGCACGACAACGTGCGGCTTTTCTTTCAGGGAACAAAGCATCCGCATCCTGGCGTGCCTGAGATGGGAATCGTAGCGGAATCGCGGAGCTTGGCCCGCGACCTTGGTGTCCTCGACAGGTCGGTCTTTTTCAACGGCTCGTGGGTAGATTATGCCGACCGTCACAACTACCTTGGTGAAGCTGATGCCGGCGTCAGCACGCATTTTGCGCATGTGGAAACTACCTTTTCCTTTCGCACGCGAATTCTGGATTATCTTTGGTCGGGTCTCCCGATGGTCGTCACTGAAGGTGACCACTTCGCAGAACTCGTAGCGTCCGAAGAGCTTGGTATCGTCGTTCCCGCCGGCGACGTGACTGCGCTAGCAAATGCGCTTGAGACAATTCTGTTCGACGAGACTTTCATTCGAGCCGCCCGCAGCAATATTCAGCGAGTGCGTACCAGCTATGAGTGGGACTCGGTGCTGGAACCCCTCGTCACATTTGTTGCCAGCCCTCACCATGCTCCAGATCTACTCGTGAGCGGCGTGGTCTCAGCCACAAATCAGGCCGTGCGGTCTCCTCTCATACGCCGGCGGAAGCACGGCCTGCGTCACGACGTTGATCTCCTCCTGCACTATCTCCGCACGGGAGGTCCTCGAGTGGTCGTCAAGAAGGTTCAGAGCCGTTTAAGACGTCTTCGCTAATTTCTGAAAGACCGCACTCGCGATTTGAACAAAAAATGCCGCCAGTAAGCTGTCTAAGTGCCAGACCGCAGCAGAGACGAGTCTGAAAATTGAGTCAATGCTTACGGAGAATGTAATGAGCAGAAAACGAACTGTCAAGAAAATCGTTCTCTCGACCCTTATACCGATAATGCTCTTCATCTCTTTATCTAGCTGGGGGCTTGCGTCACCGGTAGGCGCTAGCCCTGATGACGACTATCACATGGCTAGCATTTGGTGCGGCCAAGGTATCCGAGAGAATTTATGTGAACTTGGGGACAAGCCCGAGGAACGTCGAGTACCGGTATATGTAAATGAGGCCGCGCATTGCTATGCGTTTCAACCCACAAATAGCGCAGCATGTTCCGTTGATGCTTCCAATACGATGGTCAATACTGACCGCGGCAACTTCGGTGGGGTTTACCCCCCCCTATATTATGGTTTCATGAGCATATTTGCGGGGGAGGATATAGCAGCTTCGATCATTGCAATGAGAATGGTAAATGCTTTTCTATTTGTTGTGGTGGGATCTTCACTCTTCTATCTCCTCCAGCGATCGCGGCGTCCGCCCCTGGTGTGGGGCGCCCTTGCATCGCTAATCCCTCTTGGTATGTTCTTGATACCGAGTGTGAACCCGAGCAGTTGGGCTGTCCTGTCGGCTGCTACCTTGTGGGTAGCCCTCCTCGGGTATTTTGAGGCGAAATCAATTAGGAAGAGGACGGCGTTCGGCGTTATCGCGACGGTCAGCTTAGTGATGGGAGCGGGCGCTAGGAGCGATGCTGCCGTCTACGGTGTCTTGGCCATAGCAGTGGTCTTCGTTCTCAGTTGGGCGCGCACAAAACGTTTTGCACTCTTGTGCCTGCTGCCTGCTTCGCTGGCCGTGGTTGCTGCAATTATGTTTTTGGCATCGGGTCAGTCTTCCGTTGTTACTCCAGATGCCATTGCTGAGGGCGCGACACGTGCCGAGGTGGTTAACTTGACCTACTCAAACCTCATACTCTTGCCACAGTTGTGGGCGGGCGCTCTTGGTTTTTGGGGATTAGGGTGGCTGGATACGGCTATGCCGGGTTTGGTCTGGGTGACAACGCTCGCAGTATTCGCCGCATTGCTCTTTTGGGGATTGAACTCCATGGGCAAACGGAAGTCGCTCGCTTTGACCATGATATTTGGTAGTCTAATTGTCATACCTATGTACATTCTTGTTAACGACAGGGTGTTGGTAGGGTCAGGTGTCCAACCACGATATATCTATCCGTTGATGATCATCCTCGTTGGTGTAGCGTTGCTTCAATTGAAGCGAGAGACGATTCGACTGAATTCAATTCAACTCATTGTCGTGGCGTCGGTGCTCTCCATGGCCCACGCGGTAGCACTTCACGTCAATATTCGCCGCTATGTAACTGGGGTTGACGTGGGTGGATTGAATCTGGACAACGGACGCGAATGGTGGTGGGACTTACCTATCTCGCCTATGGCTGTGTGGGTTATCGCGTCTGTTTCGTTAGCTGCGACTCTATTCGGCGTCACGGTTTACACTATTCGACACTCTCAGGCTGTTCTCCAGCAAGGCGCCATTGGCGGTGCGGCGGGAGCGACAAACGCACTTTCGGAGTCGGAAGTTGTCGCTGCATGATTAGACGTCGTGGCCCACGTTCTTACTCTTGAGTGTGCGCAACTCGAGTTCGATGAGCGAGACACGCTCCGCAAGTGTTTGCGTTTTACTCTCAAGTTGGGTGAGCTCTGAACTGAATTGCAAGCTCACTAAGAACAGTATGGCGATACTGGCAAAGAACACCAGATTAATAGGCACGGCAACCCCGATAAGACCGGCCGTGAAGTTAAGAGTGCTGGGAAAGATGCCTGCGATGAGGGCAAATACCCCAGCGACAAGCCACCAGATTGCATGTCGTTCCCGCAGGTGTCGGCGGCGCAATAACTCCACGACGACGATCAGCACTAGAAGTGCTGAGATAATGCCGAAGATGTAAGTAGTGGCGTTCATCAGCGGGTCCCCACATGATAGGTCGACGAAGGTCTCACGAGGGCAAAGATTAGTGCTAAAAACGCTCGCGAGAGGTACGCGGCCGCTTTGAATGGATTGTGCGATGGAACGCCACCGGCGCGATGCCGCATGGACACAGGCACCTGCTTCACCGTGAGCCCGGCACGTGACGCTATGACGAGAGCCTCGATGGTGTCGCCCAAATATTCGGCCGGATAGTGCTCCGCGAAAAGTCGAACAGCGCGCGGACCTGAAGCGCGAAACCCTGATGTCGTGTCGGTGAGCTTGGTCTTAGTGATCCTGCTCAAAATGAACGCTAGCAAACGCATCGCCCATTGGCGTGGTCCGCTGACCGCGTAGTCCCCTTGCCCAGCAAAACGAGCACCGAGCACGAGATCAGAGCCGTGGAGCGCTGCGAGTAAGGAGGGAACACTAGCGGGGTCGTGTTGCCCATCGGAGTCGATCTGCACGACGTTTTGGAAGTCATTTTCGAGGGCGTATCGAAAGCCCACGCGCATCGCGCCGCCAACACCCAGGTTGAAGGGGAGGGTGGCAACCTGCGCGCCAGCAGCGCGCGCGACCCGACTTGAAGCATCCGTTGATCCGTCATCGACGACAAGAACGGAAACTCCCGGTACCTTGGCAAATACTTCTCGGACAACTGCGCCGACCGACTCTTCCTCATTGAAAGCCGGCATGACGATAAGCGTCTTGGCTAAAAGGGGTTGCATCATCCAATATTACCAAGCTTACAAACTCTCCCCGATCAGCGGGCAGGGGCCGCCGTGGAGGTTTCAACGCTGCGGGTTTTGCGTAAGTGAATGAGGAAAAGCAATGCAAGCGTGACCCCACCGAGTGAGCCGTTGAACGCCATCATGCCGTAGATGTCCGGGAGAATTGCCGTTGATCCCAACCACTGGATGGCGACGACGAGAAGGAGAACAACCAAGCTCGTCTTCGATACGGCCGCAGTGATGCGCACAAGTACGGCGAGGGCCATAGCCCACGGCAGCCACATCAGAGCGAGCCACGGCAGAAGCGCTACGGCCATTTCGTATCCGCTTCCGAAAATCAGAAGCACGAGAGGCTTGCCGGCAATGAGTACGACCAAGAACATGGCTATGCCACTGAGAAAGGTGAGTGCCAAAGTTATATTGACACCGAACTTGGTCATTGATGCGTCACCCCGACGGTTAACGAACCGGGGCAGGAGGTAAAGCGACAATGTGGTGGGCAATATTAGGGTGGTCTTGATGAGCACGGCGGCAGCTGCAAACGAACCGGCGATCAGTTCGGAGGCACCCGAGCGCACCAGGATGACATCCGCGTTGGTCAACCAGGCGAAGGCGATCGTGAGCAGAAGTACGACGGAGCTGGCGATGGAGAATGGCTTGCGGATAACGGGAATTGTGAGCCGTCTTGTTTGGTAAGCCGCGCCTAATGCCCCTGCCGTTGCCGTGACCAAGACGACGACGAGGATCCCGATGGCGCCGAATCCCAACGCGATCGCGACCAACGCCAGCAGCAGCTGAGCGACTTGGGACCCAGTAGTCCACATCACGACCGAGCGAGAGTCGCCAGTTCCCTGAAGCAATCCCTGGGCTCGCGCGAAAAGGAAATACGGGAGGATCGTAGCGGCCGTCAACACGAGGGCAGTGACATTCGTCTCGAGAGAACGGGCCAACCAAGGCGAAACAACGCTGAGCACGACCATGCCGACGCCGCCCAAAACAAGCGCCTCTACCATGGAGCTGTCCAGGCGTCGACGTGCGGTGCCAAGGCCAGGTACTTTCACTAGCGACTGTCCCGACAGCCTGCTGTCCGCCGCGACCACGGCGACCGAGTTACGCAGCGCCGAACTTCCAACGGCAGCCACATTGATAATCGCGAGAAAGGCAGCAAGTAGCCCGAATCCGCCGGGTCCCAGCCCCCGGCTGGCAGCTACCTGAAACCCGGCCGTCGCCAAGATTCCAAGGGCGCTGAGCGCCCCAATCTCAAGCAATGCCTTGCCGTGCTGGGCAAAGAGAGCCTGGCCCCTGTTTCGGATACTCATACTGATTTACCAATCGTGCCTGCTCTCGTCATCGTGCGTAGCCGCGCGCGATCAGGTCGTACACGATTACATCTGACGGCGACGATTCCGGTACAGCCATCGGTCTGCGATAACGAGCGAAATTTGCAAGAAAGTCTGATAGGCGGTCGATTTTCCATTCCGAAAGCACGACATTCTGGCCGAGGCCCTCGCCGCGTTCAGTGGCTACGCGATGCACAAGCGTCGGCACGCCAAGGAGGGCGGCCTCCTCCTGGATGCCGCCCGAGTCCGTCACGACAAACTGTGCATTGCGAAGAAAACCCACGAATTCGTCGTGTGCCACCTTTTTTTGTACTTGGATTTTGCTCCGATCCGCTGACGGAATGGCCTGCGTGAGCGCGCCCTCGGAAAACTCGTTGACAAACAGATGAAACGGTAGGGGGCTACGAGAAGCCAAAGTCTTCATGGTGTCCTCCACCAAAGACGGCTTGGCGAGAAGCTCAAAACGGTGAAGAAGGACCACACCAAATTTATCGGTGTTGTCGGTCTCGAACGCGGGCCGGTCGAGTACGGCGTCGATGGCCGTGTTGCCGTGAGTGTGCACGACATTGGGCCTGCGCCCCAAATTCGCTGTCGAAACATCTGAGGGTGAGTAATGCACTCTCGCCATTTTTCCGACGATCCGCCGGTCGAGCTCCTCGGGAAACGGGTGGCGCCAGTTGCCGGAACGCAAACCTGCCTCCACGTGCGCCGAATCAAACCTCAACCACTTTGCGATGAAAGCTCCAAGCACGCTGGTCATGGTGTCACCGTGCACGATGACGATGGTGTTGGCCGGCAGCGATCGGCGGACCGATCGCGACTTGAAGACGAGCCAACGGGCGCTTTGAACCAACCATCGAAAAACGTCGCCATAGTTCTTTAGTGGTTTGCCCGTGGGGGTATTCGCGATCATCTGATCGGGATCGCCGAATCCGAGACCAGGCAGGATCTCCATCAACGCGGCCGTGTGCTGAAGGGTGAGCCAATATTGGTAGGGAATCTTCTGCTCGTCGAGGCGCCGGGCGATCGGGGCGAGTTTGATCGCCTCCGCTGTCGTTCCAAAAATAAATACAATCATGATCGTGCCTTTTCCTCAGAGTGTGGGGTGTGGAGGAAGGCCCCCCGATGAATTACGAGACCGCGAGTGAGGCCGGCCCAAAACACGACACCGAATGGCAGTACGAACGTGAGGTAGGACATCGTCGCGCGCGGCGGGCATCGACGTAGGGTGCCGACGAATGCGGGAGCAAGGAGTGAGGCAAATGCGAGCGCGATCAGAACGAAGAACAATGACCATATGCCGGTGACAATTGCTACCACCGCGAGCGCAACCGTAACGGGCGGCAACACAACCAACGCGATCAGCATGAGGCTCCGCAGAGCGCTCGTGCCGGCATAACTGTCCACAAAGAGTGTGCCCCGTACCCAACTATGGGAAAGAAACTGTTTGATAGTCGTGCGGGGGCGATAAGTTGCCGAAAATCCAGGATCGAGACGAATGGGCATCTGAGTAACCATAAAACGCAACAATTTGGTGTCGTCAGAGACGAGGTGAGCGTTCCCCTCTGGCCAAGATGCAAGGCAAGCCCGCACAAACAGCTCTTTCGGCAAGAGTAAGAATGTCGTGCCTTTCGGAACCCGGTCTAGGTTTTCCACGGTGATTACGGTCGGTCGAGGGTGTGATAGATAGTCGCCCCAGAAAGCATAAGTAGGTACCTCCCAGAACAGGCCGACTAAGGGTGCGGCGCGGTCCGTCACCATGTGGCCATTCCACACTTTCGCGGCGTCGTCACCCCGCAGCCCCAGGGCGACGTGCTCGAATGCGCGCTCGTGTACGAGAACTCGTGAATCGACGATAAGTATGTTCTCATACCTCGCAGCCTGAGTCCCGGCCCACCGGGCCAAGAATCGTCCTTGATTCGGCTGAGCCACGATGCGCAATGGGAAGGGATACGCTGCCTGAATCTCGCGCAGTACGGTTCCGCTGTCGTCCGTTGAGCCGTCGTCGACGACAATGATTTCGACCGTCCATGCGGTATGCAAAAGGGCCGCCGCCAGAGCCGCCAGGGTTGAGGGCAGCCACGGCGCAGAGTTATAGCTCGGTATGACGACGGACAGCGAAAAGTCATTCATGTTGTGTTGCCGGGACTTCAATCGGTACTCCTCATATCGTCATTTCTGACGCTGCCGCCATGTACATGGTAAACGTTCGTGAATCGTGCCTAGGAAATCGCTCACCGTCGGGTGGCTAGTTTGTCCTCCGAGTGGTTCAGCTTGGCATGCCAGAATGTCTTTAGCCTTAAGGTACTAGTACGGATTGGCTGCCAACGCGCGAAGCGCCTCGTGATGAAATTGGGAAAATGATTCCGGTAGCGCCAAGAACCTCCGTCGCGTTGTGTACCTACAACGGCGCCGCCTATCTTGAAGAGCAGCTGCTCAGCATTTTGGGCCAGTCTCTGCCTGTGGGCGAGATCGTTGTTTCCGACGACGGATCGACGGACGAGACGCTGTCCATTCTGGAGCGGGTCGCGGCTGGGTGGCCTGATCTCAACTTCGTGGTACTGCGGAACGCCACCGCGCTCGGAGTGACGGCGAACTTCGAGCAGGCGCTCGCGGCCTGCTCGGGCGACCTCATCGCGCTCTGCGACCAGGATGATGTCTGGTGGCCGGAGCGTCTGGAACGCATGATGGCCGAGTTCACCCGGCGGCCCGCACTGCAGATGTTGCACGCAGACGCCCGACTCGTTGATGCTGCCGGGGCACCCTTGGGTTTCACTCTGCTGCAAACCTTGGGTGTGTCTGATACCGACCGGGCGTCCGTGCACGCGGGGCACGCCATCGACGCCTATCTGCGCCGTAACATCGTAACCGGCGCAACGATGATGGTGCGGCGCGAGCTGGTCGAGCGCTCAAGGCCTTTTCCGCCCGCGTGGGTTCACGACGAGTGGATAGCGATGGTCGCCGCCGCGACCGGCGAGGTCGACCTGATCGAAGAGCCCCTTACCGACTATCGGCAACACGGCCGCAACCAGATCGGCGTGACCACCCTCGACGCAACGGGCAAGCTCAGTCGGCTGCGGGCACCGCGTAGGGCACGCAATGCACGGCTGTTAGCGCGAGCTGCGGCGTTGCAGCAACGCGCGTCGGGGTTTGAGCCGGCGGCATCCGTTTCGGTGCTGGCGCTGATCGAGGCGAAGCTCGCACACGAAAAGCGGCGGAGCGCACTGCCCGCGGCGCGGCTGCGGCGCGTGGCGCCGATCGTGCGCGGCTGGCGCGCGAGGGACTACTCCCGGTTCGGGCTGGGTCTGCAGGACGTGCTGCGGGATCTGGTGCAGCCGGTCTGATTCATGGGCCGCAGCGCGCGCCTCAAGCGCTGGGAGCTGCTAGCTTCGTCCGGGGGTGCGTACGAGCAGGCCGACGGCCCCGGCTGCCTCCTGTTGGCGAGTATCGTACGTGATGAACTCGTTCGCTCCTGCGTGGAGGGCCGCGGCGATGTGGAGGGCGTCCAGACTCCGCAGGTTGGCGCCGATGAGGAGTCCGGCATCGCGGAAAACGCTCCGGTCCATGTCCAACAGGCTCAACCGTGACAGCACGTCAGGGACCGCGGTCTGTGGTATTCCTGTTCGCGTGGCCATTTGTCGCAATTCGGATTCCAGGAGAAACGCCGAGACCAGATCGGCGTCCCCGCTCGCGACCCTGTCGTCGAGGTGTGCCCGGAGCGCGTTGGTCTCGACCTCGTCGGCGAGAAGCTTGGCGACGGCAGAGGTATCCAGGTAGCTGATCAACGTTCGGCGCGCAGCTCGTCCAGGGCGCACTCGGTACTCACGGCAACAGTGAAGAGCGGCATGTTGGAAAAGCCGCCGCGGATCAGGGGCGCCCGGTGTCGTATGCCGCCGAGCGCTGCGACGGGCGGTGGGGACAGCACGGCGACGACCTCGCCGTGATTGGTGATCTGGAGAGTCTCACCATCCCGAACGGCGCGGAGCACTTCGGCACTGTTGTTGCGTAGGTCGCGACGAGCGATTGTTCTCATGCCGCGAATGTAGCAAACGTAGCAGTCCGGAACTAGGGGGCGAGGCTGCCTGCGCTCACGAGGCTTCGGGGTCGGGCGAGTGGGGCAGGCTACGGCGCCCTGCGCGGCCTTGACCGAGCGGTCGGGAGCTCGTCGCGGGCCGCTTTCGCGAGGCGCGCGAGTTGCGCCAGTGCGCGGGAGGCGGAACTCGGGCGCACTGGCGCAACTCCAGCGTGGCGGGTTGCGCTGGAGTTGTGGCCAGGCCGGAACTCCCGCGAATTGGCGCAGCCCCCGCGCTGGGCGATTGGCTGGCAGAGCTTTGGGAGCGCAGCTCCCGCGTTCTGGCGCAGTTCCCGCGCAGCGTGGCCCGGCTTCGGGACACCGGGCCACGGCAATCCCCGCGAAGTCGCGCAAGTCCCGCGCAGCGGCGCAGTCCCCGCGTAGGTGGGCCCGATGACAGACGGCCTGCGCGCCACGCGGCCAACCCAGGGTCCGGAAACCGCCAGGTCAACCGCTACGGGGCGTCGGGGTGCGGCTTGTGCGGGAGGGCGCTGCGCCAGCTCAGACCTTGGGCGGCCTTGACCGCACAGATCACGAGCAGCAGCCAGCCGAACTCGAACAGAATGGTGCTCTCGGCCGCGCTCGTCACGAGCAGGGTCACCAGAATGAGCGGAGCCCAGACATACGCCAGCGAGCGCTTGTTCGAAGCGAGCAGCCAGGAGCGCACGAAAGCCAGCAGCACCAGGGCGAGAAACGCCAGAAAGCCGATCAGTCCCACCTGAAAGTACACGTCGAGGTAGGCGTTCAGGCCGGTCACGTGCAGGCGTCCCGTGGTGAATTCCAGCCAGCCATACGGGGTCACGTCTTGCGGCCAGAATCCGGCCCAGCCCCACCCCTCGAGCGGATGCAGCTCCACCAGCCGCCACATCTCGGTCCAGAGTGAGTAGCGGGCTTCGAACTCGCTGCCGGCGTTGAGGGCGCTGATGATGGCGGCGCGGCCGAGCCAGGCCGCGCCGGCGGCCACGAGAGCCGCGCTCAGGAGGCCGAGCTGCAGCATCCACCTGCCGTCAACGGCAGTGCGGCGCAGCCGGTAGAGGGCGAGCGCGGCGACGGTCACGCAGAGTGCGACGACCACGATGACGGGGGAGCGGGTGAGCACGAGGCAGATGCCGGCCAGCCACATGGAGCCGATGCCGAGCCCGCGCGGAATGGACCGGGCGCGCAGCTCCACGTAGAAGGTGACCGCGGCGATGAGGGCGATGAGGCCGAAGACGTTGCGGCTTCCGAAGATGCCCTGGATGGGGCCGAGCCGGTCGATGTCGCCGACGACGCCGAGAAAGGCGATCGGCAGGTCTAGCAGCAGGCCGGAGAGCACCTCGAGCACAATGGAGAGCCCGAGCAGCACGCGCAGCACATCGCCGGTGGCGCGCACGACTTGGAAGGTGTCGCGCACGAGGGCCACGTAGATCGCGAGGAACCCCACGGTGACCTGGTAGCTGACGCCGATGATGGTGTCGGAGACGTAGCCGCTCCACAGACCGGAGAGCGCGCACCAGGCCACGAACACGATGATCGAGATGGGGAGCAGGCCGTGCCACTCCACGATGGGGCGGCGGGCTACGAGCGAGAAGATGGCCAGCACGACGAGGCCGCCGAGAATGCCGATGAGGCCGGCCCAGCCCATGACGCTGCGCAGCAGGTGGGTGCTGAAGGCGGTGGCCAGAATGATGAGCGTGAGCGAAGCCGCGAACTTCGGCGACGCGAGTACGCGACGCAGGGCTTCGGGCAGGGTGGGCATCCTCTAATTTACCGCGCCGAAGTCAGGGCATTGGTCGTGGCGCGTGCTGCTGCCGCTTGGTGACAACGGCGAGCACGATGAGAATCACCCAGCCGCTCTCGATCAGCATCCGGCTTTCGGCGATGCTCTGCGCGATCAGCGCGGCGAGCAGCAGCAGCGGCAGCAGGGCGCTGGCGGCGAACGGTTCGGTGTCTTTCACGCCGAGCCGCGGCCGGTCGACGGCCAGAAACCAGGCCCGCCACAGGGTGGAGAAGACCAGGGCGGCGAACAGAATCACGCCGATCACGCCGAGCTGCAGCCACACGTCGAGCCAGACGTTGTGCGCCTGCAGGTAGGTGACGCCGTTGCGCACGGCGAGGTCGTTGAACGGTTCCACCCACGGCACCCAGTAGCTCACCCAGCCCCAGCCGAACACCGGACGTTCCAGGGCGAGGTGAGTGACGCTGCCCCAGATGTCGAAGCGGCCGGTGAGGTCGTCGCTGCGGCCGAGCACGCCGAACAGCTGCCCGGAGAACAGCGCGAGTGCCGCTGCCACCGCCAGAACGGATGCCGCCGCCACGGCATACAGCGGCCGGCGGTGCTGGTCGTGCACTGTGCGCGCCCAGAGGGCGAAGAGCAGGGCGGCGACGACCGCGACGAGCGACACGGTGACCGTGGCGGAGCGGGTGAGCAGCAGCATCCCGATGGCCAGGGCGAGCCAGACCAGGCCGGCGTTGCGCTTGACGGTGTGGGCTCGTAGCTGAACGGCGAAGACGATGATGGCGGTGAGTGCGATGAATCCGAGCAGGTTGCGGTTGGCGACGATGCCCTCGATGGGGCCGCCGGCTAGCAGCAGGCCGCGGCTCCAGTAAAAGGCGTTCGGTACGTCATTCGTGCCGTAGTCGACGAAGAACGGCAGCACTTCATGTTGTACGACGACGGCCACGAACAGCTCGAACACGAGGCTGAGTGCGAGCACCCAGCGCAGGGCGCCCCCCAGGGTGCGCAGCAGCTCCGGCCAGGTGAGGGTGACGGCCAGGAACAGCGCGGCGAGGGTGGTGATGAGCTGCAGGGCCACACCCAGAGCGGATGCCCCCGGGTAATACGACCACGCGATGGACAGGGTCGCCAGTAGCAGGAACGCGGTGATGGTCTTGGGAAACTTGCGCCAGTTCAGGGCGGGGGCGAGGGCGGCCTGGTAGGTGTTTCCGCGGGCGATGTCGCGGTCGGTGGGGGTGCCGTTTGCGGCGTTGCCTGCGTTGACGAGTTTTCGGGCGGCGGCGCGGTTGCGGGCGTTGGTGCGCTGGGTGCTGAGGCCGATCAAGCTGCCGACCACCACGATGAGGGCGATGGCGCCGAAGCCCCACCAGCCGCCGAGGTTGCGCCAGAACTGGCCGGCCAGAACGGTGAACCAGACGAAGGTCGCGAAGAGTCGAATGACGAGGCGACTCTGCACGGCGGACATGGCTTCAGATTACCGGTGTTGTTGTATCGGCAGGCGCGACACCGATGCGCCAGGTCACGCGAGAGCGCAAAAAGTGCCCGATTGGAGGGCTCAATCGGGCACTTTTTGCGCTCTCGCAGAACGAGGCGGGACGAGGGGGACGAGGGGACGCGGCTACTCGGCGTGGCCCTCGGCTAAGTAAGCGAGGCGGCGCAGGGTCTCGGTGTTGCGGTAAGCGATGGCCAGATCGCTCAGCGGGGTGGGAACCAGGCGGGCCGGGCCAGCGACGACGTCTTCGGTGATGCGCACGCGGCATCCGCTGTCGTGATTTTGGATGTCGATCGACACGTGCGCCTCACCCATCGGCCAGCCGCGGGCCTTGAGCATGACATGGCGGGGCGCGTTCCACTCGAGCACGGAGGTGGTGTCGTCGATGAGGGCGGGCCAGACTCCGACCGAGTGGTGGATGCGGCTGCCGACCGCGGGCCAGCTGGCGTCGACGTCGCGCATGCGGCTCGCGCCGACGACCAAGGTGGGGTAGAGCCATCCGTTTTCGAGCACCGCGAAGACCTGCTCGGGGGTGCAGCTGAATTTTCGGTAGTTCACGGCCATCGGGGCTCCTTCGGGTGGTTGCGGCGAGCGGATGCTGCCAAGCGATTCGCGAGAGCGGGTGAAGTGTTGCTTCGGAGCGGCCGAAACAACACTTCACCCGCTCTCGCGGACCTATTGGGCGGTGGGAGAGAGGTCGGGCGGTTTCACGATGTTGTATTCGTGGGCCAGGGCGCTCAGGGCTGCGCGGTAGCCGCACATTCCGTGCACGCCGGGGCCGGGCGCGGTCGACGATGAGCACAGGTAGACGCCGTCGAGCGGGGTGCGCCACGGGTCGGGCGAGAGCACGGGACGGCGCACGAGTTGGGCCAGGCTGATGGCTCCGGCCGCGATGTCGCCGCCGATGTGATTGGGATTGTGGTTCTGCATCTGCGCGGCGGTCTGGCTGGCCGTGGCGAGAATGGTGTCGCGAAACCCCGGGGCGAAGCGTTCGATCTGGCGGGTGATCTGCTCGGTCTGGTCGCGGGTGGAGCCCGCCGGCACGTGGGTGTAGGCCCAGAGCACGTGCTTGCCCTCCGGGGCGCGGCTGGGGTCGATGATGCTCGGCTGGCTCGCGAGCACGTAGGGGGAGTCGGAGTGCTGCCCGCGGGCGACCAAGTTCTCGGCGCGGGCCTGGTCGGCGCGGGTTCCGCCCACATGCAGTGTCGGCGCTCGCCGCAGGTCGTCGGCGCTCCACGGCACCGGTTCATTCAGGGCGAAATCCACCTTGGCGACGGCGTTGCCATAACGAAACCGGCTGAGGGTCGTGGTGTACCGGTCGGGCAGTGCCCCGGCGGCCAGCTCGATGAGCGCCCGGGGCGTCACGTCGAGCAGCACGATTCGGGCCGGTGGCAGGTCTGTGAGCTTGTGGATGTCAGCATCCGTTATTATTTCGCCGCCGTGCGCGAGCAGGTCGTCGGCGAGGGCCTGAACGATGGCGCCGCTTCCGCCGGTGGGGATGGGCCAGCCCCCGGCGTGCGCGTGTGCGGCGAGAACGAGGCCGGCGCCGGCGGTTGACGGGCTCGGCAGCCGCCCGATCGAGTGGGCGAACGTTCCGGTGAGCAGCGCCGGGGCGGTGTCGCCGGTGAAGCGCCAGTTCCAGGCAGGGCCGCCCTGCTCAAGGGTGCGCAGCCCGAACCGGGCCAGCGTGAGCGGATGCCGCGGCACCCGCAGCAGCGAGTCCCCGGTGAGTTCGGCGACTTCTGAGATGTTATCGACGAGGGGATTCAGCAGCTGAAGCCAGGCCGGGCCGTCGCGGCCGAGGCCGGCCGCGGTGCGCTCGATGTCATGCCAGGCCACGCCGGCGCGGCCGCCGGGCAGCGGATGCCCGTAGGAGATCTCGGGCACAGTGAGTTCGATGCGGTCTTTGAGACCGAACTTCTGAAAGAACTCGGAGGCCAGCGCGAGTGGGTGCACGGCGCTGCCCACGTCGTGGTGGAACCCGGGCAGGGTGAGCTCGGCGGTTGCCGCCCCGCCGCCGATCTGCGCGTTGCGCTCGTAGACGCGCACCCTGAGGCCGGCGCGGGCGAGGGTGACGGCGGCGGCGAGTCCGTTCGGGCCGGATCCGACGACTATCGCGTCAAGCCCCTGGTCGGTCGTCACGCGCGGCCGTGCTCGTCAAGTCTCATTCCGACACCGTAGCCCGGGGGTGTGGTTGTCGCACAGTACACGGCCGGTTTTGGGGGCGGGTGCCTAAGAATCTGCAGCCCTACTCGAGGCGGTGTTCACAACTGCGGAGATGTTCCCGCGAATGCGTGGAATCCGGCTATGACGACCCGGTTCGTGCGAAATCTCCGCAGTTATGAACGGCACTCCGGGTAGAGATCGCGGGAGCGGGGTCGCAGGCCATCCGTTTGGGTACGTAACGCCGGGGATCTGCGACACGCCGCGCCAAACGGATCGCGGCAGAGCGTGCGGCCGGGGTCGTTCTTTCTGGGGGCACCCCGTCTGGGGCTGCCGTTACAGCACATGCCGCCGGTATGTTTACACATCGACGTGTGGCCCGCCCCCGGGCCACACGTCACCCGCGCCGAAAGCTCAGACGAAGGCGGCCTGGCCGGTGATGGTGCGGCCCACGATGAGGGTGTTCATCTCTTGGGTGCCCTCGTAGGAGTAGATGGCCTCGGCGTCGGCGAAGTGCCGGGCCACGTTGTACTCGAGGGTGACGCCGTTGCCGCCGAACAGCTCGCGGCACCAGGCCACACTTTCGCGCATGCGGCTGGTCGTGTAGGCCTTGGTGAGTGCGGAGTGCTCGTCGCGCTGCACGCCCTCGTCTTGCAGCTGCGACACCCGCACGACCATGCCGAGGCTCGCGGTGATGTTGCCGAGGCTTTTGACCAGCAGGTCCTGCACGAGCTGGTGCCCGCCGATCGGCTTGCCGAACTGTTCGCGCTCGTGCGCGTAGGCGACGGCGGCGTCGTAAGCCCCGATGGCGTTGCCGACGGCCGCCCAGGAGACCTCGGCGCGCGTGGCCCGCAACACCTTGGCGGTGTCCTTGAACGAGTTGGCATTCTGCAGGCGCAGGCGCTCGGGAACCACCACGTCGGTCAGGGTGATGTCCGCGTTCTGCACCGCGCGCAGGCTGATCTTGCCCTCGATCTTGGTGGCCGCATAGCCGGCGGTATCGGTGGGAACGAGGAACCCCAACACCTGGTTGTCGGCGGTGTTCTTGGCCCAGATGATTGTTATGTCGCTGAACGTGGCGTTGCCGATCCAGCGCTTGGCGCCGTTCAGGGTCCAGTTGTCGCCGCTGCGAGTGGCCGTGGTGCGCAGGCCCCGTGCGCTGTCCGAACCGCTGAGCGGCTCGGTCAGCCCGAACGCTCCAATGATGTCGCCCGAGGCCAGCTGCGGAATCCACTCGGCCCGCTGCTCGTCCGACCCGCAGGCTTCGAGCGACCCGGCCGCCAGGCCGTTCTGCACGCCGACAAAGGTGGCGACGGATGCATCCACTCGCGCCAGTTCCAGCGCCACGAATCCCCGAAACACCGCCGAATTCGCAAACGGCTTCGTGGACTCCCAGCCGAAGGAGTACATGCCGAGCTCAGCGAGCGGCTTGATGATCTGGGTGGGGAATTCGGCGCGGTCCCAGCATCCGTTTGCGATCGGCCGTACCTCTTTTTCGAGGTAGGCGCGCAGTTTGACGATGGCCGTCTGTTCGGGCTCGGTGAGAAGGTTTTCGTAGCCGAAGAAGTCGCTGCCGAGTAGCTCAAAGGTCATGGATGCTCCGTTGCAAGATGGGCGGTCGACGCGCGACCGGTGCGGTTTGGTCAGCCTAGGGTCGTTGGCTGAATGCTCGAAGTCGGTTGGTAGTTTGGTCTAAACACTTTGAGAAGGAGCCGAACATGTTTGTGGGCATCACCAACGCGCCGCGCAATTACGCCTGGGGGTCCACGCACGCGATCGCCGACCTGCTGGGTCGCACGCCGTCGGGGGGTCCGGAGGCGGAGTTGTGGCTGGGGGCCCATGCCGGTTCGCCGTCGGTAATCGAGGATCCGTCGCAAATCGGTGGGTCTTCGAACCTCGCCGAATGGATCGCTGCGGCGCCCGAGGTGGCGCTCGGCGCTGGCTGGGCGACGCGGCAAGCGGATGCCCCGCGCCTCCCCTTTCTGCTGAAAATTCTGGCCGCCGGACGCCCTCTATCGCTGCAGGCGCACCCCACGACAGAGCAGGCCCGCGCCGGATTCGAGCTCGAAAACGAGGCCGGAATCGCCGTCGACGCCGGCAACCGCAACTACCGTGACCCGTTCCACAAGCCCGAACTCATTTTTGCCCTGAGCGACACGTTCGAAGCGCTCTGCGGATTCCGCCCGCTGCCCGAGGTGCGCGGCATCATCGCCGAGCTGCGCCTGCTCGACCTCGCGACCGAGAACCCGCAAGCCGCGGCCATCGACTCGCTCGAGAATCACCTGGCCGGGGGGCTGCGCGACACCGTCGACTGGCTGCTGCGCGACGGTCGCGGCGGCGACTCCGGCGAGGTGGAATGGCTGGTCGAGCGGGTGGTCGCGCTCGCCGCGCACGCCGAGTTCCTGGCCGCGGGCGGAGCGGCCATCGGCTATGCCCGCGAGCTCGCGACGGTGCGCGCGCTCGCCGCCGAGTACCCGGGCGACCCCGGAATCGTGCTGGCCCTGCTCCTCAACCGGGTGTCTTTGAAACGCGGCGAGGTGTTGTATCTGCCGGCCGGCAACATCCACGCGTATCTGTCGGGACTCGGAGTGGAGCTGATGGCCGCCTCCGACAACGTGCTGCGCGGCGGGCTCACCCCGAAGCACATCGATATCGAGGAGCTGCTCGCGGTGCTCGACTTCGAGGCGGTGACGGCGCCGTACCTCGCGCCGGTCGCGCTCGCGGAGGGCGTCTCGGTGTATCGCCCCGGGGTGCCTGATTTTGAGCTCGTGCACATTGAAGCGGATGCTGCCGCCGCATCGGCGACACCCGTCACCATGCGACAGATCACCCTCACCGGCCCGGCCATTGCGATCTGCACGGCCGGCGGGTTTCTGGTCGCGGGGGCGGCATCCTCTCGCCCGTTGAAGCGCGGACAGGCCGTGTACGTCACACCCGACGAGGGCACGCTGACCTTCGCGGGCACCGGCGAGGTCTTTCTGGCGATGTCCGGCGCCTAGCCCGGGGACTGCCGCCCCCCGCAGTTCGCCGCCGCGGCCGCAGGTTTTCGCCGCGCTCGAGTTGCGCCACTGCGTGGGAGGCACAACGCGAGCGCACTGGCGCAAGTCCCGCGCGGCGCGTTGCGCTGGAGTTCTGGCCAGACTGGCACTCCCGCGCACTGGCGCAAGTCCCACGCAGGGCGCAGCGCGGCTAGCCGACCTTGCGGGGGCCGAAGGCCCGGCGGTAGGCGGTCGGGGTGGTCTGCAGAACCTGCAAAAAATGGTGGCGCATCACGGCGGCCGCGCCGAAGCCGGTGTCGGCGGCGATCTCTTCGAGGCTGCGGGAGCTGTCTTCGAGCAGTTCCTGTGCGCGCAACAGTCGCTGCCGGTTGAGCCAGCGAGTCGGCGTGGTGCCGAGCTCAGCGCGAAACCGGCGGGCGAAGGTGCGCGGTGACATGAGCGACTTGCGGGCGAGCAGGTCGACCGGTAGTTCCTGGTCGAGGTGGCGCAGCATCCACTCGGTGACGGCGGCGAAGGATTCGTCCTGGCAGTCCACGACCGGGGCTTCGATGTACTGCGACTGGCCGCCGTCGCGTTGCGGCGGCACGACCATGCGGCGGGCGATGATATTGGCGGCCGTGGCGCCGAGCTCGGTGCGCACGATGTGCAGTGCGGCGTCGATGCCGGCGGCGGTGCCGGCGCCGGTGACGACGTGGTTGTCGTCAACGAAGAGCACGTCGGGGTCGACGGTGGCCTGGGGGAACGATCGGGCGAGGGCGTCGGTGTACATCCAGTGGGTGGTGCTGCGGCGTCCGTCGAGGATGCCGGCGTGGGCGAGCACGAAGGCGCCGCTGCAGACGCTGAGTACCCAGGCGCCGCGGGCTTCGGCGTCGCGCACGACCTGGAGCACGCGGGGGTCGATGGGTGCGCCGGACTCGTAGCCGGGAATGGCGATCAGGTCGGCATCGGCGGCGGCTGACAGGTCGTCATGCACGACGATGTCGAAGCCGATCTTGGTGCGGATCGGTCCGGGTTCGGCGGCCACAACGTGGAAGTCGAAGGCTGGCCCGCCCTGGGCGCTGCGGTCGATGCCGAACACCTCGCAGATCACGCCGAATTCGAACGGCGCCAGACCCGGGAGGGTGACGCAGACGATTTTCTGGAGCATGGGCATCCTCTCGTCAAGGTTGGCAGAAATGTGTCGAACGGTGTCAATGCTGCCACTCGCGGCAGAAAAGCACAATACATAGAGTTTCTGCCATGTTCATCTTTATGCTCCTCCTCATCGTCCTTGCGGTCGCGGGTATTGCTGCCACGATCCGCTCCCTGTACCTCGACGGCTACGGCCAGAAAACTCCCCACGTGACCGACGAATATGACGCTCTGATTCGCTGGCGCTAGCCTGTAGCGGTGGCGCATCGAGTGCCACGCGAACGAGCGGAGCCTCATGGCGTGGTTGGTAACCGGCGGGGCGGGCTATATCGGCTCGCATGTGGTGCGTGCTTTCCAGGCTGAAGGCCTTGACGTGGTCGTGCTCGATGATCTCTCGAGTGGACACGAGTCGTTCGTGCCGGCCGACGTGCCGTTCATTCGGGCCAACGTGCTCGATGGCGAAACCGTGTTGCATGCCTTCCACGAGCATCACGTGCACGGAGTCGTTCATGTGGCCGGCTTCAAGTACGCCGGCGTCTCGGTGCAGCGCCCGTTGCACACCTACGAGCAGAACGTGACGGCAACCGCCACGCTGCTCGCCGCCATGAGCTCGGCCGAGATCGATCGCATTGTGTTCTCCTCGAGCGCCGCTGTCTATGGCACGCCGCACACCGACCTGGTCACCGAGGAGACGCCGAAGAGCCCGGAGTCGCCGTACGGCGAATCCAAGCTGATCGGCGAGTGGCTGCTGCGCGACCAGGCCGTGGCGACCGGTCTGCGCCACACCTCGCTGCGTTATTTCAACGTGGTCGGCTCCGGTGACGTGTCACTGCGTGACACCAGTCCGCACAACCTCTTTCCCCTGGTCTTTGCGGCCCTGCTCGACGGCCGCACGCCGCGCATCAACGGCGATGACTATGCCACGCCCGACGGCACCTGCGTGCGCGACTACATTCACGTGGCCGACCTCGCGCTCTCCCATGTGGCTGCGGCTCGCCGCCTCGATGCCGGCGACGCAATCGAACCTGTCTACAACCTGGGCAGCGGCGATGGCGTCTCGGTCGGCGAGATCATGGCGACGGTGCGCCGGGTCACCGGCATCGACTTCGAGCCCGAGATCGGTCCGCGCCGCGCCGGCGACCCGGATCGCATCGTGGCCTCCGGCGCGCTCGCCGCCCGCGACCTGCGCTGGAGCATGCGTCACACCCTGGAGCAGATGGTGCAGAGCGCCTGGGATTCCTCGCGCGCCGCCGCGCACTGAGCTCAGCGACACGCCGGTCGGGCCAACGATCGTGCTACGTTCGCGACGTTGTTTTGAGCCCGCGTACCCCCCGAATGCCGATTTTGCCGTCATCGGCGCGTCGCAACCCTCCAGCCCGTATTGAGGGTTTACGATCTGCGACTTGACGTTAGCGAATTACACCGGTGTAATTAGGTGCAGCACCAAACGGTGCGTAGCGAGCGCTGGGAGACGATATGGCTATACCTGACTATCGTTCCGGAGTACCAGAGGACTGGTTCGTTGACCCCGTCACCCTCGGTGTCCCGGGCGTACGACAAGATCTCGGCGACGAGAACCTTCTGGCCTGGCAGGCCGACTCGCTCTGCGCCCAGACCGACCCCGAGGCGTTCTTCCCCGAAAAAGGCGGCTCCACCCGCGACGCCAAGAAGATCTGCTCCGGCTGCGAGGTGCGCAACCAGTGCCTCGAATACGCGCTCAGCAACGACGAGCGGTTCGGCATCTGGGGCGGACTCTCCGAGCGCGAACGCCGCAAACTGCGAAAGCGCGCCTAACTCCTTCGGCGCTCGCAAGCAAATGCCGGCAGGCGAGCCGCTCCACGGACCGACGAGACCCGGTCTCTGAGAGGATGGCGCCGCATCCGCTTCGCTATTGCGTCGTCAATATTTGAGGCGCGCCCTCTCGGTTCAGGGCCGCGGGCCGATCCCGACCTAGGCTGGTTCTGTTATGCAACCCAGAGTCACCGCCATCCTTGTCGCCCGAAACGGCGCGAAACACCTTGAGCGAACTCTCAAGGCGCTGTCGCTGCAGACCCGTAAACCCGACATTGTCATCACCGTGGACTGCGGTTCGAGCGATGCGACCGCAAAGATGCTCGCCGAATTCGGGCCGACGCAGTTCATTGCCGCCGACACCGATCTGAACTTTGGTCAGGCGATCGCCGCCGCAGTGCGCGTGAGCGCGCCGCCCACGCACGACCGCGAGCTGCTCTGGCTGCTCGCCCAGGACAGCGCGCCCGACCCGACCGCCCTCGAGGTGCTCGTCGACGCGCTCGAGATCGCCCCTTCGGTAGCAGTCGCCGGACCGAAGGTCATGGAATGGATCGCCGGCGAATATATCCACAATTTCGGCGAGTCGATGACGCCGACCGGCGCCACCGTCACCCTGGTCGAGAGTGAACTCGACCAGGGCCAGCACGACGGCCTGAGCGACGTGCTCGCCGTCAGCGCCGGCGGCCTGCTCGTGCGCCACACGGTGTGGGAGCAGCTCGGCGGGTTCGATCCGGCCCTGCCGACAGTGGATGATTCCCTCGACTTCTGCGTGCGTGTGCGGCTCGCCGGGTACCGCGTGTCGGTCGTTCCGGCGGCCCGCGTCGCCTCGGCCGGTGACGGCGTCGCCGGGCCCAACCAGTCCTCGCGGGGGCGCCTCCGCCGTCGCCGCGTGCGCGCGGAACGTTCAGCGCAGCTGCACCGCCGGCTGGTCTACGCGCCCGCCGGAGCCCTGGTTTTTCACTGGCTGTCGCTGCTGCCGCTGGCTTTTGTGCGCTCGCTCGGGCAACTGCTGCGCAAGGAACCCGGCGCGATCGTGGGCGAATTCGCGGCCGCGTTCGGCGCCGCGTTCAACGGAATGCGCGTCGGCAACGCCCGCCGCTCCTTTGCGAAAACGCGCACGCTCGGTTGGGATGCCATCTCCACGCTGCGGGTTCCCTCGAATGAGGTGCGCCGGCGACACTCGCTCAAGCGCGAGGCGAGCCTGTTCGGCCTGCACGGCGAACGCCCCGAGATTCGATTCTTCTCCGGCGGCGGCGCCTGGACCATGCTCGCCGCTGCGGTCGTGGGCATCATCATGATGGTGCCGCTGCTCGGCGCCGACACCCTCACCGGCGGCGGGCTGCTGCCGCTGTCTCCGACCCTGCCCGAACTGTGGGCGAGTGTCGGCTTCGGCTGGCGCGACCTGGGGCTCGGCTTCGTCGGCGCCGCCGATCCGTTCGCCGCGGTTGTGGCCGTGCTCGGCTCGATTGCGTTCTGGTCGCCGTCGTTTGCTTTCGTATTGGTCTACGCGCTCGCCTTTCCCCTCGCCGCCGTTGGCGCCTGGATGGCCGCGACCCGGCTGACCGACCGCGGCAGCCTGCGCGCCCTGGCCGCCGCGCTCTGGGTGCTGGCCCCGACCTTTCTGATCGCCCTCGCCGACGCACGTCCGGCCGCGATTCTGGTGCACCTGCTGCTGCCGTGGCTGTTCTTCGCCTGGTTCGCCGCCGCGCGCACCTGGTCGGCATCGGCATCCGCTGCCCTGCTGTTCGCGGCCGTCGTCGCCTGCGCGCCCTCGCTCGCCCCGGCCCTGCTCGTGGTTTGGGCGCTCAGCGTGGCCCTGGCCGGCCGCCGAGTGATGCGCTTCATCGGTATTCCGCTGCCGGCGCTCGCGCTGGCCCTGCCCCTGCTGGTCAACCAGGGACTGCGCGGTGACTGGCTGAACCTCGTCGCCGACCCGGGCCTGCCCGTGCCGAGCGGCCAGGCTCCTACCCTGCAACTTCTGCTCGGACTGCCCGGAACCGACGGCTGGGCCGGCGTGCTCGACCGCTTCGGCGTCGAGGGCCTGGACCCGCAGCTGTTCGTACCGATTCTGCTCGCGCCCCTCGCCGTGCTCGCCCTGCTCGCGCTGCTGCTGCCCGGCGCGCGCCTCGCCGGCGGCGCCTGGCTCGTTGCGCTGCTCGGCTTCGGCACCGCCCTCGCCGTCAACCAGCTCGTTCTCGCCGCGATCGGCGCCGAACCGGTGCGCGTCTGGACCGGCAGCGGCCTCAGTCTGTACTGGCTCGGACTAGTCGGCGCCCTGGTGATCAGCCTGCGCTCCCTGCACCGCTTCGCATCGACGCCCGGTGTGGTCGCCGCGCTCGCCCTGGCCGTGGTCGTGCTGCCGCTGGTCGCCTCGCTGCACCTCGGCACCGCCGCCGTGCGCGAGGGAACCGGGCAGACCCAGCCGGCCTTCGTCGCCGCCGAGGCCCAGATCGACAACCGGGTCGGCACGCTCAAGCTCACCCCGCAGGCTGACGGCGGGCTGCTCGCCACGATCGAGCGCGGTATCGGCGCCACACTGAACCAGCAATCCACCCTGGACAGCACCGATGCGACTCTCAGTACCCGCGAGAAAGCGCTCGCGGAGCTCGCCGGCAACCTGGCCTCGCACAGCGGACTCGACACCAACGCTGACCTGGCCGAGTTCGGCATCCGCTTTATTGTGCTGCAGCCCGGCGATACCGGCGTCGACGCGGCCGACACCGCGCTGCGCACCGAAACCGCCCTCGACGGCAACTCGAGCCTGGCCCCGGTCGGCGATACCGAGTTCGGCCGCCTTTGGCAGTTCGGCGAAACGGATGCTGCCGCCTCGACCCCGATACCGGCTCGCGCCGGCGGCGTTTTCGGCCTGGTGACCCTGCTCATTGCCTTCGCCGTGGTGGGCAGCGCCGTTCTGCTGTCGCTGCCGATCGGCGCCGGGCGCGAAGCCGTGCGCCAGGCCAACCGCGACGCGATTCGTCGGGCCGCCCGTGCCGACGCCAAACAGAAGCCCAAGCGCGTGCGGCGGTCGAAGGGTGCTGTGTCATCCGATCGTGACGAGGAGTTGGAGGTGCCGCTCGGCACCGATCTCGAAGCCGACCTCGCGATCGACCGGGAGACCGGCGTCGGAACCGGGTTGGAATCGGACGACGGGTTCGCCGACGACGATGCTGCGGCCGAACCAGCTGTTGCCGACCCGGCCGTTGCCTCAGGGGCTGGCACGCCTGGCGTCTCTGGCGTCGGCCCGGCTGCCAACGACCGACCGAAGGACGACAATGCCAGATAAAAGCCAACTCGCCCGCATCGGCGGCCGGGCCGGACGCGGTGTGCTCGGCCTCGTCGGCATCGCTGTCGTCGTCGCGACGCTCGGCGCGGCCACCCTCGTGACGCTGCCGACCGTTGAACGCAACCCGCAGTCCAGCGAGATCGCGCCGCTGCCCAGTGAGCAGCAGCGGGTCTGCCCCGGACCACTGCTGACCCTGGCCGAGGACTCGACGAAGGCGCAGTCCGCGTCGAGTGTGGGAGCGGCATCCGCTGTGTATGGAGCGGTTGAGGCTTCATCGCTGGAACAGATTCGGCCGCAGGTGACCGAGATCACCGCGGTCGATGATTCGAACAGCCGGCAGCCGCCGTTGCTGCTGACCGTTCCCGTGCAGGATGGCGCGACCGTTCCGCCTCTCGTGGCCGGAAGTCAGTCGCAGGTCGCCGCCACCGACACCATTGGCGGGCTCGCCGTCGCCGCCTGCGCCGAAGCGGTCAGCGACAGCTGGATCGTGGGCGGCTCGACCGATATCGGGCGTACCAGCCTGCTGCTGCTCGGCAACCCGACCTCCGTACTTGCGACCGTCAACGTGACGGTCTACGGCGAGAGCGGACTCGTGGACGCACCCGGCGCGAGCGGCATCCTGGTGCAGCCGGGCGAGCAGCGGGTCATCTCGCTAGCCGGACTCGCGCCGAACGTGAAATCGCCGGTTCTGCACGTCTCCTCGCGCGGCGGGCAGGTTGCCGCGTCGCTGGAGCAGAGCAGCATTCGCGGCATCGAACCGGGCGGAGTCGAGATCATCGGTACCACCGCGACCCCCGCCACCAACCAGATCATTGCCGGCGTACGCGTCACGGCGGCCGTCAGCGAGGAGACGGTGACGACGGGCGAGGGGTTCAACGCCGACACCGCGTCGATTCGGGTGTTCGTGCCGGGTGATGCGGCGGCGACCGTGCAGATCGGCGTGACGAGCGCCGACGGGTCAGGTTCCGGCACGTCGACCCAGGTGGATGTCGAGCCCGGCATCGCCACCGAAATTCCGCTCGCGCCGCTGGCCGTTGGCAGCTTCTCGGTGCAGTTGCGCTCCGACGAGCCGATCGTCGCGGCCGCCCGCACCGCCACTGACAGCACCGGCGGTAAGGACTTCGGCTGGTTCTCGGCGTCGGCGCCGCTCAAGGGCCCCTTCGTGGTGGCCGTGGCCGACGGCCCGTCGCCGACGCTGCACCTCGTCAACAGTGGGGCAGCGGATGCCTCGCTCACCCTCACCCCCGCCGCTGGCACCCCGGTAGACCTCACGGTGGGCGCCGGGGCCAGCGCCACGGTGCCGCTTCAAAGCGGAGAGCGCTACGTGGTGAGTGGCGGGTCTGAACTCTGGGCGCTCGTGGATTACTCCGGCGACGGGGTGCTGTCGTCGTTCGCGCTGAACCCGCCCGGGCCGCTCGCGTCGTCGATTCGCGTCTACACGCACTAGCTGTCTGTGCAACCGGGACCGGTCCCGGAAACCGGGCCCATGTTCTAGCGTGGTCCCAGCGACCGGTCCCGGTCCCGGAAACAGGCTCGGACCTTGGGCCGAGTTCGAAGTCCGTGTCGGGCGCCCATTTTCTGGTCGGGGCCCGGGCCCCGTCCCTGGGCCCAGCTTATAAACTGGGCCCGTGGACGGGGCCTGGGCCCCGACCGCGTAGGCGGTCTGCGCGGGCACGCAGGTTTCGATGGCACACTGAACACTCGACTTTTAAACGCTGGGAGCCGCTTGTGACGTTTGACCCGACTGCCGACCAATTGGCTGCGCCCTCGGCCGAATCGCTGCCCGAACCTCTGGTCGACCCGACGGCGCGTGCCGAGTTTGCCGTCATCGGCGGATCCGGACTCTACGAACTCATCGACCCGGCCGGCGCCGTAACGCACCAGGTACACACGCCCTACGGAACCACGCCCGTCACGATCGGCCTGCGAGCCGGTCGCCGGGTCGCGTTTCTGCCCCGGCACGGCAGCGGTCACAGCGTCGCCCCGCACCTGATCAACTACCGCGCGAATGTCTGGGCGCTGGCCTCGATCGGCGTGCGGGCGATCATTTCGTCTTCGGCGGTCGGGGGAGTCACGCCGGAGTATGCGCCCGGGCTGCTCGTGGTCACCGACCAGTTCATCGACCGCACGACTGGACGTCCCGACACGTTCTACGACCGGGAATCGGTGCAGCATCTCTCCGCCGCCGACCCGTTCGATCCGCTGCTGCGCGGGTACGCCGTGAACGCCCTCGAAGAGCTGGGCGAGAACTTCGCCCCCACCGGAACGGTCGTCGTCATTCAGGGCCCGCGGTTTTCGACCCGGGCGGAGTCAGTCTGGTTCCGCTCGATCGGCGCCCACATCGTCAATATGACCGCCTACCCCGAAATCGTGCTGGCCGGGGAGCTCAACCTGGGCACTGTGAACCTTTCCTTCGTGACGGATGCCGACGCCGGGCTCGCGCCGGTGCTCGCAGCGGATGCCGGGGACGCCGAGACC
The DNA here is from genome assembly GCF_002929575.1 of Cryobacterium sp. N21. Lineage (NCBI taxonomy): Bacteria > Bacillati > Actinomycetota > Actinomycetes > Micrococcales > Microbacteriaceae > Cryobacterium > Cryobacterium sp. N21. The sequence goes on along the minus strand of NZ_PJJQ01000035.1, from coordinate 21,784 downwards.
GCCGCCCGTGATGTAACCTCCCTCGAAACGGATGCCGTGACCGCCTCGGTCGTGTTCCGGCGCCTGCGCGACGCCCAGCCGCGTATTCTGGCCGCGATCGACGGCATCCTGCGAGCTCTGCCGACTGACTTCGCTCCGCGTGAGCTCATCGACCCGGCCCAGGTCGCCGCCGTACTCGCTCGTGCCGTGGTGTCTGACCCGGATGCGCTGGCGTGAACATGGATCGCTCGGCGCGCGGTGCGTTTCAGCGGGTCGCCGGCGGATCGACGGGAAACGCGGAGCGCCACCCTGGTGCCGGCTGCGTCAGCACCGTCAAGCGGGACCAGCCATGACCGGCGAACACCTGCTGATCACTGGCGGAGCGGGCTTCATCGGATCCGCGATCGTCGACGCCGCCCTCGCCCGCGGCTATCAGGTGCGCGTACTGGACTCACTGCGCGCCGACGTGCACGGGCCTGCGCCGGCACTCGTGTCCGAGCCCGAGCGAGCGTCCGCGGCCGACCGCGAGCCAAGGTCCGAGGTTGAGTCCGCGCCTGAATCCGCGTCCCCTATCTTTCCGGGCCCGGGCCCGGAAAGCGGGCCCATGAGAGAATCTGGGCCCAGCTTCCGGGCCGGGAACGCACGCCCGGCGGGCCTGGACCCACGGGTGGAGTTCCTGCTCGGCGACGTGACCAACCCGGACACCGTCGCCCGCGCCCTCGAAGACATCGACGTGGTCTGCCATCAGGCGGCCAAAGTGGGACTCGGCGTCGACTTTGCCGACGCCCCCGACTACGTGCACAGCAACGAGGTGGGAACGGCGGTATTGCTGGCCGCGATGGCCGAGCGGGGCATCCGCCGTCTGGTTCTGGCGTCATCCATGGTGGTCTACGGGGAGGGCAGCTATCGCGGCCCGAACGGTTTCACCCGGCCAGGCCCGCGCCTCGCGAGCGACCTCGACGCCGGGCGCTTCGACCCGCGCGACCCGGAGACGGGCCAGGCGCTCGAGCCCGTTCTGGTGAGCGAAACCGACCCGCTCGACCCGCGCAACGTCTACGCGAGCAGCAAACTCGGTCAGGAATATCTCGCCACGGCCTGGGCTCGCTCGACCGGCGGGCAGGTCGCCGCCCTGCGCTACCACAACGTCTACGGACCGGGCATGCCGCAGAACACGCCCTACGCGGGGGTCGCCTCCCTGTTTCGTTCGGCGATCGAGCGCGGTGAGGCTCCGCGGGTGTACGAAGACGGCCGGCAGCGCCGCGACTTCGTGCACGTGCGTGATGTGGCCGCCGCCAACATTTCCGCGCTGGAATTCACGGCCCATTCCGATTCCGGAATATTCCGCCCGTTCAACGTTGGCAGCGGAATCGTGCACACCATTGGCGATATGGCGACCGCCCTTGCCGCGGCGGCCGGTGGCCTCACCCCGATCGTGACCGGGCAGTACCGGCTCGGCGACGTGCGACACATTACGGCGTCCTCCGAGCGATTGCGCACGGAACTCGGTTGGTCCGCCCAGGTCTCCTTCGAAGACGGCATGCGCGAGTTCGCCACGGCCCCTCTGCGTGCTGCCGTGTGTCCCTGACCCAGCCCACGGGGCTATTCCGGTCGCCACAGACACCTGTGGGAGTGGCGAAAACGGCGTAACTCCTGCAAATTCTCGGCGGCCCCGCGCGGAAGCGCGGAATTCCAGCCAACTTTCCGGGCACCTTCTGCAAATTGCAGGAGTCATGCCCTGGGAAGTGATTGAACCCTGAAGAGAGACCGGGAGATGCTTTGGCCTGCCGACCGATCAGGCCAGCGGATGCTGCGGCAACAGCATCTCAAACCGGCATCCGTTCCCCACATTGGTCACCGTCACCTGCCCAGCATGAGCTCGCACGATGCCCTCGACGATCGCGAGCCCCAACCCGGCGCCGCCGCTCTGACCGGCGCCGGTTCCCCAGGCGGACACGGTCCGCGGTTCACTCGCTCGCCAGCCAGCCTCGAACACCCGACCGAGATCCTGCTCCGGAATCCCGCCGGCCGCATCCACAACCGAAATCACAGCCCTGCCGTCGACGTGCCGGGTGACCGAGACGACGATGGCGCTGTCGGCCGGAGAATACTGAATGGCGTTCATGACCAGGTTGCCGACCGCGCGGGCGAGCTCCCGGGCATCCGCTTGGAGGGTGACACCGCGTTCACCCTCGAAGCGCAGGTCGAGCGATTTGCCGAGGGCGACCGGCGCGAGATCTGCGACGGTGTCGCTGATCAGGTCATACAGGGCCACCCGTTCAAAGTTGAGTTGCAGCGCCCCGGCGTGGATCTTGGACAGCTCGAACAGGTCGTCGACCATGCCGCTGAGCCGGTCGACCTGCCCGCGAATCTGCGCGTAATACCGCTGTGGGTCGGGAGCCATGCCGTCTTCGAGGGCCTCGGCCATGGCGCGGATGCCAGCGAGGGGCGTGCGCAGGTCGTGCGAGATCCACGCCACGATTTCGCGACGCGACGACTCGATGCGCTCCTCCCGCTGGCGGGATTCGGTCAGCCGATCGGCCGTCGCGGCCAACTCCCCGGCGAGCGAGGCGAACTCCGTCGATGTATGCCGATCCGGAGATATAACAGATTCGCCCCGACCGATGCTTGCCGCAGCAGCCCGAAAGTACTGGTTGTCGCGAACCAGCGACCGCCCCAAAACAGAGGCCATGACGAGCGACACGATTCCGGCGACGGCGGCTACCGAGTAGAACACGTTCAGGTCGTGCTCCGACAGGTACATGAGCGACGCCACCGCGGAGGTTCCGCTGACCACCGACACGACGGTCGCGAACGCGACGACGACCACCTGCATCACGAGCGACCCCCGCGACAGCAGCCGCAGGGTGAGCAGGGCGAGTGCTCCCACAACCAGCGCGCAACCGAGCGCGATGCCGGCCACGGTCGCAAAGACGCCAGCGGTCACGGTGTGCCACCCGCTAAACGGATGCCGCGGGCCGGCCAAGCCCCGGTGCCTCCCGCGAGCCTCGAATACCAGACCACCGTGGTGACGACCTCGCCCGGCGCGCTCATCCCGCGCTCCTCGATGCGTCGTTAGCGGGCATCGAACCGGCCCCAAGCGGCACCGGATCGAACCGGTATCCGACCCCCCACACGGTATTCACGAGCAGCGGATGCGCCGGGTCGGCTTCGACCTTCTCCCGCAACCGCCGCACGTGCACGGTCACGGTGGACAGGTCCCCGAATTCCCAGCCCCAGACCGAACGCAGCAACTCCTCGCGGGTCAGCACCCGCGACGGCCGCCAGATCAGATAGGCGAGCAGGTCGAATTCCCGGCTCGTGAGCATGAGCGGCTTGTCGCGCAACCGAATCTCGTGTGCGGCGAGGTTGAGCGAGAATTCGCCGGCGTCGAGGATCCCCTCCGGAATGGATTCGGTGCCGCTCCGCCGCAATACTGACTGCACCCGCAGCACCAGCTCGCGCGGAGAGAACGGCTTCACCAGGTAGTCGTCCGCGCCCGCTTCGAGCCCTTCGATGCGGTGTTCCTCCTCGCCGAGCGCCGTCAGCATGATCACCGGAAGCGCGCCCCAGTTCACGCGGATGCGGCGACACACTTCGATGCCATCGAGCAGCGGAAGCATGCGGTCGAGCACAATAAGGTCGGGCTGCGCGAGTTCGGCCTGGCGCAGGCCGGCAAGCCCGTCCACGGTTTCATCCACGACGAATCCGGCGGCGCGCAGGTATCGCCCGACCACCTCGGATACCGTCGGGTCGTCCTCGATCAGGAGCACGCGACGGCCGGCGAGGGCATCCGCTCGGGGCGGCGCAAAATATTGGGAGGGAGACACCCCCTCAGACTAGGCGTGCACACCCCATACCGCGCGGGGCGCGCGCACCCACCTGTCGGTCGGTCCAGCGGATGCCCCGCCTCACGCCGTCCGCCCAACCGGACGGGGCCCGGGCCTCGTCCACGGGCCCAGCTTCTAAACTGGGCCCAGGGCCACAACATGGGCCCGGACAACCAACCCGCCACCGGCATCCGCCAATCGTGCGTTGAGCCACTTCACACCAAACGCCCAGAAACATTCAGCGGTTCGTAACCTGTTTCGCCCCGAAGCCCCAGACCTCCCCTTTAGGGTCGAAGAATGATGAATATTCGGGTCGATGTGGTGTTGCCCTGCCTCAACGAGGCGCAGGCACTGCCGTGGATCCTCGAACGCCTGCCCGCCGGCTACCGCGCGATCGTCGTCGACAACGGGTCGATCGACGGGTCCGCCGACCTCGCCCGCATCCTCGGCGCGTACGTCGTGCACGAACGCCGCCGTGGATTCGGCGCCGCCGCCCACGCCGGGCTCCTCGCCGCGACCGCCCCGATCGTGGCCTTCTGCGACGCCGACGCCTCGATGGACCCCCGCGACCTGCCTCTCGTGGTCGATCCGATCAGCGCCGACGAGGCTGATCTCGTGCTTGGTCGCCGTCGCCCCACGACCCGAAACGCCTGGCCTCCGCATGCCCGTCTAGCAAATACCTATCTTTCCTGGCGACTGCGCCGAATAACAGGTGTGAACATTCATGACCTGGGCCCCATGCGAGCGGCCCGCCGCGACCACCTCCTCGCCCTCGACCTGCACGACCGCCGCAGCGGATATCCGCTCGAGATGTTTCTCGGCGCGGCCGCAGCGAATTGGCGCATCCGCGAGGTGGACACGGGCTACGCGCCGCGCGTCGGCCGCAGCAAGGTAACCGGAACCGTGCGCGGAACCCTGACTGCCATTCAGGACATGTCCGCGCTGCTCAGCGCCAACAACGCCCAAAGTGCCAACAACGCCCGAAGCGCCAACAGCGCGAGCAGCACCAGGAACCCAAACACCAACGAGGCCCGCTCATGACCGCTATCGTCGTCATCGCCAAGGAATGCCTTCCCGGCAAGGTCAAGACCCGCCTGCACCCGCCGCTCTCCCTCGAGCAGGCTGCCCAGCTTGCCGCCGCCAGCCTCGCCGACACCCTCGCCGTCGCCGGCGCGCTGCCCGCCACCCGCCACATCCTCGCGTTCGACGGTGTGACCCCGCCGCCGGAGGCATCCGATTGGGAGATTCTGCCGCAGACCTCCGGCGGTCTCGATGAGCGACTCGCCGCCATCTTCGACCACCTCGATGAGCCGACGCTCCTGCTCGGCATGGACACCCCCCAGATCAACGCCGCCGCGCTCGCCCCCGTCTTCACCGGCTGGGGCGACGAAACGGTTGCCTGGTTCGGCCCCGCAGACGATGGCGGTTTCTGGGCGCTCGCGCTCAAAAACCCGACCGGCGCGCTGCTCCGCGGCATCCCGATGAGCCGCGCCGACACCGGCGCCCACCAGCTGCAACGCCTCGACGAGGCCGGCCTCACCGTCGGCCTGCTGCCCTCACTCACCGACATCGACACCATAACGGATGCCCACACCGTCGCCTCCAGCGCCCCCCACACCCGGTTCGCGCGTGCTTTCGCGGGGGTGACGGCATCCGCTCTGTTGCGGAATGCCGAATTGCCCACCGTGAACGGGGCACGCTCATGACCCTCGTGTCGCCGCGCCTGTGGGAGCAGTCGGCCGACTGGGAACTCGACGACGCTGCCAGAGACCGCGCCACGGCCGAGCGTTTTCGCCGCCCGACCACGTTCGGGTCCGGCGGATCCGAACCGTATGCCCAGGCGCTGCAATCCGATGACAACGTGCTGTACCTGCACGGCAATCGAGCCGATGCTGATCCGGGAACGCCGACGCGCGTGTCGACCATGCACGCCGGGCGCTGGAGCGCCGGAGCCGATGCAATCGACCGTTCCCTGCTCTGCGGCGTCGCGGGACCGGTGCTGGACATCGGCTGTGGACCGGGCCGCATGATCCAGGCCGCGATCGACGAGGGACTCGATGCCCTCGGCGTCGACGTCTCGCCGACCGCCGTGCGCATCGCCCTCGCAGCCGGTCTCGCCGTGCTGCAGCGCTCCGTCTTCGACTACATTCCGCTCGCGGGAACCTGGGCGACCCTGCTCCTCGTTGACGGCAATATCGGTATCGGCGGCGACCCCGACGCTCTGCTCGACCGCTGTGTGTCGCTGCTCTGCGCCGACGGCGTGCTCGTCGTCGAGGTGCACCGCGACCCCGAGCATGACCTCGCCTACGAGGGCACCTTGCACGACGCCGCCGGACACACGAGCGATGCGTTCCCCTGGGCCGAGATCGGCGTCAGCGCCCTGCGCCGCCGCGCGGCCCGCGTTGGACTCGTGCAGGTCGCCGAATGGACCCGCGGAGGCCGTTCCTTCGCCCGCCTAGCCCGCGCCTGACCGTACCTTCTTTCCGGGCCCGGGCCCGGTAACTGGGCCCATGCTAGATCATGGTCCCAGTTCTCAAAGCTGGGCTCGGCCGCTCCTCAATAGCGGGCCGCCGACAACAGCCCCCCACATCAGCGCCCGGAGTCGTCCGGAAAAGCCACGTCCGGTCGTCGCCCGCGCAGAAACGCCCACACCGACAGCCCCACGGTTACCACCGCGAGCACGAGCCAGAAAATCCCTAGGTTGAGCCCGTAATTTAGCGGCAGCACCGTTGGGTTGGCCGGGGCGAAGTTTTTTGCCACGAGCAGTGGCACCGCCACGAGCGAGACCAGAGACCCGACGACAATGCCGCCCTGCACGATCGCAATGATCGTCCCGGTCGCCCGTCGTCCGACCCGCCGCAGCGCAATCCCGAACGCAAACACGATCGGCGCCAGAATCGCATCGTGCAGCACGATCGCCGCCGCAATCCACAGCGCCACCCCGGGAATGCGGGTCAGCCGCACCGAGTCGAACATCACGAACGCGCCCCAGGCCAGCATCAGCACGCCGACACCCAGCAGCACCAAGCGGATGCTGCGCATCCGTTGACCGGTCGACGCCTCGATTCCGGCCGGCGGTGGTGTCAGACCGCCTTGAAGAGAAGTCATCAGATCGCCTCGATTCGGCTCAGCCACTTGGTCTGCAACACACCGGGCCGGCCGGGCGCGATCATGCGGGCCGGATACCCGTGCTCAAGGTCGAGCGTCTCTCCGTTGAGCTCGAGCGCAACGAGCGTGAGCGGGTCGCGCACATACTCGCGCCCCATCTGCGTTTTGCTGAAACTGCCGCGTTCTTCGAGGCTGATCAGGCGAAACGACGTGTCAGGGTCGGCGTTCATCAGATCGGCGAGGTCGCGCAGTCGCACACCCCGCCACGATGCCATCTGGCTCCAGCCCTCGACACAGGCGATCGGCAGTTGCACGGACGTCTGCGGCAGTGCGAGCAGCTCGTCCCGAGTGAACGAGCGTTCGGTGCCGGAGACAGCGAGGGTGAGGCTCCACGCGGGGGCCATGGCGGCATCCGCTACCTTGGCCTGTTCGCTCGTGCGGTTCACCGGAACTCCCTGCTGGCCGACGCCCTTCTTGCGCGGCGCGAACAGGTTGACCGCGTTCAGCGGTGTGAAGGTCTGCCCGGCGGTGAGACCGACGACGGCGGTCGTAGCCACACCGACCGTGGTGAGAAACCCGCGCCGACTGACCCGCGACGCAGTGCGCGGCGTCGCGTCAATGTAGTCGAGCACCCGCCCGGTCACGCCATTGGGGCGGGTCGTGCCCCAGAGGCGCACGGCCTCGGCATCGGAACCGCGGTCCCCCGACACCGCATCGGAGAGATGCTCGTCGTCGGAGGACGGAGATTTGTTCCAGTACCGCGTGATCACCGGAAGCTTGACCGCGATGTGGATGACCAGCAGCCCGATCAGCACCCAGCCGAGCGCAAAGTGCACCTGCCGAAACGGAAACGGCCACGGGTACCACTGGTAGGTGTTGAGCAGCCCGATCGTGATCTGAACGAGCGAGGCACCGACAAACAGGGCGATCGACGCGCGCTCCAGAAAATGCACGATGCCGCGAACCGGGGGATACGCAAACAGGTTTGGAAAGACGATGTACAGCTTGGCCAACAGCAGCGGAAAACAGGCGATGCCCGTGATGATGTGCGTGCCCTGGGTCACCTGGTAGAGAAACTCGGGCCGGGTCGCGAAGCGCATCCAGTCGAGCGGTTCCTGCAGAAAGTGGCTGTACAGGCCGGTGCCGAAGCAGATCAGAAAAGCGGCGCCGAGCAGCCGCCCGATCACGGTGGCCATGCGCGGATTGCGCACCGGCGACGCCAGCGCTCGCTGGGCCTCGTACATCAATCGCCGCATACCTTTATTGCACCACCGCGCCGCGCTCAAAAAGGGTAAGAATTCCTTACGATGTGCGGGTGAATGGGTGAACGGTCCCGGAAAAGTCACGACCCATGAGACAGACTGAACCGTGCGCATAACGATCATCGCTGCCCTGCTGGTGGCCAGCGCTGCCCTCACCGCGTTCGGCGTGCTCACGTTCGACCTGTTCAACCCCGACCGCGACGAGGTGCAGCTCGTGCTGGTCACGAGCGCGCTCTGGCTGCTCTTCGGCCTGGCCTGGTGGCTGTTGCGCCGTGTCCGGGGCAAAACGGTCGTTGCGCTGATCCTCGCCGGTTCCGCTCTGATCGGCGGCGCCGCCATGGTCGGCCCACCCAACACGAGTACCGACTCGGCCCGTTACGCCTGGGACGGCATCGTACAAACCAACGGCATCAGCCCCTTCGCTTTCACGCCAGCGGATGCCCGCCTCGATTCCCTGAGACCAGATTGGCTCTTCCCCGCACCCCAGACCAACGCCGTCGGCAAGGAAATCTGCGACGGTGAACGCATCGTGCGCGCCCGCACGACCGATGGCGACCTGCTCTGCTCGGCCCTGAACCGTACGGCCGTACCCACGATCTATCCGCCGGCCAGCGAGATTTTTTTCGCCGGTGTGCGCTTTCTCACCGGACCAGGGCCGGAATATTGGCCGCTGCAGCTCGCCGGGTTGCTGCTGAGCCTCGGAACGACCGTCCTGCTCCTGAACGGCATGCGCCGCCGCGGCCTGAACGAGAGAAACGCGGCCCTTTGGGCCTGGTGTCCGCTCGTGGCGACCGAAGCCATCACCAACTCGCACGTGGACATGCTCGGCGTCATTTTCGTGGTCGCGGCCGTGTTCCTGGTCTCGAGCAAAAAAGTCTGGCGCGGCGGCATCATGCTCGGAATCGCAATCGGCACCAAACTCATTCCTGTGCTGGCGGCACCGGCGCTGCTGAAAAGGGGCGGGTGGCGCATGGTGGCGGCATCTGTTCTGAGTTTCGCTCTGCTGTACGTGCCCTATGTGCTCGCCACCGGAATCGGGGTGCTCGGCTACCTGCCCGGCTACCTCACCGAAGAGGGCTACCAGGACGGCTCGCGGTTCGCGCTGGTGTCTCTGGTCGCGCCGGGGGCATCCGCTGTGATCGTGGCGGGCATTATTCTGGCGATCGTGGCCGTTTTCGTCATCATCAAAACCGACCAGACCCAGCCCTGGGTCGGTCAGCTCGTTATGATCGGCGCGACCCTGCTCGTGCTCAGCCCCCGCTACCCCTGGTATGCGCTGCTGCTGCTGCCGTTCGTGGCGCTCAGCGGCCGCTGGGAATGGCTGCTCGTGCCGATGGCGCTCACCCTGCGGTTGCTCCTGCCGAACCCGCAGCTCACCCAGGTGTCGATCGCGGTCGCGGTGATGGTGATCGTGGCCGTCTCGCTGCGCCGCGCCGGCCCCGGTGCGCTCAAGCAGATGCTGCCGCCCCGCCTGACCGCCCGTCGCGCGTAACGCAGTCAACGTGTTAACACAGAGTTCATCCGCCTGACCGCTGCGAAGCGGATGCCGGCCACCTCGCCTCCTTAACGTGGGCAGATGCACGCCTCTCGGCGTGCTTCGATCCACGAAAGAGTGCCGCATGCGCAAGATTGTGATCATCGCGGCGGCTGCCGCCCTCAGCACGGTCCTGGTCGGCGGTGCCGTGGTGGCCGCGCAGGGGGAGCCGGCGCCCGCCGCGCAGACACCCCGCGCGACACAACTCGCCGAGTTCGACCTGCAATCCCACCGCGGCGGCCGCGGCGAACATTCCGAAGAGAGCCTCGCCGCCTTTGCCGCCTCGCTGGAGCTGGGCGTCAGCACCCTCGAACTCGACACCCATCTCACCCGCGACGACGCCGTCGTGGTCTGGCACGACGATGTGCTCACCGCGACCAAGTGCCGCGACACGGATGCCGCCTTCCGCGGCGACCCGCAATTTCCCTACGCCGGCAGCCGGGTGCGCGAGCTGACCCTGGAACAGATCCAGACGCTCGATTGCGGCTACCAGCAGCTTCCGGGCTATCCGGAGCAGCAGAATGTGCCGGGAAACACCATTGCCGAACTCGCCGACGTGTTCGCGCTCGTCGACGTTCACCAGGCCGACACCGTGCAACTCAACATCGAGACCAAGATCGAGACCCCCGGCCCGGCGGGCGCAGACGAAATGAAGGCGCTCACCCGCGCCGTCGTCGCATCGATCGAAGCGTCGGGCCGCGCCGATCGTGTGACGGTGCAGAGTTTCGACTGGGCGTCCCTCAACCTCGTGCGCGACATCGCCCCTAAGCTGCGACTCGTCGCCCTCGCCCAGGACGACGACTGGCTCGGAGTCGGCCGGCCCGGCACGAGCGTGCACCTGGGCGGCATCGACATCGACGACTACGACGGATCCGTCGCCCGCGCCGCTGCCGCGCAGGGGTATGACGCGCTCTCGCCGATCTTCGAGACGGTCACGCCCGAGCTCGTTGCCGCGGCGCACGCCGCCGGACTGCCTGTGATCCCGTGGACGGTCAGCGAGACCGCGCTCATGCACACCCTCATCGACCTGGGCGTCGACGGCATCAGCACCGACTATCCGACCCGGCTGCGCGCCGTGCTCACCGAGCGCGGCCTTGCCCTCCCGACCGCCTACCCAAAGCTGTGAGCATGATCGCTCGGCTGCTCGCCACCGTGTTCACGGAGCCGCGTCGCCGCCTCGCGCAGGCGGCCGGTCGCATCCGTCGTGCTCTGCGCTATGAGGCCCATGCCTTCTGGCGCTCCCGCCCGATCAACCCGCACGCGGTGCTGTATGAGGCGTTCAATGGGTCCGGCCTGCTCTGCAAACCCGAAGCCCTGTTCCGACAGCTCCGTATTACCCCCGATCAGGCTCATTTGCGGCACAATTAGGCGCTGAAGAACCCGCACGCGGCGCGCAAAGAGTTTCGCCGCGATCGAACGGTGCGCTTCGTGAAAAGCGGCTCGCCCGCCTATTATCGGGCGCTCGCCACGAGTCGCTACCTGGCAAGCCGATGCCGCCCCGGCAGACGCAAAAGCGGGCCCGCCAACCGGCGAGCCCGCTCTCCTGCACCCGGAGTTACAGGTACGCGCTCACGTTCTCGTCGAACGAGGTCGCGATCGCCGTGCTCGCAACGGCGAAGGCCTCGGCCGGGGCGGCCTGCTGCAGCATGATCTTCTCGAGCGCGGTGGTGAGCTCCTTGTCGCCGTTCGGCACGAAGACGCGGCCCCAGTCCTGCGAGCGAGTCGTCTCGAGCTGGTCGACGGCGGTACGAAACTGCGGGAACTCGGCGTAGACCTTGGTCATGGTCTCGCCATCGCGGGCCGAGGTGCGCACCGGCATGTAGCCCGTGTTCGAGGAGAAGTACGCCGTGTTCTCGGAGTTCGTCAGAAACTTCAGGAACATGCCGGCGGCCAGCTGCTGTTCCGGCGTGCGGTCGGAGGCGATCGCGACGCCGGTTCCGCCGGTCGGGCAGGCCTGCCCTTTCGGGCCTTCCGGCAGAAAACCGGTGCCGACGTCAAACGTTGCGGCCTTCAGAATGCCGGTCAGCGAGCCGGTCGAGCCCATGATGCAGCCGGTCAGGCCAGCACCGAAGTCGGCGACCTGGTCGACCGCGGCCACGGTAGCGATCTTGCGGTCGTAGATCAGGGACTGCAGGTAGTCCGCCGCTGCGATCGCTTCGGGAGTGTCGAGAGTCATCGTCCACTCGTCGGAGTAGGCGCCGCCCTGGCCCCACAGCATGTTGCAGAACCACCAGGCCGCCCAGGATGCGCCCTTGCCGAGTCCGAGCGGCATCACGCCGCCGTCGGCCGCAATCTTCGGTGCCCACTCATCAAATTCGGCCCAGGTCTTCGGTGCCCGGTCGGGCAGCCCGGCCTTCGCCCAGACTGCCTTGTTGTAGTAGAACAGCGGGGTGGAGCGGGCGTAGGGGATAGCCCAGTGGTTGCCGGTGAAGGTGTAGTCGTCGTACAGCGTCGTGTTGAAGTCGGCGGTGTCGAACTCGAGGTGCTTGGCGAGGTCGTCCAGCGGCAGAATCTGGCCGTTGATCATGTACCGGAACCACCACACGTCGCTCGCCAGCACGAGGTCGGGCACGCTGTTGGTGCCCGATGCCGCCTGGAACTTCTGCGCGATCTCGTCATAGTTGGCGCCGGCCGTGACCAGGTTCACCGTGATCTCGGGGTTCTCGGCCTGGAAGCGCTTGATGAATTCTTCCTCGATCAGCTTCGAGGTTCCCGGGTGGTTGCTCCACCAGGTGATCTCCTTGGCCGGAATGACTCCCGTCCAGTCCGTGACCGGTGCGTCAGCGGCGCCGGCACCCGCTCCGAGCGAGGGCCCGCTGCACGCGGCGAGAGTGGCGGTGGCTCCGAATACCGCGGCGAGCTTCAGAATCTGCCGGCGGTTGATGGTGAACGTGGGTGTCGCGGTCATAGAACTCTCCTTGTAGGGGTAGGCACAAGCGGAAAAGAAGGGGGTGGCATCCGCTTCAATAAAACGGATGCCCGCAGATCAGCCGGTCACGCCACCGGCGGTCAGTCCGGCGATGATGCGTTTCTGCAGCGCAAAGAACGCGATCAGCACGGGCACGGTGACCAGCACGGTGCCGGCCATCAGCACGCCCCAGTTGGTGACGCCGTCGTTGTTCTGCAGCAGGGTCAGGCCCACCGGCAGCGTCATCATGTCGGAGCGGTCGACGACGAGCAGCGGCCAGAGGTATTCGTTCCACTCGGAGACGATCGAGACCAGGGCGACCGCGGCGATGGTCGGCGCGCTGATCGGCACGATGAACCGCCAGAGGCGCATCCAGTGGCTCGCACCGTCGAGGGCTGCGGCTTCGAGAATACTGATCGGCAGGGTCAGAAAATGCTGACGAAACAGAAAGGTGCCAAACGCGCTGGCCAACCCCGGAACGATGATGCCCTGGTAGGTGTTGATCCAGCCGAGCGAGGCTACGAGGGTGAAGTTCGGGATCATAACGATCTGCTGCGGAACCAGCAGGGCAAAGATGACCAGCCCGAAGACGAATTTCTTGAACGGAAACTCCAGAAAGACGACCGCGTAGGCGGTGGTCAGGCCGAGCAGCATCTTGAGGCCGGCGCCGATGACGGTGGTGATGGTGCTGTTGAGAAAGAAATTTCCAAACGGCACGGCGGCCAGGGCTGCCGCATAGTTGGACAGGTCATAGGCTTCAGGCAGCCACTGGATCGGCACGGTGTAGATCTCGTCGCGTTCCTTGAACCCGGCCAGGAACATCCAGGCCAGCGGCAGGATCATGATCGCGATGGCCAGCACGAGGCCGAGGTAGCCGCCGAGCTGCAGCGGCTTGCGGCGACGCGGTGCGGCCGCGGTCCTTGAACGGCTAGGCGTGGCCATTAGTAGTGCACTCGTTTCTCGACGTACTTCATTTGAATCAGCGTGACCACGAGCAGCACGGCGAACAGAATCGTCGCGACGGCGGAAGAATACCCCGCCCGACCGGCCTGAAAGCCCTCCTGGTAAATCTGGTACATCATCGTGGTGGTGCCCTCGAGCGGTCCGCCCTTGGTCATCGCCTGAATGATGTCGAACGACTGCAGCGAGCTCAGCAGGGTGGTGATCGACAGAAAGAAGGTCGTCGGGCCGAGCAGCGGCAGCACGATGTTGCGAAACGCGCGCACCGGCGACGCGCCGTCGAGCGAGGCAGCCTCGAGCAGGTCGCGCGGCACCGACTGCAACGCCGCCAGGTAGATGAGGGCGACGTAGCCAACGTTTTTCCACAGGTAGACGATGATGACCATGACCAGCGCCCAGTGCGGATCATTGTACCAGGGCGGTGAGGCCACGCCGATCGCGTCGAGCAGCGCTGCGGTGATGCCGAAATTCGGGTCGAACACGAACAGCCAGAGCAGCCCGACCGCAACCCCGGAGAGTACGTACGGTGCGACCACAATGGTGCGGGCCGCGCCGCGACCGTGCAGTTTGCGGTTGAGTAGCACCGCGAACAACAGGCCGATCACCATGCCGCCGCCGACGGTCGCGATCGTGAAGATCAGGGTGACCGTGACGACGCGAACGGTGCCGGGGTCGTTGAACCAGGTCACGTAGTTGCCGAGCCCCACGGGTATTGCCGATGCCGAGCCGAGGTTCCACTGCAGCGTCGAGTAATAGAGCGACTGCAGCAGCGGTTTGTAGGTGAAGACGATGAGCAGCGCCACATTCGGCCCGGCGAACAGCAGAAACAGCAGCCACGATTTCCACGGCTTTTTCTTCTTACGCGGCGTGAAAGTACGGGGCATCACGGGCGACACAACGCCGGTCGAAACCGATACCGCCACCGCTGAATCGGTGCTGCGGTGCAGGTCCTCGATGGTGGGCATACGCTGAAATCTCCCTGAAAAATACCGTCGGCCAAGCAGTGGACTCTGTCAGGTTAGGGAGCGCCCGTGGCGCTGATCGGCCAATTTGATTGTTTGCGCGCACTCTTCGCGAGTCGTTCGCCTGCACCGCGTCGAAACTTCAGCGGGTGTTCACCTGAGCGGCTATCAACGTCACCCGGCGCCGTTACGGTGTGCAGATGCCCCCTCTTGTCATCGGTCACCGCGGAGCCAGCGGCTACCGCCCCGAACACACTCGTTCCGCCTACGACCTCGCGTTCGAGCTCGGCGCCGACGCCGTCGAGCCCGACATTGTCGCCACCCGCGACGGCATATTGGTGCTGCGCCACGAGAACGACATCTCCGCCACAACGGATGTCGCCTCCCGCACCGAATTCGCCGGCCGCCGCACGACCAAGGAATTCGCCGACCACACCCTCACCGGCTGGTTCACCGAGGACTTCACCTGGGCCGAACTCGCCACGCTGCGCGCCCGGGAACGCCTCGCCCACCTGCGGCCGACGAGCGCCGTGCACGACGACCAGTATCCGATCCTTCGGCTGAGCGAACTGTTCCACCTCATCGACGAGGCCTCGAACACCTATCGGCGCACCCTCGGCATGGTCGCGGAAATCAAGAACGCCGCCTATTTCGAATCGATCGGCCTGCCGCTCGACGAATTGTTCGCCGCCGAGGTGCGCGCGGCCGGCTGGAGCAACGACGACGAGCGCCTCATCATCGAGAGCTTCGAACCGACCGTGCTCGAGCAGCTCGCTGCCCGGGGCATCAGCGCTCAAAGCGTGTTTCTCATCGCCCCGACCGGACAGCCGCTCGACAAAATCATCGAGCTCGGCGCCGCAGCCCCGTACTACTCGGACTATCTCACCGACAGCGGCCTCGCCGCTCTCAGCGTTGACGGTATTAGCGTTGACAAATCCCTGATCATCCAGGCGGATGCCGCCGGCGAGTTGGTCGTCTCGTCTCTCGTCGCGAACGCCCACGCGGCCGGGTTGGACATCCTCTGCTGGACGCTGCGCCCCGAGAACGCCTTCCTCACTGAGCCGCATCGCCGCGGTGAACAGGCCGCCGATTTCGGCCACTGGCGCGGCGAGTTCGCAGCGGTCATGGGCAGCGGCATCGACGGGGTCTTCGTCGACCACCCCGACCTCGCCGTGACCGTGCGCGACGACCTGCGCAGCCGGGCGGCGGCATCCGTTTGACGCGCCGCGCGGATGCCGCCGCGCAGTCCCGCCGCCTAATCCTGCCGTGGCACGCGTTTGAGAAGTTGGCACTGGTTTGAACACGTGCCAACTTCTCCAAGACGTGCCACGAGCCCGCCGCGCGCGCACGTCACGTGCGACACACCGCCCGGGCACACAAAAATCGAGGCCCGCCGTGTGGCGAGCCCCGATTCGTGCTGTGACGCTGACTCTCTTGTGAAGAGCTACTTGGTGGCGGCGGTGATCGTCGCGATACCAACGAGCAGCTGGTCAGCGACGGCGTCGGTCTTGAACGTGTCGTTCAGCAGGCCGGCGGCGACGGAGGAGATGTGCACCGTGGTGCCGGTGAGGATGGCGTTGTCGCCGTCCATCTTGAGGGGCTCCAGGGTTCCGCCGTAGAGGTTGAAGAGGAGAACCTGGGTCGCGGCGGATGCGCCGTTGACCGAGACGTCACCGAAGAGCTCCGAGGTGCCCGGGTCGATGGTGAAGTTGGTCAGCTCGACGACGGTGTCGCCGGCGGTCAGCGAGAAGCCGGAACCCTCGTGCTGAATGGAGCCCTGAACGAACGGGCGGTAGCTTTCGGCCGGGTCGTAGTAGTCCACGTTGCCGCCGGTGATCGGGAAGTGCAGGCTGCCGTCTTCGAGGGTGGCCGTTCCGACGGTTCCGGCGGTGAGGCCGAGGCTCGTCAGGGCAGCGGCGAAGTTGGCGTCGAGTAGCACCGCGGTGTCAACACCGGAGAGGCTGGGGATCGAGGCGAGCGGCGTCGGGGTGGCTTCGGCCGAGCTGGACGAGCTGGCGGCAGGCGCCGGGGTGGTCGTGGTGCCGGTCGTCGAGCAGCCGGCGAGGCCGGCGATGAGAATTCCAGCAGATGCGAAACCGATGGTGGCCTTGGTGAATGTACGCATGGGATAAATCCTTTTCTGTAGTTCGAGCAGGTGGTGTTGGGGTCTGCATGGTGTTCGGTTCCACCTCCGAAATGGTTTGGAATTACCCCAATCCGTTACCGTTCTGTTACTCAATTCAGCAAACGTTCAGACAAGCGCGCGCGCTAATAGCGCCGCGATCCCAGTCGCAGAAAGGGATCGCGGGGTTGCCGCCCTGCGAATGCCCGCCCCGCCCGCATTCTGCGCGTGGCACATATTGGGGAAGTTGGCACTGGTTTGAACACCTGCCAACTTTTCAAACACATGCCGCGACGCCCAGTGGCCGACGCTTCTCTGTGGCGGCGCTCGCCGAAAGCACGCCCGGTGGTCTAGAAGTGGCGGAAGCGATCCGGCGCGAGATCCCAGGGGTCTTTGCCGAGGAGTTCGGCGACGCCGCGAAACACGCAGGTCTCGATCATCATGCGCTGGTGCATCTCGTCGTTCTCGTGCAGGCGCGACAGCCGCTGAATCGGCAGGCGGTAGAACACCACGCGATTCGTCTCCGGCGTGACCATCCAGCGCTCGACCCCGACACCGGGGATGACCGAGGGCGGTCCGGCGGCCACCTCAAAAACCGACTTGCCCAATTCTTCGGGCCAGACGCCGCGCAAATACTCGATCGTCGAGGCGATCGTCATGTCGAACAGGTCGATGCGGGTGCGCAGCGGCGGCAGAAACGGGCCGGTCGCCGAACTACGGATGCCGCGGCCGTGCCGGTCACGCCCGCGGCCGCGCACGGTCGGTTCGGGCGAAGCGGATCGACGGGATCGGGACATGCTGCCATCCTACGGCGGGCTGGGAGCGGCTACCCTTATAGGCAATGACATTCCGCCCGTGTTCTCGCGTTGCCTGCCTCGAACCCTCGGTGGCCACGCTCACCTTTGACTATGGGGAGTCCCTGGCTGTGCTCGGCCCGCTGTCCGGCCGCAAAGAACCGCACAGTTTTGACCTGTGCTCGCGTCACGCCGAGCGCACGAGCGCGCCCCAGGGCTGGCAGCTCATGAAGCACCGCTTCGTGGCCGACGACCCCGACTCTCCCCGCTAGCATCGGTGGCACGGCCCGGCCTCCGACCAACGCGCTGACGCGGCCCGGGGGAACGCTGCTGAACCGTTCGGACCAGGCTAGGCGGCGATAGCTTTGACGAGACCGGCCAGTGCCGGTGCCAGCCGAGCGGATGGCAGTGCTCGCTTGAGCGCGGCATAGTGCGACGTGCCGAGCCGTTCGGACCGGGCTAGCCGGCGATCGCGTCGACGAGACCGGCCAGTTCCGGCGCCAGCCGAGCGGATGCCAGCGCCCGCTCGAGTGCCGCATCGTGCACCGGGCGGGCCCGATCGTGCAGGGCGTGCCCGGCCGCGGTGAGTTCGGTGTAGATGCCGCGCCGGTCGTCGGCGCAGAGAACGCGGGTGAGCAGCATCCGCTCTTCGAGGCGGTTGACCAGGCGGGTGGTCGCGCTGCTCGACAGGGCGGTCGCGCCAGCGAGTTGCTGCATGCGCATGTGCCAGCCGTGTTGGCGGCCGAGCGCGTCGAGCACGGTGTACTCCACGACCGACAGTTCGACCGCGCCCTGGAGCGCTCGCTCGAGTTCGGTGTCAATGGCCGCGTGCAGGGATGCCAGGGTACGCCAGCCCTGGGCGCGCACCTCGACGGCGTCGTCTGCAATACCCATGGATCCTCCGGTGTTCACGATGGTTGCTTGCGCGGATAGCTAGCGTGTGCAAGTATTTGTAGCGCGCCTGCAACAAGTGTTGGCTGCAACTACCAGCGCGTGCAATTACCAGCGTAGGTGGTCAATCTGTGTCCCACCAGAGTTGGCGCTCATCCGTCTCGTTCAAGGAGTTTCGCCATGCCCATCAGCCTGATCGCCCTCGCCCTTGGTGGCTTCGGAATCGGCCTCACCGAATTCGTCATCATGGGCCTGCTGCCCGAAGTTGCCGCCGACTTCGCGGTGACCCCGGCCGTGGCGGGCTGGCTCATCTCCGGCTACGCGCTCAGCGTGGTCGTCGGCGCGCTCGGCCTCACCGCCGCCGTCAATCGGTTCTCCCGCAAACGCGTACTCGTGGCGCTCATGGTGCTCTTCATCGTCGGCAACCTGCTCTCGGCCATCGCCCCCACCTACGGAATCATGCTCAGCGGCCGCATCATCGCCGCCCTCTGCCACGGTGCCTTCTTCGGAATCGGCGCCGTCGTCGCGGCCAGCCTCGTTCCCGAGAACAAGAAGGCCGGCGCGATCGCGATCATGTTCACCGGGCTCACCGCCGCCAATGTGCTCGGTGTGCCGTTCGGTACCCTGCTCGGCCAGGCCTTCGGCTGGCGCTCCACCTTCTGGGCGATCACCGCGATCGGCGTCGTCGCCCTGCTTGGTCTGGTCTTTCTGCTGCCGGCCATGGCGCCGCCGCGCGCCGGCACCGCGAGCCTGCGCCAGGAGCTGCGCGCCTTCCGGTCGCCGCAGGTGTGGCTGTCGATCGCGGTCACCGTGCTCGGCTTCGGCGGTATGTTCGGAGCCTTCACCTATATCGCGTTCACCCTCACCGAGGTGGCCGGCTTCGCGGCGAGCATGGTGCCGTGGCTGCTCGTGGTGTTCGGCGTCGGACTCTTCGCTGGCAACGCGCTCGGCGGCAAACTCGCCGACCGCAACCTCGACGCGAGCCTGCTCGCCTTCCTCGGCGCCCTGACCCTCGTGCTCGTTTTCTTTGCGCTCACCGCTGCCAACCCGATCGCGACCGTGGTCTCGCTCATTTTGATGGGCGGATTCGGCTTCGGCGTCGTTCCCGGCCTACAAATGCGGGTGATGCGCTACGCAAACGGCGCCACCACGCTGGCTTCCGGCGCCAACATCGCGGCGTTCAACCTCGGTAACGCGCTCGGTGCCGGAGCGGGCGGCAGCCTCATCGCCTCCGGCCTCGGCTACACGGCGCCGATCTGGGCCGGAGCGGCCGCCGCGCTCGTGGCGTTCCTCGTGATGGCGCTGGCCGCAGCGGGCGCGCGGCGCCGGGCCGCGGCATCCGCTCTGCCAACGGACCGCGGCCAGCACGAGGAAAGCCGCAGCGAAGTGGCAGCGCGAGCGTAGCGGCCAGCGCGAGCGATTACGCGCACAACGAGCGTAAGAATGTCGAGTTCATTCAGGCTGAAATGGCAAGATAGTGCCATGACTGTCGCCGCACCCACCGTGCCCTCCACCTTCACCTACAAAATCGCCGATCTGTCGCTCGCGGAGGCTGGGCGCCACCAGCTGCGCCTGGCCGAGAACGAGATGCCCGGCCTCATGGCCCTCCGCACCGAATTCGGTGAGACCAAGCCGCTTCTTGGCGCCCGCATCGCCGGATCCCTGCACATGACCGTGCAAACCGCCGTGCTGATCGAGACCCTCGTGGCCCTCGGCGCCCAGGTGCGCTGGGCCAGCTGCAACATCTTCTCCACGCAAGACGATGCCGCCGCCGCGATCGCGGTTGGCCCCACCGGCACAACGGATGCCCCGGCCGGCGTTCCCGTGTTCGCCTGGAAGGGCGAAACCCTCGAGGACTACTGGTGGTGCACCGCGCAGATCTTCGACTGGAGCGCCGAGGCGGCTAGCGCCGGAGCCAGCTGGACCGGCCCGAACATGATCCTCGACGACGGTGGCGATGCCACCATGCTCGTGCACAAGGGCCGCGAATTCGAGTTGGCAGGTGCCGTACCAGCGGATGCTGCCGGTGACAGCCACGAATACGGCGTCATTCTCGCCGCCCTCCGTAAGTCCCTGGCGGAGTCGAGCGACCGCTGGACCCTGGTCGCCGCCGACCTCATGGGCGTCACTGAAGAAACGACCACCGGTGTGCACCGCCTCTACGAGCTCGCCGCGAGCAATGAACTGCTCTTTCCGGCCATCAACGTGAACGACTCGGTCACCAAGAGCAAGTTCGACAACAAGTACGGCATTCGTCACTCACTGCCCGACGGCCTCAACCGCGCCACCGACGTGCTGATCGGCGGCAAGGTCGTCTTCGTCGCCGGATATGGTGATGTCGGCAAGGGCGCCGCCGAAGCTCTGCGCGGCCAGGGCGCCCGCGTAATCGTGAGCGAGATCGATCCGATCAATGCGCTGCAGGCCGCGATGGACGGTTTTCAGGTGGCCCGCCTCGAGTCCGTTGTCGAGCAGGTCGACATCTTCGTCAGTGGCACCGGAAACTTCAACGTCATCGGCGTCGACCACATGCTGCGCATGAAGCACCTCTCCATCGTCGCCAACGTTGGACACTTCGACAACGAGATCGAC
Organism: Cryobacterium sp. N21; assembly: GCF_002929575.1. Classification (NCBI taxonomy): domain Bacteria; kingdom Bacillati; phylum Actinomycetota; class Actinomycetes; order Micrococcales; family Microbacteriaceae; genus Cryobacterium; species Cryobacterium sp. N21. Next base: position 848 of record NZ_PJJQ01000035.1, on the reverse strand, counting down.
ATGGCCACGCTCGAGTCGCTGCCGGGTGCCGTCAAGGTGCAGATCAAGCCGCAGGTCGACGAATGGCGCCTCCCGAGCGGACGCAGTGTGCTCATTCTGTCGGAGGGGCGCCTGATGAACCTCGGCAACGCCACCGGCCACCCCTCGTTTGTGATGAGTAACTCCTTCACCAACCAGGTGCTCGCGCAGATCGAGCTCTACGTCTCGCCGGAGAAGTACCCGGTGGGCGTGTACGTGCTGCCCAAGCTGCTGGACGAGAAGGTGGCACGCCTGCACCTCGACGCCCTCGGCGTGGAGCTGACCGTGCTGACTCCCGAGCAGTCCGCCTATATCGGCGTTCCCGCCGAGGGCCCCTACAAGGTGGACCACTACCGCTACTAGCCCCTGCCCGTATTGCGGACGGGGCCCAGGCCCCGTCCGTGGGCCCAGTTTATAAACTGGGCCCGTGTTCATAGGGTGGGCCCGGTAGGTGCGACACGCCCGGGTGGGGTGCGTTTTGACGGGTGGGTGTGGTGGCCGTAATGTATCTATACGTACCCCAAAGGTGCGAAAAGCCGCAGTGCTTTTCGGCCTCATGCGGGACCAGATCGTAGCCAGATCAGCTGAGAGTGCTTGTTTCAAGTGCGTTGAAGTTGGGCTAGGATAGTAAGCCTCCCATCGAGTGTGTGTTGCTGGTTGAGTCGGGTTTTCTGAGCGTTTTGGTGTGCTTTGCGTGCCGCAAACTGCCCGGTTTGGCCGATTTGACAGCGACTGGCTGGGTGGGTAACTTAGACAAGTTGCCCCGGAGCGACAGCCCAGAACAGGGCCTGAAGTCGGGTGTGTCCGATCCTTGAGAACTCAACAGCGTG
>NZ_PJJQ01000023.1:0-87023 GCF_002929575.1 Cryobacterium sp. N21 | reverse complement strand
GAAGGGTGAGTTCTTCGCGACGGCCTCGTTCTTGTAGAGGCCCATCACGGTCTCGGCGGCCGCATTGTCATACGCGTCACCTACCGTCCCGATCGATGCGACCAATCCCTCGAGCGCTACGGTCTCCGTGAATCGAATGGACGTATATTGCGAGCCGGCATCGCTGTGATGGATCAGGCCGGGCTGGACGGTGTGCCCGGCGTTGTCTCGGCGCCAGAGCGCCATGTTCAAACACACCTCAACGAACGGGGTGTCCTTGACCGTGGACGCATGCCAGCCGACGATCGCTCGAGAATACAAGTCGATCGCGAAGGCCACGTAGATGAACCCGCCCCACGTCGGCACATACGTGAAGTCCGTCACCCAGCTGTGGTTCGGGTGGGGCGCGCTGAAATTGCGTTTCAACAAGTCAGGAGCACGGGCCGAATCCTTCCCGGTGGAGACTGTGCTGCGCGGTTTACGGCCGCGAACGAGGCCGTTCATGCCTTCCAGCCGCATCAACCGGTCCACCGTGTGCTTGGACACGCCGGCGAACTCGCCCCGGCTCAGCCACGCCGTCATCTTGCGGCGGCCATAGAGAATCTCCGGCTGCTGCCGGCCCNCGGCTCAGCCACGCCGTCATCTTGCGGCGGCCGTAGAGAATCTCTGGCTGCTGCCGGCCTTGAACGTCCCGCACTGTCAACGCTTTAAGCCGATCCAGAAGGACAGCGTCGCTGCGGGTCCTAACCGCAGCAGCGCGGATCTTCCACGCACGATACGCGCTGTGAAGTGACCAAGACGCCCTGCCCACGCAGGACGCCACAAGTCAGCTCGACTCCATGGCCGATCGCCTTCATCGCAACGATGAACGCGACTATGGACGGTTGCGAGGGTCGAGCTCCCTGAGCTCAAGAAAGACGCCGCTGCTTTCAGGATCTCGTTAGTTTCCCGAAGATCCCGGTTTTCGCGCTTGAGCCGCCGGATCTCCTCGAGCTCTTCGCTCGTTGGGCCGGTCCGTTCTCCCGCGTCGGATTGCGCCTGCCTGACCCACTTCCGCAACGTCTCCGGGCCGACATTGAGCTTGGGGGCCAGTTCGCGGCACGCGGCCCACATCGACGGGTAATCCTTCACACGATCAAGCGTCATACGAACCGCTCGCTCACGAACCTCATCTGGGTATTTCTTGGGCATAACCGAATCCTTTCACTAGAAAGAAAGCGGCAAGAAATCAGGGACGGTTCACAGTGTCATTTGCCGGAGAGGTAGTTCACCTTGGTGTTGATTCGGCCGAAGCGCATCGTCGGGGTGCTGGTGAGTGAGCGGGTGCTCGACACTCCTACGCTGGGGCGCATGCCACATTTTGCCCACACTTGAAAAAATTCGGCGTGATTCACTAGGCGGTACAGTGACCCAAAATCGTTGATTTTGCGGGGAAGTTGACCTCTCACCAGGCGGTGATTGGGCGGGACTTTGGGTTCAAATCCCACCGGTACCGCCCTTTTTATCCCTGATCAGAGGGACTTCTGCTCACTGTGGAGTGCTGTTTTGCCCACAATTCACCCACATCATGGTGATTGACGGGCAGCCGTCCGGTCGCAATCCTTCATCCGTGAGCATCCAGGCGAGGGCTATTTGTTGGCACTGCCTCGCTCGCCATCGCGACTCAAACAAGCATTTTCCTGCTTCGCTCAAACATTCCTCGGCTGGCCCAGTTGACGTGAAACACCCTCTCCTGTCGAATGACCACAGAAGGGGAGTAATCCTCGCTCCGCACCGTCAATATGTTCCCGCCGCGGGTTCCGGTGCGCAGGGCCGCAAGGCCGATGAGACCTTCACGAAAATTTCGTGGAGGTCGTGTCATGACTGTCCCCCTGTGGGCGTGGTTCGCTGTCCTGGGTGTGATCCTGCTGATGCTCGCCGTCGACCAAGTCGCCCACCGCAGAGCTCACGTGATCGGTGTGCGGGAAGCCGCCGTCTGGTCGATCGTGGGGGTGACTCTCGGTGTCGCATTCGGCGTGCTGGTGTGGACGCTGACCACGTCCACCCCGAGAAATCCCGCATTCTCAAGGTGTTTCGTCGGTTCGTGCCGATGACCGACGCGTACCCTGCGCTGAGGTTTCTGATCCGCAAGGCAGGAATCGCGGTGGCGACCCCCTTGCTGGCCGTGCTGGTGCTGGTGGAAATCACGGACGTCATCTTCGCCGTTGACTCGATCCCGGCTATCTTCGCCCTCACTAGCGAACCGTTTCTGATCTGGGTGGGTATTAAAATGCTGCTCTTGGATGTCTTCTACATCCCGACCACGATGAGCCTGGCAGTGGTCGTGACCATCATCACGGTGTCCATGGTGGCCAGCCTCCGAGCCACCCGCGGTCAAGGCCGAAGCGAAGTGCATACCGAGCCTGCAGGGGTGTTCCGGATCGCCGCCGACGAGGAACTTGCAGCGGTCGAGCCGGTTTACCGCCGCCGTGGACGAGTGCCTGCCGGCAGCGGGAGGGATCGCTCCGATGAGTGACGCTGATCCCTCGGTGGACATGGCCCCTGATCCCCACACAGCTTCGATCAGGGGCCGGCTCGACAGTGCGGACGCCTCGGCCGACTCCGCAGGGCAGCAAGTCGCGCGCTGCGGGTACGCTCGGGCAGTGAGGCCGCTCCCGGTGTGGAGCGGCCTAGCTAGCGATCGCCGGGATGATGGCACCCGAGAAGACTTGCCAGGCCAGCGCGGTCTTCGCCACCAGGCTCAAGGTGATGTAGGTGCGTTCGCCCTGCAGGTAGCTTTTCCATTTGCCGACCTGCTTGTACTGCAGCCACTGGTTGACAGCAAAGGTATTGAAAAACAGGAACAGCGAAATCACGATGCCGACGACGAAGCCGGGGGCCGCGACGTCACTGACGCTGCCTGGACGCAAGAAGTAGATCAGAATCAGGATCCACGGCACGATGCCGACCATCGACCCAAAGATGAAGGGCAGCAGCCCGCCCGAGCCGGGCTGTTCGTATTTCTCCTGCAGAGCACCGAACAGGATCATGGCCGCGTTGACGGCGAAAACGGCGAACAACGCACCGATATCGGTGACCCCGTTGATCGCCAGGATGAGCCAGATCATGATCGACGAGCTGAGGGAGTACTCGACCCATCGAAAGTAGTTGTGGTTGTTTTGCAACCCATTCTTGTAGCGCGCAAAGAACCAGGGACTTGAGATAAGGAAGTGGAAGAAGGCGCTAAGGGCCAAGAACGCGGCGACGCCGACACCGATGTTCACTTCGAAGAGGATGACCCGTTCCGGTGGAATCGGAACTCCGGGAGGGCCAGCCAGGTAGTCCGCCGTCACGGCGAACAGAACCTGCGAGCTCAGCATGGTGAGAATCACCGCAAATCCGGCGGCTTGGAGCAGGTGCAGACTTCCGGCGACAATGTTATAGATCCGCAGCCGATCGATCTGCTCGTCGGGTGAGTAGACCCTCTTGGGCATGGGGCGGCTCCTTCGTTCGTGGGGGCGAGTGCCCTTGAGAACATCTTGGCACCGCCGAATCCACTGTCGGGTTCGACGAGTGAAAACCGGGATGAGGATGGCCATTTTTCCAGCTGTGGCGTGCGCCTTCCCCGCGAGCGATCGGAGTCGGCCCCGAAGGTTAACGGCTGCTCTGCCGCCGAGCCGTGCAGGCTTCTACGCACGCGTCCAAGACCGCGATCGCTGCAATCCGGCTCACTTGTCGTCCACGACAGCACTCTGCGTGTCACCGCTCCATGAGCGACACGAGTGATGGTCGCCCGTGCGGCCGGAAGCACCGCAAGAATGCGGACACGCCGGACACGCCGGTTGCAACTCCGGACACGATGCGGATGCCATAGATCGCGGCCGCGACACCAGCCGGGCCGCCTCCGACCACAACGACATCGGCCTGGAGCGTGTCGGTCACCGGCTGTCTCCCTGCGCGCCGGTGTCGTGCTGGTTTGACCCCGTTGTGATCGGTCGGAAGGCGATCCAGCTGAAGCGCCCCGACGTCATCACGACCTCTGACGTTCCTGCCACGAGGGCGGTGATCGCGGCCTCGAGGGCCGTGAGATCGTCAGCGGAAAGGTCTTCGGTTAGACGAGCCAGGCTCATAGTGAGCTGCAAGGCCAGGCGCGGCCCACGCAAGGTCGGCCTCGTGGGGCAGCACGGCGGGCCAGTCGCCGTCGAGGTCGACCACGTGCGTTTCAATGCGGTCGTCGACGTCTGCGGTCGCCGCTGCTGCGGCTAGCCGGTCCAGCATCGACGGCGAGGCATCGAGGCTGTGAATTTGCGCGTTTTGAAACTGCGCCACCAACGCCAGGGTGCCGGTTCCTGTTCCGGCGCCGAGGTCGACGACGGTTCGGGGAGCGGTTCCGAGCGCACCGGCAGCGGCGTTGAGCGCCGCAGCCAGGACCGGGGCTCCGAGCACGCCGTCGAGGTTGAGGAACTCAGCGAGGTTGCTGTCATCTCCCAGCGCGGGACCGTGGCCGGGCCGATCGTGGTGCGAGTGGTTCGCGGGAGTGTGGGTCGGTGTCATGCCTACTACGCTATGCGGTTCATTCGCTAATGGCATAGACTCTTGCGTATGACGCAAGAAATAGTCGAGAACGTCGTTCGCCAACGCATTCGCAGCCTGCGCGTGGCCCGAGGGTGGACGCTGGACGTACTCGCTGCTCGCTGCTTCCTGTCGGCCTCAACGCTCAGTCGCATCGAGACGGGTCACCGCCGCATCGCCCTCGACCAGCTGGTGCCCATAGCTCATGCGCTGGGCACGACGATCGACCGGCTCGTCGAGCCCGACGGCGACGACGACGTTGTCATCCGCCCGGAGCCGGAGACGATGGCCGGATCGACCCTGTGGATCCTGTCGCGCGAGCGCGACCGCCGCGGCGTCACGATCGCCAAGATGCGCATCACGCCCAACCGTGTGATCAGCGAGACGAAGGTGCACCCCGGCTACGAGTGGTTCACGGTGCTGAGCGGCACGGTGCAGCTACGGCTCGGCGAGCGAACCATCCTCGTGCGCGAGGGCCAGGCAGCCGAGTTTTCCACGATGACCCCGCACACCATCGAGGCGTACGAGGGACCCGTGGAAATACTGACGATCTTCGACCACGACGGGGAGCGGGCGCACTTACCGGGCCACCGGCATCCGCAATGAGTCTGCCGGTGCGGGTCTGCAGGGGCAGGGTCAGCTGATCGGCCGCACGGTCAGGATCTGCTCGGCGCGGCCCACCGGCCCGGACTCATCGTGGAGCACGCTGCTGGTGATGCCGTGGCCGGCCGGCCCGAAGGTGACGGTGGTCTCCAGCCCCACCCATTTGCCAGTCGGCTGCCGGTGAAAGTGGATGGTGAGGTCGAGGTTGGGGTACGCCCAGTCCAGCGGCGACTGGCGAACGGCGATTCCGTTGGCGGTGTCCACCAGGGTGATGAACGAGGCATGGGGGCTTATTGCCTCGCCCGCGACGAGTGCGATGTCGGTGCGAAGCCACGCGCTCGTTTCTCCGGGTAGGGGAGGTGCGACGGCCTTCGTCTCCAGGGAGGCGACGTACCCTCCCGGCCAAATGTCGGTCATCGACCACGGGGTCGCCGTGTCGGGTGCGGGTAGGGAGACCGATCCGCCACCAGCGACGGCGGCGGTGTCGGCGGTCGCGATGAACCAGGCGCGAGCGAGCACGGCCGGACGGCCGGCGATGATGACGGTCGCCTCGATGAGCTCGATGGTGCGGCCGGGACGGATCGTCTCGACCCGGACCTCACAGTCCTCGGCGGCAAGGAAGCCCAGAATGTCGAAGCTGATACGCCCGAGCTCCTTGCCGTTGGCGCCACCCGCCTCGGCTGCTCGGTGCAGGTCGATGGCGTGCACGATCAGGCCGCCGAGCGGGCTGAAGTGGATCTCGTCGGCCTGCCAGGCGCCGCCGGCATGCTCGGTCGGCCGGTAGCGGCCGGGCGCGATCGGCTCGAAATAGGCATTCGCTCGAGGGGGTGCTTCGGGCATACGGCTTCTCCTTTGTCAGACGCGGGCGTTGCCATCCACCATAGGTGTGTTTGAGCGCGGCGATTCAGCCCGGGGTGCCCGATCAGGCTGGACGACCCGGGGAAGGGCGTCTAGGAGTTCTGCGCGAACGTGGCGTCCACGTAGTCGGCTTCGGGAATCGGGTCGGTGTAGACGATCGCCCCGAGTTCCATCCACATGCGTTCCATCGCGGCGAGCTGCTTCGGCAGCGGCGCAAGGTCGGGCAGCCAGCGGTACAGCGGTACCGCGGCCACCTGCTCGGCGGTCTGGCCGGTCGCGGCACCAATAATGGCAAGGTTCTCGTCGGTGTACCGGTCGTCGCCCTGCAGGTCCTGCGCGCCACGGGTCAGTGCGGTGAAGAACTTCTGCGCGAGTTCAGATCCGGCGAAGTCTCCGCCGTAGATGACCCCGGTACCGGATGTCCCGGTGGGCGTGGTCCACAGGCTCACCGCGGTTCCGTCTTCAACGGGCATGTTCCAGAACGGTGCCGATGCGAATGCGGCGTCGATGCTGCCGTTGGCCAGCGCGGTGGGCATGTCCGGGTTGCCGAGGGTGACCAGTTCCACGTCGGTGATCGAGAGTCCGGCTTCTTCGAGCGCCATCCCCACGTAGAAGGCTCCGGTTCCGCCGGCGCCGCCGGCGACCGCGATCTTGCGCCCTTCGAGGTCGGCGACGTCGGTGATGGTGTCGTCATCGACGAGCTTCTTGGCGGCAATGAGCGCCGAGGGCGGTTCTTCCTCGTCTCCGGCCGAGACTCCCATAGAGCCGACCACCTTGACGTCGAGGCCGGTTTCTACCGCGCTGAACAGGCCGGCCGAGAAGCCGGACACGACGACGTCGAGCTTGCCGCTCGCGGCAAGCGGTACGGCGTCCTGCCCCGACTTGATCGCTTCAAGCTTCAGCTCGATACCCTCGTCTTCAAAATAGCCCTTGGCCTCAGCAACATAGAGCGGCGAGAAGATCGCGAGCTGAACGTGACCCACGTTCACCGTTTGCAGTTCGCCGGACGCAGTGGGGGCATCCGCTGCTGCACATCCAGACAGCGCCAGCCCGACCAGCGACATTGCTGCGACGATTTTCAGTTTCTTCACTTTTTCGATTCCTTTTTCTTGGGGCTGTTCGAGTTGCGCCATGGCAGGAGCACCCGTTCCAGCACGATAATGAGCCCGGTGACGAGCGCGCCGATGACCGAGACGACGATAAGGCCGACGAACATCGTGGCTGGCTGAAACAGCTGCCACGAGTTCCAGATGAGGTAGCCGAGGCCGTTGTTGGAGGCCACGAATTCCACCGCGGTGACGACGATCACCGACATGCCGGCGGCGACTCGCAGACCGGTCATGATGGCTGGTGCAGCGGCGGGCAGCAGCACGTTCACAAATAAGCGGATGCCGGTGGCCTTGTAGGCGCGCGCCGATTCCAGAATGCGGGCGTCGATCTGCATGATGCCGGCCAGGGTGTTGATCTGCACGACGAAGAACACCGAGATGGCCACGGCGAGAATCTTCGGGGTTTCGGTTAGGCCGAAGATGAGCAGCAGCAGCGGCAGGATGGCGATCTTCGGCAGCGCGTACAGCGCGGTGAAAGTGGGGCTGAGGGCCGCGCGAATCGGCCGCACAACACCCATGATGAGCCCGGCGAACACACCGAGAATGGAGCCGGCGATGAAACCGAACGCGAGGCGGCCGACCGTGGCCCAGATGTGCACGAACAGGGAACCGTCCGCGACCATCTCCGCGCCACGTTCGCCGATGGCACTGGGCGGACTGAACAGGCGTGCGTCGAGCACTCCCGTTGCGGCGGCGAGTTCCCACAGGCCGAGAAGCACGATCGGCGTGAGAATGGCCAAACCGAGGTCGCGGGCGCGCAGTCGTTGCTCACGTTTGAATTCCTGGTCGATGGCTTGGTCGAGTTCGGTGACGCGGCGGGCGACGCCCTCTGTGACGGTCATTTGAAGCTCATCGAGGCTTGAACCTCATCGCGCAGCGATTCCCAGATGTCCTGTTTCATGCGTGCAAACTCCGGGCTCGCTTCCATGGCGACGCTGCGCGGGCGACCGAACGGCACGTCGATGATCTCTTTTACTCGACCCGGCCTGGCCGACATTACGACGATCTGGTCGCCGAGCAGCAGTGCTTCTTCAATCGAATGGGTGACCAGCACCACGGTCTTGCGCTCGACCTCCCACAGGCGAACGAGTTGTTCCTGCATCAGGATGCGGGTTTGAGCGTCGAGAGCGCCGAGCGGTTCGTCCATCAGCAGTGACGGCGATCCGGTCGCGAACGCCCGAGCGATGGCGATGCGCTGGCGCATCCCGCCGGAGAGCTGGTGCGGGTAGGCGTCTTCAAAACCGGTCAGGCCGACCTCGGCGATCCAGTTGCGGGCTTCGCTTTCGCGTTCCCGTTTCGACACCGACGCCATCTTCTGGCCGAACGCCACGTTCTCGAGCACGTTGAACCAGGGAAACACTCCGTGCTCCTGAAAGACGAAGGCCGAGCGCGGCACCCGGGTCTGCCTGAAGTTGATCTGCACGTCACCCGACGTGGGCGCCTCGAGGTCTCCCAGAATGCGCAGCAGAGTGGACTTGCCGCATCCGCTTGGCCCAACAATGCAGGTGAACGAGCCCTTTTTCAGATTGAGGTTGATATCGCTCAGGGCGTGCACCTGCCCCGCACCACCAAAGACTTTGGAGAGGTGGCGTACGACAAAGGCATCTTTGCCCACGGTGTCGGTCATTTCTGTTCCTGTCTGTGTAGCGAATCCCGAGGTCAAGGGCGTGGGGGATGGCCGCCGAAGCATGGTGGTTGCGGCGAGCTGAAAATGCCCCCGATGTAGGCGCGATCCCAGTCGGAAGCCAGGAGCGACGGGTCTGTGTCACTGGCAGCGAACATCCGTTCGGCGAAACGTTCGGAATCGTCCTCGGGTCTAAAGCCTATTGCAGCGCCGCCCTCCGCGCTGAGATACCCCCGGGTGTTCGCCGAAACGCCCCAGATTGTGCGATAACCCGGGCTGGGAACCTGTAGGCAGGCGTCGAACAGGCGCACGGCGTCGGCTGGGGAGAGCCAGGTGGAGAGCGTGCGTTCACCGGTCGGTTCGGCGAAGCGGGACGCGATCCGCAGGCAGATCACGTCGAGCCCGAACCGGTCGTGATACAGGCTGCCGAGCGCTTCGACGGCAGCCTTCGAAACTCCGTAGAAGGTATTCGGGCGCACCGGCACGTCGTCGGGCACGAGTGAGCCGTCGGTCGGCACCGGTACGAAACCAACAGAGTGGATGCTGCTGGCCAGCACGACCCGCCGGACTCCGAGTTGCTCGGCCACCTCGAGGACCGCCTGCGTGCCATCGATATTGGCCCGCAGAATGTCGGCCCACTCGGCCTCCAGCGGAATTCCGGCCAGGTGAATGACGGCGTTGCAGCCGCGCAGAGCCGAAAGCATTGCTGCGCGGTCGTTGACCAGACACTCCACGAACTCGCAGCCGAACGTGTCCACGGGCGCGCGCTGGTCGATGCCCACGATCGTATGGCCGCGGGCCAACAGTCCCGGAATAATATCGGCCGCGAGCGACCCGGCCGCCCCGGTGAGGGCGATTCGTCGAAGGGTCATGAGATAAGGGCTCCTTGCTCGTCGAGCAGAATGCGGGTGCGGGCATAGTCGTGGGCGTTGCCGGCGGCATACACGGCGGCGGCGACTCCGCAGGCATGCCCGGTTGCAAACGAAGTGCCCATCACCCGCAGCGAGGCGTAGGCCCGATTGTCGCTGCTCACCAGACGGCCGCCAGCCCACAGGTTCTCGGTGGTGTCGGAGCAGATGGCCCCGTACGGCACGTGATACCAGCCCTTGTCGGCAATGCCGCCGTACTCGGTGACGCCGACGGTCACGTGCCCTTCCATCGGCCAGCCGCCCCTGGCGATGGGGTCGAGCGCGTTCTTTCGGCCGGTAGACACGTCATCGGCGCTCACCGACTGTCGGCCGCGCAGCCGACGGGTCTCCCGAATGCCCAGTTGCGGCCCGGTCGAGGCGAGAAAACTGTTCTCCCAGCCGGCCAGCGACTGTTGGAACGCGGCGAGGTACTGCCAGCTCAGGCGGCGTGATTGCACCTCGGCAGCGGTGAGGTCCGTCACGTCGAGGACGTCGCCGTGGTGGTCGGCGATGAGCAGCATGACCTCTCGGGAGAGCGGCATGCGCACGGCGATGCCGTTCGAACGCACCAGGGGCATCTCTGAACGGGGGCGGTAGGCATCCACTGCCCTGGTCATTCCGGCCATCGAGAGGTCAGCGTCTTCACTCACCGCGCCGACCCGCATGACGAGCGTGCTGGCCTGCCGTTCGGCGGGCACCGACACGATCGCGCCCGCGCCAGCCGCGTCGATGAGTGCTCCGTCGCCGCTGCAGTCCACGAAGGCGCGGCCGGTGATGGTCTCGATGCCGCCGCGGTGCACGACGTCGACCGAGCTGATCGCGCCGCCAGTCGTCGTCGCCGCGATCAGCTGGCTGTGCAGCAGCAGGCGCACGCCGGCGGCGGTGATGAGGTCGTCGTAGACGCTCTTGGTGGTTTCCAGATCGAGCAGCACGATGGTGTTGCCCGTCTCCGGCATCGTCTGGGTCTGATAGATATCGCGGCGTCGCAGCTGGTCGAGCACCTGCTGGCCAACGCCGGCCACGACCTGGTTCTTGTTCTGGTCGAAGAATCCGCACAGCGCGAGCACCGAACTGGTCGTCGCGGCACCGCCGAGAAAACCGTACTTTTCAACCAGACACACGGATGCCCCGGTGCGGGCCGCCCCGATGGCCGCCGCGATTCCCGCGGATCCGCCGCCGATGACGACCACATCGAATTGGGTTTCACGTGTCACGAATACACCAGCACTTTCAAGTTCACGTCGTTGTGACGGAAGTTGCCGCCGGCCCCAGTCTGAATGACCGGATGCCATAGGTAAAATGCCTAGAAAGCACGGGGGCGATACCCTGAGGTTATGGAACTGCGCCACCTCACCTACTTTGCCAAGGTCGCCGAGCTCGGGTCGGTGAGCCGGGCCGCCACGGCCCTGAACATCACGCAGCCAGCCCTCAGCCGCCAGATCAAGGATCTGGAGCGCTCCATTGGATACATCCTCTTCGATCGCGGCCCACGCGGGGTGACCCTGACGGCCGCAGGCGCCGGACTATTTCGACACTGCGAGACCGTGTTCGCGCAGGTTGATCGCATTCCCGAGGTATTGCGCACGGCCGCCCAGAACCGCCAGATGCTGCACGTTGGCGTGCCGCAGGGCCTGCCGTACGATTGGTTTCTGGCGCTGCTGCAGGCCGTCGACGCCCAGGTTCCCACGATTGCGTTGACCCTGCATGAGGCGACGACTGACGAGCAGTGGCAGATGCTGCAGAGCAAGCTGGTCGATGTTGCGCTGCTTCACCGCGAGGCACCGGAGGCTGGCGGGTCGATGCTACTCATGAAACAGACCATCGGCGTGGCTGTCGTGGCTGATTCGCCGCTTGCGGGCCTGGCCGAAGTGGGGTTCGCCGAACTCGATGGCCTTTCGGTGATGGCCCACGCGGTCGGCGAAATCGCCGCAGAGGAGATTCGACTGCGTGCCGCGGCGGCGGCCGCCGGAGTCTCGATGCAGTGGGTGTTTCGACGGTTCAGTGAACACAGCGGGCTGATCGCGGTAACCGCCAAAGTGGATGCCGTGCTCCTCACCCAGTCGTCGGCCGCCCGTCACCTGCCCGACTGGGTGTGGATTCCCGTGCGGGCCGAGCGTGACCCGAGCTTCGACCTGGCCATTCGCACCTGGGCCACCTGGAACGAGCCAGGCACCCCGCACGTGCAGGCACTGCTCTCGGTTATGAGCGCGCAGGCACGCCCGCTCGGATAGGGCGTCAACGCGATCTAAGTTCGCAACCGCGCCCGATGTGGGTGGCGGCTACGGTAACCGGCGTAGCGGCCACCGATTTCGGGCGCGGTCATCTCGCGGATGGCAATAACTCGGCGAGAGGGCCGTTCGGCAGCACGATCCAGCCCTCGCGGCGGGCACGATCGAGCATGGCCGGCGCAGGCGGTTCGTAGAATCCCAGCGCGGCGCTGCGGGCGGCGAGGGCCGCGATCACGGCGTCGAAGGCATCCGCTGAGGTGATCATGTGTGGGGCGTGCGGGCCGAGATCGAGCCAGGGTGCGGCATCCTGAATCTCGGCCAGGAGGTGCGAGCGCCTGGCGGCGTCGGTGCGGTACCCCGTCGTCGAGAACCCCCACAGGCGAAGCGATGCGCCCGGGTAGATTTCTGCGACAACTCCGGAACCGGCCCGGTCGACGGGAATACCGGCCGCGGAGATTCGGGAAAGCAGGCCGGCGCAGCGCATAGCGGTGAGTCCGAGCCGGTCGGTGGAAACGCTGAGCGGCCAGCGGCCGGTGATCTTTCGCACCTCCCGGTCGGTTTCGCGGTAGGCCAGGGTACGTCGCCAGGCCATTCCGCCGTCGACTCCGGGCAGGTCGCCGCTGGAATGCGCGACCACGAACTGCACGAACTCGTCGGGCCAGCCGAACGCACAATCGATGCCGAGCTTGTCAACGGTGCCCGCCGTGCGCACGATGATCTCGTCTGCGACGCCGAGGTGCAGTTCAGACAAGAACGCCCTGGCGCCGGTCCAGTCGATGACAGCAAGCGCGGTGCCTTTGGGCTCGGCGGCGAGGTCCACTCCGGCGGTGCGCATACGCTCAGCTTACGGTGGACCCGACTGACCGATTCAAGCGGATGCGAGAACGCTGGTCAGGTTGGTTCTTCTTCGTTGGCGACCGTCTCGATCCAGTCGACGTCGTCGTCGCTCAGAGAGACGCCGGATTGCTCACTCTCGCTGTCGGTGGCGACCCCGCCGCCGGCCCTCGTGATCTCGGTCACGAGTTCCGGCGGCACGGCATCGCCGTTGTTCTGCATCAGCCACTCCCGCGTTGACGGAGTCAGCGTGGGCCACCACAGCTCGATATCCATAGGCCGCAGTCTGCCACGCCGCCGGCTGCTGCGCGAGAGCTTGCGGGCATCCGCTTGTGCGCGTTGGACCGGCACGCTCTTCCGGCACGTCGAGGGCGGCTGGTGGTCGATAAACTCGAACCATGTCAGACCAGCACTTCGAGCAGGATGAAACCCTGCGCCTGCCGACCGTTCAGTTTCGCGTTGTTCTCGATCTGGGCCCCCGACTCGCCGCAGCGATCACTCTGCCGCCGGAACTGGCCCACCCGGATCTGTTCGCCGACCGCGACGACGAGGGCGGAGCGCTCAACCTGTCGATCGACTACGACAGCGGCCAACTGCACGTGCTGCTCGACGAAGCCGGCCCGAGCTTTCACTTTCACGGCACGATCGACCCGATGGAGAGTCCGTGGCCGGCCGACCAGACCCAGATTCTGCTGGAATGGGCGCTCATTCTGGTGCAGGAGGTCGATGCTCTCGACGAGTTGCTCGATTCGATCTACGAGGCCGCCGAGTGGTTTGAGCAGGGGTTCACCCTCTACGTTCCCGAGACCGAACCGACCCAGCTCGAGCTGATCGAGGTTGGCATCATCGGCGAGCTGCTGACCTTGCCCTGGCTCGGCTCCGGGCGCGTCGACCACGAGCACATCGACGGTGACAACCATCCGATCGCCCTGCTCTGGAATGTGAACAACGACGACCCCGACGTTCCGATCGCTCGCGCCTGGCTCGACCCGCTCACCGGCGAACCGCGCACGGGGGCTGAGCCAGGCGTGGACTGGAATGCCGTCGCCATGAGTGAAAGCGAAGTGCTGCAGTGGCTGGTGGGGATCTACACGAACCACCACGTGGCGCCGACACCGGAGGCACAGATCATGCGCGCGGCGCTCGAGCGTATTGGTGGCATCAGCTGAGCCGGCCCGGTCGTGGAGCCTGAGTGAGTGCGGCGAGCACGCGTTCGAGTGGCCCCTTGCCCAGAAAATACCGCCAGAGACCGGCACCGATGAACGTGAGCAGCAGCATCCAGAGCAGCAGCGGCCAGCCCGGATAGTCAATGTCGCTGCCATTGGCGACGGCGCCCAGAGCCAGAATCTGCACCGTGTCAACGGTGAGTGCCATTGCGCCGGTGGCGCCGATCGGCCAAAGGATGCCACGCAGCGCACGATTCAGCGGTAACGCGCGGGGCGGCGTGGGCGATAAACATCCCGATGATCGCCAGGCCCCGGGCGATGTCGATGGCGACGACCCGGCTGCTCGCGTCGGATCTGATCTGCATGGAATCAGGCTCCGCGATCCGGCGGCTGTTCGGCACATCGGGGTCAGGAAGATCAACGTAGATGTGCTCGTCGCTCCGTACCCGGGCGTCCGCTGTATCGAGCAGGAACTGCGCGGTCTGACGACGGTGAGGCTGATGTGCTTACCAAGGATTCTCCAAGGGTGTCGTGGGCAACTGACACCGGAGCCGGGAAAGGCTGTTCGACGGGGTCAGCGCAGGGACTGCGGCGCGAAACCGACGAGAATCTTCACTGGTTTAAACCTCACACTGGGAACAAAATCACTTCCAGTCTCGCAGGCCGGCCGGGGGGTCGCAATTCGCCGGGAGCGGATGCCGTGGGTGCCGAACGGGCTCGCAATGGGCACGTATCCGCAAGCGGTAGCCTGAAGTTGTCAGCAATTAAGAGGAGTGATTATGCAG
Source organism: Cryobacterium sp. N21 (assembly GCF_002929575.1). Lineage (NCBI taxonomy): Bacteria > Bacillati > Actinomycetota > Actinomycetes > Micrococcales > Microbacteriaceae > Cryobacterium > Cryobacterium sp. N21. The sequence goes on along the minus strand of NZ_PJJQ01000023.1, from coordinate 72,378 downwards.
GTCATCGTGAACACCGACAGCAACGTCGACGGCACCGAGCGGGTTGCCGGAGCGCTGGAATCCATCGTCGAAGAGTCCCTCGCGCGCTACGGCGAACGCCTCACCCGGGTTGAGGTTCACCTCTCCGATGGCAGCGCCGGCCGCAGCAGCACCGACGACATCAAGTGCACCCTCGAAGCTCGCCCGGCCGGTGGAACCCCGGTCGTCGTCACCGAGAACGCCAACGCCGTGGAGGAAGCCCTCACCGGCGCCCTGCACAAGATGAAGAGCTTGCTCGAGACCCACTTCGGCAAGCTGGACGCCCGCAAGGGCAACCTCCCGATGGGCGAAACCGTCTAACTGCCCACGCGGCCGATGCCGGTGGCCAGCGCCGCGGCATCCGCTCTCGTGGCACGTGTTTGAGACGGTGGCCCCTGTTCAAACCAGGGCAAACCTCCTAAACACGTGCCACGAGCCGGTTCAACCGCAAGGTCAGAACAGGGTGTCGCCTATGTACCCGCCAGTGGCGCAGCCCGGCGGGATCGCGAAGACGGCCGAGCCGATCGGTGTGATCCACACGTTGAGCAGGTCGAGGGCGTCGATGCGGCGCTGAATAGGCACGAACTGGGCGTCGATATCCGCTTGAAAAGAGACGAAGAGCAGGCCGGAGTTCGACACGCTGCCGCCCGTAGGCGCGTCGTCGTAGTTGTAGCCCCGGCGCAGGATGCGTTCGTCGGGGTTTTCGCTGTGGGCCCGCCGCAGGTGCGAGAACTCCGGGATCACCGGAAAACCGATGGCGGTCTTCGCGGCAAAATCCGGGGCATCCGTTTCGTTGGTGCCGGTCAGCGGCGCGCCGTTGCTGAGAGTGCGACCAACGGATGCCTCCCGCCCGGACCGATCGAGCTTGTCCCACTTGTCGAGACCCATCGCGATGCGCCGCAGCACGAAGCCGGTGCCGCCGAGCATCCAGCCGGGGTTGCTGGCGGCGCCCCAAACCAGCCGTTCGAAGTCGGGCGTGCCCGGCACGAAATTGACGGTGCCGTCGACCTGGCCGAACAGGTTGCGCATGGTCGTGCCGGTCTTCACCGACCCCGGTGCTCGTCGAAAGCCGGTCTGCACCCAGCGCACGGTGCCGAACGAGCGACTGTCTTTCAGCAGCATGCGGGTGGCGTGCGCCACGGTGAGGGCGTCGTCGGCGGCAATCTGCAGCAGCAGATCGCCATCGCCCCAGGCCGGGTCGAGCCGGTCGACGCCGAAGGCCGGCAGGGGGCGCAGCCAGGTCGGCGCGGTGCCGCCGGCCAGGGCGACGAGGCCAGGGCCGAAGCCGAACGTCACGGTGAGCCGGGCCGGCGCGACGGCCAGCTCCGGCTCGGAGTCAGCCAACGCCGCCTCACCCTGGCTGAGCCGGGCCGCGTCGCTCGTGAGAACCTTCATGAGTCGCCGCAGGGCCGCAGCATCGGTCGTCGGGGCCAAGTCGAGCGCGATGATGGTGGCGTTGCTCTGCGGCACGGTGTCGATTCCGGCCTGGTGCACGCCGTAGAACGGCACGGTCTGCGTGCCGTTGAGCGGCTGAGCCACGACCTGCGGGCGCGCATTCGTCGCCAGTTCGATGCCGACCGCGCCGACCGCGCCGATGCCGGCCGCGGCACCTCCCAAAAGGAGGTGACGCCGGCTGAGGCGACGACCAGGCTGATCGACCAACATTATTTGTCGTAGCTCTCGTTTGCGCCCGAGTAGTCCTTGGCCGGGGCGGTGAACTCTACCGTCGACCCGTCGGACAGGGTGAGGGTGAAGGTGTTCTCGGCGCCCGCAACGATCAGCTCGGTGAGGCCCATGAGCATGAGGTGGTTGGCGCCGGGCGCGAGCTCGTAGGTGCCGTTCGCCGGAACGACGAACCCGCCCTCTTTCTGCTGCATCACCATGGCGCCGGAGTCGTCGGCGACGGTCTCGTGCAGCTCGATCATGGTCGCGGCCGTTGATTCGGCCGAGACCACGTTGATGTCGGTGTCGCCGGCATTCGCGAGTGTGCCGAACGCGGCGCTCATTCCGGTCTCGGCGCTCTTGACCCAGGGGTCGGTGATGGTGAGGCTCGCGGCTGCGGTCGCCGTGCTGGTCGCCGCGGTGTCGGGGGATGCGGTGTCGGTGGTGGCGGCGCAACCGGTCAGGGCGAGCAGGCCCAGGGCGGCAACGATGAGAAGGCGGGGTGTGGTGGAGGTCATGAGTGTGTCGTTTCTGTAGTGGGGGGATTTGTGCGTTGACGAGCGGATGCTGCACGGCGCGTCAGCGCCACAACCCCGAGAAAGAGGCCGAGGCCGACGAGGGCACCGATGAGCGCGGTGACGCCGATCGGGAGCCCGCCGCCGGTGCTGGCGGCCGTGTTGGTGGTGACCACGGTCGAATCGGTCGGGGTGGTGATAACGGGAGCGGCGGCGTCCGTTGTCGGTGTGGCCACCGCGCTGGCGTCGCCGACACTGAAGTCGAAGGTGCCGGAGATGGGATGCCCGTCGGCCGAGACCACCCGCCAGCGCACCTGGTAGGCGCCGTCGGGCAGGGCGGGGTCAACGGCCAGGGTGGCCGTCGGCCCGTCGAGGGCGGGTTCGCCGGCGCTCCAGTCGGTGCCCGCTGAATCAACGACGAGCATGATCGCGCCGAGCTGCATGATGTTGTCGGTGAACCGCATCGACACGGTGGCGGGTGCCAGGTCGACGTGTTCGGTGTCGGACGGCACGGTGGACGCCACCGAATCGTGCGCGCTCGCGGCCGGTGCGACGCCGCCGATCGTGAACGCTGCGGCGAGCGCGAGGACACCGAGACCGGCGAGGAGCCGGTTTCGGGCAGGGAAAGAGAGCATGCGGTACCTCCGAGGAGTTCGCGAGAAGGATGGGTGCGTCATGGCACGTGTTTGGGCTCGGGGCACTGGTTCAAACCAGTGCCGGCTTCTCAAACGAGTGCCGCGAGCGAGGCGCGGCGCGAGGGCTTAGAAGCCGGCGAGCGCGCGCGGCGGCCCGCGGTGTCGCATCGGCGACAGCAACACGGCCAGGTCGACTGGTTCGATCACGCGGTGCAGCGCGGCGCGCAGTCGAGCCACGCGAAGCGGAACGAGTACCAGCCCGAGCGCAATGACCACGGTCACGAGCGCGGTGCGCGCCAGCTCGACCAGCGCCCAGAAAGTGCGCTCGCCGCGGCGCAGTGCCACGATCGTCACGATCGCTGCCAGGGCGTGGGCAATCCACATCCACCCCATCGCAGGCGAGGTCAGCGAAGCGGATGCTGCCCCCACGATCACGGTCGCCGACCCGTGGTGCCCGGCCATCGTCATGGAGCCGGCCGTTCCGCCGAGCCCGAACAATAGGTGGAACAGCACCTGGCTGAACCCCACAGACACACTGAGCTTCAGCAGGGAGAGTTTCTTGCCCGCCAGAGCGACGCTGACCATGCCCGCAAAGGCGAGAGCGATCGAGACGCTGACCGGCGCGGGCGCCTGGCCGCCAGCGGCCACGTGCGAGAGGGCGGCGACGAGCACGGCCACAACGGCGGTCAGCCAGCCGCGAGCGAACCGCGCCCACCTCGTTGCCATGTCACCCACCCGACGAAAAGTTACCAACCAAAAGTACGGTCGTATCTTCAGGCTAGTGGGTCGCGGGGCCGCCCGATTCTGACAACAGCCCGCCGGACGGTGCGTCAGCCGCCGAGCAGCTTGTGGCAAATGGTAACGTCGCCTAGGTCTAGCAACTGGTTTGACGGCCGACGCCCTTCTGCAAGGAACCTCTAATGCCCCAACGATTGAATCTTTCCAAGAACCTTCCACGCACGTTGACGGGGCTGTCGGCTGAGATACTGCAGGATCTGCAACAGCTCGCGCGCACCCCCTCTCTCCTCGTGGCCTGCAACTACGGTGGCACCCTCTCGCACCACGTTGCGTCGAATGTGCCGTCTGTGCTGCTGGAAGAATCCGCGACGGCTTTGCGCGCCCTCGCGGCCCTGCCCAACACCCACACCGCCGTCATGTCCGGCCGCCCGCTGCGCGACCTCGCCGCCGATTCCCGGCTGCCCCGCGAGGTGCACCTGGTGGGATCGAACGGCGCCGAGTTTGACTCGGAATTCTTCGACGCCCCCGAGCCCTCCGATGAGTCGCAGGATTCCGGCGTCGCCCTCGACCGGCTGCGCATCCGTCTCGGCGTCAGCGCGGCCTTCTTCGCCGGCGACGCGGCGAGCGACGAAATGGCCATGAATACCCTGCACGGCCCCGACCTCGGCATTCGCATCGGTGACGACGAATCCGTTGCCGCGCACCGCATCAGCGGCCCCGAAAAGCTCGCCCAGATTCTGGCCCTGCTGTTCGAGCTACGCAAGGACTGGCTGTTCGGCCAGCACGTCGTGGCCATCGAACGCCACTCCATGCTCGGCGACGGCACCTCGACCGCCCTCGTGACGCCGGAAGCGCGCATCTGCTGGATGACGCATCCGCTGCCCGATTCCGGCTCGCTGTTCGCGAGCATCCTCGGCAGCGAAGAGGCCGGACACTTCTCGATCGAGCCGGTCAAGAAGAGCCGCGTGCTCGGCCAGCGCTACGTCGACAACACCATGGTCGTCGAAACCCGCTGGGCCGACGTCACCGTCACCGACTACATCGAGCCGTCACCGCTTGGCATCACCAACCTCGTGCGCAAGCTCACCGGCACCGGGCTCGCCCGCATCGTCTTCGCACCGCGCCCCGACTACGCCGTCGCCTACTTCAACATGCACGCCGCCGACGGTGTGGTGACCATCACCGGAACCCCCGACCCGATCGTGCTGACGGCCGCCGGCGTCGACTTCACCGTCACCAGCGACGGCCGCAACGAAACGGCCACCGCCGTCGTCGACCTCTCGCAGGGCGCGATCATGCTCAACCTGCGTTGCGGCGACACCGAAGCATACATACCGGATGCCGCCGGCGAGGCCGCCCGTCGCGGCGCGGTCATGAATGACTCGCGTTCCTGGGTGAATTCACTGTCTCTGCCGAGCGTGAAGCCCTCTCTCGTCGGCCGCTCGGCCCTCGTGCTGCGGGCCCTCTGCTATGAACCGACCGGCGCCGTGCTCGCAGCCTCGACGACGTCGCTGCCCGAAGGAATCGGCGGCACCCGCAACTGGGACTACCGCTACTGCTGGCTGCGTGACGGCTCGATGACCGTGAAAGCGCTCGTCGACCTGGGATCGACCGATGAAGCCGACGGGTTCTTGCGCTGGCTGGCCGGGGTCGTGGCGGACAGTCCCGGCGCGCAGTGGCTGCATCCGCTCTATTCGGTCACCGGCTCATCGCTGTCGACCGAAGCCAGTCTCGAATCGCTGCCCGGCTATGCCGGATCGCGCCCGGTACGCATCGGAAACGCCGCCGACAATCAGGTGCAGATTGACGTGTTCGGACCGGTCGCCGAGCTCATCGACACGCTGAGCGCCCGGCAGGGAACGCTCTCGGACTTTCAGTGGCACCTGCTGACCGAGATGGTCGACGCCGTCACGAGTCGCTGGCAGGAACCCGACCATGGCATCTGGGAGGCGCGGCGCTCGCCGCGACACCACACCTACACGAGGACGATGTGCTGGGTGACCGTTGACCGGGCCATCCGCACCGCCGAGCGGCACGGCAGGGACGTCGGGGTCGGCTGGGTGGAACTCGCCGCCACGATTCGTGACGAAGTGCTGCGCGAAGGCTGGAGTGAGGAAGCCCAGTCGTACACAGTGGCCTACGACAGCCCCGACCTGGACGCCGCCGTGCTGCACATCGGCCTGTCCGGCCTGCTCGACGTGACCGACGAGCGTTTTCAGCTCACAGTGAGCGCGGTCGAGCGCGAGCTGCGCGTTGGGCCGACGGTGTTCCGCTACCGCTACGACGACGGCCTGCCCGGCCTCGAGGGCGGCTTTCACATCTGCACGACCTGGCTGATCGAGGCCTACGTGCTCACCGGGCGCATCGACGAGGCCGAAGTACTGTTCAACCAGCTGATCGCCCTGGCCGGCCCCACCGGTCTGCTCTCCGAAGAGTTCGACCCGGCCACCGAAACCCACCTCGGCAACCACCCGCAGGCTTACTCGCACCTCGGCTTCATCCGCTGCGCGCAGCTGCTCGACGAGTACCGCGGGCGCTGAAATTCTCGGCTGACTCGGGGTTTTCCGCGAGTCAGCCGTGAAAACGTTGCCCGTCTCGGACACTTGTCCGAAAAGTGTTAGTATACTTGAATGACTTCGTTGACTGCGCCCGCCCCGCAGGCGGCAGTGCAGCCAATTCTGCAGCCAGACGAGTCGAAGCACGACCCGCGCGCTGAACGCACCCGGCAACTCATTCTCACGGCGATCCGCACGCTGATCGCTCAGCCGGCGGCATCCGTTTCGGTGGCCGAGATCGTGCGCCTGGCCGGGATCAGCCGCAGCTCCTTCTATGCGCACTTCAACAGCCTCGACGTGCTCGCCGCCGAACTGCTGCAGGCGCAGTTCGCCGACATCGGCTCGGCCGGGCTCGATCTGCCGCGGCCGCGCACCGGCGAGAACGCGTCACGCCTCGGCTATGCCCGACTCGTCGCCCATATGGTCGAGAATTTTCCCCTGTACGCGAGCGTGCTCGAACTGCCGTTGACGCGCAGCGCGCACGACCAGATCATCGAGGCCTACGCCACCCGCATGCTCGAGTCGGTGCTTGTTTTCGACGACGCCGTCAACGCCGAACTGGTCACGACCTATGTCGCCGGCGGAGCGCTCACCCTGATCGGCGCCTGGATGCGCGGTCACCTCGACGTCTCCGACGACGAACTCGTCGACCAGCTCGTGGCCCTGCTGCCCGGCTGGCTGCTCGAACCCGAAACCTCAAGCGCAACGCCCGTTCGCGTTGCATCACCCACACAACACTGAAGGCGCATTCTATGAAGATTGAAATCGGCGAAACCCTGGTCTACCCGCACCACGGAGCGGTCACCATCACGGCCCTCGCGACCCGCACCATCAAGGGCGTCGAGAAGCAGTTCATGACCCTCAACGTGCACACCAGCGCGCTGACCATTCAGCTGCCGGTCGACAACGTCGAGCTCGTCGGCGTGCGCGACGTCATCGACGCCGCCGGCGTAAGCGCCGTCTACGAAATTCTGCAGAACGCCTTCACCGAGGAGCCGGGCAACTGGTCACGCCGCTACAAGGCCAACCAGGAGAAGATGGCCAGCGGCAGCGTCTACCGGGTGAGCGAGGTCGTACGCGACCTGTGGCGTCGCGACCAGGACAAGGGTGTCTCCGCCGGCGAAAAGCGGATGCTTGAAAAGGCCCGCCAGATCCTCGTCTCCGAACTTGCTCTGGCCCAGGGCCTGACCGACCAGGAAGCCGGCGACCTGCTGCTCATCGAGATTCAGAACTACGTCGTCAGCGACGAGCCCGTCGAGGTCTCCGTCTAGCCTGCCTTTCGCATCCGCTTGACCGCGCCCGATCCTGGTGGGCGCTACGGTAACGGTCGTAGCGCGCACCCGTATCGGGCGCGGTCGTGCGCCAAACGCTAGACCAGTGCGGCGCAGAGCAGCAATGCTGGCCAGGAAGCAACGAGCACGGCGGCCAGGTAGACCAGGTTGCGCCGTGTGAGGGTGATGCTGTCGATACCGTACCGCGCACTAAGCAGCATGGTCAATCCGGTGACTGGGCCGACCGCGGTCGACACTCCCCAGCCGATGCACGCGGCCAGCACGAACAAAGTGGGGTCGGGCGACAGGGGCTGCACGAGCGCCGCGACGATCGCAACCGACACCACCGGGTGCACCCCCACGATCGCGCACAGAATCATCGCGAGCATCATGGCCCAGGCCACGGGAACGGTGAACTCGGTCACCGGCAGCTGCAGGTCGAACAGGGGAAACAGCATCCGCAGGCCGACGGCGAGCACCCCGGCGGAGGCGAACAGCGTGACCTCACCGCGCAGCTGCGGCAGGTCGTGCCGGGCGTGGCGCGCCAGCGCGCGCAGGGCGCCACGCCCGTTCATGATCAGCAAGCCGATCAGGGTGACGCCGAGGCCGGCGAGCAGCACGATCCGCGGCACCGGAACCGTGGGAACCAGCTGGTGCGCCAGCACCACCAGGGCCACGAGGGCGAGCGGCACGCGAATGAGCTCCCAGCTGAGCGTATAGCCGGTGTACGCGGGCAGTTCGCGGCCGAAGAGGTGGAAGATGTCCCAGACGCTCAGGCCGATGGTGACGAGCGCGAGCCCCAGCCCCACCAGCACCAGCACCAGTGAATTCGCGCCGGGAACGAGCGTGGTCGCTGCCGCGGCGGCCGCCCAGAACGGCGACCAGTACGCAGCGGTCGAGTAGGCCCGGGAGATCAGCGCCGCATCGGCGAGCCGCAGGCTGGAGCGACCGCGCAGGTGGTCGCCGACAATGCCGACCGCACCGATGTTGATGATCGCGCCGAGCGCGTGCGTGGCCAGTGCGGTGCGCACGACGGCGAGTCGGCCGTGCAGCCGGGTGCGGGTGATCGGCGAGGTCGGTGTGACCAGTCGCAGAAACGACACAGCGGCGAGCATGCCGATCAGGTCCTGGTTGACCAGGAACAGGTCGCGGCCCACGATCTGTCCGCCCAAAACCAGACCGACCACAACGGATGCGATCCCCACACCGATCAGCACCCCCGCAATGATGCGCTGGGTGCGGTTGACCAGCGTTAGCCCCACCGCCGCGGCAGCGATGGTGAACCCGCCGGCGACGAGTGTCGCATCGGGCAGCGCCACCGAGAGCCCCACGGTCAGGATGATGCCGGAAAGGAGCAGCGCGTAGAGCAGTCGCACTCGTGCCCCCTGAATCGTTGACAGTGTCCGCGGTCGGACACTCTTTCCTATCCAACCAGTCTCTGAACACGTCGTGATGCGGTGGTGGCAAAGGTATCTACTAACCATAACAAGGGTATATCATGCGGCACACATGCTCGTTAGTGTACAGATCAGCGAACCGCACAGAGTTGAATTGTCGTCTTCTCTGCGCCGGCATCCGTCGTCATAGTGCCCACAGCCGCATTCGACCATGGGCGGATTCTTTCTGAAAGTGGTTCCACATGAATGTGTCCGGTCCGGACCGTCCGCCGACCATGATCAGACAACCGGATGCCCACGCCCGCCCCGCCAGCCAGGGCTCGCGCTACGCCCAGTCTCTGCGCGCCGTCACCCCGGTGATGCGCCGCACAGGGCTATTGATCGTACTCGCGCTCGGATCCACTCTGGGCACGCCGGCGTTCGCCATGGAGTCGCTGCAGGGAAGCGCGACCACAATGACGGTGACCGAGCAGTTTCCGAGCCAGGCGCGGGTGGGTCTCCGGATGGGCTTCACTATCACTCTGGACGCTGTCGAGCCCACCGGTACCATCGAGGTCTACACCGGCGCCACCTTGTTGGCGACGACCGACGCCCGAGACCGGGCGTGGACCTCCGTGCCCACAGAAACTCTTCTTCCCGGCTGCGTACCCTTGCGCTTCGTCTATGTATCGACCGGTGATTTCGAGGGGGCGGAGGCGACCATCAGTGTCGAGTTGCACATGGCATCCACTCGCGTCACCATCACGGCCAGGCGTCCGTAGAACGCCGGAGTTTGCGAGCGTGGTGAAGTTGAATGGAGAAGCGTCGGGGGTCTCCCTTCTCCTAGTCTTGCGGGGCGGCGTTCGCCTTGCGGATGCGCCGGCCGTCGGCGACGGTCTGCATCTCCTTCAGGGCGGCCTTTTGGCTCTTCTTCGTGCCGCGCGGCGGCAGCTGAATGTTCTGTTCGGCGGTAATTCCCGCCTGCAGCTGGCGCCCGCGTTCGAGTTCGGCGTCGAATTCAGCCCCGAACAGCAGGGCGAGGTTGGTCAGCCAGAGCCAGAGCAGAAAGATCACGATGCCGGCCAGCGAACCGTAGGTCTTGGCGTAGTTCGAGAACGTCGTGACGTAGAACCCGAACCCCAGCGAGGCAACGACGATAGCCACCAGGGCCACGAGCGCGCCGAGCGACATCCAGCGAAACTTCGGCTGCCGCACGTTCGGCGTGAAGTAGTACAGCACCGCGATCAGCAACACGACGGCCGCCGCGAGCACCGGCCACTTGGCAATGGACCAGACCACCTGCACGGTCTGGCCGAGGCCGAGGGCCGCGCCCACGGCATCCGTTATGGGTCCCGAAATGGCCAGGATCAGCACGACGACGAGCAGCAGGGCGATCCCGATCACGGTCACGAGCAGCTGGGTGGGCTTGAGCTTCAAGAATGACCGACCCTCGTCGATCTCGTAGATGCGGTTCATAGCCCGGCTGAAAGCACCCACATAACCGGATGCCGACCAGATCGCGACCGCGATTCCCGCCACCAGCGCGAACCCGGCCGACGGCGACGTGCTGAACTGTTCGATCGGCCCGCGAATGACATCGAGGGCATCGCCGGGAGCGACCGAGGCGAGAATCGTCAGCAGGGTATCGGCCGACTGCTTGCCCTGCCCGAAAACCCCGAGCAGCGAAACCAGGGCGATCAGCGCCGGAAAGAGCGACAGCACGGCGTAGTAGGTGAGCGACGCCGCGATATCGGTGCACTGATCGGTGCCGAATTCACCCAGCGTGCGTTTGACGACGTACTTCCACGACGTCTTCGTGACGTCGGTCGGCGAGTCGGGCTTGCGGGCGTCGTCGGGCGCTGGCGCGTCGGCGAGGTCCTGGCTCTGGCCTTCGTCCACCATGAAAATCTCCTGCTCGGGTCGAGTGAGGCCGGGGGTCGCGATCCCGGCGCTGAAAATGTACTGCGTTCTCACTGATCTGGCGCTGGGTTGGCTGCCAGAAAGTGTCGATTCCTATAACGGATGCTGCGGCTCGGGCGAGCCGCAGCCTCCGTTTGATGACTCAGTATCGTCAATCAGTAGAGATCGGAGTCGCTCTTGTGCTTCGCAGTCGCGGCGTCATCATGTGCCGTCTCGGTAACCGTTTCCTTCGCCGACGCAGCTTCATCCTTCACATCGCTGGCCGGAACCAGTGACGCGGCCAGCCAGCCGATACCGAACGCGATGAGTTCGACGGCCATAGGGTTTCCCTTGGCCTTGTTCGCGGCCTGGTGCGGCAGATCACCGATGGTGTGGGTCGCCGAAGACACAGCATCGCCGGTCTGCGTGGCCGCGCCCATGACGCGTTCCGATACTGAACCGAAGGCGGACTTCACTTTGTCGGTCTGGCGCTGAATGATTTTGGACGGTGTCACTTTGTCGGCGAGGGCGTCGACATCGCCGCCGAGCTCCCGCCGGGTGCGCTCAATATCAGACCGGATCTGATCGGGGGTTCGGTCGGTGTCGGTCATCGGTTTTCCTCATTTCGTTTCAGTATGTCGGGAATTTTCTTAAGGGAATTAACGGTGCGCGGCGCACCCTTGACTGCTTTCAATTCCTTGCGGCCGATCAGGAACAGTACGAGCCCGATGATCGCCCAGAGGCCGGCCACGAGAAGCCCGGACCAGCCGTTACCGACCAGGTAGCCAAGAGCCCACCAGAGTGCGATCGACAGGAATAGAACAGCCATGATGGCGGCGTAGCCGGCTCCACCCAGCATTCCGGCACCTTTACCGGCCCGGGTGGCCGTTTGGCGAAGCTCGGCCTTGGCCAGTTCGAGTTCCTGACGCATGAGCGTAGAGAGATCACGTGTGACTTCTCCCAGCAGATCTCCCAGCGACGTTTCCGCCGCTTTTTGCTCTGACGGACTATGCAGGTCGGTCATCGTTCCCGAACCGCCAGATCGAGGTCGTCACCGAGGAGACCCGGCTGGCCATCTGGGTCAGTTCGTCGCTGATCGAGCGCAGGCCTTCAGCAACTCTCGCCTGCTGTTCGCCGGCCTGCTCCGTAAGTTGGCTGCGGGCATCCGTGAGCAGGTCCTTCGTCTGTTTCTTGGTCTCGGCGGCGACTTTTCCGACTTCATCCTTCGTGACGTCGGCGACTTCACTGGCTGCGTGCGCGGCGGTGTCGCCCACGTTCGCGGCCTGATCGGCGGCGACGTTCGCGGTGTGCGAAGCGGCGTCCTTCGCGGGTGAAGACGTATCCGCACCGGATAGGGCTAGTCTTTGAAGTCGTCCTTGACGTCTTCACCAACCTTCTTAGCGCTCGCGGCAGTCTGGTCGGCACGGCCTTGGGCGACCTTGGCGTCGTCGTTGGTGGCCTTGCCGACGGCCTCGGTGGCCTTGCCCTTGAGGTCCTACGCGGCGTTCTTGATCTTGTCGGCTGCACTCATGGTGTTCTCTCTTTCGTGTGGTGTTTCCGGGGAACGTTCGGTGCGGGGTGCGCCGAACGCGAGTTGGGGGATCGCCGATCAGCGGATGCGGGTGCTGCGACTGGTGCGCACCCGAAAGCCGCCGCTGATCTGCAGCAGTGCCGGGATGCGCAGCCCGAGCAGCTCGTCGAGGGCGATAAGGGACTGTTCGACGATGCGCACGACGTCGGTCGGGGACGTGCCGCGGCGACAGGTCACCGAGACCTTGAGCACTGCCTCTCCCACCACCTGGTAGGTGGAGACGCGCGTTGACAGAAATTCGGGGTGCTCACCGAGCGCTTGTTGCAGTGACTGCTCGGCGACGGCGGAATCGACCTGGGTGGCGCCCCAATCGGTTGTCTGCTCGCTGACCAACCGGCCGGAGTGGCCGCCGCCCTGCCGCAGTATGAAACGAAGCAGCAGGCCCACGACCGCCAGCAGCAGAGCGAGGGCGACGATCCAGAGCCAGCTGTGCGTGCTTGTACCCAGCGGCGTGGCCTGGAGCCAGCTGGCGACGTTCGCACGGGTGGCGTCGGAAATGGCGCGCCAGGCATCCTGCACAGCGGTCTGGGACGCGAGCAGACCGAGCAGGCCGGCCACGGCGAGCAGCAGCAGGCCGGTCAGGAGTAGAAGGCTGCGGTTGAGCGCTCGATTGGTGTTGTTCACGCTCCGACCTTTCCGCCGACGGCCACCACGACCCGCGTCTGTAACGCCGGGCGCAACTGCAGCCCGTCGAGCTGATCGCGCACCGCCGTGAGTACAGTGTCGCGGTGCACGGCCTGGCCCGAGGCGGGCACCAGGTGCACCGTGGCGAGGCGGCGCGAGATATTCACACGGGTGTTGTCCGGATCGATCCCGCCCGTGCGAGCGGCGCGCCCCGCGAGAGCGGATGCGATGACCTCGTCATCGACGATGGTCACCGCCCGCTCGGAAACCATCACGTGCCGGGCCCTGCGTCCGGGCGAGAGTGCCAGGACCAGCAAGACGAGGCCGACCAGCGCGCAGCCGACGGCGGTTCCGATGAGCAGTGGCAGGGGTGCGCTCGACGCGGACGCCACGCCGTCGGCCAGATCGGCCGGCGCCGTCAGCAGCGCTGGCTGATCTGTCAGCCGCAGCACGATCTCCGTGCCTAGCCAGGCGCACAGCAGGATGACCACGATCGCCGCTGAGATGGCTGCGGCAGCCCGCGGCGAGTGCAGTTCGCGACGACGGATGCGCCCGTAAGTAGCCGATGTCGACGCACTCATCGCACGCGCCGTTCGCGAGCGACATCCGTCCCGTTCACACGCACGGTAACCCGACCGATGTCGGCACCGGTGAGCTCGCCGACGCGGCGTCGAATGTCGGTCTGCGATTGCGCGGATCGAGCCAGGATGGTTCCCCCGGTACGAGTGATGAGGGCCGCTTCGCTCGTGACACGCTGCAGGGAAACCACGCGGATTGAGGTGCTGACCGTGAGCGCGAGCATCCCATGGTCGTCGCCGAGTTCGACGCCGACCTGATTGGGCGTCACGCCGAGCGACTCCGCAGTAACCATGGACACGATCTGCCGCAACGCCCGCGGCACGATGCGGGTTCGACCACGGCTTGTGGCCGCCGGCAGTGCGGCATTCGCTGGTTCCATGGGAGTGTCACTGGGGATACCTTCGCCGAGAAACCAGCCCGGGGAGTCTGTCGTCACGCTCACGACGATGAGCGCTTTCCCTGAAAGGCTCCGATCAGTGAGCTCACGTCGAGACGGCCGTCAACCACGCGGCCAAGGAGCGCGCCGACCAGTATCGCCAGGCCCACGAACAGAAATACCCAAAAGCCCAGAATCACCCAGGTTAGCGCGAGAACCGCACCGACCAGCATTCCTGTTCGGGTTGCGCTAGTCACCGCAGTGCGGCTTTGCTCGGCTCAGCGTCGGCGGCGTCGTCGCTGGGCAGGTTAATATCGACGATCGTCACGTTGACCTCGGTAACTTCGAGTCCGACCAGGTCTTCAATGGCCCGAATGACACTCGAGCGAATGTCGTTGGCCACCTGCTGCAGCTGCACGGGGTACTCGGCGACGATCGTCACGTCTACGGCGACTTGCGTTTCGCCCACCTCCACCGAGATGCCCTGGCTCACGTCGGTGTTGTTCATCGCCTCACGAATTGCGCCGAGGGCTCGGGCCGCACCGCCACCGAGGGCGTGCACGCCGGTGACCTCGCGCGCGGCGATTCCAGCGACCTTGGCCACGACTCCATCATTGATCACGGTCTTTCCCGTGCCGGTGAGCGGCTCGCCGGCTAGAGCTGTGCCGGTCGGCGCACTGCTGCGGGGAGACTTGCTGGCGGAGGCGTTGCCGTTGGTGTCGATGAGGTCCATGATGTTGCTCCTTCATGTCGGGCCGTCGGATCAGACCGAAAGCGGATTATTACCTGTAGGACGAAACTTGTGACATATTCGTCACGCGAAGATGAGAAATATTTAGCCTCAGAGGAGGAACAATGCCCGGCTCTCTGCGTGAGCAGGTCGCGTCGCCGCTCGCATCAGCGTCGGATCAGATGCTTGCCGACCGAGCCGCCGACGGCGACCTGCGGGCCTTCGAGGTGCTGGTACGGCGGTACGGCCCGCTCATGCGGGTCTACGCGACGCGGGTGCTCGGCTCCAACGACGAGACCGATGACGTGGTGCAGGAGGCGTTCATCACGGCCTGGCAGCAGCTCGGCACGCTCGAGGACGGCAGCGCGGTGAAGAGCTGGCTGATGCGCATCGTTAGCCGCAAGAGCATCGATCGGGTGCGCGCGCGCCGTCAGCACGTCAACATCGACGACGCGGATGTCCCGGCGCCCGACGAGCACGCCCCGCACGTTCTCGCCGAGACCGAATCGCAGACCGAGGCTCTCGCCCGAGTGCTGGCCACCCTCCCCGAAGACCAGCGCCGCTGCTGGACTCTGCGGGAACTCGCCGAGTACAGCTACGGTGATATCGCGGCCGAGTTGGGCCTGCCGCTCTCGACCGTGCGCGGATTGCTGGCCCGTGCCCGAAAAACCCTGCTTCGCGAGATGGAGGAATGGCGATGACCGAACTGACGCCGGCAAACAGGCGCTTCCTCGCATTCGACCTCGGTGATACCGAGCGGGAACAGGCCGGGCTCAACGGCCAGACCATCGAGCAGCTCAGCGACTACTTGGATCGCGACCGAACGCCAGCCGACCCGAGTATCGACGATTCGCCGGAGTGTGAGATTGCCCTGCGTGGTCTCGAACGCTTGCGCCGGGCCCAACGGCTACTGCTCAAGCTAGACCTCGAACGTGAATCGCGGCGGGACGACAGCTGGGTGTCGGCCATTCTCGACAACATCACCCTGGAAGCTCACGCCGGCCGGGATATTCCGCTGACCCATCCTGTCCCGACCGCGCGGCTGGTCGTGACGGAAGGTGCCGTGCGCGGCATTCTGCGAGAGTCCGGCGACCGTATGCAGAACGTGTTCGTAGGCCGGTGTGTGCTGGTCGGCGACGTCAACGTACCCGGCACGCCGATCGTCATCGAGGTCGATGTGACCGTATTCCCGGGGGAGAAAATTCCGCTGCTCGCCGATCAACTGCGCCATGCGATGTACGCCGCGCTCGGCAAATACACGGAACTTGTCGTGACGGCCATCGACATCACGGTGAGTGACCTGCAGCCCCTGCCCGATGCATCCGCTCAAGAAAAGGAGCACTGATGACCACGGTTATTCCGTTCACCGACCAGCTTGACGCGCTGGTACGCCAGGTTCCGGGGGTCGACGCGCTGTACCCGGCTCGGTCGATCGTGGCCACAGTACTCACCACCGCCCTCGATGCGGTGGCACACCACGCGCCCGCCGCGCCGCTGGTGTACACGGTTGCGCAGTCCGATGGCGTGCGGGTCACGGCGAAGATCGGCATTGGGGCCGCCGAGTCCTCGGCTGATGTCAGTGGGCGGGTACACGACGCCATCGCCGAGCACCTGCGGCAGGTGGGCAACCCGACGGTCGCGCAGATCGCCGTAATCGTGGCCCGGATCGGTTGAGCGTCTAGCCGATCGGGGTCAGCCGTGCTAGCTTGCCCCGATGAAGCAGAGAGAGATGTTCCTTCAAGCGGATGCCGCGCTGCGCTCCGTCGTAGACCAGATCACTCCCGCGCAGCTCGACCTGCCGGCACCGGCCGAGTGGTCACGCAAGTCGAATCCGACGCTGCGCGACATGCTCGCCTTGCACGCCGAGGACGAAGCCTGGCTGCCCGCGGTGCTGGAAGGCCGCACGATCGAGGAGGTCGGCGACACCTATAAGGGCGACCTGCTCGGTGACGATCCGATCGGCAATTACGACCGCCTCAAAGAATCGGCGACGAAAGTAGCCAACGGCGACCTCGACCCCGACAAGGTCGTACACCTGAGCTACGGCGACTATTCTCTCGGCGAAGCTCTGCAGCACACCGCCCTCTACCGGGCCTTCCAGGCCTGGAGCATCGCCAAGCACATCGGTCTCGACTACTCGCTGCCCGACGTGCTGGTCGAAAACCTCTGGGAGCAGATCGCGCCCGACATCGAAATGTGGCGGGGTTTCGGCGTTTTTCCGCCCGAGGTGGCGGTGCCGGAGGGCGCGAATCGCGAGGTGCAGTTGCTCGGCAAGGTCGGCTACTGGCGCGCCTGAACTACTCTGGCGCGACTCCGTTGTAGAAGTGCTCGAACACCATGCTCGTTCTGGTGGAGGCGACTGCGGGGTTGGCGGAGAGGTTCTCCAGCACGAAATCGCGCACATCGTCGGTGTCCCGTGCCGACAGGTGAATGATAAAGTCCTCGGAGCCGCCGAGGAAAAACAGCTGCACCACGCGGGGCATCACCCGAATCGAATCGCGAAACGCGGGAATGTGGGTGCGGGCGCCCGCGCGAATGCTCACACTGATGAGCGCCTGCAGGCCGAGACCGATCGACTTCGGGTCGACCATGGCCGTGAAGCCGGTGACGATTCCGCGGCTGACCAGGGAACGCACCCGGGACACACAGGTGGACTCGGCGATGCCGGCGGCGCTGGCGAGCCGGCTGTTGGTGGTGCGGGAATCGGCCTGCAGTGCCGCGACCAGAATGCGGTCGATTTCGTCGAGGGTCTCGGTGACCCGAATCCTCTTCGTTTCTGCCATCGCACATCTCCAACTAGCCGCATATTTCGTGGAATATTCTTGAAGTCTGGCAGATTCTACGGATTTTACCTAGCGGGAACGAATCAATAGCAGTCTTACCTCTATCAAAGCCGAGTCGTTCGGCAGAAGTAACCGAGACGGAGCACTTATGTTGGTCGGCATTCCCACTGAGATCAAGAACAACGAGAACCGCGTTGCGATCACCCCGGCCGGCGTCAACGAGCTCACCCGTCGCGGCCACGACGTCATCATCGAGAAGGGCGCCGGACTGGGCTCGAGCATCACCGATGATGCTTTTCGCCTCGCCGGGGCATCCATTGTCGACACCGCCGCCGAAGTGTGGGCCGCGGCCGAACTGCTCCTGAAGGTCAAGGAGCCCATTGCTAGCGAATACCCGCTGATGCGTCAGGGCCAGGTGCTGTTCACCTATCTGCACCTCGCGGCATCCGCTGAGTGCACCGACGCGCTGATCAAGTCGGGCACGACCGCGATCGCGTACGAGACCGTGCAGTTACCCGACCGCAGCCTGCCGCTGCTCTCGCCGATGAGCGAGGTCGCCGGCCGCCTGTCCGTGCAGGTCGGCGCGTACCACCTGCTGAGCGCCAACGGCGGCAGCGGAATCCTGCTCGGCGGTGTTCCCGGAACCCCCAAGGCCAAGGTCGTCGTGATCGGCGGCGGTGTCGCGGGCGAGCACGCCGCGGCCAACGCCCTCGGCATGGGCGCCGACGTGACCATCATCGACCTGTCGCTGGCCCGCCTGCGCCAACTCGAGGCCCGCTTCAATGGCGAGATCCAGACGCGCGCGTCGACCCAGTATGAGATCGCCGAGCAGGTGCGCGAGGCCGACCTCGTGATCGGGTCCGTGCTCATTCCGGGCGCGCAGGCACCCAAGCTCGTCACCGACGCCATGGTCGCGTCGATGAAGCCGGGCTCCGTGCTCGTGGACATCGCGATCGACCAGGGCGGCTGCTTCGAGGGCTCGCACGCTACGACCCACGACAACCCCACCTTTGCCGTGCACGACAGCGTCTACTACTGCGTCGCCAATATGCCCGGTGCCGTGCCAGCCACGTCGACCCGCGCGCTGACCAACGCGACCCTGCCCTACGTCGTCGCCCTGGCCCAGAAGGGCTGGAAGAAGGCCATCGCCGAAGACGCTGCCCTGGCCAAGGGCCTCAACGTGCACAACGGACGCATCACCAACGCGCACGTCGCCTCGGCCTTCCACGCCGAGCTGCTGACCGTCGCCGACGCTATCGCCTGACCCGCGTCGTCTGACCCGCGTCACCCGGGCCGACATCCATCAGCGGATGCCGGCCCGTATCGTCCATGCGTCCTGAGGGCCTATTCAGGAAATTAGCCCGAACGTGTCAGGAGGTTGCGGCCATCACTCGGTGCAGCGCGTCGCGCAGGGTCGCCAGGTCGTCGAGGGGAATGTTGAGCGCCTCGACGACCCGCGGCGGAATCGATTCGGCCACCGAACGCAGGCCGACACCACGCTCGGTCAGAGTGATATCGAGCGTGCGTTCGTCGGCCACGCGACGCTGGCGGCGCACGTAGCCCGACGCTTCCAGGCGTTTGAGCAGCGGGGAGAGGGTGGCTGGCTCAAGGCACAGCGTCTGGCCGAGGCCCTTGAGCGTGCGCGGGCTCTGGTCCCAGAGGGCGAGCATCACCAGATATTGCGGATGTGTGAGACCCAGCGGCTCCAGTATGGGACGATACAGCGCAATGACGTTGCGCGAGGCGATCGCGAGCGCGAAGCAGACCTGGTTGTCGAGAGCGAGGGGGTTCTCAAGCGTTGACGATGTCATGGGGGCGTTCCGTTCCGGCTGGTTGTTCTTCCTGCATTTAGTTAGTACACTAACAGTTATGACACACGGTAAGGATTCCCACCCGCGCATCAAGGGACCTGGCGGACTCACGGCTTGGCTCAACGGTCGGCTGTTTCCCATTCTCGGGCCGCCGCCGGTCGGTCCGAGCGGGTCCGATCTGCTGCCGGCAGCGCCCGCGCTCGTGCGCGGCTGCCCGGTCTGCGCCCAGCCGATGGACCAGCACGACATCGACCGCACCGGTGAGCGCACGCAGCTGCACTGCCCGGTCGCCCTGCACTAGCCCCGCCGTACGGAGCCTCCCTCGGCAGTTTGCCCACTAGGCTGGGCCGCAATCACGGGAGGCCAATGACGGCAGATCAGGCTGCGCTCGACCTTGCCATTACCGAGCTGACCGACGGAAGCCAGCGGTGGGCGGTGACCACCCTCGAGGCGCGCGACGAACTGCTGGAGCACACCGGGGCATCCGTTGCGGCGGAGGCCGAGCCCTGGGTGGCTGCGGCCGCCCGGGCCAAGGGCCTCGAGCCCTCGTCGCCGCTCATCGGCGAGGAATGGCTGACCGGACCCTACGGCGTGCTCACCTCCCTGACTGCGCTGGGCCGCACGCTCCGCACGCTCGCCACCGGGCGGAGCCCCCTCGCCAGCCGCACGTTCGGGCGGGCGCCCGACGGCCGGGTCACCGTTGCCGTGCTTCCGCACAACGCGTGGGACGGCCTGCTGCTGCACGGCTTCACGGCCAGGGCGTGGCTTCGACCGGGCGTCTCGGCGGCGCAGGCCCGTGCCCAGGCCGGGCTGGGCCAGCTCACACCGACAGCGCGCAATGGCGTCGGCCTCGTGCTCGGCGCCGGCAATATCTCCTCGATCGCACCCCTCGACGTGCTCTACGAGCTGATCGCGCGCAATCGGGTCTCGATTCTCAAACTCAATCCCACCTTCGACGGTCTGCTGCCCGTCTATCGCGCGGCGCTTGCCCCGCTCATCGACGCGGGACTGCTGCGCATCGTCACCGGCGGCGCCGACGTGGGCGCCTACCTCGCCCGTCACCCCGGCATCAGCCATGTGCACATCACCGGCAGCGCGGCCACACACGATGCGATTGTGTTCGGCGGCTCAAGAACTCCCAGCCTGGGTAAACCGATCAGCAGTGAGCTCGGCGGAGTCTCGCCGATAATCGTGCTGCCCGGCCGCTGGAGCGCACCGTCGTGCGTGGGCCGTTTCGGCCGTTTCCACGCTCGGTGGTGCATGGTGAGTGGGCTCTGCTGCCGAAGCCGCCGTGGTTCGTGTCGGCTCGCAGTGGCACTTTGACCGCCCGCCTGCTGACCGAATTCGCCGCGCGCCCGTCGGTGCGCAGGCTGCCCGGCATTCTCGCTGCCGCGTTTCGAGCCTGAGTGGGTGCAATAGATTGGCAGCACAACCAACAATGCGAGGTTCACGATGACTGGCTGGCGATTGCGCGATTTTCACTCCGACGACCTGGACGGCATTCTGCGCCTGTGGGAAGAACTCAAGGCCTCCGACACGGAGCCGGTCTACGGTCTCTCCGAGGTACTCGCCTCCTGCGAGAAGGACCACGCCGTCGTGGCGGTGCACGGCGATGAGGTCGTCGGTGCCGCCGTCGGCCGGGCCGCCCATGCCCAGGGCTGGATCGTTTTTCTTGCCACCGCCGAGAAATGGCAGAGCCAGGGCATCGGCACGGCCATGCTCGCCGCGCTGGAAGCCCGGATGGCCCCGCACGGCATGACCAAACTCTCGGCGCTCATGCCCGAATCCGAGACCAAGGTGGATGCCTTTCTCAACCGCGGATTCGAAGTGAAGAAGAACCTGCGCTACTTCGAACGGCACATTCCGGTGCAGCGCGAGGAGCTCAAGCTGCTCGCCGAGCTTGGCGGCCGGGTGTTGCCGCGGGACCTCTGGCAGAAGGTCGGCGGCATGGCGCACGAGAAGGAACTGCTCGAGCGCCGGTTGGTCATGCCGCTGGCCAAGCCCGAACTCGCCGAGCAATACGGGGTCTCACCGCCCAAAGCCGTCGTGTTGTTCGGCCCTCCCGGCACCGGAAAGACCACCTTCGCCAAGGCGATCGCCTCCCGCCTGGAGTGGTCGTTCATCGAAGTCTTCCCGTCGCGACTCGCTGCCGACCCGCAGGGGCTCGCGGGAGCACTGCGCGAAACGTTTCTGAAGATCTCCGAGCTCGAACACGCGGTCGTGTTCATCGACGAGGTCGAAGAGATCGCCGCCCAGCGCTCCGGCGAACCGCCGTCGGCCATGCAGGGCGTCACCAACGAGCTGCTCAAGATCATTCCGGCCTTCCGCGAACAGCCCGGTCGCCTGTTGGTCTGTGCGACCAACTTCATTCGCGCGCTCGACTCCGCCTTCCTCCGGCATGGCCGCTTCGACTATGTCGTGCCGATCGGCCTGCCGGATGTCGCCGCTCGCCAGGCCATCTGGGAGCGGTACATTCCTCAAAGCGTGTCCGGCGAGGTCGACCTCGCCGTTCTGGTCGAGAAAAGCGACGGGTTCTCGCCCGCCGACGTCGAGTACGCCGCCCATAGGGCTTCGCAGCACGCGCTCGAGAACGCGCTCTATCGTTCCGGCGACGGGCCCGTCATCAACGGCCCGAGCACCGACGACTATGC
Source organism: Cryobacterium sp. N21 (assembly GCF_002929575.1). Taxonomy (NCBI): domain Bacteria; kingdom Bacillati; phylum Actinomycetota; class Actinomycetes; order Micrococcales; family Microbacteriaceae; genus Cryobacterium; species Cryobacterium sp. N21. Next base: position 50,564 of record NZ_PJJQ01000023.1, on the reverse strand, counting down.
CCTGGCGATCTCCGAAACCCGCCGCACCGTGTCCGACGATGTTGCCGCCGAGTTCCTCGAGGACATCGAGCGCCTAGCCCGGCTGTAGCCGGGCGTGCCCGGGCCCACCTCACGAACGCGGGCCCAGTTTTCAGGCTGGAACCGCGTCACCGTAACGGTGAGCCCGAATGGTCAGCGCGCCTTGCGGTGGTAGACCAGCGCGGCCACGAGCGACTGCCAGATGGCGAAGAACTCGACGGCGAGTGACAACAGGCCAAGCGGTTCCAGCCAGTTTCCAATGTCGCCCGTCGCCATCGGCATGCCGACCGTGCGATTGATGACAAAGCCGACGATGACGGCCGCGGACAGCGCAGCGGCGGCGAGGAAGTCGATTCTCGATCCCACGATGAGAACCCGTTCGATCAACACGGCTGCGGCAATGATGATTCCGATGTACGCGAAGGCGAGGTAGGGAGTTTCGGCGAATTTGCTCGGAAGGTCGAGAATGTGAATCGCCCCGATGACGGCGAGCGACAGCGCAACGGTGATCCGGCGCGTGAGCAGGCGCTGGTCGATCAGACGCGCGGTCGTGCTGTCGGGATGAGCTGCAGCGAGCCGCATCCGTTCGTCAGTGGATCGCGTGGCGGTCGTAGTCATAAATACCTCTCCATGGGGTGTCTCCCCGCATGAACACTGACAGGCGTGTGGCCTGCCCGGGCGATTCATCGGCAGTGCATAGGACACTCCGTGGTCGCTGCCAGAAAGAGGCCTCCTTCCTGAGATCTTCACAGGAACAGCGGGTGGCGCGGCCGCAAAACAATGCATCGCCGAACCTCTTATGGGGAAGTGGGTTCGAGATTCGCCCGGGGACGGGGCCTGGGCCCCGACCAAGATTGGGCGGGCGGTTGTCGATGTCGGAGGGGATTACTAGCATGGCATCGAACCTGATTGCACCCCCGATACGGCAAGGATTCCACGTGATCATTGAGGCCCAGGGCCTGACCAAGACCTACCAATCCAAGAGTGGTCCGGTGCACGCGCTCGCCGGGCTCGACCTGCAGGTGCCGCGTGGCACGGTCAAGGCCCTCCTCGGTCCCAACGGTGCCGGAAAAACCACCGTCGTGAAGATGCTCACGACACTGATTCGACCGGATGCCGGCACCGCCGTCATCGACGGAATCGACGTCGTGCGCCACCCCAAATCGGTGCGCCGCATCATCGGGGTCTCCGGCCAGTATGCCGCCGTCGACGAGAACCTCACCGGATTCGAGAACCTGGAGATGGTCGGTCGGCTGTACCACCTGGGCGGCGCGGCTGCCCGCAAACGGGCGCAGGAGCTCATCGACCTGTTCGAGCTCACTGCCGCCGGTAACCGGCCGGTCAAGGGGTTCTCCGGAGGCATGCGTCGTCGCATTGACCTCGCCGGAGCGCTTGTCATCAATCCCAAAGTGCTCTTTCTCGATGAACCGACCACCGGGCTCGACCCGCGCAGCCGGATCGCCCTGTGGGATGTCATCAAGCGTCTCGTCGCCGACGGAACGACGGTGCTGCTGACCACGCAATACCTCGAAGAGGCCGACCAGCTCGCCGATGACATCGTCGTCATCGACGACGGCCGAGTGATCGCCGAGGGCACTTCTGATCAGCTCAAGGCCCAGATCGGTGGACACCGTGTGGTGGTTGCCCTGGTCGACGCCGCCGACAGCGCCGCTGCGCAGGACATCCTGGCCCGGTACGGCTCGGGTGATCCTACGGTCTCCGCCGACGGTCGAGGGGTCGACGTTGCCGTCACCGATGGGCCTACCGCCCTGCAGAGTATGCTCGCCGATTTGCGTGCCGCTGAGATCACCCTGCACGATGCCGGAATGCGCCGTCCCACGCTCGACGACGTTTTCCTCAAGCTCACCGGGCACAAAGCCGATCTCACAGCGAGCGATGACGACTCGGACGGGCCGAAACTCTCGAAACGGGCGCAGGCCAAACGGGACCAGTCGCGCGGGGCGAACGCCGACACGGCAGACCTGGCGGAAGTGAAATGAGCGCCAGGCACGCTTCGGTTCCGGTAGAGTCGCCGATGGCGACCGGCCTCGCCCCGGGTGAATCCCGCGTGGCCACCCTGCCGCCGCTACCGACGTGGAATCCGCTGTCGCTCTGGTACTCCGACGGCTGGACCGTCACCAAGCGCAACCTGATCAAGATCAAGCGGTCGCCCGACATGCTGGTATTCGCCGTGATCCAACCGATCATGTTCGTGCTGCTGTTCAGTCAGGTCTATGGCGGCGCCATCGCCGTGGCGGGCAGCGACTATACGCAATTCCTGATGGCGGGCATCTTTGCCCAGACCGTCGTGTTCGGTGCCACGTTCTCGGGAGCTGCCATGGCGCTCGACCTGAAAGAGGGCATCATCGACCGGTTTCGGAGCCTGCCGATGAACGCATCCGCTGTGCTGATCGGTCGAACCAACGGCGACCTCGTGCTCAACACCATCTCCATGGTGATCATGATGGCAACCGGACTGGCCGTCGGCTGGCGGGTGAACACCTCGCCGCTGGAGGTTCTGGCCGGAGTGGGCCTGCTGCTTCTGTTCGGCTACGCCTTCAGCTGGGTGATGGCGCTGCTCGGCATGAGCGTGAAGAGCCCCGAAGTCATCAACAATGCGTCGTTTCTCATTCTGTTTCCGCTGACCTTCGTCTCGAACGCGTTCGTACCGAGCGAAACCCTGCCCACCCCTCTGCGCCTCTTCGCCGAGTGGAACCCGGTGTCCTCACTCGTGCAGGCGGTGCGCCAGCTCTTCGGCAACCTCGGAACCGCGCCGGTGCCTGATATCTGGACCATGCAGAACCCGATTCTCACCGTTCTTATCGGCATCACCGTGATGTTGCTCGTGTTCGTGCCACTATGCATTCGCAAGTTCGCGTCGATCAGCTCCCGCTGACTGACCTTTCATCGACAAAGGAGTCACCTCATGACCGAACACGCCGTCGGTATCGTCGCCGGATTCAGTGGTTTCGCGGTCTCCGACCTCGACGCCGCGCACACCTTCTATGCCGAAACCCTCGGCCTCGAAGTCTCCGTCGGGGAGATGGGCATGCTGCGTATAGCTCTGCCAGGCGGAGCCACCGTCATCGTCTACCCCAAGCCGGACTTCGTGCCGGCGACCTATACGATCCTGAATTTCGCGGTGACCGATCTTGATGCCACGGTCGACGAACTCACCGAACGCGGCGTAGATTTTCTGCGCTACGACGGCTTTGAGCAGAATGACAAGGGAATTGCCGCCGGCGGCGGACAAGGGCCGGACATCGCATGGTTCACCGACCCGTCCGGCAACATTCTGTCGGTGCTGAAAAACCCCTAGTTCTTCTAGTGCCCGCGGCCCTTGCCCTTGTTGGGATTCTTGGTCGGGCGGGTGCGGCCGGGTGAGCTCTCGGTTCTTTTGCGCACGGCCGGCTTGGCCTTGGCTGCCGCAACTCGGATGGCTTTGGCCGCGGCCTTGGCTTTGTCGGTCTTCTTGGGTTTGCGCGGCGGTTTTCCCGGGCGGCCATCGCTATGCACCGGTGCCTCTTCGGTGTCAGCGGATGCCGCGGCGGCGGCACCGGCATCCGTTCGCGAGCTCTGCCTGGAGCGCCCGCGCACGATGCCGATGAACTCTTCGATGTCGTCGCTGGTCTCGCGGGTGATCCAGGCCAGGGCGATCTGGGTGTCGGCGACCCCCGTCACCGGGCGGGAGACCACGTCTTTGCGACCGTACAGTCGGGCGATCGAGTGCGGAACGATGATGATGCCGACGCCGGCGGCAACCTGCTCCATCGTCTCGTCGAGATCACGCATGGGCGGCAGGGCGCGGCGGGTGCCGTCCCGAATCTCGTCGGCGATATCGCGCCATTCAGGCACGTCGTCCGGGTTCTGAAGCAGGTGTTCACCCGCCAGGTCGGCCAGGAGCACGGTCTCGGCCTGCAGGGTTTCGTGGTCCTTCGACGCGACAACGACCGGAATCTCGTTGTACAGGTTGATGACGCTGAGGTTGGTGTCGTCGATCGGAAGGCGTACCAGACTGACGTCGGCCCGGCCGTCGTGCAGCACCGCGATCTGCTCCGCGGGCTCCGTGCGAAACGCGGAGAGGGGAACGTCGGGGCGGCGGTCATTCCAGATGCGGGTCCATTTGGTGGGGGTGACACCGGCGACGAAGGCGATGGAAAAGCTCACCGGCATCCTTTCTCGTAGTAGTTGAGGGCAGCAGAGGTCGATTTGCCCAAACGAGGGCCCTCTCAGGCTATACGCTTGAACAATGAGTTCCGAGAAGAAGCCCCAGACAATGAAGCCCGCCACGGCGGCCCAGAAACTCGGGATTCTGCCGGGCGCGGCACCGGCCGAGTTCCAGACCGAATTCGTCAGCCGCACCGAGCTGGCCGACCTCATGGCTAACCCGCCGGAATGGCTCACCCTGCTGCGCGCCAACGGCCCGCACCCACGCCAGGTCGTCGCCGCCAAGCTCGGCGTCTCGATCTCCGGCTTGGCCCGCAGTGACATCATCGACCCGCTGACCACCGCTGAGATCGCCGCCCTGCTGCAGCAGCCGCCGGCCTGGCTCGTGTTGGAACGTTCCACCCAGGCCGGCGTGCGCGCCGACCAGATCGCCGTGAAAGACCGCGACGCCCAGCGCGCCGCTAAGAAGGCGCACGTCGAGCGTCAGGCTTCGCAGGAGCAGGCCAAGCGCGACCGCTCCTGACCCGCTGAAAGCGGATGCCGGTGACCGGCATCCGCTTTTCGTGTGTTTAGGCGGTCGGCTCGGCCGCGACTGAGGCGTACTGGGTGCGCAGAAAATTCACCACGTCGCCGAGTTCGGCCTGCGAGATCGAGTGGGGAAGTCCCTCGTAGATGCGCTCGGTGAGGGTGCTGTGGTCGGGCAACCAGGCCTGGGTGCGTTCGATCGCGCTGGGCGGAATCACGCCGTCGGCGGTACCGCGCCCCCAGAACACCGGAAGCGGCTGTTCGGCCAGCTCGGCGTCGCTGATTTGCGGGCCGGTCGCGATGAATCCAGAGAGGTTCACCGCGAAACTGAACCGGTCGGGCGCGGCACGCAATAGTTCGAGCGCCATCGCTCCGCCCTGCGAGAATCCGAGCAGGCCGATCGATGGCGGTTGTTGCGGCAGGGCGTCGAGCCAGTCGAGCACGGCGTTGACCGCGGCGGTGACGGTGGTCGGGTCTGGGCTGCCCGGTTCGCTGATCGGAAACCAGGCCCAGCCGTCGGTGACCGGGAGCGGCGCTGGCAGCGGCGCGCGCAGGGCGGCAATCACCGGTTCGAGCGGCAGGTGCGGGGCCAGCGAGAACAGGTCGCCCTCGTGCGAGCCGTAGCCGTGCATGATGATCAACAACGGGCGGTCAGCCTGGTCGGCGCTGGTCGCCGACCAGAGTACGGCCGAGTTGTCGATGGGGGTGCTGGTGGTCATGGGTCCTCCCGGGTTCGCGGCGCCGTGTCCTCCCATACTTCCATTGCCGCGCCGGTTCTCCACATCGCGTAACGGCTCGAGTGCACGGCCGAGGCCGGCGTAGGACAGAATGGCACTATGAGCGTGCGAACCCCTGACCCAGACCCGGACTGGACGCCGAAGCCCCCCGCGGGAGCCCCGAATACGAATCCGGGCTGGCTGAAAGACGTCGAACTCGCCGAGATTCGCCGCCGGCTCCCAATTCTCTACATCGAGGCCGTGCCCGTGCGGGTCGATGGCCTCGGTCAGGTCGTCGAGGTCGGCGTTTTATTACGCGCTCGTCCTACCGGCGAGATGACGCGCACCCTGGTCTCCGGCCGCGTGCTCTACGGCGAGACCCTACGCGACGCGCTGTTCCGCCACCTCGAAAAAGACCTCGGTCCGATGGCCTTTCCGCAGCTGCCGGCCAGCCCTGTGCCGTTCACGGTCGCCGAATACTTTCCGATGCCGGGCATCACCGCCTACACGGATGACCGCCAGCACGCCGTCTCGCTGGCCTACGTCGTTCCCGTAACCGGCACCTGCGACCCCCGCCAGGACGCGCTCGAAATCACCTGGATGACGCCGGCCGAGGCCGCCTCGCCGGGGGTCTCCGCCGAGATGGAAGGCGGTCGCGGCACCCTGCTGCGCGCGGCCCTGGCCTCCGTGGGTCAGCTGTACTGACCCGCTGAGCGGATGCCGCGCGCGGCATCCGCTTGGTTACTGCTCCAGCGCCGATCCGAGGCCGAGCGTGTTGAGGAACAGGCGTACGTAGCGGTCGACGTCGACGTCGAGGGCTACCTCGGCGGCCTCCCACGCGGTCGCCAGCCCGTGCACGATGTCTTCTCCCGGGTGGATGCGCTTGTCGACCAGCGTCTGTCCGCGCCCGTAGCCGGCGAGCTGCACCCGCAGCGGCAACATCTCGATGGTGAGGGCGCAGGGATCGACGAGGGCACAGAGGGCTCCGGCGTCACCAATGAGGCCCGTGTATTCGGCGTTGCGGCCCGACCCGAGCGCGATCCGGTTGCCGAGTAGTCGACCGACGACCTGGGCGAGGTTGGAGTCGCTCTGCACGAGGGCACCGGCGACATACTCCGGGATCGACACCTGGTTGAACACGTCGAGACCGTACATGAACGTGGGCACGCCGGAGTCGAGCACGATGGCCGCGGCTTCCGGGTCGTGCCAGACGTTGAATTCGGCGACGGCGGTGGCGTTGCCGACCGTGGTGGATCCGCCCATGAACACGATGCGCTCGATGTTGTTCACGACGTCGGGGTACTGCCGCAACAGCAGTGCAAGGTTGGTCTGCGGCGCCAGCCCAACCAGGGTGACCGGGTGCGGGCTGGCCTGGATCAGTCTGTGCATGAGCTCGATCGAACTGATCGTCTCCGGCTGGCGGTCGGTCGGCGGAAGCTGCAGCGTGCCGAGGCCGCTTTCGCCGTGGACATGCGCGGCCGATCGGGCTGGTTCGAGCAAGGGGCGGCGGGCTCCGGCCGCGACCGGAATGTATGGGGCCTCCGCTACGTCGAGAATACGCAGGGTGTTTTCGACGACGCGCTCGAGGGAGGCGTTGCCGGCCACGCAGCTGATGCCGAGCACGTTGATGCCCGGGTGCGCGAGGGCAAACAGAATGGCCAGGGCGTCATCGACCCCGGTATCAACATCGAGGATGACAGGGATCGCCTCGGGGGCTGCGGAAGGACTCATCCGCTCACCCTATTGCTTTGAATATGCCCAAAACCCCCGTTGGGGGCTTTTGGGCTGCATTCGAGCGCTGTACGGCGAACTTTGCACTTGTGAGCGGGACCTAGCGAACCAGACGCACCTCGTGCAGCTTTTCGCCGAGCACCTCCTCATTACGCTCGAGGCCGTCCGCGACGTAGCCGTTGCGGGCGTAGAAGGCGTGCGCCCGGGGGTTGTCGGCGGCGACCCACAGCGACGAGGCACCGGGGTCGACCACGGAATCGAACAGTTGCTGGCCGACACCCGAGCCGTGGTTCGCCTCCAGCAGGTACATGAAAAATAACTCGTGCGGGGTGGGACGGTCACCGTCGCGCGTCGGTCCGCTGCCGGCGAATCCGACGATCTCGCCATCGACAAGGACGACTTTTTGACGGTATTCCGCGCCCTGAGTTGTGAAACGGCGCCAGAGGGCCGCGAGGCGCTGGGGCCGCAGCTGTGATAGGGCGGCCTGGCTGAGCAGGTGATCGTACGTTTCATGCCAGCAGGCGGCGTGTACGCGGCCCAGGCTTTCGGCATCCGCTTCTTCAACGGGTCGAACGACAACTGTGGTGTTCATGATTCGACACTAACCGTGTTTGCGGGTGCCCCGTGACGCGGGGCACGCAAAACGGGCCGGCCTCCGAGGAGACCGACCCGTTTTAGTAGGCGGATGCTGCGGCGGTTTAGCCCTGCGAGCGGCGGGGAGCAGAACGGCCGGCTCCACCCGAGCCGGGTCCGCGAACGAGTCCGCCGACCTGGAGGCTGCCGACGCGGGCTCCGCCGGAGCGGCCGGCGGCCGAACCGGAGCGGGGCGCGCTGGTGGCAGCGCCGGCCGGACGACCGGTGCGCTCACGACGAGCTCCACCGGCGGGAGCCGAGTCGCGGCTGCGGCCGCCGTCGTTGCGGTCAGTGCGAGCGCCGTCGCGGCCTCCGCCGGAGCGGCTGGCGCCGGCATCGCGACCGCCTTCTGAACGGCCACCCTGCGAGCGACCGCCTTCTGAGCGACCGCCCTGTGAACGGCCACCCTGCGAGCGACCGCCCTGTGAACGGCCACCCTGCGACTGGCGCTGTTGCTGCGGCGCTTCGACTCGGGGCGCCGGCTTGACGTAGGCGGCGACATCGCCGACGAGGGCGTCGACGGCGGGGGAGGCGGCATCGACGCGCTGCGGGGTCACCTTGATGGCGGCCTTGCGCAGAAGCGCGTCAGTGTCGCGCTTTTGCTCCGGCAGTACGACGGTGACGACGTCACCGGTGCTGCCGGCCCGGGCGGTACGGCCCGAACGGTGCAGGTACGCCTTGTGCTCGGCCGGCGGGTCAACGTGAATCACGAGTTCGATGTCGTCGACGTGCACGCCGCGAGCGGCGACATCCGTGGCGACGAGAACCTTGACCGTGCCGGCACTGAAGGCGGCGAGGTTACGGTCACGAGCAACCTGCGAGAGGTTTCCGTGCAGGTCGACGGAGGGGATGCCAGCGTCGGTGAGGCTCTTGGCGAGCTTCTTGGCCTGGTGCTTGGTGCGCATGAAGAGGATGCGACGGCCGGAGCCGCTCGCGAGCTTCTGCACGAGCTCCTTCTTCGCGTCAACGCCGGAGACCTCGAACACGTGGTGGGTCATGGCCGAGACGTGGCTGTTGGCCTCGTCGACCGAGTGCATCACCGGGTCGTGCAGAAAGCGCTTGACGATCTTGTCCACGCCGTTGTCCAACGTGGCGGAGAACAGCATGCGCTGGCCGTTGCCGGGGGTCTTGTCGAGGATGCGGGTGACGACCGGAAGAAAGCCGAGGTCGGCCATGTGGTCGGCCTCGTCGAGCACGGTGATCTCGACGGAATCGAGGTTCACGAAACCCTGCTTCATGAGGTCTTCGAGGCGGCCGGGGCAGGCGACGACGATGTCGACGCCGGCCTTGAGCGCGGTGACCTGACGGCCCTGCGAGACGCCGCCGAAGATGGTGGTGGTGTTGAGGCCGTAGGCCTCGGCGAGCGGGGTGATGGCGTTGGTGATCTGCGTGGCGAGCTCGCGAGTCGGCGCGAGAATCAGGCCGAGCGGGCGACCGGGGCGACGCTTGCCGCCGGCGAGGTTGCCACCGAGGCGAGAGACCATCGGGATAGAGAAGGCCAGGGTCTTGCCCGAGCCGGTCTTGCCGCGGCCGAGTACGTCGCGGCCGTTCAAAGTGTCAGGAAGGGTGTCGACCTGAATGGGGAAAGCGGTGTCGATTCCCTGTGAAGAGAGAACCTTGACCAGGGGAGCCGGCACGCCGAGCGTACTGAAAGTTGTAGATAAAGCTGTAGACAAAGTGGTGCCTTTCGGGGCATCAGTCTCCTCGCCCGTTTGTTTACCGCGCAGCGATAATCGAACCAGGAGGATTCACATGGCGAAGGTGCCGAAGGGCACATCCGTTCGCCGTAAGAATGTTTCATTCGAAAAATCAGGTCAGCTTGGTGGGCCGCCGGATAGAGAAGAGGGCGTTCTACGACGCAGCGAGCACAACTACGCACTCGCAAGTACTCCCACTCTAGCGGATGCTGTCAAATCGGCTCCGTGCCCACCCGTTTTTACCCTCGTATCCGGGGTGCTGGACCGAACTGCGGAGCTTTTCGGAAAATTCGGACAATATCGCACCCGGAGGCGCGCGAATCGGTGAATTCTCCGCAGTTATGAGCGGGCACCCGGATAGCTAGGAGTGGTCGCCGTGGTAGAGCTCGCCGACGGGCACCGGGGTGTCGATGATGTTGCCGACCTGCGGCAACGGGCAGGCCCACATCGGGTCGTACGCGCAGGAGGGATTGTAGGCGAAGTTGAAATCGAGAATGAGGGTGTCGTCGCCAACACCCGGGCCGAGATCAGCGCCCTTCATGGTGTCGAGCAGGTAGCGCCCGCCGCCGTAGGTTCCGTCGTTTTTGCCGGCCAGGGCGTCTTTCAGCGGCAGGAAAAGTCCGCCGCCGTAGCTGGCGAGCCGCCACACGTCGAGCGAGCCGAGGTACGGCAGCCGCACGGTTCCGACCAGATCGAACGGCACGGTGCCGTCGGTTCCGGTCTCCACCTGCATGCGATACGGCTGCTCGGCGCGGTGAACCTCGACCTCGAACCGCCAGTCCGGGTCGTAGGCGGCAATCGGAAGCCCGGTGAATGCCGAGCGGTCATCCGGCAGTAGCGGCGACGACGGATGCCCGGCGAACAGTTCGTCGCGCCCGGAACGCCACAGATCGTGCCCGCTCTTCGGGCTGCTCGCGCTCAGTTGCCGCACCCCGGCATACAGTCCGGTCACGCGACGGCGCCAGTCGGCGATCTGCAAGGCTCCGAGGGAAGAACTCATACGGGCTACGCTACCGCCGCCGGGCGCGGCGCACAGCAGGCATCCGCTAGTCGCGGGCGGTTTCGGCGGTGCCGGTGGAGTCCGCTGACTGCGCCGGCGGCACGAAGTTCGGGTCGTCGATGCCGAGGTCGTGCTGCCAGGTGGGGGCGAGGCGCTTGAGCCGCAGCAGGCGCCACTGCCAGAACGCCCAGAAGGTGGGCCAGAGCGCGAGCGTGGCAGGCCGCCCGCGAAAGATGAGCTGGTCGCGGTAGAGCGTTTTTCCGGTGCCGGCCGGGTCGGGCGCGATGGCCATGCGGTGGTCCCACAGCGTGACCGCGCTGAGCGCACCGGATACCCCGCGGCCGGTGTCGCGCAGAATGCGCACTCCGTCGGGTCGGTGCGTGGAGTCAGCGAGTCGAATGACCTGGGTGCCCATCGGTACGAGGCCGAGCGCGGTGAACACGGCGGGGTGTTCGCCGGGCTCCCAGCGGGTGGGAAAACCGTCGGCTTCGAGGGACTCGACCGCCATGAACGGGCTGCTCACCTCCCGAAACACGGCGGGGCTGTGAATGGCGTGCCAGGCGGCATCCGGTGTGCAGTCGAGGATCTCTTTCAGCAGTACGCGCATGGTTCTAGTTTGGTCTGACGACGGCATGCAGTACAACTAGACAGGTGGCAATTCGGTTCTGGCTGGGCGTTGTGCATCGCGAGCATGTGCTGCGCGGTGTTGATTTGGGAATTGCCCGCGCCAACCGTGGTGCCGGCGACATGATCGCGCAGATGGGCGAGGCTGACGGTATCGTCTACTACTCGCCGAAGACCGCGATCGAGGGCGAACCGCTCAAGGAATTCACCGCGATCGGTCGCATAGCGGATGCCTACGCGTACCAGGTCGGCGACCCGGGTGACGAATTTCGTCCGTGGCGACGCCGGGCGGACTACGACCTGGATGCCTGGCCCACCAGCATCCGCCCGCTGTTGCCCGTGTTGCAACTGACCCGCGACAACCTCAGCTGGGGTTTTCAGCTGCGAGCCGGCGTGCTGGAGATCTCGCGGCACGACTTCGAGATGATTCGGCAGCAGATGCGCCGGCCCTCCGCCGACGACCGGTAGGGCGTTTGGTCAGTAATCCCTTATTAGACTCAAGCCCATGAATGGCGATCTCTGGTGGGTACCCTCGGTCATCGTTATCGGCCTCGTTGTGGCCGGAGTCTGGGCGCTGGTGGGCGCCTCGCGGCGGCGCACCCGGGCCAGGCTCTGGCAGGTGAGAGCAGTGGCCACCGAGCTGGAACGCAACGCGTCGAGCAGCCTGGTGCGCGCCGACGACGTGGTGCAGGACGCCACCGACGAACTCAGCTTCGCGATCGCGCAGTTCGGGGAATCGGCAACGCGGGAGTTCGCCACCGCGCTCGCGACCTCGAGGCGACAGCTCAGCGATGCCTTCGCGCTGCAGCAGAAACTCGATGACGCGGTGCCGGACAGCGCTCTCGAGCGCAACCGCTGGAACCACCAGATCGTGCAGCTCGCCGACGAAGCGACCGGTCGGCTGACCAACCAGGCCCGCGATTTCACGGCCAAACGTGGTGTGGAGCGCAATGCGCCGCAGCAGATCGACGAACTGCGCCGTCGACAGGGCCGGGTGTCCGACCGCGTTGCGGGCGGAGCGAGCACCCTCACGAGGCTCGGCCTCAGCTATTCGGCCGCCGCGCTCGCGCCGATCAGCGGCAACGTCGACCGGGCCCGCACGGCTCTAGACGCTGCGCGGGCGAGCGCCGATGCGGCGGCGGCGCGCCTGGCAGCTACTGAGCCGGTCGGCGAGCAGCTGCAGGCAGCCGAGCACGCCCTGTTCCAGGCGACGCAGCTGCTCGACGCGATCGAAACCGGCGAAGACCAGCTCCACCGCGGCTTCGCAAACCTGCAGAAGGCGCTGGATGCTGCCGGTACGGAACTCGCCGAAGCCCGTGCCCTGCGCGATGGCCACGAAGAGTCCGACACGAGCGCGTCGCTTAACCAGGTCATCGCCGACGCCGCCTCCGTGCAGGCGTCTCTCCGCGAGCCCGGGCGGCCGAGCGACCCGGCCGCGGATCTGGTGACCCTCGAGGCCGCGATGAACGGGCTGGACAGCATCCGCTCGGAGGCGCGCAACCGCCAGCTGCGCCTCGACAACGCGCGCACCGCCCTGGCCGGGGCGCTGCTCACCGCGCGCAGCCAGATCACCGTCACTCGCGACTTCGTGGCCGCGCACCGCGGACGGGTGCAAGCTGCAGCCCGCACGCGCCTGGCCGAGGCCGAGCGGCAGCTGGCGCTCGCCGTGGCCGAAAGTGACCCGGTGACCGCGCTCGACACCGCGCGCCGGGCGATGACCCTCGCAACGGATGCCGACGCCCTCGCCCGCTACGACACGCACTGAACCCGGCCGGTGACGCACTAGGGCCCAGCGGATGCCGCGGCCCGGCGCCGGATCGCCGGTGTGATCTCCCGCCTGAGCCAGGTGATGGCGTGCGCTTGGTCGAACCGGCGGGCGCAGAGCCCGCAGGCCAGGGGCCGGGTGGGCTGCCGGTACCGAAAGTGGGTGTGCCCGGCGGGGCAGGTGCCCACCCACGGCGCGAGCTCATTGGCGATCTCACCGTCGTGGGTGCGCTTGCCGTCGTAGCCGAGGTCGTGTGCCATCTTCTTCCACCGCGGGCCGTGTCCGGCGCGCGGGCCGGCCAGGGCATGCGCGAGCTCGTGCAGCAGAATTTGGTAGACGTCGTCGTCGACGTAGCGCGAGGCGAGGTAGCGCGACACGGTGATGTGCTTCTTGCTGAAATTGCAGAGGCCCGCCCGCTTCTTCGCGTTGTCGAAGCCGAAAGTCCAGCTGGGGTCGAGGTGCAACACGATGAGTGCGTCAGCCCAGCGGCGCACCTGAGCGAGGTCGGCCATTAAGGACCAACCTGAACTTGGCGCAACTCGACTTGGTAGAGCCGGTCGTCACCGGCCGCCGGCGAGCCCCGGCCATCCGTGTTATTACTCACAAACCACAGTGTGCCAGCAGGCCCGGGCACCACGTCGCGCAATCGACCGAAACTGTGCGCAAACCACTCGGTGGGGGTGGCTGTGGAGGAGTCCGTCGTGATCGGGATGCTCCACAGCCGTTCTCCGCGCAGGCTCGCCATGAAGATGGTGTCGTTCACGATGGTGATGCCGCTCGGGCTGGCCTGGTCGGTCGACCACTGCTGCTCCGGGTCGATGTACGCCGAGTTGCCGGCCTGGCCTTCGACCAGCGGCCAGCCGTAGTTGCCACCGGGAACGATGCGGTTGAGCTCGTCCCAGGTGTTCTGGCCGAACTCACTCGCCCAGAGCTGTCCGTGCGAATCCCACGCCAAACCCTGCGGATTCCGATGCCCGAACGAGTACACCAGCGTGCCGAACGGGTTGTCGTCGGGTACCTGCCCGGTCGCGGTCATGCGCAGGATCTTGCCACCGAGGGCATCAAGGTTTTGGGCGTTGACGGTGTCTCCCGCGTCGCCAGCGGTCGCATAGAGCAGGCCGTCCGGGCCGAACGCGATGCGCCCTCCGTTGTGGTTGCCGGCCCGGGGGATACCGCTCAGAATGACGGTGGGCGCCCCCAGGGTGTGGCTGCCGGGGGAGCCGGCCAGCGGCATCCGCTCGATGCGGTTGTCGTTGGCCGTGGAGAAATAGGCGTACACCCAGCCGTCTCCGCCGGGGGCTGCTTCGTCGGCCAGAAAGGCCAGGCCGAGCAGGCCGCCTTCACCGTTCGGCTGCGCGGCCGACACTTTTCCCGCCTCACGCAGGCTGCCGTCGGTCAGCAGCTCCCGCACCCGGGTCGTGTCGCGTTCGCTGATCAGCGTGGCGCCGTCTGGCAGCCGCAGAATCGACCAGGGCGCCTCGAGTTCCGAGGCGATGACGACCGGTTCGCCGAGCGGATGCACCGGCGCGAGCGGGCCGGCGTCCGTCGCGGTCGGTGCGGGCCCGGCTGGTGTCGAGGTCGACGGAGTAGCGCTCGGCGCGTCCGCGCTGCAGGCGGCCAGCACGAGAACCAGCAGGGTTGCAGATGCGACGGCCGCCGCTCGCCCAAAAGTCACCGTTCACCTCGCCTTCGTGGTGAACACAGCATGCCGTAGAACTCGCTCGGGGGCCACTGTCTCCGGCCGACGGGCAGCACAACTCCTGCAATTTCTGGCTGAGCGCATCGGGCGCCGCGTATTTTCGGACCTGTATCGAGCGCCCGCTGCGAATTGCAGGAGTTTTGCGCGGCAGCCAAAGTGGAAGGTGGTCAGGCCGCGGACCCGCGGGCCGCAATGTGCGATTCAACGACGGCCACGGCGAGCAGCGAGCTGTCGAGTTCGTCGGCGTCGGCGCCGTCCTTCTCCCGAAGAAACACGGCCGCGGTGAAGTCAGCCAACGCGCCCTCGAGGTTGCCCTGGTCGAAGTACACCTTGCCGCGGTGCTGCCGGGCATAGGCGGCGAGGCGGGTCCACTCGTGCACCTCGGAGTCGAGTATGCAGTGCGTCAGCTCGCTCGCGGCCTCATCGAGCTTGCCCTGAAATTGCAAAACCTGCGCACGACGGATGCGACTGGCCACCGCCTGCTCCCGGTTGCCGGTAAAGCGGGACTGCCGCAGCGCCTCATTCGCGATCTCCCAGGCCTCATCGAGCCGCCCGACCAGCCGCAGCGCCTCATTCGCGATCTCCCAGGCCTCATCGAGCCGCCCGACCAGCCGCAGCAGGGCGACCTTTTCGTTGAGGGCGGCCAGGCTGCGCAGATTGCCGAGTTCGACGAGTCGCTCGCCAGCGGCCAGCAGGTCGACTTTTTCGCGCAGGGTGATGGGATCGTAACCGATGATGAAGCTCAGGGTGTGTTCCTGTATTGACGAGGGCGGCCGCGGCCGCAGGGGAAAGAACGGGTGTGCCCAGAGTACCGCCGCCGGTGAGAAACCGGCCGAAGCCGGGGCGGTGTCGCGCCGGTGGGGGTCGCATCGGGGGAGTTATCTAGGGCAACGTTCACAACTGCGGAGATCTGGGCTGATTTGTCAAACCAAGGGGTGCGGTGACCCGAATTGTGCAGAATCTCCGCAGTTCGGAACGGATGCTCGGCTAGTGCCCGATCTGGAAGACCGTGCGGCCGGGCAGCGGCGACTGCGTCGAGGTCTCATCGGTCGCCACGAGCGAACCGGCCATGAACGCCTTCAGCTCGGCGCCCTCGATCACCTTCGCCGGGTGCGGCCCGTTAGCGAGCAGCCGCGGAATCCAGTTGAGGTCGATCGGCGTGTGCGCCGCCACGAACACGATGTTGCCAAAACGGCGGCCCTTGAGCACCTGGGTCTCGGCGAATCCGATCACGTGCGGGAACACCGCGGAGAGGGTGGCGGCCTGGCCACGCGCGAACGCGAGGCCGGGGCCATCCGCTACGTTGACTGCGAGCACGCCGCGCGGCGACAGCAGCGGGGCGGCGAGCGCGAAGAACTCACGGCTGGTCACGTGCTTGGGGGTGCGCGCGCCCGAGAAGATGTCGACCACGACGAGGTCGACCGCGCCGTTCAGCCCGGCCGGCAGCTTGCCGAGCACCTCGCGGGCGTCGCCGTGGCGCACCCGCAGCTGGGCGCGCTTGTCCCAAGGAAGAACCTCGCGCACGAGATCGATCAAATCGCTCTCGATCTCCACCACCTGCTGGCGCGAGCCCGGTCGGGTCGCCTCGACATAGCGGGGCAGGGTGAGGGCGCCGGCTCCGAGGTGCACGGCGGTGATCGGCTCGTGCGGCTCCCCGAGCAGATCGATGACATGCCCGATGCGCTGGATGTACTCGAAGAAGAGCTCGTCGGGGTGGTCGATGTTCACGTGCGACTGCGGAGTTCCGTCGACCACGAGTTGAAAGCTGCCGGGGGTGAACCGGTCCGGTTCGATCACCGCCGTGTGTCCGCTCAACTTCAATACGACAGAGGGATACCCGTCCGTCGCCACTTCGCCCTTGCGCCCAGTACTCATCCCCCCAGTCTGCGCCCTCTGTGTGTGCGGTACCGGCAACATCCGCTTTCGAGCGACGGGGAAGAGTGGGTTATACCTGAGAATCTGCTCGATCGCAACAATGAGGTGGACACATCAGTCAGGAAGGCATATAGTTGGCCCTTGCGCTCCCAGACAAACTATGCCTTCATATTGCGGTCGGCTTTGCGTGTTCAAGCCACCTTGAGGCACACCTCTTTCGAGGGTCTGCGGAGTCATCACCAATAACAGTAACTAGACCTGACGGGGTCCACGGAGGTTATTTCCTTGGCTGCTGCGCGCAACGCAACCACCAACTCACCCAAGAACGGCCGCTCCCACGAGCGTCTGTCGTTCGCAAAGATCAGCGACCACTTGAACGTTCCGGATCTGCTCGCTTTGCAGACCGAGAGCTTCGACTGGCTCGTCGGCAACGACATCTGGAAGGCTCGCGTCGCCGAGGCCCAGAAGGCCGGACGCCAGGACCTGCCGAATCGCACCGGGCTCGATGAGATCTTCGAGGAGATCTCTCCCATCGAGGACCTCGGCGAAACGATGCAGCTGTCCTTCACCAACCCGGAGCTCGAGCCGGAGAAGTACACCATTGACGAGTGCAAGGAAAAGGGTAAGACCTATTCAGCACCCCTCTATGTGAACGCCGAGTTCATGAACCACCTCACCGGTGAGATCAAGACTCAGACCGTGTTCATGGGTGACTTCCCGTTGATGACCCCCAAGGGCACCTTCGTGATCAACGGCACCGAGCGTGTCGTCGTGTCGCAGCTGGTGCGCTCCCCGGGCGTGTACTTCAACCGCGAGCAGGAGAAGACGTCTGACAAGGACATCTACTCCGCCCGTGTCATCCCGAGCCGTGGTGCCTGGCTTGAATTCGAGATCGACAAGCGCGACCAGGTTGGCGTGCGCATCGACCGCAAGCGCAAGCAGTCCGTGACCGTGTTCCTGAAGGCCCTCGGCCTCACCAGCGAGCAGATCCTTGAGGAGTTCAAGGGCTACGCGTCCATCGAGCTCACCCTCGAGAAGGACAACATCCTTACCAAGGAAGAAGCCCTCAAGGACATCTACCGCAAGCTTCGTCCCGGCGAGCAGGTTGCCGCCGAGGCTGCGCGTGCGCTCCTCGACAACTTCTTCTTCAACTCCAAGCGCTACGACCTGGCCAAGGTTGGTCGTTACAAGATCAACCGCAAGCTCGGCCTCGAAGCGCCGCTGAGTGACTCTGTACTGACGCTGGCGGACATCCTGGCCACCATCAAGTACCTCGTCGCCCTGCACGACAACCAGACCACCCTTCCGGGTCTGCGCGACGGCAAGATGACCGACATCAACATCGACATCGACGATATCGACCATTTCGGTAACCGCCGTATTCGTGCCGTTGGCGAGCTCATCCAGAACCAGGTTCGCACCGGACTGTCCCGCATGGAGCGCGTCGTTCGCGAGCGCATGACCACGCAGGACATCGAAGCGATCACCCCGCAGACTCTGATCAACGTGCGCCCCGTCGTCGCCGCGATCAAGGAGTTCTTTGGTACGTCGCAGCTGTCGCAGTTCATGGACCAGAACAACCCGCTCGCAGGCCTCACGCACAAGCGTCGCCTGTCCGCGCTGGGCCCTGGTGGTTTGTCCCGTGACCGCGCTGGCGTCGAGGTGCGAGACGTTCACCCCTCGCACTACGGCCGCATGTGCCCCATTGAGACCCCTGAGGGCCCGAACATCGGCCTGATCGGTTCGCTCGCCTCGTTCGCGCAGATTAATGCGTTCGGTTTCATCGAGACGCCGTACCGTCGTGTGCAGGGCAACAAGGTCACCGAGACGATCGACTACCTCACCGCGAGTGAGGAAGACGACTTCATCGTCGCCCAGGCCAACGCGCCGCTCACTAAGGACTCGCACTTCGCCGAGGCCCGCGTGCTCGCTCGTAAGAAGGGTGGCGAGGTCGACCTCGTTCCCGCTGAAGATATCGGCTACATGGATGTCTCGCCGCGCCAGATGGTGTCGGTCGCGACGAGCCTCATCCCGTTCCTGGAGCACGACGATGCAAACCGCGCGCTCATGGGTGCCAACATGCAGCGTCAGGCGGTGCCGCTGCTTCTCAGCGACAGCC
The DNA here is from genome assembly GCF_002929575.1 of Cryobacterium sp. N21. Taxonomy (NCBI): domain Bacteria; kingdom Bacillati; phylum Actinomycetota; class Actinomycetes; order Micrococcales; family Microbacteriaceae; genus Cryobacterium; species Cryobacterium sp. N21. The sequence goes on along the minus strand of NZ_PJJQ01000023.1, from coordinate 31,995 downwards.
CGCTCGTCGGAACCGGCATGGAGGTCTACACGGCCATCGACGCCGGTGACGTGCTCACCGCGCTGAAGCCCGGTGTGGTCTCCGAGGTGTCGGCTGACGTTGTTACCATCCAGCTCGATGAGGGCGGCACGCAGGACTACTACCTGCGCAAGTTCTCGCGCTCCAACCAGGGCACGAGCTTCAACCACCGCGTGATCGTCAACGCCGGTGAGCGCATCGAAGCCGGCGAGGTCATCGCCGACGGACCCGCCACCGACCAGGGAGAGCTCGCCCTCGGAAAGAACCTGCTCGTGGCATTCATGCCGTGGGAAGGTTACAACTTCGAGGACGCGATCATCCTGAGCCAGAACCTGGTGAAAGACGACACCCTCTCCTCGATTCACATCGAAGAGTACGAAGTGGATGCCCGCGACACCAAGTTGGGTAAGGAAGAGATCACCCGCGACCTTCCCAACGTGTCTCCGGACTTCCTCGCCGACCTCGACGAGCGTGGCATCATTCGCATCGGAGCCGAGGTTCGCCCCGGCGACATCCTCGTCGGCAAGGTCACGCCCAAGGGCGAGACCGAGCTTTCCGCCGAGGAGCGCTTGCTGCGCGCCATCTTCAACGAGAAGAGCCGCGAAGTTCGCGACACCTCGCTGAAGGTTCCCCACGGTGAGCGCGGTACCATCATCGGTGTCAAGGTGTTCGACTCGCAGGACGGCGACGACGAGCTCGGCTCGGGCGTCAACCAGCGCGTGGTCGTGTTCATCGCCCAGAAGCGCAAGATCACCGAGGGTGACAAGCTCGCCGGCCGTCACGGCAACAAGGGTGTCATCTCCCGCATTCTGCCGATCGAGGACATGCCGTTCCTCGCCGACGGAACCCCGGTTGACATCATCCTCAACCCGCTCGGTATCCCCGGTCGTATGAACTTCGGTCAGGTGCTGGAAACCCACCTCGGCTGGATTGCGAAGCAGGGCTGGAACGTCGAGGGCAAGCCGAAGTGGGCTGCTCGTCTTCCGGAGCACGCCTTCAGCGCCGCCCCCGGCACGAAGGTCGCTACCCCGGTATTCGACGGCGCGCTCGAGATCGAGATCGAGGGTCTTCTGGACTCCACGACCCTGACTCGCGACGGCGAACGCCTCATCGGTTCCTCGGGCAAGACTCAGCTCTTCGACGGCCGCTCCGGCGAGCCGTTCCCGATGCCGGTGTCCGTTGGATACATGTACATCCTGAAGCTCCACCACCTCGTCGACGACAAGATCCACGCACGGTCGACGGGTCCGTACTCCATGATCACGCAGCAGCCGCTGGGTGGTAAGGCGCAGTTCGGTGGACAGCGTTTCGGTGAGATGGAGGTGTGGGCGCTCGAAGCATACGGAGCCGCTTACGCCCTGCAGGAACTCCTGACCATCAAGAGCGACGATATCCTCGGCCGCGTCAAGGTGTACGAAGCCATCGTCAAGGGTGAGAACATCCAGGAACCCGGCATTCCCGAGAGCTTCAAGGTTCTTATCAAGGAAATGCAGTCGCTCTGCCTGAACGTCGAAGTACTTTCGGCCGATGGCACCGCAGTCAGCCTGCGCGACACGGATGACGAGGTGTTCCGCGCTGCGGAAGAACTCGGCATCAACATTTCCACCCGGTTTGAGTCGTCGTCCATCGACGACATCTGAGCTTGTCAAGGCAGGGCCCGCCCCGCAATCTTCGAAAACTTTCCAAGGAGAGAAATTGCTCGACGTAACAACATTTGACGAGCTTCGTATTGGCCTGGCTACCGCAGACGACATCCGTCGTTGGTCGCACGGTGAGGTCAAGAAGCCCGAAACCATCAACTACCGCACGCTCAAGCCGGAAAAAGACGGCCTGTTCGGCGAGCAGATCTTCGGACCCTCACGGGACTGGGAATGCTCTTGTGGCAAGTACAAGCGTGTTCGCTTCAAAGGCATCGTCTGCGAGCGTTGCGGTGTAGAGGTCACGAAGTCATCGGTGCGCCGTGAGCGCATGGGCCACATCGAGCTCGCTGCTCCGGTCACGCACATCTGGTACTTCAAGGGTGTGCCCTCGCGTCTCGGCTACCTGCTGGACATGGCTCCGAAGGACCTCGAAAAGGTCATCTACTTCGCCGCGTACATGGTCATCACGGTGGACGAAGACGGTCGCCACCAGGACATGCCTGGCCTCGAGAACGAGCTTCGCCTCGAACTCAAGACCATCGAGTCCAGCCGCGACTCGCGCATCGCCGATCGCCTGCAGCGCCTTGAAACCGACCTCGCAGCACTGGAGGCCGAAGGCGCCAAGAGCGACCAGAAGAAGCGCACGAAGGACGCCGCCGAGAAGGAAATGGGCCAGGTTCGCAAGTCCCTGGACGAGCAGATCGCGCACCTCGAGCGCGTGTGGGAGGACTTCCGCACCCTCAAGGTCGGCGACCTGAAGCCGGAAGACTCCGTCTTCCACGAGCTCCAGGACCGTTTCGGAATGTACTTCGAGGCCTACATGGGCGCCGAAGCCATCAAGAAGCGCCTTGAGGCTTTCGACCTGGTCACCGAGAGCGAAAACCTGCACCTGCAGATCGCTGAGGGCAAGGGTCAGAAGAAGATCCGTGCCATCAAGCGTCTGCGCGTGGTCAACGCCTTCATCATGACCGGCAACTCGCCGGCCGGAATGGTGCTCGACGTCGTACCCGTGCTCCCGCCGGAACTGCGCCCGATGGTGCAGCTCGACGGTGGGCGTTTCGCCACCAGCGACCTCAACGACCTCTACCGTCGTGTGATCAACCGCAACAACCGCCTGCGTCGTCTGCTTGACCTCGGTGCTCCCGAGATCATCGTGAACAACGAGAAGCGGATGCTGCAGGAGGCCGTCGACGCACTGTTCGACAACGGTCGTCGTGGTCGCCCGGTCACCGGTACCGGTAACCGTGCCCTCAAGTCCCTGAGCGACATGCTCAAGGGAAAGCAGGGTCGTTTCCGTCAGAACCTGCTCGGCAAGCGCGTGGACTACTCTGGCCGTTCGGTCATCGTGGTCGGCCCGCAGCTCAAGCTGCACCAGTGTGGTCTGCCCAAGCAGATGGCACTCGAGCTGTTCAAGCCGTTCGTGATCAAGCGTCTGATCGACCTGAGCCACGCTCAGAACATCAAGGCTGCCAAGCGGATGGTCGAACGCTCACGTCCGCAGGTTTGGGACGTGCTCGAGGAAATCATCCGCGAGCGCCCGGTCATGCTCAACCGTGCACCCACCCTGCACCGCCTCGGCATCCAGGCCTTCGAGCCTCAGCTCGTTGAAGGTAAGGCAATCCAGCTGCACCCGCTCGTCTGCGCGGCGTTCAACGCCGACTTCGACGGTGACCAGATGGCCGTCCACCTTCCGCTCTCGGTCGAGGCCCAGGCCGAGGCACGCATCCTGATGCTCGCCTCGAACAATATCCTCAAGCCGTCTGACGGCCGCCCGGTGACCCTGCCCACCCAGGACATGATCATCGGTCTGCACCACCTCACCACGATGAAGGAAGGTGTGGTCGGAGAAGGCCGCGCATTCTCCACCGTGTCCGAGGCCATTCTCGCGTTCGACCAGAAGTCGCTCGACCTGAACGCCAAGGTGCGCATCCGCTTGACCGACAAGTACTTCACCGAGGGCACGCAGCCCGAAGGCGTCGAGCTGGTCAACGGCCAGGCCGTCGGAACCGTTCTCGTCACCACGAGCCTCGGTCGCGCCATCTTCAACGAGGCGCTCCCGGCCGACTACCCGTACTTCGAAGACGTTGCCAACAAGGTCACCATGTCGACCATCGTCAACGACCTCGCGGAGCGGTACGTCAAGGTGGAGGTTGCTGCAACCCTCGACCGGATCAAGGATGCCGGTTTCTACTGGGCAACCCGTTCCGGTGTAACCGTTGCGCTCAGCGACATCCTCACCCCGCCGAACAAGCCGCAGATCGTTGCCGGCTACGAGAAGCAGGCCGCCAAGGTTCAGGCACAGTTCGAGAAGGGTCTCACGACCGACCTCGAGCGTCGCCAGGAGCTCATCCAGATCTGGACTCGTGCCACGGAAGACGTCGCCGCAGCGATGCAGGCGAACTTCCCGGCCGACAACACGATCAACCGCATGGTCACCTCGGGTGCTCGTGGTAACTGGCTGCAGGTGCGAAACATCGCCGGCATGCGAGGCCTCGTGAACAACCCGAAGGGTGAGATCATCCCTCGCCCGATCATCTCGAGCTACCGCGAAGGCCTGTCCGTCGCCGAGTACTTCATTGCTACTCACGGTGCTCGTAAGGGTCTGGCCGACACTGCTCTGCGTACCGCTGACTCGGGTTACCTCACCCGTCGTCTGGTGGACGTCTCGCAGGATGTCATCATCCGCGAAGACGACTGCGGAACGACGAAGGGCCTTGAACTGCCCATCGCCGGAACAGACGCCACGACCGGTGCGCTCCTGCGGGGCGAAGACGGCGGCCTCCTGGTCGACTTCAACGTCGAGAACGCGGTCTACGCCCGCAGCCTGGCCGCAGCCGCGGTCAACGCTGCCGGTGAGGTCATCGCCGACGCCGGAGACGACGTCGGAGACGTGCTCATCGCGAAGCTCATTATCGGTGGTGTCGAAACCATCAAGGTGCGCTCGGTACTGACCTGTGAGTCGGCTGTCGGTGTGTGTGCGGTCTGCTACGGCCGGTCGCTCGCTACCGGCCAGCTCGTCGACATCGGTGAGGCCGTCGGTATCATTGCCGCACAGTCCATCGGTGAGCCCGGCACCCAGCTGACCATGCGTACTTTCCACACGGGTGGGTCGGCATCCGCTGACGACATCACCCAGGGTCTGCCGCGTGTTCAGGAGCTGTTCGAGGCGCGTACCCCCAAGGGTGCATCGCCCATCGTCGACTCTGCCGGACGCATCACGATCGAGGATTCGGACAAGGGCCGCAAGGTCATCCTGACCCCCGACAGTGGCGACGAAGCTATCGCCTACCCGGTGCTCAAGCGTTCAACCCTCCTCGTTGAGGATGGCCAGCACGTTGAGCTGGGGCAGCAGATCATCATCGGCGCCGTCGACCCGAAGGAAGTTCTTCGCGTCAAGGGCGTTCGCGCGGTGCAGAAGCACCTCGTCTCCGGTGTGCAGGAGGTCTACCGTTCGCAGGGTGTACCGATTCACGACAAGCACATCGAGGTCATCGTTCGTCAGATGCTTCGCAAGGTGACCGTCGTCGAACACGGTGACACCGGACTGCTTCCGGGCGAGCTCGTTGACCGGTTGAAGTACAACGACCTCAACCGCACCGCGCTCACCGAGGGCAAGAAGACGGCATCCGCTCGCCAAGAAGTCATGGGTATCACCAAGGCATCGCTGGCGACCGAGTCCTGGCTGTCGGCCGCTTCCTTCCAGGAGACCACCCGGGTTCTGACCCAGGCGGCCATGGAAGGCAAGAGCGACCCGCTGATGGGCCTCAAGGAGAACGTCATCATCGGTAAGTTGATCCCCGCTGGCACCGGCCTTCCCCGCTACCGCGACGTCACCGTCGAGGCCACGGAAGAAGCCAAGGCTGAGCGTTACCCGAACCGCATCTTCACCGAAGATGCAACGTTCAATGAGGGTGACCTGAGCTTCGTCGACTTCGACAGCTTCTCGTCGGACGACCTGGCGCCGGGTACGTATAACTAACCCGCAGTTCTAAACGGATGGCCCCTGCTTCGGCAGGGGCCATCCGTCGTTTAAGCACTCGAGCGCGGTGCCGGGCAGCGGATGCCGCGTGCTGGCTTCGCGCGCCCGCCCCGCCGCCCGGGCCCACCGTAGGGAACCGGGCCCATGATCTATCCTGGTCCCACTTTCCGGGCCCGGGCCCGGAAAGTAGACGGAGGGCGAAGGGGAGAGGACGGGAAACGGGGTGAAGAGACGTATACTCGGGTTCTACTGCAATTGTGCCCAGTTTGGGGGAGCCGTGTGTGGCAACCCTGACTGAGATTCTCATTCTGCACGGTCTGCTTCCGATCGAAGCTCTCGACACCCTGTTGGCGGGGGATCCGGCCGATGAGGGCGCCGTTCGGCGGCTTGTCGACAGCGGAATTATCACCGAGCTGCAGTTCGCGAAGGCACGAGCCGCCCAGGCTAATCTGCCCTTTGTCGAACTGCTCGAGTATGCGGTCGAGGCGAGTGCCCTCGCCCTCGTGTCGCCGCTGGTCTGTCGACGACACGAAGTGCTGCCAATCGGAATTGAGGGCGGCCGGCTCGTGCTCGCAATGGTGGATCCCGGTAACGTGTTCGCGCTCGACGATGTCGGTGAGGCCTCTCGCATGCGAGTGTCTGCGGTGGTCGCCGAGCGCAGCGATCTGCTCGCGGCGATCGCTCGGTTCCATCGCGCCGACGACGAGCTCAGCAACCTCACGACCACGCTTGAGGAAGAACACGACTCGATCCTGTCGTCGCCTGATCCGAGCGATGAAGCCAGCGACGATGCTGCACCCATCGTGCGCTTCGTGAACCTGCTCGTGAGTCAGGCCATCCAAGACAAGGCCAGCGACATCCATATCGAGCCCGGGGAGGTCAGCCTGAGGGTGCGGTATCGCATCGACGGAGTGCTGCACGAGATGCCGAGCGCACCGAAGAGCATTCAGAACGGCGTCATCAGCCGCCTGAAAATCATGGCCGACATCGACATCGCGGAGCGTCGCAAACCGCAGGACGGCCGTATGTCGGTCAGTCACGGCGGCCGCAAGATTGACCTGCGCGACCTGTCACTGCTCGACCACAACTACGACGCCTTCAAGGCGGCTTACTCCAAGCCCTACGGCATGATCCTCGTGACCGGGCCGACCGGGTCGGGTAAATCGACGACCCTGTACACCACCCTCTATTCGGTGGCCAGACCGGAGATCAACGTGATCACGGTCGAAGATCCGGAACGCCTGGTGCTCCACCCGCGCCTCGGCCAGCCGCCGAGCCGTGACATCCTTCAACTGGTAGAGCAGCCCGGTGGCGAGTTCACCCTCGTGGATCTCGGCGATGCACACATTGACCCAGATCTCTTCGCCTTCGCTGCAGCGTATCTGCCGCTCGGAGCGTTGGCGGGCGTGCTGCTCGGCGCGGAACGGTGACGGGGCTGCATCGGGTTCCTCGATGACACAGAAGATATCCTCGACCGACTTGTTGAGCACGCTGGTGGGAGCGCCGGTCAGCTCGAACAAACGCCGATTGCCTTCCAGAACGCGGCCGTCGCGGGTCACGATGGCGGTTCCCAACGGGGATGACGCGAACGCCGCTTCGAACTTGGCCTGCATGGCTGTCACTCTCTGTTCAGCCAGCCGCAGGGCCGTGACGCTGGCCAGGTGGCCGACCAGAACGCCGTTGTCATAGGTCGGCGCTGAATGTACCTGCACCCAGTTCACCTGGCCGTTCGGTGTGCGAAACCGCAGACTGGTCTGGTACGCCGTGCCGTCGGCCGCGTGCACGGCCCATTCGCTGCCCACCCGCTCAGTGTCATCGGGGTGCATGGCAGCGGCCCATCCGGAGCCCTGGGACTGCTCGGGGGTGAGTCCGCTAAGCGCCAGCCACTGGTCGTTCGAGGTGAGCAGGCCTCCGGTCGAATCCAGCTGCACGATCCCTGGAGATCCATGGTGGCTGCCTCGTTCGTCGACGCGCACGAAGACAAGGCAAGCGTGATGGCGAGCGGGACGCTGATGGCGGCGATTCTCCCGCCGAGACTCAGAAGTGGAGCGGCATTTTGCCGCGTCAATACTCCATGCCGGGCTTGAGACCGTCCTCCATCTCGAAACAGGGCGAGAAGGAGTCGATTTTCAGAGTCTTCCCAGAGTCCCAGACCCCCGCGCTGTAGGAGTCTCCCTGTGTCGCGATCATGTCTACCCGGAGTGTGCCGCCGCGAACGGCTTTTCGTTCCACGGTCACCCCGGGCTTTTGCTCCCACGCGGATGCGATCGCTTCGATGAGCTCCTCGCCATTCACCTCACCGATCAAAGTGAGGGTCGTGAGGCCGGGCCAGGTATATCCGCCCGCCGAACATCCCATGAGGTGTGCCGTCGTGAACTGAGACTGATCGCCCACATTTTGCGCTGGGACAAGGGCCGCAGCCTCGTCCGCCATCGCCACTGCGATGCCCTTAGCTGTCTGCAGATCCATCATCGCCTCACTTTCCGGGTCCGTCGACGTATACGACGCCAACACTGCTGCCAGCGCGACAATCCCGACGATGGCCGCCCATTTTCCTGTGGGATTCATCCGTAAATCAGCTCCTCAAGATCTACAAGGACCAGTCGATTGTTCACATCCGGAGAGGCCTAGGTTGTTGCTGTCAATCGGAAAGCCCTGCCTCATGGAGGACCCGGACGACTCAATCAATACTTCATGCCAGGCTTCGTGCCGCCCTCCAGCTCGAAACACGGCGAGAAGGAGGTGATTTGAAGTTCGGTGCCAGGAGCCCAAATCGACGCACTATAAAAGTCTCCCTGAACGCCCGTCATGTCTACCCTCGGTGCGCCCTGCCTGGTCTTGCGTCGCTCCACGACCACTCCGTCCTTCTGCTCCCACGCGGAGGCAATAACATCGATCATCGCCTCCGCATCGACATCACCGACCAGAGTGACAGTCGTTCGACCAGGCCAAGCCAACGTGTCATTCGCGCAGCCCAACAAATAGGTCATCTGCAACTGAGACTGGTCGCCCACATTCTCGGAAGGAACGAGTGCAGCGGTCTCGTCCTCTAATGCCATCGCGATGCCCTTCGCTGTCTGGAGATCCATGGTCGTCTCGCTTCCCTGATTTGTCGGCGCACATGAAGTCAGCACGGCTATAAGAATGAGCAATCCAGTAATTGCCGTCGTCTTTCCCTGGCGATTCATCCGTAAATCAGCTCCTGTAGGTCCACAAGAACCTCTTGATTATTCAAATCGTCGGTGGCGACGAGGTTGTGATTGTCCAACGGTACGCTCGGGTTCAATATCAACGCCCCTTCCCTATCCATTGAGATGAAGGGCTTCGGGCCTTGGTAGAACGGCCCGGCATCGAAGGCGCCGTTGGAGCGCGGGTTGTTCCCGTCTCCGACGACGCCAAGGCCTTGCGCGGATTGCAAAATATCTTCATAGGAGAAGTCGGCGTAGTTAGTGTCGGGATGGGGCTCCCACTCTTCTGGCATCCACGCTCCGGACAACGAGACGACCGAATCGTAGTGGGCTCCGGCGACCTCCGCCGAGGTGATGTTAGCGAGCCCCCAGCTGTGGCCGATAGCTATCGACGCGGTATCAGTGAGCCAGGGATCTAACGCCAGACCCGTTTCGAAGGCGGCGAGGGTCTTACCCGTCTTGTCTGCGAAGGCTGCGGAATTCGCGTCCGCTACCCCCACCGGTGTCCTTAACGCCGACTCTCCGAAATAGCCAACTTTCTCGCCGAGAGGACCATCCGTGTCTCCCGGAAATAGCCCGTCCTTATAGACGAATGCCACGGTGTCAGGATGACTAACGACGAACCATTGAGACAGTCGTTGAACCGAACCGTCATAGAACATGCCCATCTTGCTCATGGTGCCGGGGACATAGGTGATGCGGTGGCGTGTCTCGTCCGACGGCGTCCCCAGCATTTCCACGATACGCGACGCATCACGGTCGTACAGATACAGCTGGATATCGCCGTCCGCAGCGGCTTGCAAGTAGTCGCGCTCCAACGCAAGCTCCTTCAGGAGCGCCACGGCTTCGAAATACCCTTCGACAGACTCCAGCGAGGACCCGAGCTTGGCGGATTCGGCGTCGATTTCGGTGATTCTGGTGCTGGCGTTGAGGCGGTTGGCGGCGACGCGGGCGAGGGCTGGTAGTCCGTTCAACGATCCGAGCAGGGCCGGGGCCCCGGCGATGAGGGCGAGCTGAGCGGGTTCGCCCAGCTGCTGCCACCGCTCGGCGACGGTCTCGGGGGTGGCCGTCAGCATCCGCTTCACCAGGTCGGGATTGGTGGCGATCAGCACGGCCAGATCGGCTTCCGACAGCGTATTCATGCGGACGATCAGATCGTCGACCGACGACCCTGCTGCCCCAGACGAGCCAAACCAGGCGGTCGCACCGAGCACCTGATCCGACTCCAGATCGCGCACGCAGACGTCATCGGCGGTGCGGCGCCTGGTCGCCAACTCGTCCCACACCACATCGATGGCGGCGATCGCCGCGTAGGCGACCTCGAACGCTTCCTCCCGGCGAGTCTGGAGAACTGTGGTGGGCATGAAGATGAAGGTGTCACCCGGCTGGGCGAAGTCGGTCTTGCCGAATTGCAGGTCGTAGAGATCAGTGTCGGCGGTAATCCGCCGCGCTTCCAGCAGACGCTGCTCGCCCTGAATCTCATCGACCGTGACGGAATACGTTTGGAGCGCGGCGGCCTGGGCGTCCAACCCTCGAATCAGCAGGTCGATCTCCGGTACCAGCGCCACGAGCCGGTCAACAAAAGCGTCACGCGAGAGCGCGGTCCACCCGGTCGTTTCGGCGTGGGATTGCGCGCTGGTCAGCGTCGTCTGCAACGTGCGCAGATTCGCGGCCTTGGCGGAGCGAATTCTGGACTCGGACAGGATACTGTCCGGCTCGCCCAGCCCCGGATTCGCGACGGTCCACACGGTCAGTTCAACTTTCGGCCGAGGGCGGTGTCGGTGGCCCGAAACGTCTCGGCCACGGTTGCCGGAAACGCGCTCAACTCGGTCAGCGTGAGCGCGGCGAGTTCGGCGCGCTCAACCTGTTGCGCTGTGCCATCGCGCAACGCGGCTGCGACAGCGTCGCTCTGCAATCCGCCCTGTGGCCACCGAAAAGTCCAGTCTGAAAAGCTCAACTGCCCGGCCGCCCCCGACAACGTCGACGACAGATCGTCGAGCACCGAATCAGTCACGCGTAAAGCCGCCATCAGCATCCCCCGGCCAGATTCGACATGCCCCTTGTTGAACCGTACTGGTTCGAGCTTAGCGGCGGAAGGCGCTGACCTCGGTGGCCGGGGATTTGCTGACGCCTTGCCGTGCAGGCAGACCCGATTGCTGGATCGCCTTCCGCTTGGCGTTCCTGCCGTAGAGGTCTGTCACGCGGGGTACGCTCGAAGGACGGGTTTGTCGCCGATGCGCCTGAACTCGATCCTGGGGGCGCACGTGCGGTTGAAAGTTACGTTGGCTCGGTCCAACGGTCAGAATGACGACATCGTCGTCACAACGGATGCCGCGGCCAGCATTTCCGACGTGGCCGGCACGATCGCTCGGGTCGATCCGCGATCGCCGCTGACACCGGGAACCACCGCGCAGCCGCTCACCCTGCGCACCGTCGCTCCCGGCGGCACCGACTGGCTGCTGCTGCCTCCCGACGCCCTGATCGGTGAGGACTGGGTCGGTTCCGGCGCCAGCGTTGCTCTGGCCGACTCGAATTTGTTCTACCTGTCCCAGGAGCACGGTGCCGCTCCGACGCTGGCCGTGATCCACGTGCTGACCGGGCCCGACGCCGGAGCCCAGATCGCTCTTGGGCGCGGTACGACCATCATCGGTCGCGGCGCCGACTGCGACGTCGTGCTCAGCGACAAGCTCGTCTCGAAACGCCATGTGCGTTTCGAAGTCGCTGCGGGTATCGACCTGATTGATCTCGGTTCGGCCAACGGCGTTGTCATCGACGGCGGTCTGGTGACGCGGCTGCGCATCGAGCAGAGTGAGATCGTGCAGATCGGCGACACCCAGCTGCGCATCACCGTCGTGGAGACGGTGGCCGCGACCGGCGACGAACACCGCGACGGTCCGGTGTATTTCAACCGGTCGCCGCGCGTGGAAGGTCGGTATGCCGGGCAGGAGTTCGCGGCGCCCGAGGTTCCGACCGAGAAAGACGACCAGCCGTTCCCGTGGCTCGCCATGGTGGCACCGGTGTTGCTGGGCGTGAGCATGTGGCTCATCTTCGACCGCCCGGCCGCCCTGTTGTTCGTGTTGATGAGCCCAATGATGCTCATCGGCAACTTCTTCATGAATCGCTCCAAGGACAAGCGGCTGCTGAAGCGATCGATCGGCCGGTTCGACACCCGTCTGGCCGCGTTGAGCGCCCAACTGCTGACCGAGCGCACGTTGGAACAGCAGGCCCGGCTTGGAGAATCGCCCTCGACCAATGAGGCCCTCACCCAGTCGCTCGAGCGGGCCGCGCTCATGTGGACGCGCCGACCCGAGCATTGGTCCTTTCTCAACGTGCGGCTCGGCCTCGGTACGATGCGCTCACGCAACACGATCGACGCTTCCCTGCGCGGCGAGCTGGTGCCCGAGTTTCAGGAGCGTCTCGACGCCGTCATCACCGAACACGCCACGGTCGATCAGGTACCGCTCATCGACAACCTGTTCGATGCCGGCGCCCTGGGGATCGCCGGCAGCGCCCCCGCCTGTGTGGGCACCGTCAACTCCCTGCTCGTGCAGCTCACCGCACTGCACTCGCCGGCAGAATTGGCCGTCGCGTCGCTCGTTACCCCGCAATGGTCGAACGAGCTGGAATGGCTCAAATGGCTGCCGCACACCTCGTCGCCGCAGAGTCCACTGGCTGGCGGCCACCTGGCCGACAGCGCGTCGAGTGCCGCATCCGTTCTCGCTGCCCTTGAAGAGGTCATCGCCCAGCGGAATAAGTCCACGAAGTCTGCGCGGCGCGGCGCGATGGAGCAGGAGCGTGCCGCCCTCGAGCGGGGCGAAGAAGTCGGGTCGAGTAACACCGGCGAGGGCACGAAATCGCCCATCCCGGCGATCATCGTGGTCATCTCCGACGACGTCGCCGTTGACCGGTCACGTCTCGTTCAACTCGCCGAGAACGGTGCGGATGCCGGTGTCTACCCGGTCTGGATCGCTCGCACCGTGGCCGCGCTGCCCGCCGCCTGTCGGACCGCTGTCGAAATCGACGAGAGCACCGGGCTCGGCACCGTCTCGTTCGTGCGACTCGGTGAGACGATAACGGATGTCGCGGTCGAGTCGGTCGATTCGCCTACCGCCCTGCACTTCGCCCGCCGCCTCGCCCCGGTCATCGATGCCGGCGCCCTGATCGCCGACTCGAGCGACCTGCCCCGCTCGGTGTCGATGGTCACGCTGCTCGGCCACGACCTGGTCGAGGCACACGACGTCGTGATCGATCGGTGGCGCCAGAACGCTTCGATGCACGATCGTACCCCCGGTGCGGTGCCGCGCTCCAAACGCGCCGGAACCCTGCGCGCCATTGTCGGGTCCACCGGGGTGCAGGCGATGCACCTCGACCTGCGCACGCAGGGCCCGCACGCCCTGGTCGGCGGCACCACCGGCGCTGGCAAGAGCGAGTTCCTTCAGGCCTGGGTGCTCGGCATGGCCGCCGAATACAGCCCCGACCGGGTGTCCTTTCTGTTCGTCGACTACAAGGGCGGCTCAGCGTTCGCCGACTGTGTGTCGCTTCCGCACTGTGTGGGGCTCGTCACCGACCTGAGCCCGCACCTGGTTCGGCGGGCGCTCACCAGCCTGCGGGCCGAACTGCGCTACCGGGAACACCTGCTCAACTCCAAAAAGGCCAAGGACCTCATCGAACTCGAGAAACGCGGCGATTCCGACAGCCCGCCGGCGCTCGTTCTCGTCATCGATGAATTCGCGGCCCTGGTGAGCGAGGTGCCGGAATTTGTGGACGGCGTCGTGGACATCGCGCAGCGCGGTCGATCGCTCGGCATCCACTTGATCATGGCCACGCAGCGCCCCGCCGGCGTCATCAAAGACAACCTGCGGGCGAACACCAACCTGCGCGTGGCGTTGCGCATGGCCGACGAATCCGACAGCAACGACGTCGTCGGGGTCAAGGATGCCGCCCACTTCGACCCGGGGCTGCCCGGCCGCGGCATCGCCAAGACCGGGCCGGGGCGGTTGCAGCAGTTCCAATCCGGATATGCCGGCGGTTGGACGTCGCGTGAACCCGAAAATGCCGAAATAGGCATTGCCGAGTTGCGTTTCGGTGGAGAAACCGCGTGGGAACCGCCGAGCGACCCGCTCGCCGGGCAGGAGCGTGAGCTCGGCCCGACCGACCAGCAGAAGCTCGTTGCGGCACTGGTCGGTGCCGCCGGTGCGGCGCAGATCCCGCCGCCTCGGCGCCCGTGGCTCGACGAGCTGCCCCTGCTCTGCGATCTGGGCCCTATTCTTCAGCAAACGGATGCTGCACTCGTGCTCGGCCTGGCCGACGCACCGACCGAGCAGCAGCAACGCCCGGTGCGTTTTCTGCCGGACATCGACGGGCACATCGGCATCTACGGCACCGGTGGCTCCGGCAAGAGTGTTGCGTTGCGCACCCTCGCGATCGCGGCCGGCAATACGAGCGACGGCGGGCCCGTCGCGGTGTACGGCCTCGACTTTGCCGCTGGCAGCCTGCGCATGCTGGAACCGCTACCGCACGTGGGCAGCATCATCGGTGGTGACGACACCGAGCGCATCATTCGGCTGTTCCGGCTACTCAAAGCCGAGCTGGAATCGCGTGGCAACCGCTTTGCCGAGGCCACCGCATCGACCATTGCCGAATACCGCACACTGGCGAACCGCCCGAACGAGCCGCGCATCCTGCTGCTCATCGACGGGTTTGGGGCGTTTCGCGAAGACTGGGAAGTGGCCAGCGGCCGGTCGAATTGGTACGACGTTTTTCGCAGCATCCTCTCCGACGGTCGTCAGCTGGGCATCCACGTTGCGTTCACGGCCGACCGTTCCGGCACGGTGCCCAGTTCCGTGCGTTCCAGCGTTCAGCGCCGCGTGGTGCTGCGGCTCGCTGACGATACCGGTTACAGCCTGCTCGACGTGCCCGGCGACATCCTCAACGCCAAATCGGCGCCCGGCCGCGCCATTTTCGACGGACTGGAGACGCAGATAGCGGTCTGGGGCGGTTCCGCCGTCGCCGCAGAGCAGGCCGCAGCGGTGCGCGTGCTGGCCGACACCTTGCGGGCGCGGAAAATCCAGGCCGCCCTGCCCATCGGAAGCCTGTCGCGAGATTTTCCGGCGAGCGAACTGCCTGACCGAGTCAAGACCCGACCCGCTCTGGGCCTCAGCGACGAGACGCTGTCCCCGGTGGGTTTCGAGCCGCGCGGCACGCTGCTCTTGTCTGGGCCGCCAGCCAGCGGGCGCAGCAACGCTTTGCGCGCACTCATGCACGCCTTCGAACGCTTTGACCCCACGATCGCCCGGTACTACATTGGCAACGCACGGTCAGGGCTGGCCGGGCTGCCCGGCTGGGTGACGACTGCGACGACCGTCGCCGAGGCCGTTGACCTGGGCAAAGAAATCACCCTGGCGGTGAGCGCCGACCTGGCCACACCCAGAATCGTGATCGTCATTGAAAACCTCGCCGATTTTCTGCAGACCCCGGCCGATGCAGTGTTGGTCGAGCTCATCAAACAGGTCAAGCGCAGCGACCATTTTCTGGTCGCCGACGGTGAGACCGCGTCGTGGAACTCGTCCTGGCCGCTGTTCGCCGAGATGAAGAACACGAGGCGCGGTCTGCTGCTGCAGCCCGACACCATCGAGGGCGACATCCTGCTGAAGACTCCGCTGCCGCGCCTGAACCGCGCCGAATTTCCGCCCGGCCGCGGCATGATGGTATCCGGCGGCAAGGTTGTACGCGTGCAGCTGCCGCTCGTGGAGTAGTTGGGACTAGACCGAGGGTTCACCCCCCACTCGACCCGACGGGGTATTGCAGCTAGGTTAGGATCACACGCAGCCCGTTCGGGCTCATATCTTCTGGGGGACATCATGGCCAATCTCAACGTGACCTATTCCGACATGACGGATGCCGCTGGTCGGCTGACCTCGGGCAAGGACGACGTCATCACCAAGCTCGGCGAGCTGCAGACGCTCGTGAACAACCTGGTCGGCTCCGGCTTCGTGACCGACTCCGCATCCGGCGCCTTCCAGACCGCCTATGACGCTTTCACCCAGGGCACGACCCTCGCGGTCAACGGCCTTGATGGCATGAGCCAGTTCCTCTCCGCCGCTGCCGACGCACTCAGCAACGCGGACACCGAGCTCGGCAACGCAATCCGCGGCTAAGCATCCGTCGCAGCACAGGTTTGAAAGAGAACTATGTCTGATTTGCTGGTTGATACAACCCTGCTCCGAGACATGGCGAGTGACGTCTCGCTGATTCGAACCGAGTTTGATACAGCGAAGACGACGAGTCAGAATTTAGCGGATGCCGTGGGTCACGCCGGTCTCGCCGACCGCGTGACCGCGTTCGCCAGCAACTGGGATCACCGCCGCAGCGAACCTGCGTGCATTGTCTGGCTGCGAGGGTATGGTCAGCGAGGCTGTGTCGGCTCTCGCTGAGCAGGCTGACGCCGTGGCTGAGCGCATTGAGCGCGCCCAGGAGCGCTATGAGGGTGTCGGCCTGGCGCTGATCAACTATGTGACCCCACTCAGCGAAGCGCAGGCAACGTCGGTGCAGGCGCTGAGCAATGCGAACACGGCCGGTCAGGCCAAAGCGGATGCCTATGCCGCCCAGACCAAATATCAGTATCAACTCTTTGATCCCAGCCTTAGCGCGGAAGACCGCCGCGACTACGAAAAACAGCACGACGACGCTGAGACTGACTGCGCCGACGCGGCCGGCCTGCTCGATGCCGCCGTCGCGCTGCTGCAGACTGCCATCGACCAGCGCGATGTCGCCGCGACCGTCGCCGCCGAGGCCATCTCTGACGTCGAGAACTCCGGCGACCTCAATGACACATTCTGGGACAACGTCGACCAGGTCTTCGACCAGCACGCCGCATTGATCGACAACTTGATTCTTGCGGCGGGGATCCTCGCCGCTGCCTTAGTCCTCGTCGCGCTCGCCATCCCCATCGCCGGGTGGGTGATCGCCGGCGTGGTCATCGCCGTTACGACGGCCACCATTGTGAATGCTGCCGCTCAGACCGCCACCGGGCACAAATCACTCACCGAGGGCATCATCGAGGTCGTTTTTGCGATTCTCCCGCTCGGGATGGGCAAGATCGCCGGAAGGCTGATCAGCCGGCAGGTGACGGCCGTGCACAGTGCCACCGCAGACGCCGCGGCCAACGCGCTCATGAAGAGCAAGGCCGGCCAGGGGATCTCCGGGTACACCAAGGCTGTTGCGAAAGCCGAGATTGATCAGATCGCAGCGAGCACTGCGCCGCGACTGCTCGCCCCTCCCGTAGTCGAATCACGTTCGGTGCCCCGCGCTCTCGCAGAGTGGGACGCAGTGTCCCGCCTCGAGTTGAAGTCCGGCCTCGTCTCCGAAAAGGTCATCGCTGCCGCCCAACCCGGAAAAATGTGGACACTCGGCGGCGCGTGGGCCCTTAACGAATTCGGAGCATCCTTTGCGGAAGAGGGCGTCAAAGCCGTCGCCAAGCCGTCGTACGTCGAAACATTCACGGTTCGGAATGAGGATTGGTGATGAGTCTCGCGCAGATCGAAGAAAAAGCACGTGACCGACTGATCGCCGTGCGCAGTTCGTATGCCCTCGTGGTGACGCTGTTCGTGATGGTCGCTGTTATTCCGCTTGGACTCGCCTTCAACGTGATCATGGTGGTCGTGCTGAAGATTCCCGGGAATATGGAGCCGGGTCCCGGTGTGACTAATGTTGATCGCCTCGCGGGAACTTTGCCATACCCGATACCGGCGTGGACGGCCCTGCTGTGTGCGCTCTCTCTTGCTGCGCTTCTGAAGATCTGCTGGAAGCGGAGTCGGCAACAGATGGTTTCCGCCCCCGGTGCCAAACTCATCTTGCAGATCTCTCCGATGTTCATCGCCCTGCTGTCGATCATCGGCTCCTTTGGGTCCGCAACGTGCGCAATGTACTATCCACCTTCTGACGGATGGTTCTCCTGGTGGTGGGTCAACATCGCGGCTTTCGCCGCGGTGGCCGCGGTCGCCTTCTGGCACGGTAATCGTCGGCCGCAAAAGAAGAAGAAACGTCGTGGCGCCCCACGAAAGCCGCAGAATGCCTGACCTCGTCGACTATCTTCTGGTGCTTCCGCCGGGATGGGCCAGAATTCCCCTGGACGAACGTGCGAGCGCCGCGAGCAGCGCGATAGTGGACCGCGCCGTTGCCAACGCCCCCGCTGACGCCCAGGCCAACGTGCGTCGGTTCGTGACTGCACGACTGCGTGAAGTGGTGCGCGGTGCCCAGATTGTTTCGGGAACCGACCTGTACCTTCCGACGGAACTCATCCACGGTGCGCCGGTACCGCTGTCGATCATCGTGTCAGCCCCCCCAGCTCGCCGCTGGCGAGAACTCGGCGGCAGACGCCCTTCTGGCCTTTGCGGCTCGTGGCGGTGCGACGGCGGTCGAGGTGGGTGGTCGACTCGCCGTACGCCAGGCCGGTGACGTACCCGTCGTCCTCACTGCCAACGGTGAGCTGCAGATTCCCGCATCGCGGCGCATCAGCTACGCCATCGTTCCCCCGACCGGGGATCGATTGCTGGTCGTGACGGGGAGCATGCTGCGGATGGACACACCGGAGGCCGACGATTTGCTGGATGCAGTCGAGCAATTGTTCGACGCGATGGCGCTGACGATCAGGTTCGCTCCGACGGCTGCGCGAGCCGCAGTGGCCGGAATGTCATGAGTATCTTCGTCGACCATCCGGATGACTGGATCGGGGTGCCGACCTTCGGCGTGGACGACCGCTGGCAGCGCCGGGAGGACTGGGCCCGAGAACTGGTCGACGCGATTGCTGACGGCGAGGGCGTTTCTCGTGAACAACGCGACCGCATCGAGAGCGTCTTCGCGATGCTTGCGAAATCCGTGGAGGAGCGCGGGGCCTCAGCATCGTTCCTTCGCCTCGGCGACTGGGACGGCCTGCTCGTTCTAACGGACCTTCGGGTCGAGTCACGCCGGTCGGCGGGAACGATCTCGGTCGAGGACTATGCCGGCGCAGCGGACCCCGACGCCATCGATCCCCCCGTGGTCGAGCCGTTCGTCACCACGAGCGGCCTGGTGGGAGTTCGGTGCACGCGGTATCTGACCCCGGACACGTCCGTTCCGGGGGTCGTCGCGACCCGGGACTACGCCTGGGAGGTTGGTGAGACCCTGGCGGCGTTGCGCACAGCGACCTACGACCTGATCGAATTCGAAAAGTCCCCGCCGCAGGTCGATGCCCTTGCCAAGACCGTCTATTCCCAGTGACGCGCACGACTACTTAGCTAGGCACCCCCATTTTGGGGGTGTACCATTTGCCCCAGTGTGTGGCGGGGTCGAGTGTCGCCGTTAAGATTGATCGTGAGACCAGCTGCGTCTTTGCGACACAAAGACGCCACATAGGAACAATGCAGGTCGGGGGAGTAATGGGCAGGCGACTTCCTTCTGCTCCGCCCGTTTTGTCGGGCTACACCTACGTGCGCCCCCTCGGCACCGGTGGATTTGCCGACGTTTTTCTGTTCGAACAGAACATGCCCCGCCGTTCCGTGGCGGTCAAAGTGCTGCTGCAGGACATCGTCGACGCCGACGTACTGCGTTCCTTCAATGCCGAAGCGGACCTCATGGCGCGCCTCAGCTCGCACCCGTCCATTCTCACCGTCTACAACGCGAGCATCTCGGCCGATGGCCGCCCCTACCTGGTTATGGAATTCTGCCCCGGTTCCTATTCGTCCCGGGAGCGTACCCAGTCGCTGTCCGTAGCCACCGTGCTCAATATCGCCGTGCGAATTGCCTGCGCCCTCGAGACAGCGCACCGTTCCAAGGTGCTGCACCGCGACATCAAACCGTCCAATATTCTCACCACGACCTTCGGCGGCCCGGTGCTCGGTGACTTCGGCATCGCCGCGTCGCTGGCCGGCGGTGCCCGCGAGGAGCTGTTCGCCATGTCGCTGCCGTGGAGTGCCCCGGAGGTCGTCGACGAACGCACCACCGGTACGATCGCCACCGAGGTCTGGTCGTTCGGTGCCACGATGTATTCGCTTCTGGCCGAACGGGCGCCGTTCGAACTGCCAGCCGGTTCCAATGGGTCGCGGGTACAGCTGAAACAGCGCATTGGCCGCGCCAAATACACCAGCATCGGGCGAGCGGATGTTCCCGCCTCCTTTGAAAGCGCCCTCGCCCGCATGATGAGTCGCGACCCGGCAGCCCGCCAGGGGAGCATGCTCGAGTGTGCCTACGACCTGCAGCGCGTGGAACGCGACCTCGGACTGCCGCTCACCGCGCTGGAGGTCGCCGACGAGGCGTGGGCATCCGCTGGTGCGCCGGTGGATTTTGACAACCACGAATCGCGTGGCGCTGTCATCTCGAATGTCTCTATTCCCACCCTTCGCCCCGGCCCGCGGCGCAGTACCCGCCGCCCCGCCTCGCAGACCCGCGAGGGCACCCTGCCGGACTCGAGCGACACGGCTCGCACCCGATTCACCCCGCTCACACTGAGCCTGCTCCTGTCCAGCGCTGTCATCGTCGGGATCGGCGCCACCGTGGGCGTGCTCGTGATCACCGGGCTGCTCTGATGGCCGGCAAACGGACTCGCCGCCGCCTGCCCGTGCTGTCAACGGCTCGTCTCGGCGTCATCCGCATTGCCGCTGTGTGCGCGATCGGCGCGCTGTTGGCCACCGTGGCGATCGTCGTCGATGGTTTCGACGTGAAGCAGACGCCGGTGAACGCGAGTTCGATCTGGGCTTTGCAGAGCGGCGACGGCAACCGGTACGCCCGCGTCAACACCGACCTCGGCGAACTCGACACCGTGAAAACCGTGCCGGCGCCGAGCGAACTGGTGCAAACCGATTCCACCGTGCTGCTCTACGCGCAGAACAACGAGAAGGTCGTCGACGTGAGCCTCGCGGCGCCGATCGACCTCGGTGACGACGCCGGCGACTACGACAGCACGCCGGCCGGCACCCGAACCGTCGTGTCATCGGGTTCCTGGGTCGGTTATCTCACGAGCGCCGGAACGGTCTTCGCCGGAACCGTGGGCGCCGCGGAAGCACCGCGCGCGGTCAATCCCTACGCCGACGACGAGGTAGCCGAGGGCGACACCCCGCGCGTCTACCGCTCCGACGCCATCGCGATCACACCGGACGGGGTGCTCTACAGCTACTCCAGCGAGGCCGCAAGCGTGCTGCGCTATTCCATCGTCGACGACAAGATTCGCAATAGTGACGACGTGACCGACGGCCCGGCCGAGCCCGGAAGCCAACTGAGCGTTGTCGGCGACAGCTGGGCGCTGCTCAGCGTGGTCGGCGACGAACTGTGGCTGGCCGGGCAGAACGCTCCGACCCCGACCAACCTCAGCGAACTGGCCGTGCTGCAACGCCCGAGCACCACCGCCGACGACGTGCTCGTCGCCGACCAGACCGGCCTGATCTCCTTCGCGCTCGCCGACGGGGCCCGCACCGAACTGGTCGGCAACTCTGAAACCGTGCTCGGCGCCCCCGCCGCGCCGACCCCTTTTAAAGGAGAACGCTACGCCGCCTGGCTGCCCGCCTCCGGGGTCGGCGGCACCCTGTTCAGCGAGAGCGACGGCGAATCCGCCCTCAGCTACGGCGCAGCAACTCCGACCGGCGACGCCGCCCCCGCCTTTCGCGCCAACGAATCGCTCATGATTCTCAATGACACCCGGAGCGGATGGGTGTGGACCGTTCCGGGCGGCGCCCTGGTCGCCAGTTCCCAGGACTGGACCCTCGCCGCGGCGGAAGAACCCCAGCGCCAGGACGACGTGGAGGAAGCTTCAGAGGTCGTTGAACCCAAAGCACCCATTGCCGTGCCCGACGCCTTCGGTGTGCGCATCGACCAGCTGGTCACGCTGCCGGTACTGCTCAACGACCACGACGCCAACGATGACGTGCTGAGCGTCGTGCCCGCCTCGGTCACCGGCCTCGACCCCGATTTCGGCACCGTCACCGTCACCGATCAGAACCAGGCTCTCGCCGTGCAGGTGGCTCCCGGCGCTCGCGGCTCTGCAACGTTCAACTACGCCATCACCGACGGATCGCGCGCCGACGGCCTCGACTCCGCGCCGACCACGGTCACCCTCACCGTGCATGGCGACGAGATCAATTCTGCCCCGGTCTGGTGCGGCACCGACGGCTGCCTGCAGGACTGGCCGAGCCCCGAGGTACAGCCCGGCGGCACCGTGACCATTCCGGTGCTGCCCGGCTGGGTCGATCCCGACGGCGATCCGATCTTCGTCGCATCCGCTCTGAACACCACCGCTATCGGCTCGGTCAGCGTGACGCCGGCCGGCGTGCTCGTCTACAAGCACCCGAACGCGGCCGAACAGGCCGCCCAGTCGGCCACGATTCTGGTGCGCGTCTCGGACATTCACGACGCTTCGACCGAGAAGGTGCTCACGATCGTGGTCACGCCCACGCCACGGCTCACCGTTGAACCGTTCGCACTGCTCGCTTCGGTGAACGAGCGCCTCACGGTGAACCCCGCCGAGTACATTTCGGGCGCTGCCGGGCTGTACCGCATCACGTCGGCGACGACACCGTCGAGCACCGAGGGCGGGGCCGTGAGCATCACGGCGAACGGTACTGCCTTCGACTTTTCCGCGACCGTCGTCGGTAACTACACCGTCAGTCTCACCATCGCCGACGACGTGAGCGAGGTCGTCACGCTCGCGCGCATTTCGGTGGTGTCAGCGGATGCCCAGGCACTCACGACCTCCCCCGTGACCGTTTTCGTGCGGCCCAAGGCCGACACCAGCGTTGACGTCTTCACCGCCGTCTCCAACCCGGCCGGCCGGGTGCTGCTGCTCGGCGAAGCCATCCCGGAGACCGTTCTGGGCGCCTCGCTCAGCGTCGATGTCGTCGGGCAGAACATTCTGCGCGTACGCGGTTCCACCGCTGACGAACGACCGGGCAAGCTCGGCACCGTGCGTTACACGGTGTCAGACGGCACCGAAAACCCGCTGTACACCGTGCGCGGTGAGGCCACCGTCTACCTGCTTTCGGCATCCGTTCCGCAGACGCCGATCGCCATGAACGACAGCGTCTCGGTGCGCGTTGGCGCCCAGATCGACATCCCGGTGCTCGCCAACGATGTGGCCCCCGACGGCAACATCGTGATGCTCAACGCCGAATCGGTGCAGAACCGCAGTGACCGTGGCCTCGCTTTCGCGGCCGGCGCCGAGCTGCGCTACCTCGCCCCCGACGAACCGGGCAGCTACGAGGTGGCCTACAGCGTCTACACCGCCGGCTCGCCGGAACTCATCGACTCGGCCGTGGTCTCGGTCGAGGTGCTCGCCGACGGGGAGAACACGGCGCCCCAGCCGCACACCCTCTACGGTCGGGTGCTGTCGGGCGAGACCATCGAGATTCCCTTTGACAGTTTCGGTACCGACCCCGACGGTGACACCGTCGTGCTCGACCGGGTGCTCACCCAGCCGGCCCGCGGAACGGCCTCGCTCAACGCCACCGGCGACGCCGTCGTCTATTCCAGCCCCCGCGACTATCACGGCGCCATCGAATTTCAGTACCGCGTACGCGACACCGCCGGAACCACCGGCGTCGCCCTCGTGCGCATCGGCGTACTTGACCAGCGCTCCAATCCGAGCCCGATCACCTTCAGCGACTACGTCGAGGTGCAGGCCGGGCCCGACAACCAGGTCGTCGTTTTTCCCGCCGCCAACGACATCGAACCCGGCGGCGGCAGCCTCACCCTGAGCCAGGTCACCCCCGACGCCGCGGCTGGCACCGCTGAGTACGACGCGCTGGCTGGGCGCATCGACTCCGTCACCGACGCGCGCGTGGTGTTCACGGCCGGCGACGAGCCGGGCCTGCTCACCTTCGTCTACTCGGTGACCAACGCCAACGACGACGTCGGCCAGGGACTCATCGTGGTCAAGGTGGTGCGCACCTCGGTTCCCGACTACCCGGTCGTGATCGATACCACCCTGACCCTCGACGAACGAGACGGGTTTCCCAAGGGCATCGACGTGGTCACCGACAAGGTGTCCTGGAACTCCGGGGATGTCTCCGATCTCACCCTGACCCTGTGGGGAAACCACCCCGGCCTTGACGTGTCGGGCTGGAAGATCCGCGGCGACGTCCCCGACGAGGGACTTCTCGCCCCGTTCGCCCTGACCGGCCCGAATTTTCAGGGCGCCCTGGTGACCACCTACGGGTTCCTGCGCATTCCGGCCAAGGATGCGATCATCATCGCGCTCAAGAAGGGGAACGTCGACCAAAACGTGCGGGAAGATGCCTCGGTCAGTTTCGATCTGACGAGCCTCGTGTCGATTCCCGCCGGGACCACGCTGGAACTGCAGCGCACGGGCATCCGTTCGTCGGGGGAGCGCGGCAAGGCGACCTGCACCTTCGACTCCGGCACGACGGTCACCTACACGGCCGGTTCCGATGCGCCCTGGACCGACTCCTGCACGGTGCCGGCACGCATCGATGGACAGGAGGACTACACGCAGCTGGTCGTACCCATCGTGGTCGAGCCGCTCGACCCCCAGCCGGAACTGCGCCCGGCCGCGCTGACCGAGAGCCCGGGAGCCGACGCCGTTCGCTACGACCTCAGCCACATGGTCGAGTGGCAGGGCAAGGGCGACGTGCCGGCGCTGACCTTTGCGATCGAGTTCTCCTCCGACCAGTTCACCGTCACGCAGGACGGCTCGATTCTCACGATCTCTGTCGCCGACAACGCCGTGGCCGGCCGGGAGGCGGCGGTCACCGTGAGCCTGTCGAGCCACCGCGAGGCGATTCCGGCGGTGCTCGCGCTCAAGGTAGGCCCGGCACCGAGCGAACTGCCCAAGGGCGGCACCGTCGCGACGACCTGCACCCAGTCGTCGGGATCGAGCTGCTCGATTGCCGTCGTCGGCACCCCCGGCGAGGTCAACCTGTACCGCGGAACACCGCTTGAATTGGTCTCGGTCACCGCCCCGAGCACCTGCGTTGGGGTGTCGTTCTCGGTCGAGAATTCCAAGAATGTTCGAGCCAGCTGGTCGGGCGACACCGCCGGCGGTGTCTGTGAGGCGAGTTTTGTGGTGCGCGACGCGCAGGGCAAGCTCAGCGCCGGCACCCGCAATGGGTCGATCACGGTTGACCTGCAGGGCTACCCGAAAGCGCCGAACGCCGTGGCCCAAATCGCCTACGACGACCGGTCGGTGACTCTCTCGGTGAGCCCCGGCGGCGCTAACGCGGCCTACCCGGCCCTCGAAGGCTTCAACCTGTACCGCAACGGCGCTTCGGTGGCGAGGTGCGACACGTCGGGCGACTGCGGCAACATCACGACGTCGGCGAACGGTGACAAAGCTGACTACGAGGCCAAAGCCTTCAATGCGGTCGGGGAATCGCGCACCGCGGTGAGCGTGACGGCCTGGTCGTATGACACTCCGGGCATGGGCACACTCACTGCGGAGCCGGTCTTCGACGAACGAACGACGACGGCGCAGGGCGTTGTGACGGTGACGATCGAGAACGACGACCCGTCAACCAACCGTTACAGCGTAAACGGTACCGAAGAACCCGTCGCCGTTCCCGGCGTGGGGACGACAGAATTCAGCCGCACGCTGCCCGTCGGCGAGCAGACGATTAATGTCACCCCGCTCAGCAAGGATGACCAGCCGGCGGGCAGCGGGCCCACCAACCGTTCGGTCGATCAGACGGTGACTGTAGCGGGAAGTCCCTCGATCACGGCTGGCACCCTAACCTCCGAGAACACCTCGATCACGGTGTCGGGCACCGAGCCAAACAAGAACTTCAGCGCAGAGCCCGAACACATTCTGTACGTGGCATCAACCACGCCGGATCCTGTCTGCACGTTCACTCGCGCGGCAATCACTTCGGCCGGCAACCGCACCTCACCGGACTCCACGATCGGTGGCCTTACCAAGCACACCAGGTACTACGTGACGGTCTGCTATTCCAACGGATACGGCGAGGCGGTGGGCAGCGCGGGCTCCGTCACAACGTGGGTGAAGCCCTCCGCTCCGGGCGACGGCTCGTACACCTACGGTATGGCGACGCCAGCTAACGGACAGAGCACTGGCCAGTACCTGCTCACGACGCCCACGTCGAAGGCAACCGTTCCCGATGATTTCGTGGTCGACTTCGATGCCTACGACGTTTCGACCGGCTCGACCGTCTTCGGCGCCGACCCGGGCATCACGGTGCGGTACTGCACCGACAACGATGACTCGCTCTGCAGCGACTGGTCGGCGGTCAAGGCAGCGGATTCCGGTCAGGCGTGGCAAGTCAAGTACGAGGTCACCGCGCTCACCAACACAGGGTGCGTCATCGGCGGCACCCTGAAGGTCGCAGTAGACGCCACCTCGGTCGGACTCGCTGAGGGAACTGTGACGAGCGCCCAGTACGACGTGTCCGACGGAAACGGCGGCCGCACGTGGGCTTCCCGCGACGGAGCAGCGGTTCCCGCCGACGCGACCCAGACCAGAAACGTGAACTGGACCATCGCCTGGACCGCAGCCGCAACCAAGAACCTCCCCGCCGTCTCCGGTACCCTCGCTGGCCCCTTCGGCTGTAGCGCAGCATCCGCTCCCACCAACTAATCTTCGCCCCACTGAAAGAGCCACACACATGACAATCACCACGGAGCAGTCAGACTGGTTTTCCGCGACTTTCGCGATGATGGTCGACAATGTGGAGCAGGTCGTTCTCGGCAAGCGCCACGTGATCGAACTCGCCTTCACCGCGATGGTCAGCGAGGGCCACCTGCTGCTCGAGGACTACCCGGGTACCGGCAAGACCTCGCTCGCCCGCGCCATGTCGCAGACCGTGCAGGGAGTCTCCACGCGCATCCAGTTCACCCCGGACCTGCTGCCCGGCGACGTCACCGGCATCACCGTCTACGACCAGAAGACCGGCGAGTTCGAGTTTCACAGCGGACCGATCTTCGCCAACGTCGTGCTCGCCGACGAGATCAACCGCGCCAGCCCGAAGACCCAGTCCGCGCTGCTCGAAGCGATGGAAGAGGGCAACGTGACCATCGACGGCGTCACCCGCTCAACCGGTGTGCCGTTCCTCGTGATCGCCACCCAGAACCCGATCGAGCAGGCCGGCACCTACCGGCTGCCCGAAGCGCAGCTCGACCGGTTCATGATGAAGGCGTCGCTCGGCTACCCCGACCTCGCCTCGACCATTCGCATTCTCGAGGGCACCGCCGACGTGCGCCACGAACTCGCCCCGGTGATCACCCCGCAGGCGCTCGTGAGCATGAGCGACATCGCCCGCGGAGTGTTCGTGAACCCCCTGGTCTACGACTACATCGGCCGTCTGGTCGAGGCCACCCGGGATGCCCGCCAGGTGCGCATGGGCGTCAGCGTGCGTGGCGCCCGCGCCCTCACCAAGGCCGCCAAAACCTGGGCCGTCGCCCACGGCCGCACCTTCGTGACCCCCGACGACGTCAAGGCCCTCGCCGACCAGGTGCTCGCGCACCGCATGGTGCTCGACCCGGAGGCCGAGTTCGACGGCGTCACCGCGAGCGCCGTCATCGGCCAGATTCTGCTCGACGTCGTACCGCCCAGTCGGAGTGACCTGGCGTGAGCTTCCACACCGAATCGCGGCGCTCCCAGACCTCAAATCTGGCGCGAACCAGCACCCAGACCAGGTCTGCAACGCACACCCGGTACAGCACCACGCGCACGAACCAGTCAACAACGTTGACCCTCGTGGGCGCCGTCGTGCTCTGGATGCGGGTTTCGCGAATTGTGCGAAACGGTGCGCGGGTATCCGTCGAATGGGTGGGCGAAACGGTCACGCCGGCCGGCTGGGTCGTCGTCGCCACGGCGATCGTGCTGCTGCCGCTCGGCCTCGTTTTCGGCTGGACCGAACTGATCGTCACCGGCTGTGTGGCGGTCGCCCTCATTCTCATCTCCCTGCCCTTTCTGGCCGGCGGGCGCGCCTACAGCGTCGACTTCGTGCTGCCGGTCGACCGGGTGGTGGCCGGCTCCGAGGTTTTGGGCACCCTCACCGTCACCAACGTGTCCAAACGGCTCGAGCTGCCGGGTCGCGTCGACGTTCCCATTGGCAAAGGCCTGGCGGATGTCTACGTGCCGCTCCTCCGCAGCGGTCAGGTTCACGAAGAGCACGTTCGCGTGCCGGCCTACCGCCGCGGTGTGATTGACGTGGGCCCGGTCACGACCGTGCGCAGCGACCCGCTCGGTGTGCTCGGCCGTGAAGTGGCCTGGGCCGACGTCAACCGCCTGTTCGTGCATCCGGTGACCGTATCGATTCCGAGCACGAGCGCCGGGTTCGTGCGCGACCTCGAGGGCAACCCCACGAGTGACATCGTCGACTCCGACATCTCCTTTCACGCCATTCGCGAGTACGCGCCGGGTGACGGGCAGCGGCACATTCACTGGAAATCCACCGCGAAGACCGGCAAGCTCATGGTGCGCCAGTTCGAAGAAAGCCGCCGCTCCCGCCTGGCCATCGTCTTGAGCCTCAACGATGCCGAATACGCGTCGGAGGACGAGTTCGAGATGGCGGTCAGCGCCGCCGGTTCGCTCGGCGTGCGCGCCATTCGCGACGGCCGCGATTTGGCCGTCGTAGCGAGCGAGGAAATCCCCGATATCGTGCGGAAGAGCATCCGTTCGGTACGCAGCCTGAGCGTCGTGTCGACGCGCACTCTGCTCGACGACCTCACCGCCATCGAAACCAGCTCGCACGCGATGCACATCGAAGACGTGTGCGTGCTCGCAGCGCAGGTCGTGCCCGACATCTCCATCGCCTTCGTGATTTGCGGTTCGGCGATGACCGCTCGGCGTCTGCAGGTTCTCACCCTCAAATTTGCCGGCAACGTGCAGGTCGTCGCCGTATTGTGCAACCCCAACGAACAGCCGAGCTTTCGTGACCTGGCCGGCACCAGCGTGCTGACCATCGGTGTGCTCGACGACTTGCAATCCCTGCTGAGTCGACGAGCAGCATGAGCGCGCCCGAAGTTCAGCCCATGCGACCTGCGACCGGTGCCGTGCCGACCACCCGCCCGCGCCGTGGGCCGGTCCCACGCCGGCGTGCCTGGGTGATCAACGCCGTGTTCATCGTGGCGATGATGCTCGTTGCCGTGTGGGCGGCCTGGCCGATCTACCAGGACGTGAGCTACCTGATCATGGCGGCCGGAGCGATTCTCACCGGCCTGGCTCTGGCCTGGCTCGGCGCCCGTCGAGGCTGGAGCTGGTTCACCGTGCTGCTGACCGTGCTGGGCGCTTACCTGCTGCTCGGCGTACCGCTCGCGGCGCCGACCGCCCTCACGAGTGTGCCGAACGCCGTCGGCGGGCTGCTCGACCTGGTGACCGCGACGGTCTTCAGCTGGAAAGAACTCGTCACCATCCAACTGCCGGTCGGCTCCTATCAGTCGCTGCTCGCCCCCGCCTTTCTGCTGTTTCTCGGCGGCACCACTGTGGCACTCTCGCTGGCCTGGCGCGGCGGCCGGCTCATGGCCCTGGCCGTGCCGCTGATCTTTGCCGTGCAACTGTTCGGCCTCGTCTTCGGGTCGAGTGCCGTGAGCGTTCCGCTGACTTTTTTTAGTGTGAGTTTGCCGGCACCACGCGAAAGCCTGATCGGCCTGGCCGCCCTGCTGCTGGCCTTCGGCTTTCTGGCCTGGCGCACCCACCTCGCCCGCAGCGAGGCACTCGACCTGGCTGCCCGCACCACCGGGGTGCGGCGCACTCCCGGCGGCCTCGGCGGTCGCCTGCGCCGGGCCATTCTCGCCGGCGGGGTGCTCGTTCTCGCCATCGGCGTCACCCTCGGCGGGCTGTCGGCCGTTGCCGCGACGCCGACCCGTGAGGTGCTGCGGAGCAGCATCGACCCGGCCGTCGAACTGCGCGAATACGTCAGCCCGCTCAGCCAGTACCGCAGCTATTTCAGCGCCGAGCAGTACGACGCCGAGCTGTTCACGGTATCCGGCCCGGCCATCGACGACGGCACCGACTCCCGCGTGCGCCTCGCCGTGCTCAGCTACTACGACGGAGAAGTCTTTCGGGTCGTCGACCCCGCCGCGGGCGAGAGCGACCAGGCCACCGCCTTCGCCCGGGTGCCGCACGCGCGCGGGGCGAGCGCGGACAGCGTCACGACCCGGTTCGACATTGCCGGCTACAGCGGCGTCTGGATGCCGGAGGCCGGCGCGCTGTCGAGCATCCGCTTTGCCGGTGATCGCGCGGCTGACCTGAGCGACGGCTTTTTCTACAACGCGGGTACGGCATCCGGAATTCAACTCAAAGCCCTCGAGCGCGGCGACCGCTACACGATCGTCTCCGACTCACAAGCGGATGCGACGGACCTCGCCTCTCTCGCCAGCCCGGCCGGTGACGCGATCGATGAAACGCTGATTCCGCAGAGCCTGGTCGACTGGGTCGACGCCCAGGCCGTCACACGCGATGGCACCGGCCTGGCCGAACTCGTCACCCGCCTGCGCGAGCGCGGCTACCTCAGCCACTCCCTGACCGTGCCGGCGGTGGACTCCTGGACCGCCGACCTCGGCGACTACCAGTTCTCGCCGAGCTTGTCCGGACACTCGGTCGCCCGCATCGACGCTCTCTTCACCGCGCTGCTGGAGAAGCAGAACAGCACGACCGCCACCGAGAATTCCCAGCTTGTGGCAGCTATCGGCGACGACGAACAGTTCGCCGTCGCTACCGCACTGCTCGCTCGTCACCTCGGCTTTGAGTCCCGCGTGGTGCTCGGATTCACCCTGGGATCCGGCGCTGATTCGGGCGCACCCGGGGCGTGCCGGGGCGGAGTCTGCTCGGGCCAGAACCTCGCGGCCTGGGTCGAAGTGGCCAGCGGCGACGGCGGCTGGATCACCCTGGACGCGACCCCGCAGTTTCAGAACCCGCTGTCACCCATCGACGACACGACCCGCGACCCGCAATACAATACCGAGGTCATCGCCGAAGGTGCAACCGAGCAGCGCGCGCCCGAGGCGAACCCGACCAACGGTGAAGACCAGCCGGAGCAGGACCCGGTCACCGGCACCGATCTGGCCTGGCTGTTCGCGATCCTGAAGGTCGGCGGCATCAGCCTGGCCGCGCTGCTCGCGATCAGCACCCCGTTCCTGGTCATTCTCGGTGCCAAATTCAAGCGTCGACGTGACCGGGCCCGCGCGGCCGACGTATCGGCCAGGTTCGCGGGCGGCTGGGACGAATACATCGACGCCGCCGTCGACCGCGGTTTCAGCGACCAGGGCAGCATGACCCGGGTCGAGACCGCCTCGTACTACGAATCGGCGGGCGGTTCCCAGCTTGCGACCCTCGCCGACCGGGCTGTCTTCGGGCCGGTGTCACCTCAGGTCGACGAGAGCGACGCCTTCTGGGCGCTCGTCACGGCCGAACGCGCCGGCCTCGCTGCCAGTGGAACCCGGCGGCAACGCCTGCGCGCAGCCATCTCGCTGCGCTCCTTCTCTCGACTGGCGGATGCCCGCCACCTGTTCACTTTTCGCCGACGCTCAGCTCGATACGACGTCATCACCGTTCGCCCGAACCGGCGCGACACCAGCAGATTGGGGGAGCGGCCGCCGATCAGCGGCCGTGAAGCATAAATGGATGAATCATCTGGAGCGGCGATAGCCGTAGTTGTGGTGGCCGTGCTGCTCGGCCTCGGCCTGTATGTGTTCTCGTCGATCGCCCTCGGCAAGGTCTTTCTGAAACTCGGCGAGCAGGCTTGGAAGGCCTGGGTGCCGATCGTCAACACCATCACCCTGCTTGAGCTCGGTCGGTATTCGGCCCTGTGGGTGATTGGCATGTTCATTCCGGCCGCGAACCTGGTAGCCCTCGTCGTGTTCATCATGGCGGTCAACAACGTCAACCGACGTCTGGGGCACGGCGGCGGGTTCACCCTGCTCTACCTGATCTCCTTTCCCATCTGGGCCGGCGTGCTCGGGTTCGGAAAGTCGGTCGACACCGGCTGGATGCCGGGCATAGCCGCGACCGGATACGTACCGTTCGCCCCCGTGACGCTGCTGTCACTGGCGCCGGCACAGCCGGCCGTTCCCACGCCGGTCGGCCACAACGCTGCACCTTCGATGCCGCTGGCCTCCATGCCGCCGGCGCCCCCTGCACCGGCGGCTCAGTTTGCCGGACCACCACTGCCACCCTCCCCGCCCGCAGCGTTTGCGGCGACCGCCCCACCGGCCCCGCCGGCCCCGCCGACCCCGC